>NZ_JBNJSN010000026.1:0-730 GCF_050113845.1 Pantoea sp. FN0305 | reverse complement strand
CGGTTAACCTTGCTACAGAATATAAGTCGCTGACCCATTATACAAAAGGTACGCAGTCACCCAACTAGTAGGCTCCCACTGCTTGTACGTACACGGTTTCAGGTTCTGTTTCACTCCCCTCGCCGGGGTTCTTTTCGCCTTTCCCTCACGGTACTGGTTCACTATCGGTCAGTCAGGAGTATTTAGCCTTGGAGGATGGTCCCCCCATATTCAGACAGGATACCACGTGTCCCGCCCTACTCATCGAGCTCACAGCACATGCATCTTCGTGTACGGGACTGTCACCCTGTACCGTGCGCCTTTCCAGACGCTTCCACTGACACACATGCTGATTCAGGCTCTGGGCTGTTCCCCGTTCGCTCGCCGCTACTCAGGGAATCTCGGTTGATTTCTTTTCCTCGGGGTACTTAGATGTTTCAGTTCCCCCGGTTCGCCTCATGCCACTATGTATTCATGGCATGATAGTGCAACGGATTGCACTGGGTTTCCCCATTCGGGTATCGCCGGTTAATAGCGGTTCATATCACCTTACCGGCGCTTATCGCAGATTAGCACGCCCTTCATCGCCTCTGACTGCCAGGGCATCCACCGTGTACGCTTATTCGCTTAACCTCACAACCCGCAAGCGTCTTGCGACACCTGTGAGTGCGAGAATTGAGAGAATCGTGAACAACTCATAAAGTTGTTCCGTTTTCAATTTTCAGCTTGTTTCCGGATTGTTAAAGAGCAA
>NZ_JBNJSN010000025.1:0-948 GCF_050113845.1 Pantoea sp. FN0305 | reverse complement strand
TTTAGCAACAACGCCCGCGCCTACGGTACGGCCGCCTTCACGGATTGCGAAACGCAGACCGTCGTCCATCGCGATCGGGTGGATCAGGGTAACAACCATTTTGATGTTGTCGCCCGGCATTACCATCT
The DNA here is from genome assembly GCF_050113845.1 of Pantoea sp. FN0305. Classification (NCBI taxonomy): domain Bacteria; kingdom Pseudomonadati; phylum Pseudomonadota; class Gammaproteobacteria; order Enterobacterales; family Erwiniaceae; genus Pantoea; species Pantoea sp. FN0305. The sequence goes on along the minus strand of NZ_JBNJSN010000025.1, from coordinate 820 downwards.
CAACGCCTTCCGGCAGTTCAACGGAACCAGTCACGTCAGTAGTACGGAAGTAGAACTGAGGACGGTAGCCTTTGAAGAACGGAGTGTGACGGCCGCCTTCGTCTTTGGACAGAACGTAAACTTCTGATTCAAAGGTGGTGTGCGGCTTGATGGAGCCCGGCTTAGCCAGAACCTGGCCACGCTCGATCTCTTCACGCTTGATACCACGCAGCAGAACACCAACGTTCTCACCAGCCTGACCCTGATCCAGCAGTTTGCGGAACATTTCAACGCCGGTACAGGTAGATTTCGCCGTATCTTTGATACCAACGATTTCAACTTCTTCACCAACTTTGATCACGCCACGCTCAACACGACCGGTAACAACGGTACCACGGCCAGAGATTGAGAATACGTCTTCGATCGGCAGCAGGAACGGCAGATCGATAGCGCGCTGCGGGTCAGGGATGTAAGAATCCAGGTGACCAGCCAGCTCGATGATTTTCTCTTCCCACTCTGCTTCGCCTTCCAGCGCTTTCAGCGCGGAACCGCGAACGATCGGAGTGTCGTCGCCCGGGAAGTCATACTGTGACAGCAGGTCACGAACTTCCATTTCAACCAGTTCCAGCAGCTCTTCATCATCAACCATGTCACATTTGTTCAGGAACACGATGATGTAAGGAACGCCAACCTGACGACCCAGCAGGATGTGCTCACGGGTCTGCGGCATCGGGCCGTCAGTCGCAGCAACAACCAGGATAGCGCCGTCCATCTGAGCAGCACCGGTGATCATGTTTTTCACATAGTCGGCGTGGCCCGGGCAGTCAACGTGCGCGTAGTG
>NZ_JBNJSN010000024.1:0-1085 GCF_050113845.1 Pantoea sp. FN0305 | reverse complement strand
AGGGAAACCGAGTCTTAACCGGGCGTTAAGTTGCAGGGTATAGACCCGAAACCCGGTGATCTAGCCATGGGCAGGTTGAAGGTTGGGTAACACTAACTGGAGGACCGAACCGACTAATGTTGAAAAATTAGCGGATGACCTGTGGCTGGGGGTGAAAGGCCAATCAAACCGGGAGATAGCTGGTTCTCCCCGAAAGCTATTTAGGTAGCGCCTCGTGAATTCATCTCCGGGGGTAGAGCACTGTTTCGGCTAGGGGGCCATCCCGGCTTACCAACCCGATGCAAACTGCGAATACCGGAGAATGTTATCACGGGAGACACACGGCGGGTGCTAACGTCCGTCGTGAAGAGGGAAACAACCCAGACCGCCAGCTAAGGTCCCAAAGTCATGGTTAAGTGGGAAACGATGTGGGAAGGCCCAGACAGCCAGGATGTTGGCTTAGAAGCAGCCATCATTTAAAGAAAGCGTAATAGCTCACTGGTCGAGTCGGCCTGCGCGGAAGATGTAACGGGGCTAAACCATGCACCGAAGCTGCGGCAGCAACACTGTGTGTTGTTGGGTAGGGGAGCGTTCTGTAAGCCGCTGAAGGTGGACTGTGAGGTCTGCTGGAGGTATCAGAAGTGCGAATGCTGACATAAGTAACGATAAAGCGGGTGAAAAGCCCGCTCGCCGGAAGACCAAGGGTTCCTGTCCAACGTTAATCGGGGCAGGGTGAGTCGACCCCTAAGGCGAGGCCGAAAGGCGTAGTCGATGGGAAACGGGTTAATATTCCCGTACTCGGTGTTACTGCGAAGGGGGGACGGAGAAGGCTATGTTGGCCGGGCGACGGTTGTCCCGGTTTAAGCGTGTAGGCTGACTTTCCAGGCAAATCCGGAAGGTCAAGGCTGAGGCGTGACGACGAGGCACCACGGTGCTGAAGCAACAAATGCCCTGCTTCCAGGAAAAGCCTCTAAGCATCAGGTAACAACGAATCGTACCCCAAACCGACACAGGTGGTCAGGTAGAGAATACCAAGGCGCTTGAGAGAACTCGGGTGAAGGAACTAGGCAAAATGGTGCCGTAACTTCGGGAGAAGGCACGCTGGC
>NZ_JBNJSN010000023.1:0-1295 GCF_050113845.1 Pantoea sp. FN0305 | reverse complement strand
TTGGTTTAAGCGAAGCGGCAAAAAGAGAGGTTGGAACAGGCAGCAATCAGATTCCTGATATGTCTGCATTCGCTTTCACGAAAGGCAATCCGCTTAGCTACCAGTTGCCGGGAGGTCTGATTCTGAAGGCGGGTAACAGCACGATTGCCGCAACCGAATACACAAAATCCGTCACCTTTCCTGTGGCGTTTCCTAATGCCTGTATCGCTGCCGGGCCGATTGGTGTGGAAGAAGCGACAAGCGTGTACGCCTTTGGTCAGTGCGTTTCACGCAGCGCTGGCGGGCTGCTTATTGCGGTATATGGTGGCAACGCAGGTTATGCCCCAAATACCAATACAGTACCCGTTACTTTTTCATGGTTTGCAGTGGGGTATTAATGGCTATTTATTTCAGTGCCACATCTTTATGGTTTTATAACGATACGGATAAAGAAAAATATATTGCCGGGATTGGCTGGCCCGCTGACGCGGTGGAAATCAGCAATGATGACTGGGGAAAATACACACAACCGGCACCGGCAGGCTTAATGCTGGGTGCCGATGAGTCAGGCAAGCCAGCCTGGATTAATATCCCACCGCCTACGGCCGCAGAACTGCAGCAGCAGGCTGAAAGGCGAAAAGCCACGCTTCTGGGTGAGGCGAACAGCATCACCCAGGCATGGCAGACGCAGTTGCTGCTTGGCATCATTACCGATGAGGACAGGGCAACCCTGACTGACTGGATGCGCTATGTGCAGCAGTTGCAGGCTGTTGACCTGTCGGACGCGCCAGATATTAACTGGCCTGCTCCGCCTGAATAATATCAATCAGAACAGGCTCGCCGTTATTATCCACGGTGAGCTGTTTTCCTTCTGGTATTTCCCTGTTAGTAAAAAACCAGTGGCTGTCCGGTAGCTTTATGGCACCAGTTACATCATGGAAGCCGGGCAGGGCTTCGGTCATAGTCACAGGATTAAATAGGCGCATAGTAAACTCTCCATACAAAAGTGCTTGAGGACGGTGCCCCGCTGTAGTTCTGACAGCGGGCTTTAAACCCGGATTTTGTAACCGAAGTATCAATGACAGAAGAAACATGCACGGTATTGCCGCTACCGTTGTTATCCGAAGATATTCGCTCAGCCGTGGTGATATAAGGCGATGAAGCGGGCAAAGTGATCGGATAGGTCACAGTTGACAGTCCATCAACAATCGTAGGACTGACGCCGAAAAGTTCTATCGCCCCATCTGACCAGATGGCCCATGAGCCATTCGCGTTAGCGCCCCGACTTACCACATACTTTGCTTCTCCCAAACCAA
>NZ_JBNJSN010000022.1:0-1589 GCF_050113845.1 Pantoea sp. FN0305 | reverse complement strand
TGATGCCTGGCAGTTCCCTACTCTCGCATGGGGAGGCCCCACACTACCATCGGCGCTGCGGCGTTTCACTTCTGAGTTCGGCATGGGGTCAGGTGGGACCACCGCGCTCTCGCCGCCAGGCAAATTCTGTTTCCGCACGCCGCCCGCAGGGGCCACGCACGCGTATCCGTCAACAACACTGAAAATTCTCAATTCCCCAAAACGCTTCCGGCGTTGTAAGGTTAAGCCTCACGGGTCATTAGTACCGGTTAGCTCAACGCATCGCTGCGCTTACACACCCGGCCTATCAACGTCGTCGTCTTCAACGTCCCTTCAGGGGGCTCAGGGCCCCAGGGAAGACTCATCTCGAGGCAAGTTTCGTGCTTAGATGCTTTCAGCACTTATCTCTTCCGCACTTAGCTACCGGGCAGTGCCATTGGCATGACAACCCGAACACCAGCGGTGCGTTCACTCCGGTCCTCTCGTACTAGGAGCAACCCCTCTCAGTCTTCCAGCGCCCACGGCAGATAGGGACCGAACTGTCTCACGACGTTCTAAACCCAGCTCGCGTACCACTTTAAATGGCGAACAGCCATACCCTTGGGACCTACTTCAGCCCCAGGATGTGATGAGCCGACATCGAGGTGCCAAACACCGCCGTCGATATGAACTCTTGGGCGGTATCAGCCTGTTATCCCCGGAGTACCTTTTATCCGTTGAGCGATGGCCCTTCCATTCAGAACCACCGGATCACTATGACCTGCTTTCGCACCTGCTCGAACCGTCACTCTCGCAGTCAAGCCAGCTTATGCCATTGCACTAACCTCACGATGTCCGACCGTGATTAGCTGACCTTCGTACTCCTCCGTTACACTTTGGGAGGAGACCGCCCCAGTCAAACTACCCACCAGACACTGTCCCCACGCCGGATTACGGCGCCAGGTTAGAACATCAAACATTAAAGGGTGGTATTTCAAGGATGGCTCCGTGCGAACTGGCGTCCGCACTTCACTGCCTCCCACCTATCCTGCACATCAAGGCTCAATGTTCAGTGTCAAGCTGTAGTAAAGGTTCACGGGGTCTTTCCGTCTTGCCGCGGGTACACTGCATCTTCACAGCGAGTTCAATTTCACTGAGTCTCGGGTGGAGACAGCCTGGCCATCATTACGCCATTCGTGCAGGTCGGAACTTACCCGACAAGGAATTTCGCTACCTTAGGACCGTTATAGTTACGGCCGCCGTTTACCGGGGCTTCGATCAGGAGCTTCAGGTTGCCCTTAACCCCATCAATTAACCTTCCGGCACCGGGCAGGCGTCACACCGTATACGTCCACTTTCGTGTTTGCACAGTGCTGTGTTTTTAATAAACAGTTGCAGCCAGCTGGTATCTTCGACTGGCTTCGGCTCGGGGAGCAGGTCCCTCCACCTACGCGCCAGCGTGCCTTCTCCCGAAGTTACGGCACCATTTTGCCTAGTTCCTTCACCCGAGTTCTCTCAAGCGCCTTGGTATTCTCTACCTGACCACCTGTGTCGGTTTGGGGTACGATTCGTTGTTACCTGATGCTTAGAGGCTTTTCCTGGAAGCAGGGCATTTGTTGCTTCAGCACCGT
>NZ_JBNJSN010000021.1:0-1674 GCF_050113845.1 Pantoea sp. FN0305 | reverse complement strand
ATCAGACAATCTGTGTGAGCACTTCACGGGCGGGATTCAGCATGGTAAGGAGGTGATCCAACCGCAGGTTCCCCTACGGTTACCTTGTTACGACTTCACCCCAGTCATGAATCACAAAGTGGTAAGCGCCCTCCCGAAGGTTAAGCTACCTACTTCTTTTGCAACCCACTCCCATGGTGTGACGGGCGGTGTGTACAAGGCCCGGGAACGTATTCACCGTGGCATTCTGATCCACGATTACTAGCGATTCCGACTTCACGGAGTCGAGTTGCAGACTCCGATCCGGACTACGACGCACTTTATGAGGTCCGCTTGCTCTCGCGAGGTCGCTTCTCTTTGTATGCGCCATTGTAGCACGTGTGTAGCCCTGGCCGTAAGGGCCATGATGACTTGACGTCATCCCCACCTTCCTCCGGTTTATCACCGGCAGTCTCCCTTGAGTTCCCGACCGAATCGCTGGCAACAAAGGATAAGGGTTGCGCTCGTTGCGGGACTTAACCCAACATTTCACAACACGAGCTGACGACAGCCATGCAGCACCTGTCTCACGGTTCCCGAAGGCACTTCCGCATCTCTGCAGAATTCCGTGGATGTCAAGGCCAGGTAAGGTTCTTCGCGTTGCATCGAATTAAACCACATGCTCCACCGCTTGTGCGGGCCCCCGTCAATTCATTTGAGTTTTAACCTTGCGGCCGTACTCCCCAGGCGGTCGACTTAACGCGTTAGCTCCGGAAGCCACGAGTCAAGCTCACAGCCTCCAAGTCGACATCGTTTACGGCGTGGACTACCAGGGTATCTAATCCTGTTTGCTCCCCACGCTTTCGCACCTGAGCGTCAGTCTTTGTCCAGGGGGCCGCCTTCGCCACCGGTATTCCTCCAGATCTCTACGCATTTCACCGCTACACCTGGAATTCTACCCCCCTCTACAAGACTCTAGCCTGCCAGTTTCGAATGCAGTTCCCGGGTTGAGCCCGGGGATTTCACATCCGACTTGACAGACCGCCTGCGTGCGCTTTACGCCCAGTAATTCCGATTAACGCTTGCACCCTCCGTATTACCGCGGCTGCTGGCACGGAGTTAGCCGGTGCTTCTTCTGCGGGTAACGTCAATGAACCAGGTTATTAACCTCGCTCCCTTCCTCCCCGCTGAAAGTACTTTACAACCCGAAGGCCTTCTTCATACACGCGGCATGGCTGCATCAGGCTTGCGCCCATTGTGCAATATTCCCCACTGCTGCCTCCCGTAGGAGTCTGGACCGTGTCTCAGTTCCAGTGTGGCTGGTCATCCTCTCAGACCAGCTAGGGATCGTCGCCTAGGTGAGCCGTTACCCCACCTACTAGCTAATCCCATCTGGGTTCATCCGATGGTGTGAGGCCCGAAGGTCCCCCACTTTGGTCTTGCGACGTTATGCGGTATTAGCCACCGTTTCCAGTGGTTATCCCCCTCCATCGGGCAGATCCCCAGACATTACTCACCCGTCCGCCACTCGTCAGCAGAGCAGCAAGCTGCTCCCTGTTACCGTTCGACTTGCATGTGTTAGGCCTGCCGCCAGCGTTCAATCTGAGCCATGATCAAACTCTTCAATTTAAAAGTCTGATGCTCAAAGAAAAACGTCGTAATGAATTACGTGTTCACTCTGAGACTTGATACTGCAATAGTTTTTGCGATATCCCG
>NZ_JBNJSN010000020.1:0-2421 GCF_050113845.1 Pantoea sp. FN0305 | reverse complement strand
ATCCTGATCTGCCTGACTCAGACCGCCTTCAGCACGCGCTTTTTCAAGCAACTCATTGGTGCGATTAGCATAATCAGCCTGTAGCCTGCCAACTTCATTTGCTTTATCGACGCAGTTCTGGGCACCGCTACAGTTCACAACACTTTCATGCTGTTCAGCGTTAATCTTCTTGTATTTCTCAACTACGGCGGTGCAAGCCTCTCTTCCCTGACACTGAGTCATTTCTTTTGCTCGGTCTTGGTTTTCCGGCACCTTCAGCGCATTATTCTCAACCGCGTTCTTCCCGGCCTGCGCACCGGCCACCGCGTTACCGCAGCTGTTCCTGCTAGTCTGCCTTCAGGCTTAGCACCTCGACCGCCTCCAGTAGCTAACTGATAAAAAATAATCCCGGCCGGTTAGCCGGGATTTAAGGTATATCAACGTTTCGGTGATTTTGGTGCAAAGTATGATAAGAGAAAAATGCCGATCCCTCCTACAAATCCGCCTCCCAGACCTACTCTAACAGCAATGTATATTTCTTTACTACTGAGCTTAAAATCGCCGTTCAGAAAGTAAAAAAACACTGCTATTCCAACCTGGCCAATCACTGTTACGCATACAATGGTTGTGGTCACTAAAAACAGGATATAAAAAAAATCTACAAAGCTCACTATTTTTTTCACTCCTTTTATCACCTTTGCGTTTAAAATCCTCTATACCCTGAGATATAGCTTTACCTCCACTTTCAGATATTGCTGAACCACCTATATTACCGGTAACCGCAGGCACAGGGCTTAAAGGAAGAGGCTTACTTATACCCATACCGACATCAACCCATTGCCAGTTTTTCCAGTTGGGATTAATCACTTTATCTAAAGGTCTTTGAATAATTTTACCACCGGCATAGCCGAGAGATGCGCCCGCACTGCTACTAATAGCACCGGTCAGGGGATCATCACCTTTAATATAGTTTGAGGTGGCTCCACCTGCTGCATTCCAGCCAACTGTTCCCAACAGGCCAGTATTTGATGTGGCCGCGCCAACTCAGCTGGCTATCAGCGCATCGGTATAATTCACTTCACCATTTACCACATACTGAATAACAGTATTAGCGCCACCACCGATTACTGCTGTTACCTGCGCCCCTTTCGGTAATACGCCCAATCCCACGGTTCCGGCAAGTTCTGCGGAGACAATTGCATTACCCTTCGCTATATCACCAGCCAGTTTTGCTTTATCTTCTGTCGCGGCATCTGGTGTTTTACCCAGCCAGAACCCAAGACCTGAGCCAGCCATAGCGCCCAGCGCATTATTCTCAACAACAAATTTTCCCTTATCTTTACTTAAAATCCTTTTATGCCAAGGAAGCGAAACAAAACTATACCAAAACCCAGTATTCCTCCCCCCGCCCCTCCCATCCTTAGGCCTCTTAAAACTTCTGACCATCTAAAATCAACTTTCCCATATGCAAAATATTTAATGGTAAGCAATATAAAATAAGAAAACTCAGCAATTGCAATTCCTGAAATCATGGAAGTAGCTATGATGAAGATGCTGGAAATAAATAGTTTCATTCGCGCTCTCCTTTCTTAAATTTATCATTAATGACTTTTTGTAGTTCAGTCCCAGTCATTTCTGACGTAATAGAAGCCCCCATATTACCTGCAGCCCCCGGAATCTGACTCGGTACCATTTCTTTGGAGATACCTAACTGCCCTTTGACTTCAGTATATTTCAGTAAATCAGGATTAAATTTAGGATTCCAGCCCCCGGTAATCAACTTACCGGCTGTATTTACAATAGGTTTCGCCACATAATTACCAATTCCATATCCAGCCCACGCACCTGCTCCGTTAATGATTGCCCCTGTCAGCGGGTCATCCCCTGTTATTGCGTTGCCTAAGGCTCCCCCCGCAGCATTCCAGCCTACCGTGCCTTTCCAGCCCTGCCCCATAGTAACGACATTAACCCAGCCAGCGATAACAGAGTTAACCGGATTGACCTCCCCGGTGTTTGCATATTGTATCCCCGCATTCGTTCCGGCTCCTAACGCCCACATTGCCGCCTGTTCTGCCGTCAACGCGCCAACCCCTACTGTACTGGCTACTCCTGCTGAAACAATCGCATTTCCCTTCGCTATATCGCCAGCCAGTTTCGCCTTATCTTCTGCTGTTGCGTCTGGCGTTTTCCCTAACCAGAACCCCAGGTCTGAGCCAGCCATAGCGCCCAGCGTATTATTCTCCACCGCGTTCTTCCCGGCCTGCGCACCGGTGGTTGCCGCTGCCGTGCTGTTGCCTGCCAGCCCACCCGCCAGACCCGCCGCCAGCGTACCCAGCGCGCTGATGGTCTGCTTTTCCGTCTCCGTCAGGTCATCCACTTCCTTACCCGGATACAGCTGCTTCATCACCACCTGCGCCATCAGCTCGCCGCTCACCGCTCCCG
>NZ_JBNJSN010000019.1:0-5125 GCF_050113845.1 Pantoea sp. FN0305 | reverse complement strand
CACGGGTCTGCGGCATCGGGCCGTCAGTCGCAGCAACAACCAGGATAGCGCCGTCCATCTGAGCAGCACCGGTGATCATGTTTTTCACATAGTCGGCGTGGCCCGGGCAGTCAACGTGCGCGTAGTGGCGAGACGGGGTGTCATATTCAACGTGAGAGGTGTTGATGGTGATACCACGAGCTTTTTCTTCCGGCGCGTTATCGATCTGATCAAATGCACGCGCTGCACCGCCGTAGGTTTTCGCCAGAACGGTAGTGATAGCTGCAGTCAGGGTAGTTTTACCGTGGTCAACGTGGCCGATAGTACCGACGTTGACGTGCGGTTTTGAACGTTCAAATTTTTCTTTAGACATCGATTGTCCCTCTAAGACACGGTTAAATCGGTGATATCACCACATCAACCAGGCATCGCCTGTGCTGTTGAATTTTTTGTACAGGAAGAATCAGGGAGGGAGATAAAGAAGTGGTGCTGATACCCAGAGTCGAACTGGGGACCTCACCCTTACCAAGGGTGCGCTCTACCAACTGAGCCATATCAGCACATCTGGAGCGGGCAGCGGGAATCGAACCCGCATCATCAGCTTGGAAGGCTGAGGTAATAGCCATTATACGATGCCCGCAACCTGGAACTCGGCTACCTGTTCTTTCTGTAGCAAATGAATAATAAGTTAAGGATTCTTATTATTCGAGCTTCGAGCCAACTTGCGTTGCCTGCTGACTCTGACTGTGCTTGAGCTCAGTCTGAATATGGTGGTGGGAGAAGGATTACTCGTCGCTTCGCTCCTCACCCTTCGGGCCACGCTGCGCGTGTTGTCTCGCGCTGCTCGACTCGAACCTTAACGAAGGTTTTCACCTTCTCCAAACCGAAAACCTTTAGGCGGTTCAGTTTGGTTTAGCTCTGTTGCCAAAGCTTAAATATGGTGGTGGGAGAAGGATTCGAACCTTCGAAGTCTGTGACGGCAGATTTACAGTCTGCTCCCTTTGGCCGCTCGGGAATCCCACCTGATACTTGATGGTGCCGGCTACCGGAATCGAACTGGTGACCTACTGATTACAAGTCAGTTGCTCTACCTACTGAGCTAAGCCGGCATCAAGTGAGGCGCATTCTAGGAAGACCGGCTGCGGTATGCAACAAAAAAATTGCGATAAATGTTCTATCGGTCACTATTTGTGCAATTCTTCGCAAATTTACGTTTTTTTGAAGAAAAAACAACCATTCCTACTGTGGGATCTGGGTTATCAAAGCGTGATTTTTACTTATAACGCTATTCTTTTGCGTGAAAATATTGGCTGCCGGATAACTTTTTTTCTCTTCAGTGGTGCTAAATTGCCCACCTGATTATGGTCAGCGCTACAGATAAAGCATGCAAAATTTTCTTTTGTGACACACATCACATATTAATGGGTGGCGATTAAACCCACTGGATTATATAGCCTGTTTATCACCTGAAGGAGAATTGAAGTTTTATCTAAACCTCCCTTACTTCCTGCTGCTTGTTAATAACAAATTTGCGAGGATCGTTCTGATTACCTTTAGCAATCCATTTTTTTCCTTCTTTTTCTCCTGTTACTGGTGTTAACCTCCTGCGCATTGTTTTCTGAAATTACCTCCAGGGCACAGGAAGATGGCTATGCTTACCTGTTGCCATTCGGTAAATATCTGCTGGCAGAAGCATGCTTATGAGTAATAAAGAGTCCTCATTTACCACCCCGTATCTGACATTCAGTCGCCAACAATGGGCTGCGTTGCGTGATTCTGTTCCGATGACATTATCAGAGGATGAGATCGCTCGTCTGAAAGGCATTAATGAAGATCTTTCACTGGAAGAGGTAGCTGAAATCTATCTGCCTTTGTCCCGTCTGCTGAATTTCTATATTAATTCTAATTTGCGTCGTCAGGCAGTGCTGGAACAGTTTTTAGGTACCAGCGGGCAAAAGATCCCGTATATCATCAGCATTGCAGGTAGCGTAGCCGTAGGTAAAAGCACTACTGCGCGCGTTTTACAGGCGTTGCTAAGCCGCTGGCCTGAACATCGCCGCGTCGAATTAATTACCACCGATGGTTTTCTTCATCCGAACGCCGTATTAAAAGAACGCGACCTGATGAAGAAAAAAGGCTTTCCGCAGTCTTATGATATGCACCGCCTGGTCAATTTTGTTGCTGACCTGAAATCGGGGGCAACTGAAGTAACGGCGCCGGTTTATTCTCACTTGATTTATGATGTCATCCCTGACGGCGATAAAGTCGTACAGCAGCCCGATATTTTAATCCTGGAAGGATTAAACGTGCTGCAAAGCGGGATGGATTATCCTCACGATCCGCATCACGTATTTGTTTCTGATTTTGTTGATTTTTCTATTTACGTCGATGCGCCTGAAGAGCTGCTGGAAGACTGGTATATCAACAGGTTTCTGAAGTTTCGCAAAGGGGCCTTTACCGATCCCGACTCTTATTTTCATCACTACGCACAGCTGTCTGAAGAAGAAGCCGTTAATATCGCAACCCAACTATGGAGAGAGATTAACTGGCGTAACCTGAAGGAAAATATTTTACCCACGCGTGAGCGTGCCAGCCTAATCCTGAGCAAAAGTGCTAACCACGCTGTTGAACAGGTGCGGTTACGTAAATAAGGCTGAATAGTGCTTCTGAGAGGCTATCCGCATCTTCAGAAGCACTCTGTCGATAAAGTAAGCCGTCAGTTCTGTGGTCGCAAGGATATTTCGCCGCCTACCCAGGATTTTGTTACGCCATCCTGTTCAAGCAGTAACCCACCTTGTTGATCAATACCGCGAGCGATGCCCAATACTTCACGATCGCCAATCAATAACTTAACCGGTCTGTTAATAAAGTTATCCAGCCGCTGCCAGCGAGAAAGAAAAGGTGCTAATCCTTCCCGTTCGAAATCACGCAGGCTATGACGCAATTGATTTACTAACAGGCTTACAAGTTCGTTGCGGTTGATAGCAATACCCGCCTCTTGCAGGTTAATCCAGCCCTGGTTTACTACCGTGGCATCAGGGGTACGCATTTTCAAATTGATGCCTGCGCCAAATACGATTTGTGCGGCATCGCCTGTTTTCCCGATCATTTCGACCAGGATGCCAGCCAGCTTTCGATCGTTCAGATAAAGATCGTTCGGCCACTTTACTCTTACGCCTTCAGCACCCAGCCGCTGCAATACTTCAGCAATGACAATACCGATAACCAGGCTTAAGCCCATTGCCGCAGCTGGCCCCTGTTCAAGACGCCAGTACATTGAGAGATAGAGATTCGCGCCGAAAGGAGAAAACCATTGACGGCCACGGCGTCCACGCCCTGCCTGTTGATATTCAGCCACGCAGGCATCGCCCGTTTTTAGCGATGCCATGCGTTCCAGCAGATACTGGTTAGTGGAGTCTATAACGGGTATTACCGTCACTCCTTGTTGTTCCAGGTTGCGGTTAATTTCCGCTTCGTCCAGTAACTGTACAGGAGCAGGCAAACAATAGCCCTTTCCTGTCACGGTAAAGACATCCAGCCCCCACTCCTTTAAAGTCTGGATATGTTTGTTTATTGCAGCGCGGCTCATACCGAGCTTTTCGCCAATTTGTTCACCTGAATGGAATTCGCCATCAGCCAGGATAGAAACTAATTTTAACGGTACGCTGTTATCTTTCATGAAATAACCTCAACGGCATTTTTTTCTCCGTCAGCGCCAATAAAACGCACTTCCGGCTCCAGCCAGACGTTAAATTTTTGCCCCACACGCTGTCTGATTTCACGGGCTAATGCGACAACATCTTCTGCACTTGCCTCTTCCGCATTGATTAATACCAGTGCCTGCTGCTGATGTACGGCCGCTCCGCCAATGCGATAACCTTTTAACTGGCACTGATCAATAAGCCAGCCAGCAGCCAGCTTAACTTCACCGTTACTTTGCGGATAATGGGGAGCATGCGGGAAAGTTGCCAGTAATGCTGTAGCCTGCTCTGCAGTAACCACAGGATTTTTAAAGAAGCTGCCAGCGTTTCCGGTTAACGCCGGATCGGGCAATTTACTGCGACGCATATGACAAACAGAATCAAAAATCTGCTGAGGAGTGACGGTTGCGGGATCGAGCTTAGCCAGATCGCCATAGCTCATTACAGGTTGCCATTGCCTGGGTAAGCTAAAACCAACGCGGGTAATCGCATAACCGTTCTGTAGCCGATGCTTGAAGATACTATCGCGATAGCCAAACTCACATTCTGCTGCCGTCAGCCGATGAATCTGGCCGCTTTCCAGTTCAAGAACTTCAACCCACTCGCAAACATCCTTTATCTCGACACCATAGGCACCAATATTTTGAATAGGCGAAGAGCCAACGCAGCCGGGTATTAAAGCAAGGTTTTCCAGTCCGGCGATGTTTTGCTGTAATGTGTAAGCGACCAGAGCATGCCAGTTTTCACCAGCTCCTGCCTGTAGATGCCAGTGCTTATCACTTTCAGTAATAGTAATGCCTTTAATACGGTTTATTACAACTATGCCGCTGAAAGCTTGCAGAAACAGGACATTACTACCCTCACCTAATAATAAGAAGGGCAAATCGCGCTGATGACACTCACGCCAGGCTGCAAGAATATCTTGCGGCGTTTCTGCGTATACAACTTTTTCTGCGCCTGTTTCAATGGCAAAGGTATGTAGTTTTTTAAGTGAGAATGCAGGACTGGACATGAAGCGGCCTTTTCCGATTAACTGCGCTCAGTTTAACCGATCGATACAGTAGGAAGAAAATTTTATCCTGTGGATCGGCAAGGCATGTTCGTTAATAAGCCTGACAGTGAAAAAACTAAAGACAGGGCGCTGACGGCAATAAATATTATCAAGCCTGGTCAGCTTAAAAGCAGAAGGGAATGAAAATTAGTCGCAGAGCAGGATCTGCAGGCGGGCACTGACGATATTCTAGCCACGAAAACGGGGTTTTTTACCGATCGTCAGACACGAAAAAGCCTCAGCTTTCGCTGAGGCTCCGTCGTTATCTGATGCCTGGCAGTTCCCTACTCTCGCATGGGGAGGCCCCACACTACCATCGGCGCTGCGGCGTTTCACTTCTGAGTTCGGCATGGGGTCAGGTGGGACCACCGCGCTCTCGCCGCCAGGCAAATTC
>NZ_JBNJSN010000018.1:0-17843 GCF_050113845.1 Pantoea sp. FN0305 | reverse complement strand
CCCGTCACTATCGGACGGTCCGGGTCACCGTTGATGAAGTCCACCACCACCTCGTCGTTCACCCGCGGTATCTGCACCCCGCCGTAGCCCTGGCCCGCCCACGCGCTCGACACCCGCACCCAGCACGAGCTCGTCTCGTCTCCCTTCGACTCCCGGTCCCAGTGGAACTTCACCTTGATGCGCCCGTAGCGGTCGGTGTATATCGACTCCCCCGCCGGCCCCGTCACCCGCGCCGTCTGCGGACCGTGCGTCTTCGGCCACGGCGTCTCCGCCTCCTTCCGGTACACCACCTCCGCCGGCTGCACCCGGAACGTTATCTCATGCACCGTTTCCCCCTCCCCGCTGGCGTAGCGGTTCTCCTCCAGCCTGTAGCCCGCCTCCAGCGTCAGGTACGTCCCGTTGTCCTGCGCGTGCGGCGCGTTCAGCAGCGTGAAGGTGTACCCCGGCGCCAGCCCCAGCGCCGTGCCCCGGCCCCCCGTCTGGCGGTGCGACGCCTGCCACGCCTCCTGGCGCACCCGCACGTACTTCTCGCCCTCGGCGTGCTCCACGTACCGTCCCGGCCACGCATACACCTCCGTTTTCCCCGGCTGCGGCGCCGCCGGGTTCTGCCGCGCCTGCAGCAGCCACGCGTTCGGCTTGCGGAAGTCGTAGTCGTCGATGCTGCAGATGCCCGGCGTCACCCGGTCCTCCGCCGCCCAGTGGCTCACCCCCTGTTCCGACGTCACCCCGCCGCTGCCCGTGACGTGGTAGGGTATCGTCTCGTAACCCGGCCACGGCCCGTGCGCCTCCGGCCCGTCCGACAGCACCATCACGTGACGGTCCGCCTCGTGGCGGAACCAGTAATAGATGCCCTCCAGCTCCATCAGCCGGCTGATGAAGTCCAGGCTGCTCTCCTGGTACTGCACGCAGTACTCCCACTCCCGGTAGCGGGCCTTCAGCCGGTCCTCCACCTGCACCCCGTACTCCGCCAGCAGCTGATGGATTATCTGCACCGCCGTCTGCCCCTGGAAGATGCGCGCGTTGCGGTCCCGCTTCATCGGCCACAGGTCCGGCTCCACCGTGAGCGTGTACACCGCGTGGCGCGTGCCGCCCAGCTCCTCGCTGTGCACCGCCACCCGCGTGATTTTGCCGTTGAGGTGCCGCGTGCCCGCCAGAAAGCGCCCGGTGGGGATGTCCAGCGTCAGCGGCTGGCCCAGCAGCGCGTGGCGGTCGGCGCGGGCGTCGGGGCCCAGCAGCGTGACGGTGAGTTCGAAGGGATGCGACAGCGCCTCGCGTCCCTCCAGCTTCCAGAAAAGCAGCCCCTCCTGCGGGAGCCGTGCGGTGATACGTTCAGACATAGGTGAGTTCCGTGCTCAGCGGGCCCGGCGTGGTGCCAGGCGGTTGATACAAAAAAGAAAGGGATTTGATAAAGGTAAAACTGTAAAGATACAGGTTGTCATTACCTGAAAACTTAATAATTCTTTCCACAGAAAGAAACGCTTTAAGGGTTATTAAAAGCGTTTTTACTTAAGAGCCATTGTTTATAACCACAACAAAAACAGGTAACGGCTTAATTACCGCATACGTTTTTTCTTAATGATTTCTCTTTATTCCGCTTCATTATTCCTGCTGCTTTCAGAATCCTTTCTTATCTCTTCAGCTACAGGAAAAGGCTTATTGCAGTCGCGACATCTGAATATTCTACGGCTGAATACTGTTACAAATATTTAGCCACTAAGCCCGGGACAGGTGGCCGGGACTCAGGGAATAATCCGCGTAACATCTTACAGCGTTTCTTCAGGTGCCTGCCGGAACAGCGCTTCCGCCATGGCGGCAATTCTTTTTTCCTGAACCAGCCTGTCGCGCCACTCCTGCGGTATGCCTGAATAACCATACAGCGCGCCGGCAATCTGGCCTGCCGTGGCGGCCACGCTGTCGGCGTCATCGCCCAGGTTAGCGGCCAGAAGAATCGCGTCGCGGAAGTTATCCGTGTTCCATACCGCCCACATCGCCGCTTCAAGCGTGTCGATAACGTAGCCGCCTGAACGGATTTGATCGCGTGTTTTCTGCTTGTACTCGCCTGCGTTGATGATCATTACACGCAATGCTGATGATAGTACGTGAGGTGAGAAGGCATCTTCTTTATTGTACCCGTTCAAAAGATAATGCAGAACTGCGCCTAAAAATTGACAGCTACTGATTGATTCAACGGCGCCATGCGTTGCCAGACTCTGGCTTTTTGAATCATTCCACATTTGCAGGAAAGATTTCCTTCTGAAAATAGCAACCGGAGCATGACGAATAACACCTGCATTTCCAGCGGTTTCTTCAGATGTGTTACCAAACCATCCTTTACCATGTTTTAAATATTCATCAAGTGCGAAACGTGTAGTATTTCCTATATCGAAACACCGCCCATTAGAGCTGTTTTCACCATAATGATACCAGCGCACTAACTTTTTTCTAAACAAATCAACGTCCATTGTTCCGGCTTCCAGATAAGTTTCAGCCAGACATAAAGCCATTGATGTGTCGTCAGTCCATTCGCCAGGTTTAAGATGAAAAGGCCCACCGCCAACCATATTTTCAACTTTTCCTTTATCTCTGGGAAGAAATTCCAGAGTTGTCCCAACAGCATCGCCAACAGCAAGCCCAACCAAAGCGCCCCTGGCTTTATCAAGAGCGACAGTATCGTCAACTATTTGTAACTTGGTTTGGAGCCATTCAGGTTTTATAGGTTTATCTTCCCCCGCTGACTCACGGGCGATGGGAGTATACTCCAAACGTTGCTGTAACCCGCGGGATGCTACAGGCATAAGGTGCTGATATTTTTGAATATAAATAGAAATTTTAAATTCTGATTCTCGTAAATCAATCATCATCTTTCCTTGTAATGAAGCAGTAAGGCATAAAAGTACGTGACAGTCACACTGACCGCCAGCTGACCGTTCAGTGTCTGCCGTCGCGTTTTGATGATGCGCTATCCCTGCGGGTCGTAGCGGAAGTTCACCTGCGCCAGCCGCTCCCATGAGCCCTCGCTGTGAACGTACTGCATTTTTCTGCCCGGCGCGTGGCTGCCCGCCTCGCCCGCCAGCCGCAGCCCGTTCCACTGACCCGGTTTTCCTCATCGTAGCGGAAATATTGCGTTAGCCCGCATCGCGTGTCGCGTCGCTCAGTCTGGTTTCGAAATTAACCAGAGCGATAAAAAAGAGCTGACTGAGCCGGGCAGTGGGCAGCTAAAAATAAAAAGCCGGAAGGATCTATAAATCGTTTCCGGCAGAATAGCTAGTTGTGATAATAATGACGGGCGATATCTCTTAACGAGATAAGCATATACTCCAATTCAATCAGAATATTTATTGCTCTCTCTCCAGATAGAGATATTTTCTCGTTGTTATTTAGCAGTTTCAAATCACTTCCTCCTAAATATTTTAGGGTTATCTAGTTTAACACCACCGTCTGTACACCTGCGCGCCATGCTCGATTTCCCACGCCACGTGCTGATTTTCGCCAAATGCTTTACATTTAAATTAAGAAACAAAATACTGTAAAATCAAAAGCTTACCCAGCATCTTTTCTTTAATTATTAATATTAAGCGAAAATCCGAAGTCAGCATATCCCTCAGAGCTAATCACGAAGCACCACCCATTTATTTTATCGAAAAAATAATGATGTTGAGGGATATTTTTTATGGCCATTTCTAAAAATGGATAAAATTGCCTGCAATTTAACTTAACAGAAAAATCTAAAGATGAGTCATTAATATAAAAAATGTCACTACTTCGTAAAATATATTCATCAATATTATTTTTACGGATAAAGCAATTTATCTCATCAACCCAATTTGAATAATCCCCGCACAACTCAAGCATTTTATGATTATTTGTATTAGTCCAATCAATTTTAGAACCAATCCATTGGAAATTATTAGACAAATCATCGATAACAAATTCCATGTCATCTATTATCTCTGGGGGGTCAGGAAGTAAAAATATTTTCTCTTTAATTTCATCATCAAGTATCATGAGGATTTCCTCCAAGGCTTTGATGGTAAGTTAAATAAATCTTGGAGCTTTGTAACGGTAGATTCAGTTACATCAAACAGGAAATGCTCACCTTTATCTTTACCGCTAAATACGTTGATATGGGCACCGCTCCGCTCGTCATACTCTATTCTAAACCCCGTCTTTCCATCAGCTGTAGTCATTCCGACAGGCCTACCTCTTGTCGAACCGAATTTACCAGTATTAACTTTTTCAGCTTTGAACCCCCGTTCTTCTAACCATTTAATTGCTTTATTTCTGGCTTGCTCGTAAGAATCTTTTTCTTTCTTCTCACACCTACTCAGCCCCAGCGGATCAATCCACCCCAGTGGATTAGGCGCATACTGGTACAGGTTTATCCCGCCCGCCAGCCCTATCGGATCCTGGCTGATAAAACGTCCCGCATCCGGATCATAGTACCGGAACCGGTTGTAGTGCAAACCGGTCTCCGCATCGTAATACTGCCCCTGGAAGCGCAGCGGCTGATGCACCGGTTCCGCCTGTTCCGCCGTCTCCACCCGCAGCGTATTGCCCCAGACGCGATAGTCTGCCTGCCACACCCGCTCGCCCGTCCCCCCGGTCAGTTCACGTGGCAGCCCCGCCGGGTCGTTATGATACCAGTACACCCGGGCGTCATGCTCACTTTCCCCGCGCTGCGTGCTGATTTGCGCCAGCGGCACAAAGCCTTCATCTTCATAAATCCAGATGTGCTGCTGGTTGCCCCGCTCCTCGCTCAGCAGCCGGTTCCCGTCCCAGATAAAGTGCGTCACCCCGAAGGCGTCCTGCTTCCAGCTGCGGCGTCCGAACGCATCGTAGCCGTACCGGGTTCGCTGTTCCGTACCGTTGCGCCGGCTCACCGCCTCCGCCAGCTGATGCTCCGCGTTCCAGCGGAAACGCTGCGTGGTATGGCGACCGGTGCGTTTCTCCGTGACGTTGCCGTGAGCGTCGTAGTCCCGGCGGCAGTCGCCCAAAATGTATAAATGGTTATCAGGGGTTTCCAATGTTGCTGTGCTTAAAACAGTGAAGGAAGAGAATTGCAAAATAAGGACTATGTTCAAGAACGCGATGCCATAATACTGAACAAAGCTGTCTGGCAACTAATTTTTACGAAACAGCTATAATATCAATGAGAGAACACAACCTCTAAATGCTTTATATTAAAATCCCCATTGACAAGTTTCAATTCCATACTCGCCAGTTAATACTGCAAAACCATATTTTTTTTTACTATCTATAAAGATTCTATCTTGACTGGAGAAATGCAAAAGAGAACTTTCCCAAAAATATTTTGGGTTAGATTTCAATATTCTATTTGAGACACTTATAAAATAATACATATCTTTTCCCGAACAATATAAAAAAACGTTACCTTCGCTTGGAACTCTTTCTATAAATTTTTGATAGTTACTATATTGACTATGAACATCATGATTATCTCTTTGTAACTCCAGACCTTTCCCTTCAAGTTCTATGATCATCTCTTGATATGGAACCTCTATAAAATCAACATCATTTATAAGCAAGTTATTTGATTTTATAACATCATCCTTAATATTATTTCTTTCTTTTTCTTGTTTCGCCGCCTTGAGCTTTTCTTTTAAAGTGATCGACATTTTTTCTTCCCCTTCATATCTTTGATGCCTTCAACGTCCTCAGGATAGTGCCCTGCATGTTGGTTATATCGTAACCTTGGTTGTAAAGGAGACCCATGTAAGTCATCAGCGGTATGCAAATGAGGACCGCGTCCAAACTTATCTTCTTCATGCATAATAATATATTTTTCCCCGTCATTTGTATTAAACTGCCAAACAGTTCGATTCTCATATTTATTATCATAAACCTTAACGGGCACAGGCGTATTAGTATTCTTTGATATCCCTAAATTCCTCTTTGCTGCTCTAAATTGAGCCTTAAATGTTGAGGGTAATTTACTCAACCCCAGCGGATCAATCCACCCCAGCGGATTAGGCGCATACTGATAAAGGTTTATCCCGCCCGCCAGCCCTATCGGATCCTGGCTGATAAAACGCCCCGCATCCGGATCATAGTACCGGAACCGGTTATAGTGCAAACCGGTTTCCGCATCGTAATACTGCCCCTGAAATCGCAGAGGCTGATGCACTGGCTCTGCGCCCTTCCGCCCCGCTTCCACCCGCACGGTATTCCCCCAGGCGCGGTAGTCTGCCTGCCACACCCGCTCACCCGCCATTCCGGTCAGCTCGCGCGGCAGCCCCGCCTGGTCGTTGTGATACCAGTACACCCGGGCGTCATGCTCACTTTCCCCGCGCTGCGTACTGATTTGCGCCAGCGGCACAAAGCCTTCATCTTCATAAATCCAGATGTGCTGCTGGTTGCCCCGCTCCTCGCTCAGCAGCCGGTTGCCGTCCCAGATAAAGTGCGTCACCCCGAAGGCGTCCTGCTTCCAGCTGCGGCGTCCGAACGCATCGTAGCCGTACCGGGTGCGCTGTTCCGTACCGTTGCGCCGGCTCACCGCCTCCGCCAGCTGATGCTCCGCGTTCCAGCGGAAACGCTGCGTGGTATGGCGACCGGTGCGTTTCTCCGTGACATTGCCGTGAGCATCGTAGTCCCAGCGGCAGTCACCAAGTACCCGCAGACGGTTATCCGTCAGCGGCGGCGCATTTTCCTGCTCCAGCAGATTATGGGCGGGGTCGAAGGCAAACCGTTCGCCTTCGGCCTGTGTGAGCCTGCCCAGTGCATCGTAAGCGTAGCGGTGCGCGCCGCTACGGCAGTTGAAGTGTTAAACCGCCACCGCGCCGTTATCACTTTACTTATTAAGTATCCTAATAAACTCGAGGTAGTTACCATGAGCATTGCCATTACCGATTTACACAACATTAACTTAACCCCATACCGACGCAATGGCATTAGCCCAGTTGGTCAAGCACCTGAGCTGGTCTGAACTGCGTGCCGGTGCGGTCAGTGATGATGAAACTTATGAGATTAAAGACGCCGTGCATAAGCTCCATAACGCACTGGCTGAGGCGGAGTTTGCACCACGGTAGCAGCTAAAAATAGCCGGAAGGATAAGGGGATCTTTCCGGATTTTTACTAACCATTCAACCGAAATAAAAGGTAATCGTATAATTTTTCTGCCAAAAATTCAGCATGTTCGCTTTTTACTATAAAATTAAAGAAATAATATTGATCATATAAATCCTTAATCATAGGATTGGAAAACATAAAAAATTCTATATACGCCGAATATAATCCCTTGATATCATTGGATATTTCCTCTAAATCAAGTTGGTAGTTTGTTATATCATAGAAAACATTAATACATTCATTGCTAACTCTATTTAGCTCTATAAAAGGAGCATGATTTTTCTCACATTGTTTCCAATGGTCATCCTTCCCTTTATCATTTTTATAAATAAATTTCATAATTAATCTTTTATTTTAAAATCAGTTACATGGGTCATTTTACCCGTTTCATCTATTTTTGCCATGTAGTGAACATTCACGCCATTAATTTTTTGTTCCATTTTTGACCAACCTTTTCCTTTAAAATGAGGGTCACCAATTTGATCAGACTTAATTATTTCCAATCCATTCTCTGGATGTTTCTTTACATGATCCATTGCAAATTCTTCATTTTTATTTCTTACTTTAGTTCTTCCTGTTGACTTTGATTTTACTTTTTTAGGTTTTCGCGAAGACGAGCACTTACGTAACCCCAGCGGATCAATCCACCCCAGTGGATTAGGCGCATACTGATAAAGGTTTATCCCCCCCGCCAGCCCTATCGGATCCTGGCTGATAAAACGCCCCGCATCCGGATCATAGTACCGGAACCGGTTATAGTGCAAACCGGTCTCCGCATCGTAATACTGCCCCTGAAAACGCAGAGGCTGATGCACCGGCTCTGCGCCCTTCCGCCCCGCTTCCACCCGCACGGTTCTGCCCCAGGCGCGGTAGTCCGCCTGCCATGCGATGTCGCCCGTCACCCCGGTCAGTTCACGTGGCAGCCCCGCCGGGTCGTTGTGATACCAGTACACCCGGGCGTCATGCTCACTTTCCCCGCGCTGCGTACTGATTTGCGCCAGCGGCACAAAGCCTTCATCTTCATAAATCCAGATGTGCTGCTGGTTGCCCCGCTCCTCGCTCAGCAGCCGGTTGCCGTCCCAGATAAAGTGCGTCACCCCAGAGGCGTCCTGCTTCCAGCTGCGGCGTCCGAACGCATCGTAGCCGTACCGGGTTCGCTGTTCCGTACCGTTGCGCCGGCTCACCGCCTCCGTCAGCTGATGCTCCGCGTTCCAGCGGAAACGCTGCGTGGTATGGCGACCGGTGCGTTTCTCCGTGACGTTGCCGTGCGCGTCGTAGTCCCAGCGGCATTCACCAAGTACCCGCAGGCGGTTATCTGTCAGCGGCGGCGCATTTTCCTGCTCCAGCAGATTATGGGCGGGGTCGAAGGCAAACCGTTCGCCTCCGGCCTGTGTGAGCCTGCCCAGTGCATCGTAGGCGTAGCGGTGCATCCCGCTACGGCTGTCCGTCATCTGTTTTAACTGCCCGTCGCGCCGCCACGCATATTCACGTCCTACCACTAATTGATTTTTGTAACTCGCCCGCTGGCTTATCAGGCGACCAGCCTCATCGTGTACATATTCGCTGGTCAGTATGCCCTGGGTGCGGCGGACTTCCCGGTGCAGGGCGTCACGCTCGCTCTCGCTGATAACCCGCTGGCCCCAGTTCACCTGAATACGATGCCCGCTGCCGTAATAGAAGTTTTTGATTTCACGCCCGTCAGGCAAAACAGTGACGGTACGGTTGCCCAGTTCATCATACTGATGATGCAGGGCCACGGTTTTCCCGCGCGTTAACGTCTGTTCTTTTACCAGTTGGCCGGCGGCATCCCACTCCAGCTCCACGCGCCCGCCTGCATTGATCCCGGCGACAAGGCGACCGTTCGCATCGTAACGATAACGGGTACGCTGCCAGCGGCGCGTGCTGCCCTGAGCCACCAGCTTCTCCAGCAGACGTCCGGCTGCGTCACGCTGCCAGCGGGTATGAATCACGCTTTCCTTTCCGGTGTTGCCATATTCTTTACGCGCAACGGGCCAGCCACCAGCATCATATTCATAAGCGATTTGCCGCCCATCGAAGCCGCACTCGCGAATAAGATTATCCAGTGCGTCATATGTCATCTCATAGCGTACGCCATTTTCATTAACCAGACCGGTAAGCCGACGAGCCTCGTCGTATTGATAAGTGATGCGGTGACCAGGCGCGTCGATACGCGCCTCAGGCAAACCATCGCCGCCCAGCTCCCACTGGGTGCGCTGGCCTTCTGCGCTGGTAAAACTCACCAGACGACGATAACGGTCATAATCATAAATTTCCGTACCGCCATCAGCATGACATACCTTTACCGGTAATCCGTCAGCGTTATGTTGCCAGGTGGTAATATTGCCAGCCGCATCAGTCCGGGTTTTAAGCCAGCCATATTTGTCATAACTGTATTGTGTGGTTCGACCGGAACAATCCGTATGAGATAAAAGAAATCCTGCCGCGTTCCAGTTAAATGTTTGAATGCCCGAAGCCGCGTCGCGAATGCGTACCAGATTACCGGCATCATCATGGTTATATTCCGTGATACGGCCCAGCTCATCCATTTCACGTATCAGATTACCTGCCACATCCCAGGTAAATTCACGTGATGCGCCGAGCATATCGGTAATACGCACCGGCCTGTTCCAGTAGGGGTGAAAATCAATGCGCGTCATTCCCCCGTCAGGCGAAATAACTGCCGTACAGTTCCCGCGTTCGTCATAGCGATAACGGGTAATACGCCCAGCCGGATCGGTAACCGCAATGGCTTGCCCACGCGCATTTCGTTTAATACGCGTGATTCCTCCGAGGGCATCAACAAGCGCAGTTAGTTCATGATTATCATCAAACTCGTAACGCGTTTTGCGGCCCAGCACATCAGTAACAAGCGTGGCATTTGGCTGATAGTCAAATTGCCAGGTCTGGCCAAGGCTATCGCGGTGCGCCAGCACTTTGCCATGTATATCGTGACGGTCGTAATGATAAAAACAGGCCATTTCGCCTGCCAGGCGATGCGCCACCATAATATGATTGCGATACCGGAAATCTCTGACAATTTCATCTTTACCATTACGTACAGCAATTAAATCGCCCTCATCCGAATAGTCATAGCGGCAGAGGATTTCTGGTAGCTCCGGCTCGGAAGGATGACAGCAGCTAACGGTTACGATACGACTGACATTCTCTCCACTCGCCAGGCGGAGATCGGCAAACTGGATCAGAAAACGACGTCCGGCACTGTCAATGATTTCCGCCGGTAAGTTGTTGTGGTCATAATGGATAGTAAGCTGATTACCATGCGCATCTTCCATCGCTGTCATTAGAAAGCGCCCGGCCTCCGCTTCCTGGCTGAACAGCCAGTGACGTTGCTCGTCAGAGGTCGACAGACGATAAAGTCCTTGCTTCGGCTGTGACAAGGTAAGCTGCTCATAGCGATGCAGGCGAGCTGGCAAGCCGGGAGCGATGCGAGGAAAATCGATTTCGCGTCCTTGTTCATCGATATAACGCAGAACCTCATGCGTTTCGCGAATTTCCGGCGAAAAAGGCAAAAACCACCCTTGTCCAAGCCAACCATTCGCTATCTCGTCAGAATAGTAATGGCGTTGCCAGTTAAGCGGCACTGCTGCCGGGAAAGCAAAATCAAGATCGTCATCTCCTACCAGTACCTTGATGCCGAGCAGCGGGTTAACGGGATTTCCAACCAGCAGGCCATTTTTACAACTTTCCGTCTGTTTTTTGCCACCTTTGCCTTTATTACTGCCCCCTTTTTCGCTGCCAGCTTTCTTGGCCTGTAAAACTGACTCTGTTTCTCCTTTAGCAACTTTTCCCTCGGCTTTCGCAGCAGCTTGCTCGCTTTTTGCGATAGCCTTTTCAGTCAGCTCAGCGCCTTCTTTGGCTACGGCTTTTCCTGCTTTTGCCGCTTCCAGCGCTTTGCCTGTTTTTGCCGCCA
This sequence comes from Pantoea sp. FN0305, assembly GCF_050113845.1. NCBI lineage: Bacteria > Pseudomonadati > Pseudomonadota > Gammaproteobacteria > Enterobacterales > Erwiniaceae > Pantoea > Pantoea sp. FN0305. Next base: position 6,805 of record NZ_JBNJSN010000018.1, on the reverse strand, counting down.
GCTTACCTGCTTTGAATGCGGCTCCGCCTCCGGGCACAAAATTTGCGGCGGCTGATGCCGCAGACAATGCTGCGTTGCCGTAATCGCCTTCGGCAGTATAGATTGCCGCATTAGCCCCATCGGCAACCACGCCGACAATGGGTACTGCGCCTAATACATCCAGCCCGGTATGCACCCAGTCACCGTAACTACTCCACCAGCTTTTCTTTTTAGGTGGATTCGCACTTCCTGCCGCAACGTTCCCCTGCGGCGCAGGCGCATATTGTAATTTACCAATGGTATTTCCGGTTGCCATCGGAGGGCTCCCTGCAATAATGAATAAAACGATAAGTTACTCAGTAAACAGCCAGTTAAATTAGCGATTCACCTGAGCTTAAGATAATTACTTGCTAAGCCAGCGCCAGAGGCTATCGCTGCAGCCCAGACAACCGGAGCGAAGAAGATATCGCCATACGTGGTTTTCGCCATGAAATAAAAAAACGGCAGCTGCAACACAGCCAGAGACAAACAAGCAGCTTTGCATTTATCCAGGTAATTCCAGGCTACCAATAAGCCACAAATGACTATTACTACGCCATTAAGCGCATAGAGCATTAAGATCGGCTTGAACTCTATTAACCATTTACCCCAGTCATGTCTCTTCATACCGACACCAGAGATAACCATCCAGAACAAACCACTCGCCATAATGAATTGCAGCCATACGGAAAGCGCGAAATTCGCCACGCAAGTAGCCACTTTTAATACAAGCATAATTATATTCATATCATTACCGCTTACATCTAATTAATAAAAACATCAAATAATGTAAAACAGGCGTTTCTGATTATTTATGACTTATCACGTGGGCCGCCGAATATGGCAGCATAAATACAGAGGCATTAATGGATGATCAGTAAACGATTAATAAAAGCCAAAGGAATACGTCTCAATGGCCTTTTAATATGCGATTCAATGCGCTGGCGGCCAGCTTACGCCCGCCTGTTTTACCAGGTCGATAATTTCGTTGAGCTTATCGAGCGTGGGGCCTTTCTGGCCGTCGTTGCGTTTTACAACATACGCCAGTTGACGCGCAAACGACCAGCCGCTGTTGGTTTCCACCGCGTGCGGATCGGCACCATGCTTAAGCAGCCAGACAACGGTATCAAGCTGCATACCATCCAGTGCTTCCATAAGAACCGTTCTGCCTAAATTATCGCTTTGATTGATATTAGCGCCACGCTGAATCATTAAGGATAATGTATTCAGGGTATTATCCGAGGCGGAATAATAAAAGATAGGGCTTTTCTGAACCGCAGCATTAGGACTCATACCACCATCAAGCAAAGCCTCCATATACACTGGTGAGGACGATCTGGCCGTTACACCCGCTACACTGCCCATATCGGGAACATTCTGCAGCGGATCGGCCCCCTGCCTTACCAGTTCGCTCATGATGGCCAGCTGCTGTTTCTTTTTTCCCTGTGCACAATGCAGGGCGTAAAACAGAATCGTCATATCCTGCTTGCCGGGTTTGTTAAGCTCGGTCACGCTCGCCTGCTGCTTTACCGATGCCAGATCGCCCTGATAAATGCTTTGCGCCAGCGTAAGCTGAGTGCCATGGAAAAAATCTTCGGGAGGATAAATTTTCATTGCGTTACATACAGGTATAAATATAGTCAGGGCAAGTATAATTATATAAATGATGCGCATTGAGACATCACTCCAGGCACAGGAAGCCCTATAAGATAGTAAATACATGTCAATTATGATTGTCAGGTGGCCATTTCATCCCTTTGTATATTGCCAGTGTTCTGATAGTCTGGAGCTTATCTTGCGCTGCGGCATTTTCTTCCTCGCGGGAAATAACGTTTTTCAACATATTACCAAACCCCCATCCATTGATAGTCTTTTGCATTGGGTTTGCCCCTTGATTAAGGAGCCAAATAACGTTATCCAACTCCATGTTTGCCAGAGCCTCAATTAATGCATTTTGCTCAAGGCTATCGCATTGATTGATATCAGCACCACGTTCAACAAGAGTTTTAAGTGTAGATCCGGATGATTGCGATGCTGCATAAAATATAATAGGAGTGGTTTTATATTTGGCATCAGGACTCATCCCTCCATCGAGAAGAGCTTTTATTAATATATCATCCTCTGCTCTTGCAGCCATAACAGTAAGACTTTCCATACCCGGCACCGGTTGCGTAGGGTTAGCTCCTGATGCGACTAAAGAAGATATAATATCAAGCCGAGACCTTCCTTTTTTTAAAGCATCCTAAGCCGCAAAAAAAAGCAGCGTCATATCCTGTTTGCCTGGCTTATTTAATTCCGTTGTTTTTGCCAGTATTTTTACTTCTTCCAAATTATTATTGCTTATTGCCTGAGCAAGTTGCAACTGCGTTCCACTAAAGAAATCCTCTGCGTTATAACTTTTCATTTCACAACCACCACTTAACGAGAATAATAATAAAACAAAGAAAAAAGACAACTTTATTTTAAAAAAACGCATAATGCAGCTTCCTCTTTATTATTATTTCTCTCTTAAAACCACTTCATCGCTTTCTTTTTCTTTTTCAATGCACCTGATAACTTGCGTCATACTATGTTTATCAACGGGATGGGTGGCTTATTGCGCTGGCGGCCAGCTTACGCCCGCCTGTTTTACCAGGTCGATAATTTCGTTGAGCTTATCGAGCGTGGGGCCTTTCTGGCCGTCGTTGCGTTTTACAACATACGCCAGTTGACGCGCAAACGACCAGCCGCTGTTGGTTTCCACTGCATGCGGATCGGCACCATGTTTAAGCAGCCAGACAACGGTATCAAGCTGCATACCATCCAGCGCATGCATAAGAACCGTTCGACCTAAATTATCGCTTTGATTAATATTCGCGCCTCGCCTGACCATCAAATCCATTGTTTTCAAAGTATTATCTGAAGCCGCTTTAAAAAAAACAGGGCGTTTCATTATTTCTACGTTAGGGCTCATACCACCATCAAGCAAAGCCTCCATATACACTGGTGAGGACGATCTGGCCGTTACACCCGCTACACTCCCCATATCGGGAACATTCTGTAGAGGATCGGCTCCCTGCCTTACCAGCTCACTCATTATCGCCAGCTGTTGTTTCTTTTCACCCTGCGCGCACTGCAGGGCGTAAAAAAGCATCGTCATATCCTGCTTGCCGGGTTTGTTAAGCTCGGTCACGCTCGCCTGCTGCTTTACCGATGCCAGATCGCCCTGATAAATGCTTTGCGCCAGCGTAAGCTGAGTGCCATGGAAAAAATCTTCGGGAGGATAAATTTTCATTGCGTTACATCCTGAAATTGCAAACAGGCTCAGCGCTGTCCATAAGAGAGTTAAACTGTATTTTCTGATAGCGAAAAGATTTTTCATAGAATGACCTTATTGAGCTGACAATATCGCTTCATCCGTTGCCTTTTCCTGTTCTATACAGCGAATAACCTGATCCATACCATGCTTGTCAACCATATTGCCAGTGCCGCCCTCAAGGTCATGATGGATTCCTACAGCTGTGGGCGCATTCACTAGCTTTAAGCCCAGTAAGCCAGCACCAGCCATACCCGTAACCAACAGGATACCGGCTCCTCCCCAAAATCCAGGTTCCTGAACAGAAGTTAACACTTCGCCTTTAACACGATACGCCGTAATATACTCTTTACCTTTTTCAGGCTTAAATTCACTACCGCCATATTTTTCAACGGTTTCTTTGTGCAGTCCTGCGGCATTAAAGGTCCAGCCTGGTTTTCCGCTGGCCCTTGAAGCTGAGGATGCTAATCCACCCCCTAAGGAATGGCCCACTATATCAACAGGTGCAGGAGAGCGCTGTACTGCGGTTCCGATTTGAACAGCCTGCTTATAATAGTTCGACTGCATATTCACCCCCTGCTGAAAATTATTTTTCCAGTCAACCCCTTCCTTCATTCGTGTTCCGCGAAAAACAACAGAAGCAGACATATCTTTGCCAAAAATATTCTCATCAGGAGCATATACGCGGGAACGAAAACCGGGTTCATTTTCAACTTTGAGATCTTCCGGGTGCAGGCTTAGTTTCGCCAAAGCTTCAGGATCATCGCTGATATCCTTCCAGCCTTCCGGCACCGGAGGCGTAGGCAAATCAGGGTTACGCGGCTCATAAATATAATCAGCTAGCCGCGCTTTTTCTATCCCAGTATTATTCAGTTCCAGACGTTCAGCCGCAGCGCGTACCTTAGGGTCGCTGCTTTGTTTACCCTTTGCGATAAGTTGTTTACGTCTTTCCCAGGCTTCTTTTTTCGTCAGATTGCCGCCACGCCCACCCACGGCCTTGCCGTTCATCGCAAACAGATCCTGAATACGATTAAGCGGAAGCCCGCCGACCCAGGTATCGGGGCTGTGTTCAATGGACCAGCAATCCCCTTCCACTGTGCCGCTGACGACGCCCTTATCACTCCCTGCCGCATCTCCAATAGTGACTGGGCTGAAGCTCATATCATGAACAAAGGCAGGTTTACCGCTAAAGAGTACAGAATCAACCGTACTTTTCGCCGGATCGAGCGTTGAGATCACAGGATAGGGCACCGGGGATGAGGCACCTGGCGTGGCACACACATCAGGTGCCAGGCCAACGATTTTATACTTACCCTCTTTGCGGGCTGCATAGTTTTCAGCCATGATCATTCCCCTGCGATAATTTAGCAGCCAGCGAAGGCGGAAGCGGCATAAATTCGTTACTCAAAGGGTCGGCACTCAGTGCTGCTGCATGTTTTAACATGCTATCTCTGTCGCTACGCTGAATAAAACGGAGTTCTGTCATGACCGGCTCCATATTTTCAGAAACTACTGCGCGATAAGTACAGTGGACCTTGCGCTGCGGCAAATCGATAACCAACGTATCGAGCTGCATGTCCTTCGCTACACCCGCCCCTTGTACCGTGGTCAAAAAAATAAATAACGATTCGACCGGCACATGAAAAGCGACTTCCTGATCGCTTTTTTCCTGGGCGCTGATGAGGTATTTCAGTTTAATCGGCACCGATTGTAAGGGTTGCGGTAAGGGAAACTGCATCCACGGATGGGCACCACACCAATAATCAAAACGAAAGTCAGCCGGAAGAAAAGGGTGACGGTCTCGCTGCCAGGCTTCGTCATAGGTACCCGCTTGCTCGATCCTGCCCTGCCAGCCGCGCCCAAAAAAGCCAAATCCAGCCGGCAGGCTAACCTCATCAATATGCTTTATCGGCTGAGGCAAAAGCTCAATCTGCGGCGCAGGCAAACGCTGTTGATGAATTTTTTTCAAACATTCCGCGCTGTACCAGCCCATTCCTACCGTATTAGCGGGCGAGGCGTATTCTTTACCATTCGGAACGGTATAGCACCCTCCGGCAGCATATTCATAACGTAGCGGCAGAGAGACGATAGGTTTCGCAGAAGACAGGCTCCAGCCTGCTATCATTTTTCGCCATTCACGCGGTCCGTAAATGCGTAACAGTCTTGTGAAATCACCAATCTGCGCGCCTACGGTAAACTCACGTGCCGGTTTATCGCCCGGTGCCCATGCCGTGCCATTAATGACTACATCCAGCCGGGGCTTCCAGGGCGCCAGGTCACTTTCAAAGCGCACTGAGCTTTTGCCCGGTTCGCCATAATAATCATCCTGCTCGATCAGCTCAGGTTGATCCGCACACAGCGTCAGCGAACCGGACTGTATATCCAGGTCATAACTGATACGTGCGGCAATAACGCTAAAAGCATGATCGTACTGATCAAATGACTCAAACAGCATGGCCGGGAAAGCGCTAAGGTTAATGAAATTTTCCATAATTAGTTGATATGTATCTCTGTTCCGTCAATATCGACAACCTTTTCACCAACTAACTTGATCTTATTAGCACTGAGAGTAATAGTGCCGTTCTGCTCCAGAATGATCATCGACTCTCCACAAACCAGCGTAATTTTTTCTTCCGCGCTTACTTCGGCCGTTGTGCCCGCGTTAAGTGCTATATCTCTTCCGGCATTGAGGGAATATTTCAAACCAACATTGTGCATTTGCATCGCGCCCACGGTAGTCACCCAACCAGCGCCAACATTGAGCATATAGGCACCACCAATATTGGTATTTTGCGCCAGGCCAACATTTAACATCGATGCCAGGGTAATTGTCTCGCTTTTAGCCTGATCAACGTTCAGTGTCTGATTACCATTAACAGTCACAGACTGGTTCTGCCCGATACGAATATTTTCATTCTTGTCGACAGTCTCGGTACGGTTAGCATGCACGGTAATAGTTTCATTACCATCCACGGTTTCGTTGCGATTTTGGTGTACGGTGATTGTTTCATTTTGTTCGACCGTTTCGGTGCGATTTTTCTTCACCTGAGTTGTTTCATTACCGACAATAGTTTTGTTTCGGTTATTACCCACAAGGTGAGTTTCATCATTTTCTACTTCTGTATCCATGTTCCTTTCAGCATGGATCCACACCTGCTCTTGCCCCGCCCGGTCCTCAAAGCGCAGCACGTTGGCGTTGTCCGGCGTCCCGTCCTTTGACCGGCTCATGAACCCCATCTGCGTCGCCGCCCCCGGCAGCGGCCACGGCGGCATGCTCGCCGCGTTGTACACCCGGCCCGTCACTATCGGACGGTCCGGGTCACCGTTGATGAAGTCCACCACCACCTCGTCGTTCACCCGCGGTATCTGCACACCGCCGTAGCCCTGGCCCGCCCACGCGCTCGACACCCGCACCCAGCACGAGCTCGTCTCGTCTCCCTTCGACTCCCGGTCCCAGTGGAACTTCACCTTGATGCGCCCGTAGCGGTCGGT
>NZ_JBNJSN010000017.1:0-27442 GCF_050113845.1 Pantoea sp. FN0305 | reverse complement strand
GACTTCCCGGGCGACGACACTCCGATCGTTCGCGGTTCCGCGCTGAAAGCGCTGGAAGGCGAAGCAGAGTGGGAAGAGAAAATCATCGAGCTGGCTGGTCACCTGGATTCTTACATCCCTGACCCGCAGCGCGCTATCGATCTGCCGTTCCTGCTGCCGATCGAAGACGTATTCTCAATCTCTGGCCGTGGTACCGTTGTTACCGGTCGTGTTGAGCGTGGCGTGATCAAAGTTGGTGAAGAAGTTGAAATCGTTGGTATCAAAGATACGGCGAAATCTACCTGTACCGGCGTTGAAATGTTCCGCAAACTGCTGGATCAGGGTCAGGCTGGTGAGAACGTTGGTGTTCTGCTGCGTGGTATCAAGCGTGAAGAGATCGAGCGTGGCCAGGTTCTGGCTAAGCCGGGCTCCATCAAGCCGCACACCACCTTTGAATCAGAAGTTTACGTTCTGTCCAAAGACGAAGGCGGCCGTCACACTCCGTTCTTCAAAGGCTACCGTCCTCAGTTCTACTTCCGTACTACTGACGTGACTGGTTCCGTTGAACTGCCGGAAGGCGTTGAGATGGTAATGCCGGGCGACAACATCAAAATGGTTGTTACCCTGATCCACCCGATCGCGATGGACGACGGTCTGCGTTTCGCAATCCGTGAAGGCGGCCGTACCGTAGGCGCGGGCGTTGTTGCTAAAATTATTGCTTAATAAGCTTTAATGCGAATAAATGCTTCGGTATTTATTCAACGAAAAGGGCGCTTCGGCGCCCTTTTTTTATCCTTACCCTTGGATCGTTTCCCCTCTTAATCCCTACAAAGTGCAGGTTTGAAATAAAAATCATTCTCATTTAAACTGCGTTCAGTATTTGTACTGGAGCATATAAATGTACGTCTGCCTGTGTAATGCGATAAGCGATAAAACCGTACGTGAAGTTGTTCGGCGTTATCAGCCAAAATCTATTCAACAACTGCGTCATCTGGTGCCGGTTGGTAAGCAATGCGGGAAGTGTATTCGTGCAGTACGTGAAATCATGGATGAAGAGCTGAAGAATCCGCCGCTGTATAAAGAGATCGCCTAAGTATACCCACAGTTTTTCCGTTGCCTTTTTGACTTCTTTCTAACCGCATCTACGCTCTAATTAACTGGAAGCGGAGGAAGCGTAATGAAAGGCGATGCAAAAATCATAAGCCATTTGAATAAACTATTGGGAAATGAACTGGTTGCGGTTAATCAGTATTTTCTCCATGCGCGGATGTTCAAAAACTGGGGACTGATGCGCTTGAATGATGTGGAGTATCACGAGTCCATTGATGAGATGAAGCATGCGGACAAATACATTGAACGCATACTTTTTCTGGAGGGTATTCCAAATCTTCAGGATTTGGGCCGTTTACGCATTGGTGAAGATGTAGAGGAGATGCTGCGTTCCGATCTGGCGCTTGAGATGGAAGGGGCGAAAGATCTGCGTGAAGCCATCGCCTGGGCAGATAAGATTTATGACTACGTCAGCCGGGATATGATGATTGAAATCCTGGCAGATGAAGAGAAGCATATCGACTGGCTGGAAACCGAACTGGATTTAATCCAAAAAATGGGTATCCAAAACTATCTTCAGGCGCAAATCAGGGAAGAGGAGTAACGTTACCCGCCTGCGTTTGCCAGAAGAGTACAGCCCAGCCCGCTATAGCCAGACAAGGGCCAAATGGCTGTCGGCGTTGCCAGCCGGCAGCTTTGTTACACAGACCACTACAAACAAAAAGCGCCAGGCCAGATAATGCGGCAATGGATGCAATCAAAGGCAGCATTTGCCAGCCGCTCCACGCGCCTAATGCAGCAAAGAGTTTTATATCGCCATATCCAATCCCTTCCTGACGACATACCGCCAAAAATCCCCAGTAGAGTGTCCACAGAGAAAGCCAGCCGAGTAAAACGCCTGCTACCGCCGAGGCTAACCGTTCCTGACACAGCGTCAAATGATATAGCAGGCCCAGCCATAACAGAGGAAGCGTAACTGCGTCAGGCAATATGAAATAACGCTGGTCAATAAGGCTGAGCACAATTAGTGCTGCACTGAACAGCAGTAGAAACATCAGCGGGACCAGAGAACTTTGACAACCGACCAGTAAGACAAAGAGCAGGCAGGTTAGCACCTCCGTGATAACCAAACGCAGCGGAAGCGTTATCTGGCAGTAACGGCATTTGCCCCGGTATCTGCACCAACTGTAAACCGGCACCAGCTCGCTGAGTTGAAGACGGTGGCCACACCCGGCGCAGTGCGAAGCGGGGAGGGCAAGCGTAAAGAGCCATTGCCGTGAGGTAAAGCCGGGCTGATAGCGATCGGCAGCCAGGCAGAGGAAGCTTCCTGTAGTGAGCCCTGCCAGCCCTGAAAGAAAAAGCGCCAACATAAAATTCCCTTTTATCCCTGATAGTCATTTCAGGATAAGGCCTGGCACAAATGCTGTCTCCTGCCGCATATCTGACACTGAAGTGGACTCGCAAAGAAAAAGCGACTGTTGCGCTGCACCCAATAAGCATGCGCTTTGGCTTCCACTTTTTTAGGGCAATAGTATTCGATGGGTTGCTATCTGAGCGAATTCCCGTATAATGCGCGGGCCTGCTAATATTGCAAGCGCGATTCGAGCAGAATCGCAGGCTAGTCGGATCTCGCCTGGCCTGACAATACTCCCGATTGGGGAGTTATATGCTGAACGATTACACTCCCCCATCAATCGTAATGGGTGTGAGGAGTAATTTTTTTCGTTTATAAAATAATTGGAGCTCTGGTCTCATGCAGAACCAAAGAATCCGTATCCGTCTTAAAGCGTTTGATCATCGTCTGATCGATCAATCAACCGCGGAAATCGTTGAGACCGCCAAGCGCACTGGTGCGCAGGTACGTGGTCCGATCCCGCTGCCGACCCGCAAAGAGCGCTTTACCGTTCTGATCTCCCCGCACGTTAACAAAGACGCGCGCGATCAGTATGAAATCCGCACTCACAAGCGTCTGGTTGACATCGTTGAGCCAACTGAAAAAACCGTTGATGCTCTGATGCGTCTGGATCTGGCTGCCGGTGTAGACGTGCAGATCAGCCTGGGTTAATCAGGTCATCGAGCGATTGAGAGGTTGAAACAATGATTGGTTTAGTCGGTAAAAAAGTGGGTATGACCCGCATCTTCACTGAAGAAGGCGTTTCTATCCCTGTAACCGTTATCGAAGTTGAAGCAAACCGCGTTACTCAGGTTAAAGGTCTGGACAGCGACGGTTACCGCGCCATCCAGGTTACCACCGGTGCTAAAAAAGCAAACCGTGTGACCAAACCTGAAGCAGGTCATTTTGCTAAAGCTGGCGTAGAAGCTGGCCGTGGTCTGTGGGAATTCCGCACCGCTGAAGGTGAAGAATATACCGTTGGCCAGGACATCAGCGTTGAAATTTTCGCTGACGTTAAGAAAGTTGACGTGACTGGTACCTCCAAAGGTAAAGGTTTCGCCGGTACTGTTAAGCGCTGGAACTTCCGTACCCAGGATGCTACACACGGTAACTCCTTGTCTCACCGCGTTCCGGGTTCTATCGGTCAGAACCAGACTCCGGGCAAAGTGTTCAAAGGCAAAAAAATGGCAGGTCAGCTGGGTAATGAGCGCGTAACCGTTCAGAGCCTGGACGTAGTACGTGTTGACGCTGAGCGCAACCTGCTGCTGGTTAAAGGTGCAGTTCCCGGTGCTACCGGTAGCGACCTGATCGTTAAACCAGCTGTGAAGGCGTAAGGGGATAGCAATGGAATTAGTATTGAAAGACGCGCAAAGCGCGCTGACTGTTTCCGAAACTACCTTCGGTCGTGATTTCAACGAAGCGCTGGTACATCAGGTTGTTGTTGCTTATGCAGCTGGTGCTCGTCAAGGTACTCGTGCCCAGAAAACCCGTGCTGAAGTAACTGGTTCCGGTAAAAAACCGTGGCGCCAGAAAGGCACCGGCCGTGCGCGTGCAGGTTCTGTTAAGAGCCCAATCTGGCGTTCAGGTGGTGTGACTTTCGCTGCGAAGCCGCAGGATCACAGTCAAAAAGTTAACAAAAAGATGTACCGCGGCGCGCTGAAAAGCATTCTGTCCGAGCTGGTACGTCAGGATCGTCTGATCGTTGTCGAGCAGTTCTCTGTAGAAGCGCCGAAAACCAAGCTGCTGGTACAGAAACTGAAAGATATGGCGCTGGAAGACGTGCTGATCATCACCGGTGAACTGGATGAGAATCTGTTCCTGGCTGCGCGTAACCTGTACAAGGTTGACGTGCGCGATGCAGCGGGTATCGATCCGGTTAGCCTGATCGCCTTCGACAAAGTCGTTATGACTGCTGACGCAGTTAAGCAAGTTGAGGAGATGCTGGCATGATCCGTGAAGAACGTCTGCTGAAAGTAGTGCGCGCACCGCACGTTTCTGAAAAAGCGTCTACCGCGATGGAAAAAACCAATACCATCGTTCTCAAAGTTGCGAAAGACGCGTCCAAAGCAGAAATCAAAGCCGCTGTGCAGAAACTTTTCGAAGTTGAAGTCAAAGACGTAAACACCCTGGTCGTTAAAGGCAAGGTTAAGCGTCATGGACAGCGTATTGGTCGTCGTAGCGACTGGAAGAAAGCTTACGTCACCCTGAAAGAAGGCCAGAATCTGGACTTCGTCGGCGGCGCAGAGTAAGTCGGAGGAGAAGAACAATGGCAATTGTTAAATGTAAACCGACATCTCCGGGTCGTCGCCACGTAGTTAAAGTGGTGAACCCAGAGCTGCACAAGGGCAAACCATTTGCTCCGCTGGTGGAAAAAAACAGCAAATCCGGTGGCCGTAACAACAATGGCCGCATCACCACGCGTCACATTGGTGGTGGTCATAAGCAGGCTTACCGTATCGTTGACTTTAAACGCAACAAAGACGGTATCCCGGCAGTTGTTGAACGTCTTGAGTACGATCCGAACCGTTCCGCGAACATCGCGCTGGTTCTGTACAAAGATGGCGAACGCCGTTATATCCTGGCCCCTAAAGGCCTGAAAGCTGGCGACCAGATTCAGTCTGGCGTTGATGCTGCGATCAAAGCAGGTAACACCCTGCCGATGCGTAACATCCCAGTTGGTTCCACTGTTCATAACGTAGAAATGAAACCAGGCAAGGGCGGTCAGATTGCTCGTTCTGCTGGTGCTTACGTGCAGATCGTTGCGCGTGAAGGTTCCTACGTAACCCTGCGTCTGCGTTCAGGTGAAATGCGTAAAGTCGAATCTGACTGCCGCGCTACTCTGGGCGAAGTCGGTAACGCTGAGCATATGCTGCGCGTTCTGGGTAAAGCAGGTGCTGCCCGCTGGCGTGGTGTTCGTCCGACCGTTCGTGGTACTGCGATGAACCCAGTTGATCACCCGCACGGTGGTGGTGAAGGTCGTAACTTTGGTAAGCACCCGGTAACTCCGTGGGGCGTTCAGACCAAAGGTAAGAAGACCCGTAGCAACAAGCGTACTGATAAATTTATCGTACGTCGCCGTAGCAAATAATATTAGAGGATAAGCCATGCCACGTTCTCTCAAGAAAGGTCCATTTATTGACCTGCACTTGCTGAAGAAGGTAGAGAAAGCGGTGGAAAGCGGTGACAAGAAGCCCCTGCGCACTTGGTCCCGTCGTTCAACGATCTTTCCAAATATGATCGGTTTGACCATCGCTGTCCATAATGGTCGTCAGCACGTACCTGTCTTTGTTTCCGACGAAATGGTTGGTCACAAACTGGGTGAATTCGCGCCGACTCGTACTTATCGCGGTCACGCGGCTGATAAAAAAGCCAAGAAACGCTAAGGCAGGAGGAAGAGATGGAAACTATTGCTCAACATCGCCACGCTCGTTCTTCTGCTCAAAAGGTTCGCCTGGTGGCTGACCTGATTCGCGGTAAGAAAGTGTCGCAGGCTCTGGACATCCTGACCTACACCAATAAAAAAGCGGCTGTACTGGTCAAGAAAGTTCTGGAATCTGCCATTGCTAACGCAGAACACAACGATGGCGCTGATATCGACGATCTGAAAGTCGCGAAAATTTTCGTCGACGAAGGCCCAAGCATGAAGCGCATTATGCCGCGTGCGAAAGGTCGTGCAGATCGCATCCTGAAGCGCACCAGCCACATTACTGTGGTTGTGTCCGATCGCTGAGACTCTGGAGACTAGCAATGGGTCAGAAAGTACATCCTAATGGTATTCGACTGGGTATTGTTAAACCCTGGAACTCTACCTGGTTCGCTAATACCAAAGAATTCGCTGACAACCTGGACAGCGATTTTAAAGTGCGTCAGTTCCTGACTAAAGAACTGGCTAAAGCGTCTGTTTCGCGCATCGTTATCGAACGTCCGGCTAAAAGCATCCGTGTGACCATTCACACCGCTCGCCCGGGCATCGTTATCGGTAAAAAAGGCGAAGACGTAGAAAAACTGCGTAACGTCGTAGCGAATATCGCTGGCGTACCGGCGCAGATCAATATCGCCGAAGTCCGTAAACCGGAACTGGACGCGAAATTGGTTGCTGACAGCATCACTTCTCAGCTGGAGCGTCGCGTGATGTTCCGTCGTGCGATGAAGCGTGCTGTACAGAACGCAATGCGTCTGGGCGCTAAAGGTATTAAAGTTGAAGTTAGTGGCCGTCTGGGCGGCGCAGAAATCGCACGTACCGAATGGTACCGCGAAGGTCGCGTACCGCTGCACACCCTGCGTGCTGACATCGACTACAACACCTCAGAAGCGCACACCACTTATGGTGTAATCGGCGTTAAGGTATGGATCTTCAAAGGTGAGATCCTGGGTGGTATGGCTGCTGTTGAACAACCGGAAAAACCGGCTGCTCAACCGAAAAAGCAGCAGCGTAAAGGCCGTAAGTAAGGAGAGTCGCTGATGTTACAACCAAAGCGTACAAAATTCCGTAAGGTGCACAAAGGCCGCAACCGTGGTCTGGCTGCCGGTACGGATGTGAGCTTCGGTACTTTCGGTCTGAAAGCTGTTGGCCGTGGTCGTCTGACTGCTCGTCAGATCGAAGCAGCACGTCGTGCTATGACCCGTGCAGTTAAGCGTCAAGGTAAGATCTGGATCCGTGTATTCCCGGACAAACCGATCACCGAGAAGCCGCTGGAAGTGCGTATGGGTAAAGGTAAAGGTAACGTGGAGTATTGGGTTGCCTTGATCCAGCCGGGTAAAGTCCTGTATGAAATGGACGGCGTACCGGAGGAGCTGGCCCGTGAAGCATTCAAGCTGGCAGCAGCAAAACTGCCTATCAAAACCACCTTTGTTACTAAGACGGTGATGTAATGAAAGCAAAAGAGCTGCGTGAAAAAAGCGTTGAAGAGCTGAACACTGAGCTGCTTAACCTGCTGCGCGAGCAGTTCAACCTGCGCATGCAGGCAGCATCTGGCCAGCTGCAGCAGAGTCATCTGCTGAAGAATGTGCGCCGTGATGTTGCACGCGTTAAAACTTTACTGAATGAGAAGGCGGGTGCGTAATGACCGATAAAATTCGTACTCTGCAAGGTCGTGTTGTTAGTGACAAAATGCAGAAATCTGCAGTTGTTGCTATCGAGCGTTTCGTGAAGCACCCGATCTACGGTAAATTCATTAAGCGTACGACTAAGCTGCACATCCATGACGAGAACAACGAATGCGGTATCGGCGACGTGGTAGAAATCCGCGAATGCCGCCCGCTGTCCAAGACTAAGTCCTGGACTCTGGTTCGCGTTATTGAGAAAGCGGTTCTGTAATAGAATCTCCTTTCTTATTGAAACCCTCTGCCTCTGGCAGAGGGTTTTTTTTTGCCTGCGATTGCGTGTCTGCCCACTGCCCACGACGTAATGATCTTAATTAACGAGGTTGCGCCTGCCGTTTGTCATAGCGAAGTTAATGCTGTGGTTAACATTTAGCGCTTACTCAGTGCCTTAATCCGCTTATCAAGCCCCGCGTTGAAGAATAACCATCAATAAGATGAAGAAGTGTGCAGATTACGATTGCTACATAGTGAACAATTCCTTAGAATGTCGCGTTCCTTAAATTACAGGTTCAAATATCGGCTCGACAGGAGCCGTTTATTTTTTCTACCCATCTGCGGGGACCGGTGTTATAATGCCGCGCCCTCAATTATGGGGCTTTCTAACGACCCTCTGTTTGGGTCCCGAAGTAGTAGTTGACATTAGCGGAGCACTAAAATGATCCAAGAACAGACTATGCTGAACGTCGCCGACAACTCCGGTGCACGTCGCGTAATGTGTATCAAGGTTCTGGGTGGCTCGCACCGTCGCTACGCAGGCGTAGGCGACATCATCAAAGTTACCATCAAGGAAGCAATTCCGCGTGGTAAAGTGAAAAAAGGTGATGTGCTTAAGGCGGTAGTGGTGCGCACCAGGAAGGGTGTTCGTCGCCCTGACGGTTCTGTCATTCGCTTCGATGGTAATGCATGCGTTATTCTGAACAATAACAGCGAGCAGCCTATCGGAACGCGTATTTTTGGGCCGGTAACTCGTGAACTTCGTAATGAAAAGTTCATGAAAATTATCTCCCTGGCACCAGAAGTACTCTAAGGAGCGAGCAATGGCAGCGAAAATCCGTCGTAATGACGAAGTTATCGTGCTGACCGGTAAAGATAAAGGTAAGCGCGGTAAAGTAAAAAATGTCCTGTCTTCTGGCAAGGTCATTGTTGAAGGTATCAACCTGGTGAAGAAACATCAGAAGCCGGTTCCGGCTCTGAACCAACCGGGCGGCATCGTTGAAAAAGAAGCTGCAATTCAGGTTTCTAACGTTGCTATCTTCAATGCGGCTACCGGCAAGGCTGACCGTGTAGGCTTTAGATTCGAAGACGGCAAAAAAGTCCGTTTCTTCAAGTCTAACAGCGAAACTATCAAGTAATTTGGAGTAGTACGATGGCGAAACTGCATGATTACTACAAAGACGAAGTAGTTAAAAAACTCATGACTGAGTTTGGCTACAATTCTGTCATGCAAGTCCCTCGGGTCGAGAAGATCACCCTGAACATGGGTGTTGGTGAAGCGATCGCTGACAAAAAGCTGCTGGATAACGCAGTAGCTGACCTGGCAGCAATCTCCGGTCAAAAACCGCTGGTCACCAAAGCACGCAAATCAGTTGCAGGCTTCAAAATCCGTCAGGGCTATCCGATCGGCTGTAAAGTAACTCTGCGTGGCGAACGCATGTGGGAGTTCTTTGAGCGTCTGGTCACTATTGCTGTACCGCGTATTCGTGACTTCCGTGGCCTGTCTGCGAAGTCTTTCGATGGTCGTGGTAACTATAGCATGGGCGTCCGTGAGCAGATCATCTTCCCAGAAATCGACTATGACAAAGTCGATCGCGTTCGTGGTTTGGATATCACCATTACCACTACTGCGAAATCTGATGATGAAGGCCGTGCTCTGCTGGCTGCTTTTGACTTCCCGTTCCGCAAGTAAGGTAGGGTTACTTAATGGCTAAGCAATCAATGAAAGCACGCGAAGTCAAGCGTGAGAAATTAGCAGACAAATTCTTCGCAAAACGCGTCGAACTGAAAGCGATCATTTCTGATGTGAACGCCTCCGACGAAGATCGTTGGAATGCTGTTCTCAAGCTGCAGAGTCTGCCGCGTGATTCCAGCCCGTCTCGTCAGCGTAACCGCTGCCGTCAAACAGGTCGTCCGCATGGTTTCCTGCGGAAGTTCGGGTTGAGCCGTATCAAGGTCCGTGAAGCCGCTATGCGCGGTGAAATCCCGGGTCTGAAAAAGGCTAGCTGGTAATTGTCACCAATTGAATCACGGGAGTAAAGACAGATGAGCATGCAAGATCCGATCGCGGATATGCTGACCCGTATCCGTAACGGTCAGGCCGCGAACAAAGTTGCGGTCACCATGCCTTCCTCCAAGCTGAAAGTGGCAATCGCCAACGTGCTGAAGGAAGAAGGTTATATTGAAGATTTCAAAATCGAAGGCGACATCAAGCCGGAACTGGAACTGACTCTTAAGTATTTCCAGGGTAAAGCTGTGGTAGAAAGCATTCAACGTGTTAGCCGTCCTGGCCTGCGCATCTATAAGAAAAAAGATGAGCTGCCGAAGGTAATGGCTGGACTGGGTATTGCTGTTGTTTCTACCTCTAAAGGTGTTATGACTGATCGTGCAGCGCGCCAGGCTGGTCTTGGTGGCGAAATTATCTGCTACGTAGCTTAACGGAGGAAAAAATGTCTCGTGTTGCTAAAGCACCTGTCGTTGTTCCTGCCGGCGTAGAGGTAAAACTCAACGGTCAGGAAATTTCGATTAAAGGTAAAAACGGCGAGCTGACTCGTACTATCAATAATGCTGTTGAAATTAAGCATGCTGACAACGCTCTGACTTTCGCTCCGCGCGAAGGCTTCGTTGATGGCTGGGCGCAGGCGGGTACTGCCCGTGCGCTGCTGAACGCAATGGTTATCGGTGTTACCGAAGGCTTCACTAAGAAGCTGCAGCTGGTTGGTGTAGGTTATCGTGCAGCCGTTAAAGGCGATGTCGTGAATCTGTCACTGGGTTTTTCTCACCCGGTTGAACACGCTCTGCCTGCGGGAATCACTGCAGAATGTCCGTCTCAGACTGAAATCGTACTGAAAGGTGCTGATAAACAGCTGATCGGCCAGGTTGCGGCTGACTTGCGCGCCTACCGTCGTCCTGAGCCTTATAAAGGCAAGGGTGTTCGTTACGCCGACGAAGTCGTGCGTACCAAAGAGGCTAAGAAGAAGTAAGGTAACACTATGGATAAGAAATCTGCTCGTATCCGTCGTGCGACCCGCGCACGTCGCAAGATCAAAGAGCTGGGTGCTACTCGCCTGGTGGTACATCGTACCCCGCGTCATATTTACGCACAGGTCATCGCCCCGAACGGCTCTGAAGTTCTGGTTGCTGCTTCTACTGTAGAAAAAGCTATCTCTGAACAACTGAAGTACACCGGCAACAAAGACGCTGCGTCTGCTGTAGGTAAAGCTATCGCTGAGCGCGCGCTGGAAAAAGGCATCAAAGACGTTGCTTTCGACCGTTCCGGTTTCCAATATCATGGTCGCGTCCAGGCACTGGCAGAAGCTGCCCGTGAAGCTGGCCTTCAGTTCTAAGGTAGAGGTCTAAGATGGCACACATCGAGAAACAAGCTGGCGAACTGCAGGAAAAACTGATCGCGGTAAACCGTGTATCTAAAACTGTTAAAGGTGGCCGTATTTTCTCCTTCACCGCACTGACTGTAGTGGGTGATGGTAACGGTCGCGTAGGTTTTGGTTACGGTAAAGCGCGTGAAGTACCGGCAGCGATCCAGAAAGCGATGGAAAAAGCCCGTCGCAACATGATTAACGTCGCGCTGACTAACGGCACCCTGCAGCACCCGGTTAAAGGTGCACACACAGGTTCCCGTGTGTTCATGCAACCGGCTTCTGAAGGTACCGGTATTATTGCCGGTGGTGCAATGCGCGCCGTCCTGGAAGTCGCTGGAGTTCATAACGTTCTGGCTAAAACCTATGGTTCCACCAACCCGATTAACGTGGTTCGTGCAACTATTGATGGCCTGGAAAATATGAAATCTCCGGAAATGGTCGCTGCCAAGCGTGGTAAATCCGTTGAAGACATTCTGGGGTAATTGACCATGGCAAAGACGATCAAAATTACACAAACCCGTAGTGCAATCGGCCGTTTGCCTAAGCATAAGGCAACGCTGCTTGGCCTGGGTCTGCGTCGCATTGGTCATACCGTTGAGCGTGAAGACACGCCTGCTGTACGCGGTATGGTTAACGCTATTTCCTATATGGTTAAAGTGGAGGAGTAACAGATGCGTTTGAATACTCTGTCTCCCGCCGAAGGCTCAAAACAGGCGGGTAAACGCCTGGGTCGTGGTATCGGTTCTGGTCTCGGTAAAACCGGCGGCCGTGGTCACAAAGGTCAGAACTCTCGTTCTGGCGGTGGCGTACGTCGTGGTTTCGAAGGCGGCCAGATGCCGCTGTACCGTCGTCTGCCGAAATTCGGCTTCACTTCTCGTAAAGCAATGGTAACGGCGGAAGTTCGTCTGTCCGAGCTGGCGAAAGTGGAAGGCGGTATCGTTGACCTGAATACGCTGAAAGCAGCAAACATCATCGGTACTCAGATCGAATTCGCGAAAGTGATTCTGTCTGGCGAAGTTTCTGCACCGGTTACGGTTCGCGGTCTGCGTGTCACTAAAGGCGCTCGTGCTGCAATCGAAGCTGCTGGCGGTACAATTGAGGAATAAGTAGCAGATGGCTAAGCAACCAGGATTAGATTTTCAAAGTGCCAAGGGCGGTTTCGGCGAACTGAAACGCAGACTTTTGTTTGTCATCGGTGCGCTGATTGTATTCCGCATTGGCTCTTTTATTCCGATCCCTGGTATCGATGCCACTGTACTTGCCAAACTGCTTGAACAACAGCGTGGCACCATCATTGAAATGTTTAACATGTTCTCTGGTGGTGCATTAAGCCGTGCTTCTATCTTTGCTCTGGGTATTATGCCGTATATTTCGGCATCAATTATTATCCAGCTGTTAACGGTGGTTCATCCCGCCCTGGCAGAAATCAAGAAAGAAGGGGAGGCTGGCCGTCGTAAGATTAGTCAGTACACCCGTTACGGTACTCTGGTGTTGGCTATATTCCAGTCGATCGGTATTGCTACCGGTTTACCGAATATGCCTGGAATGCAGGGCCTGGTAATCAATCCAGGCTTTGCTTTCTACTTCACCGCTGTTGTGAGTCTGGTTACAGGGACAATGTTCCTGATGTGGCTGGGCGAGCAGATTACTGAACGAGGTATTGGTAACGGTATCTCGATCATAATCTTTGCTGGTATTGTTGCGGGGCTTCCGCCGGCCATTGGCCATACCATCGAGCAAGCGCGGCAAGGCGACCTGCACTTCCTTCTGTTGCTGTTGGTTGCAGTTCTCGTATTTGCAGTGACCTTCTTCGTTGTTTTCGTTGAGCGTGGTCAACGCCGCATTGTGGTGAACTATGCGAAACGTCAGCAAGGCCGTCGTGTCTATGCTGCACAGAGTACACATTTACCATTGAAGGTGAATATGGCAGGGGTTATCCCGGCAATCTTCGCCTCAAGCATTATTCTGTTTCCAGCTACCATTGCTTCATGGTTTGGTGGCGGTACAGGGTGGAACTGGCTGACAACTATTTCGATGTATTTGCAGCCAGGACAGCCGCTTTATGTGCTACTCTATGCGACTGCAATCATCTTCTTCTGTTTCTTCTATACGGCGTTGGTTTTCAATCCGCGAGAAACAGCAGATAACCTGAAGAAGTCTGGTGCATTTGTACCAGGAATTCGTCCGGGAGAGCAAACGGCGAAGTACATCGATAAAGTGATGACGCGTCTGACGCTAGTTGGTGCGCTCTACATTACTTTCATCTGCCTGATCCCGGAGTTCATGCGTGATGCGATGAAAGTACCGTTCTACTTCGGTGGAACCTCACTGCTTATCGTCGTTGTGGTCATCATGGACTTTATGGCTCAAGTGCAAACTCTGATGATGTCCAGTCAGTACGAGTCTGCATTGAAGAAAGCAAACCTGAAAGGCTATAGCCGCTAATCAGGCGCTTGAGAAGTTACGGAGAGTAAAAATGAAAGTTCGTGCTTCCGTCAAGAAATTATGTCGTAACTGCAAAATCATTCGTCGCGACGGCGTCGTACGTGTGATTTGTAGTGCCGAGCCTAAGCATAAACAGCGCCAGGGCTGATTTTCTCGCATATTTTTCTTGCAAAGTTGGGTTGAGCTGGCTAGATTAGCCAGCCAATCTTTTGTATGTCTGTACGTTTCCATTTGAGTATCCTGAAAACGGGCTTTTCAGCATGGTGCGTACATATTAAATAGTAGGAGTGCATAGTGGCCCGTATAGCAGGCATTAACATTCCTGATCAGAAACATGCCGTAATCGCATTAACTTCGATCTACGGTGTCGGCAAAACTCGCTCCAAGGCCATCTGTGCTGCTGCGGGTATCGCTGAAGATGTTAAGATCAGTGAGCTGTCTGAAGAACAAATCGACACGCTGCGTGACGAAGTTGCCAAATTTGTCGTTGAAGGTGATCTGCGCCGTGAAGTGAGCATGAGCATCAAGCGTCTGATGGACCTTGGTTGCTATCGCGGTTTGCGTCATCGTCGTGGTCTGCCAGTGCGCGGTCAGCGTACCAAGACCAACGCCCGTACCCGTAAGGGTCCGCGCAAACCGATCAAGAAATAATCGGGGTGATTGAATAATGGCAAAGGCACCAGTTCGTGCACGTAAGCGTGTAAGAAAACAAGTCTCAGATGGCGTGGCTCATGTCCATGCTTCTTTTAACAACACCATCGTTACCATTACTGACCGTCAGGGTAACGCATTGGGTTGGGCAACTGCCGGTGGTTCCGGTTTCCGTGGTTCTCGTAAATCTACGCCGTTCGCTGCACAGGTTGCTGCTGAGCGTTGCGCAGAGGCCGTGAAAGATTACGGTATCAAGAATCTGGAAGTTATGGTTAAGGGTCCGGGTCCGGGTCGCGAATCTACCATTCGTGCTCTGAACGCCGCAGGTTTCCGCATCACTAATATTACTGATGTGACTCCGATCCCTCACAACGGTTGTCGTCCGCCGAAAAAACGTCGCGTATAACGCCCGTTTTTAGGATAGTTGGAGAAAGAAAATGGCAAGATATTTGGGTCCTAAGCTCAAGCTGAGCCGTCGTGAGGGCACAGACTTATTCCTGAAGTCTGGCGTTCGCGCGATTGATTCCAAGTGTAAGATTGAACAAGCCCCTGGCCAGCACGGTGCGCGTAAACCGCGTCTGTCTGACTACGGCGGTCAGTTACGTGAAAAGCAGAAAGTTCGTCGTATTTATGGCGTACTTGAGCGTCAGTTCCGTAACTATTACAAAGAAGCAGCACGTCTGAAAGGCAACACCGGTGAAAACCTGTTACAACTGCTGGAAGGTCGTCTGGACAACGTAGTTTATCGTATGGGCTTTGGTGCCACTCGTGCAGAAGCACGTCAGCTGGTTAGCCATAAATCCATCATGGTAAATGGTCGCGTTGTTAACATCGCTTCTTATCAGGTATCTCCGAATGACGTAGTCAGCATCCGCGAGAAAGCCAAAAAGCAGTCTCGCGTGAAAGCCGCTCTGGAGCTGGCTGAGCAGCGTGAAAAGCCAACCTGGCTGGAAGTTGATGCAACTAAGATGGAAGGTGTGTTCAAGCGTATTCCTGAACGTACCGATCTGTCTGCGGACATTAACGAACACCTGATCGTCGAGCTTTACTCCAAGTAAAGCTTAGTACCAAAGAGAGGACACAATGCAGGGTTCTGTGACAGAGTTTCTAAAACCGCGCCTGGTAGATATCGAGCAACTGAGTTCGACGCACGCCAAGGTGACCCTTGAGCCTTTAGAGCGTGGCTTTGGCCATACTCTTGGTAACGCACTGCGCCGTATTCTGCTGTCATCCATGCCGGGTTGCGCGGTGACCGAGGTTGAGATTGATGGTGTACTTCATGAGTACAGCACAAAAGAGGGCGTACAGGAAGATATCCTGGAAATCCTGCTTAACCTGAAAGGGCTGGCGGTAAGAGTTCAGGGTAAAGATGAAGTCATCCTTACACTGAATAAATCTGGCATTGGCCCTGTGACTGCAGCCGACATTACCCATGATGGTGATGTCGAAATCGTCAAGCCGCAGCACGTGATCTGCCATCTGACCGATGAAAACGCATCTATTAATATGCGTATCAAAGTTCAGCGTGGCCGTGGTTATGTGCCGGCTTCTGCCCGAATTCATTCGGAAGAAGATGAGCGCCCAATCGGTCGTCTGTTAGTCGACGCTTGCTATAGCCCTGTAGACCGTATCGCCTACAATGTTGAAGCTGCGCGCGTGGAACAGCGTACCGACCTGGATAAGCTGGTCATCGAAATGGAAACCAACGGCACAATCGATCCTGAAGAGGCGATTCGTCGTGCGGCTACCATTCTGGCTGAACAACTGGAAGCTTTCGTTGACCTGCGTGATGTGCGTCAGCCGGAAGTTAAAGAAGAGAAACCAGAATTCGATCCGATCCTGCTGCGCCCTGTTGACGATCTGGAATTGACTGTCCGCTCTGCTAACTGCCTTAAGGCAGAAGCTATCCACTACATCGGTGATCTGGTACAGCGTACCGAGGTTGAGCTACTTAAAACGCCTAACCTTGGTAAAAAATCTCTTACTGAGATTAAAGACGTGCTGGCTTCGCGTGGTCTTTCTCTGGGCATGCGCCTGGAAAACTGGCCGCCGGCAAGCATTGCTGATGAATAACCAGATCGCAGGTTAAGGTTTTACTGAGAAGGATAAGGTCATGCGCCATCGTAAGAGTGGTCGTCAACTGAACCGCAACAGCAGCCATCGTCAGGCTATGTTCCGCAACATGGCCGGCTCTTTGGTTCGTCATGAGATCATCAAGACGACCCTGCCGAAAGCGAAAGAGCTGCGTCGCGTAGTTGAGCCGCTGATTACTCTTGCCAAGACCGACAGCGTAGCTAATCGTCGTCTGGCATTCGCCCGCACTCGTGATAACGAGATCGTGGCAAAACTGTTTAACGAGCTGGGCCCGCGTTTCGCGAGCCGTGCCGGTGGTTACACTCGCATTCTGAAGTGTGGCTTCCGCGCTGGTGACAACGCTCCGATGGCTTACATCGAGCTGGTTGATCGTCCAGAAGCTCAAGCAGAAGCTGCAGCAGAGTAATCTGCTGTATGTTAAAGAAACCGGGCCTGGTGCCCGGTTTTTTTATATCCTCATTTTATCTCTGCTTTACCTCCCGCTAATCTGCGCTATCCTGAAGCTCTGATATTTCCCGGAGCATCACATGTGGCTAATCGATCAACTGGCTGAACAACACATTCGCGAAGCACAGCAGAGAGGTGAACTGCAAGGTTTGCCTGGAGAAGGCGCTCCACTCGTACTGGATGATGACAGTCATGTTCCAGCAGAGCTTCGTGCTGGTTACCGTATGTTAAAGAATGCCGGTTATTTACCGCCGGAACTGGAAATACGGCGTGAAGCGCTGGAACTTAATGACTTATTAAAACAGCTGGATCCCGACGAGATAGCCCAAAGTGACCATCTAAAACGTCTGCGCCTGCTTGAAATAAAACTGCTGCAGGCAGGTTTGAACACCGATTTTCTTTCCGGGGAATATCGTAATGCGATTGCCCAACGTTTTGCAGGAGAGTAAATATGTATCGTATCGGTGAGCTTGCCCGGCTGGCTGCCGTCACGCCAGATACCATTCGTTATTATGAAAAAGAGAATATGATGGATGCGCCAGCCCGCTCGGCAGGGGGATTCCGGTTATATAACGATGATGACCTGCGGCGTCTTAAATTCATTCGGCATGCTAAGCAGCTAGGGTTAACGTTAGATGCGATCCGGGATTTACTCTCGATCCGTATCGATCCAGCACACCATACCTGTCAGGAGTCTAAAAACATCGTGCAAGCTCGCCTGCATGAAGTTGAAATTCGTATTGCGGAACTGCAGATGATGCAACGTTCCCTGCAATGTTTAAGTGATGCCTGCTGCGGTTCTGCACATACCAGCCTTGACTGTTCTATCCTGGAAAGTCTGGAACGGGGAACGGTAAAAAAAGGTGAGCTGAACCCTGGCAAACATTGATTTCAGCAAAAATTAGATCTATATACATATCCGACTTTCATCAAAGGAGACGTTATGTCTGGTTATCAGCATAAAAAAGGTAAAATCAAAAACAATGCCATAGAGGCTTTACTGCATGACCCTCTGTTCAAAACGCGGGTTGAGGTGAATGTGAAAGGTAAAGGCAGCTATCGGCGTAAAGCAAAACACAATAAAGCAGGCTGGGAGGCCAGTGGTAAAGCAGACTTTACCACTGGCCTTTTAGTTGGCGAGAATGCATCTGGCGCGATACTGCCGACGAAGACTTATGCATTTATTCAGCATAGTGCCGGGGGCTAGCCTTTATTATTCTGTTCTTTCATTAAATCACGGATTTCAGTCAACAGCGTTGCTTCTGCGCTGGGTTTAGCAACTGGCTTTTCTACTTCCTTTTTCTTGTGCAGTTTATTTATCAACTTGATAGCAATGAAAATCGCAAACGCGATGATGATGAAATCAAAAATATTCTGCAAAAAGATGCCGTACTCCATTACGACCGGTGGCGTTTCTCCCTGAGCTGGCTTTAATATCCATTTGAATTGCTTGAAATCCACCCCACCGATCAGCAATCCCAGTGGCGGCATAATAATGTTTGCCACCAGAGATGAAACAATCTTACCAAAGGCAGCACCGATAACCACACCAACGGCCAGATCGACAACGTTGCCACGCATTGCAAAATCACGAAATTCTTTTAAAAAACTCATAAACAGCTCCTTTCCATTGCCAAACCATAAAGTCTAACAAACGAATCAGTGTTTGCCATCGGCAATTAACGCAGCGGGAGCAGAGCAGAACGCATAAGCAGCTTCCTTGCTGCTGATGGTTTAAAGGAAAAACGGGCTGGGCTGGAAAAGACGTTCCACATCAGGCACAAACTTTTTGTCCGTCAGGAACATAATGACATGATCGCCTTGCTCAATACGCAGATTGTTATTTGCGATCATAATGTCGTCACCGCGTACAACGGCACCGATAATGGTACCCGGAGGCAGTTTGATATCTTCAACCAGACGGCCAACAACGCGGGATGTTGTTTCGTCTCCGTGTGCAATCGCTTCGATAGCTTCAGCAACACCACGGCGTAGCGATGACACACTAACAATATCGGCTTTACGAACATGACTAAGTAGGGCTGAGATAGTTGCCTGCTGTGGGGAGATGGCAATATCAATCACGCTGCCCTGGACTAAATCGACATAAGCGCGCCGTTGAATAAGCACCATAACTTTTTTGGCGCCCATTTTTTTAGCCAGCATCGCAGACATGATATTTGCTTCATCGTCGTTAGTAACGGCGATAAAAAGATCCACCTGATCGATATGCTCTTCCGCTAACAGTTCTTGATCTGAAGCATCACCATAAAAAACGATCGTATCCTGCAACAGCTCCGCCAGCTCGGCGGCACGCTGCTGATTACGTTCAATCAGTTTCACGCTGTAGTTTTTTTCCAGCCGCAGCGCCAGACCATAACCGATGTTGCCTCCGCCAACGAGCATTATTCTTTTATAGGGCTTTTCCAGCCGTTGCATTTCGCTCATTACTGCGCGGATATGCTGGCTGGCAGCGATAAAAAAGACCTCATCGCCAGCTTCGACAATGGTTGAGCCCTGCGGACGAATAGGGCGATCCTGACGAAATATGGCTGCAACACGCGTATCGATATGGGGCATATGTTCACGCATTATCGATAACGGATTACCAATCAGCGGCCCGCCATAATAGGCTTTCACCACAGCCAGGCTCACTTTGCCTTCAGCAAAATTCACCACCTGTAACGCGCCGGGATACTGGATCAAACGATAAATATTATCTATTACCAGCTGCTCGGGTGAAATCAGGTGATCGATAGGCACCGCTTCCGGTATAAATAACTTCTCTGCATCGCGGATATAGTCGGCAGCACGAATGCGCGCAATTCGGTTGGGCGTATTAAACAGCGTATAAGCGACCTGGCAGGCAACCATATTCGTTTCATCAGAGCTGGTGACCGCAACCAGCATATCGGCATCCTGCGCACCCGCTTCACGTAATACCCTCGGGTGGGAACCGTGTCCCTGAACCACGCGTAAATCGAACTTATCCTGTAGTTGACGCAGACGTGTGGCGTCTTTATCCACCACGGTAATATCGTTATTTTCGCCCACCAGGTTTTCTGCCAGCGTGCCGCCTACCTGGCCTGCTCCGAGAATGATTATTTTCATCGTTGTTTCAACTTATAGGTTGTCGCAGCGCATACTACGTTATCTTTTTATTAGCTTAGCGTAAAAGAATCCATCGCCATCCTGTGGATGCGGGAAACACTGCAGGCCGATGGTTGAATCATCGCTAAGTGGAATATGTTCAGCATCCTGATGATGTTCCAGGAAGCTTTCAATCTGCAAATGATTCTCTTCCGGCAGGATGGAGCAGGTGGCATAAACCAGCGTGCCGCCAGCTTTCAGATGAGGCCAGATGGCATCCAGGATCTCGCGCTGCAGCGCGGCCAGTTCGGATATATCACGGTCGCGCCGTAACCATTTAATATCAGGATGACGACGAATGACGCCGGTTGCAGAGCAGGGAGCATCCAGCAAAATGCGGTCAAACTGCGTATCTTTGCACCATTGATCCGGGAAGCGCCCATCGCCCTGTTTTACTTCCGCCTGCATATTCAGTCGCTTCAGATTTTCATAAACACGCTGCAATCGCTGCGCATCGATGTCGACAGCCATAACGTGCGCATCCGGCGCAGCTTCAAGAATATGGGTAGTCTTGCCGCCGGGCGCCGCACACAAATCAAGGATACGCTCTCCGTTTTGTGGCGCAAGCCAGGTAACGCAGCCCTGAGCTGAAGCATCCTGTACCGTGACCCAACCTTGCTCAAAACCGGGTAGCTGACCTACCGATGAAGGAGTCTCTAACAGCAAAGCATCGGGATAAACGGGATGAGGGGTCGCATTGTTGCCACTTGCCTGCAGCAATGCCAGCCACTGTTCACGGCTATGGTGCTGACGATTAACGCGCAGCCACATTGGAGGACGCTGATTATTCGCTTCCACAATTTGTTGCCATTGCTCTGGCCATGCCAGTTGTAGACGTTTCAACAGCCAGGCCGGATGTAAAAAGCGCTGTGGAGATTGCTCAAGCTGCGTTATCAAATCGGGCTGCTGGCGCTGAAACTGACGCAGAACGCCATTTATCAGGCCTTTCATCTGAGGCCGTTTCAATACGGTAGCGCCTTCAACCGTTTCAGCCAGCGCGGCGTGAGCCGGGATACGCGTATAAAGCAGCTGATACAGGCCGACCATAATTAAGAAATGCAGGGAGCGCTGCTTACCGGTTAACGGGCGGGACATAAGCTGCTTAATCGCCGCTTCAAGAAGCGGTAGAGTGCGCAATACGCCGAAACAGAGTTCCTGTAACAACGCACTGTCTTTATCGGAGAGATTTTTCTGCGCCACCGGCAGCAGGTTGCTCAGTGATTGTCCCTGTTCTACCACGCGCTCAAGTGTTTGGGCCGCAAGACTGCGGAGATTGACCGTTTTTTTCATATTTGAATCATCAATAAACAGGCCCGGGGTGATTACCGGGCTGTGAATCAGGCGAGGCGCGTTCCTGGCGTAAACCACTCGCGGCGTGAGTTCAGGATATCCTGGGCCGACATGGCTTTTTTACCTGCAGGTTGCAGGGTTTGGATATTTAAGATGCCTTCAGCAGTGGCAACCTGAATGCCATTTTTATCAGCCTGCACAATTTCGCCTGGCTGATAACCCGTCTGATGCGGCAGTACGCTGGCCTGCCATACCTTAACCGGCTGCTCTTCAATGTAAAAATAGCTAACAGGCCAGGGATTAAACGCGCGGATACAGCGTTCAAGCTGAGCGGCTGAAAGAGACCAGTCGAGCTGGGCTTCTTCTTTACTGAGCTTCTCTGCGTAAGTGGCAAGAGCCTCATCCTGCGGTTGTGGCTGAGCACTGCCCTGACTTAAGCGGGTCAGCGTTTCCAGTAATCCTTGCGGGCCTAACTCCGCCAGCCGGCTATATAGAGTTGCACTGGTATCCGCAGCGGTGATAGGGCATGCCAGTTTCAGCAGCATAGCACCGGTATCCAGACCGATATCCATTTGCATAATGGTGACGCCGGTCTCGCTGTCACCAGCCCAAAGCGAACGCTGAATAGGCGCCGCGCCGCGCCAGCGAGGGAGCAGAGAACCATGAACATTAATACAGCCGAGGCGTGGCATATCCAGTACCGCCTGCGGCAGGATCAAGCCATAGGCGACCACCACCATCACATCCGCCTGCAAATCGGCCACAAGCTGCTGACTTTCTGCTGGGCGGAGCGATTTCGGCTGGAATACCGGAAGATGATGTTGTTGAGCCAGGAGCTTAACCGGGCTGGGCGTGAGTTTATTACCGCGTCCGGCAGGGCGATCGGGTTGGGTAAAAACGCCCACTACCTGATGCTCAGACGTAAGCAACGCGTCAAGATGACGCGCTGCAAAGTCAGGGGTGCCGGCAAAGATTATTTTTAGTGATTCGGACACGCTATTCCTTACTGTCAGGAGGCTCGGGTATTAAGGCGAGCCAGCTTTTCCAGTTTTTGGCGAATACGCTGGCGTTTTAACGGGGAGAGATAATCGATAAACAGCTTCCCGACCAGGTGATCCATTTCATGCTGAATGCAAATTGCCAACAGGCCATCTGCTTCCAGTTCAAATGTGTTGCCTTCACGATCCAGCGCGCGAATTTTTACCCGCTCTGAACGAGGAACCAGCGCCCGCTGTTCAGGAATAGAAAGGCAGCCTTCCTCAATACCTGTTTCACCGCTTTCTTCCAGCAGTTCAGGATTAATCAGCACCAGACGCTCATCACGATTTTCAGAGACGTCGATAACAATAATGCGCTGGTGGATGTCTACCTGTGTAGCCGCCAGGCCAATACCTTCCTCAGCGTACATCGTCTCAAACATATCATCGACAATGCGCTGGATTTCCGCATCCACTTTTGCGACCGGTTTCGCGACAATGCGCAGACGATCGTCGGGATAATGTAATACTTGTAAAACTGACATAACTTTCCAGATCTGTATTCAGAGAAGTAACCATCGTTACCTCTTATTGTAGACATTTCACTCCTTGATTGACAGCATTGCGCACCAGGGAAAGCGGCTACTGGCGCACATTGACAGGGAATACGAAATGACTTCAGAAGAAGTGTGGTTACGCCTGATGAACGTAAAAGGGCTGTGCGGCGAAAAAATGTTGAGAGCCGCAAAATTATTAAGTCACGGCGGCCATAACGAACCGCAAAATTATATCGCAGCAGGCCTTGATGCCATACAAATTAAGGCGTTTCAGTCAGTACCCGAACCTGTTCTTGAACAGGCAGTGCGTTGGCTTGAACAACCGGATCATCATCTCATTACGGCTGAAGATGCGTTGTTCCCGCCCCTGTTAAAAAACGTTGCGCGTTATCCCGCAGCCTTAATGCTGCGTGGCGATCCGCATCTCCTTGCTACGCCACAGCTGGCAGTAGTGGGTAGCCGCAACGCTTCACATTATGGCCGGCAATGGGGGGACTATTTTACTCAAATCCTGGCCGCAAGCGGGCTGACCATCACCAGCGGTCTGGCACGCGGAATTGATGCTGTAGCCCATCGCGCCGCCTTAACGGTAGAAGGGAAAACGGTCGCGGTGCTGGGAAGCGGGCTGGAACAGCTGTATCCGGCTAATCATCAACGGCTTGCGGATGAAATTGTTATGGCTGGTGGCGCGCTGGTGTCCGAGTTTCCGCTGAATACCTTACCGCACGCGTATAACTTTCCACGTCGTAACCGTATCATCAGCGGCCTTAGCCTGGGCGTTCTGGTAGTTGAGGCTTCTCTTAAGAGCGGCTCGTTGGTTACGGCACGCTATGCGCTGGAGCAAAACAGGGAGATTTATGCCTTGCCAGGCCCGCTGGGAAGTGACGTCAGCGCGGGAGGACACTGGCTTATTCAGCAGGGTGCGTTATTAGTGGCCCATCCCAATAATATTCTCGAACAGATCAACAGTGAGCTACAGTGGCTACCGCTTTCAGCGCAGAATACAATTAATTCTTCAGACAATGCTGATGGTCCATTGCCATTTGCCGAGGTGTTGGCTAACGTAGGAGATGAGGTTACACCTGTTGACGTCGTCGCTGAACGTGCCGGCCAACCTGTGCCAGCCATCATAGCTAAACTGCTTGAGCTGGAGTTAGCAGGATGGATCGCAGCTGTACCCGGCGGCTATGTCCGATTGAGGAGGGCATGCCATGTTCGACGTACTAATGTACTTGTTTGAAACTTATATCCACAGCGAAGCAGAAATGCGCGTTGACCAGGATAAACTGACTGATGATCTGGCTGATGCTGGTTTTCATCGTGACGATATCAATAATGCGTTGAACTGGTTGGAAAAATTAGCAGACTATCAGGACGGGCTTGTCGCTCCGATACTGCTTACCACCGATCCGCTCTCAATGCGTATCTATACAGAGGAAGAGAGTCAGCGCCTTGATGCCAGCTGCCGCGGCTTCATTCTGTTTCTGGAGCAGATTCAGGTTTTGAACCTGGAGACGCGTGAGATGGTTATCGAACGGGTTATGGCCCTGGATACGTTTGAATTTGATCTGGAAGATCTTAAATGGGTGGTGCTGATGGTGCTGTTCAACATTCCAGGATGTGAAAATGCCTATCAGCAAATGGAAGAGTTACTTTTCGACGTCAATGAAGGAGTGTTGCACTGAGTTGTTTCACAGTGACATAACACAATGAGTAAACCAGCACTTTTCACAGTGCGAAAACATGAATCCTGCCCCACCTGTGGGGCAGATCTTGTTATTCGCTCCGGAAAGCATGGTCCTTTTCTTGGCTGTTCACATTACCCGGAGTGTGACTATGTGCGCCCCCTGAAAAATCAGACGGATGGGCATATCGTTAAAGTTCTGGAAGGGCAACACTGCCCGCTGTGCCAGGCTGATCTGGTATTACGGCAGGGGCGCTATGGCATGTTTATCGGCTGTAGCCGCTATCCCGAATGTGAGCATACTGAAGTGATCGATCGCCCAGATAAAACCTCTATTGCCTGCCCACAGTGCGAGCAAGGGCATCTGGTACAACGGCGTTCACGTTTTGGTAAGACTTTTCACGCCTGCGATCGCTATCCTGATTGCCAGTTTGCAGTGAATTTTACGCCAAAAGAGGGAACGTGCCTGTATTGTCATTTCCCCTTATTAATCGAAAAAAAGACAGCACAAGGTTTGAAACGTTTTTGCGCCAGCAAAGCGTGCGGTAAACCCGTTGATGCAGGAAACAGAAGTGAATAAAGAAATCATTCCCGGAACAGTTGGCTGGTGTGTTGAACAACTTCAGCAGCAAGCGGTTATTGCCTATCCCACAGAGGCGGTATTTGGCCTGGGTTGCGATCCTGACAGTGAAAAAGCCGTTATGCAGTTACTGGCGTTCAAACAGCGTCCGGTAGATAAAGGGTTAATTTTAATCGCCGCTGATTATCAGCAGCTTATGCCCTATATTGCTGACCATGAACTTTCTGTCACGCAGCGCGAAAAAATGTTTGCCTCCTGGCCTGGCCCGGTAACCTGGGTATTGCCGGCGCTACCGCATACGCCACGCTGGTTAACAGGGCGTTTCGATACGCTGGCGGTACGGGTCAGCGATCATCCGGCAGTACAGGAACTTTGCCGTCAGTTTGGTAACCCTCTGGTTTCAACCAGTGCTAACCTGAGCGGCCAGCCTCCTTGCCGTAACGTTACAGAAGTTGTGCAGCAGTTTGGCGATAGTTTTCCTGTATTACAGGGGGAAACCGGTGGTCGGCTTAATCCTTCTGAGATTCGCGATATTATCAGCGGCGATATTATTCGTCAGGGATAGGATATGGATAACTTCGTGGTTATTGGCAACCCGATTGCTCACAGCAAGTCGCCTTTGATCCACCATGAATTTGCGAAACAGACGGGCATTGAGCATTGTTATGGGAGATTGCTCGCGCCGCTCGATAGCTTTGCTGCAACTTTGCATGAATTCTTACGCCAGGGTGGGAAGGGAGCCAATGTGACGTTACCGTTTAAGCAGCAGGCTTATGAGCTTGCTGATGTGCTAACGGAGCGGGCAGCGTTGGCGGGAGCCGTCAATACCTTATACATGCGCCAGGATGGAAAATTAGTAGGAGATAATACTGACGGGATCGGTTTATTGAGCGATCTGGAAAGATTATCTTTTATTAAGCCTGGCGATAATATTCTGTTAGTGGGCGCAGGCGGTGCGGCGCGCGGTGTCATTCTGCCCTTGCTTTCCTTTGGATGCTCTCTGACATTAACCAATCGCACTCCAGCACGGGCCAACGAGCTGGCCGCTGTTTTTGCACATACCGGCGCAATTGAAGCGTTAGCCATGACGGAGCTGGCAGGCAAAAAGTTTGATCTGATTATCAATGCTACCTCCAGTGGCGTTGATGGTGCTGTCCCGGCGCTGCCTGCTTCACTCATCACCCCCGGCACGCGCTGCTACGATATGTTTTATCAGCAGGCAGCGACACCTTTCCTGAACTGGTGTCAGCAGGCAGGCGCAACGGCTACGGCAGATGGATTAGGCATGCTGGTGGGGCAGGCGGCACATGCTTTCCTGCTTTGGCATGGCATATTACCGAACGTCACGCCAGTACTGAGTCGCTTGCAGGCGGAGTTAGCATCATGAATCAGGCGATTCAGTTTCCCGACAGAGAAGACTGGAATGAGACGCGCCGGGCCGTCTGTTTTCCCGCCATGGTTAACGGCTTTCAATTAACCTGTGCAATTAAAGGTGATCTACTTTGCCAGCGGTTCGGCAAAGGCGAACCGCTGGATCTTTTCCGTGCTAACCGCTGGGATCTGGAAGATCAGGCGCAAGAGCTAATAGAAGCTCATAGAGAAGATGATGAGGGCTGGATCTGGCTTTCCTGATCCAGATAGTCATCTTTCCAGGTGACATAATTGTTTGCGGAATAGCGTAACCCTTCGATCTCTTTTTCATTTAGCGGGCGAATTTGTTTAACCGGGCTGCCAAGGTAGAGGTAGCCTTTTTCGAGCCGCTTACCAGGAGGGACCAGACTGCCTGCGCCGATCATCACGTCATCTTCTACTATTACGCCATCTAAAAGAATCGAACCCATGCCAACCAGCACACGGTTGCCAATAGTACAGCCATGCAACATCGCTTTGTGACCGACCGTCACATCTTCTCCGATGATAAGAGGAAAGCCTTCCGGGCGCGCGGCTGATTTATGCGTCACATGTAAAACGCTGCCATCCTGAATGTTGCTGCGTTTACCGATAACCACGCTATTCACATCTCCCCGTATCGCCACTAATGGCCAGATACTGACATCATCTCCCAGCGTTACATCACCAACGACGACGCTGGTGGCATCAACCATCACACGATTACCTGTACGGGGAAAAAAATGCTTATAAGGACGTAAAGCAGTAGCCATGATATTGCTCCTTTAATGTGAGGTCATGCAGCGTAGCGAATAAGAGATCAAACCATCCTTGATATTGTGCGGTAATTTTAAGCCGATCGCATAAGATCACAGCGAAAAGAATGAAAAGTCAGCAACCGGTAAAAAAGATCGAAAAAAGGCTTGTGCAATGAATTCGGATCCCTATAATGCGCCTCCATCGACACGGCACAACGGCTTACGCCACGCGGTGTTGAGCGGTTCAGTAAGATGAATCGCCGGAGAAAAACTTCTGAAAAAGAGGTTGACTCTGAAAGAGG
>NZ_JBNJSN010000016.1:0-36486 GCF_050113845.1 Pantoea sp. FN0305 | reverse complement strand
GACTTCCCGGGCGACGACACTCCGATCGTTCGCGGTTCCGCGCTGAAAGCGCTGGAAGGCGAAGCAGAGTGGGAAGAGAAAATCATCGAGCTGGCTGGTCACCTGGATTCTTACATCCCGGAACCTGAGCGTGCGATTGATAAGCCGTTCCTGCTGCCGATCGAAGACGTATTCTCAATCTCTGGCCGTGGTACCGTTGTTACCGGTCGTGTTGAGCGTGGCGTGATCAAAGTTGGTGAAGAAGTTGAAATCGTTGGTATCAAAGATACGGCGAAATCTACCTGTACCGGCGTTGAAATGTTCCGCAAACTGCTGGACGAAGGTCGTGCTGGTGAGAACGTTGGTGTTCTGCTGCGTGGTATCAAGCGTGAAGAGATCGAGCGTGGTCAGGTTCTGGCTAAGCCGGGCTCCATCAAGCCGCACACCCAGTTCGAATCAGAAGTTTATATTCTGTCCAAAGACGAAGGCGGCCGTCACACTCCGTTCTTCAAAGGCTACCGTCCTCAGTTCTACTTCCGTACTACTGACGTGACTGGCACCATCGAACTGCCGGAAGGCGTTGAGATGGTAATGCCGGGCGACAACATCAAAATGGTTGTTACCCTGATCCACCCGATCGCGATGGACGACGGTCTGCGTTTCGCAATCCGTGAAGGCGGCCGTACCGTAGGCGCGGGCGTTGTTGCTAAAGTTCTGGGCTAATTGCCGATAACATTTGACGCAACGTACAAGAAGAGGGCATCATTTGATGCCCTTTTTATACGCTGTAACATAGAACCTGGCTCATCAGTGATTTTCCGCTCATAATCATTGCTGAGACAGGCTCTGTAGCACGGCGTGATCGACCGAGTTACGCCTTAACAGCTGCATTCGGTTTGGCTGCCTCGCATGCGCGGGGCAAAATTGTTTCTGATTTATGTGGCAGGTTGGTTTATGAGTGCTAATACCGAAGCTCAAGGAAGCGGGCGCGGCCTGGAAGCAATAAAGTGGGTAGTCGTCGCCATTTTGCTGATCGTAGCAATCGTAGGTAACTTCTATTATCGCGAAGTGACCTTACCGCTGCGCGCATTGGCTGTTGTTGTTCTCATCGCGTTGGCGGGCGGTATCGCACTGTTAACGACGAAAGGTAAAGCAACGCTGGCTTTCGCTCGTGAAGCCAGAACCGAAGTGCGCAAAGTCATTTGGCCTACGCGTCAAGAAACGCTGCATACCACGTTAATCGTTGCCGCGGTTACCGCCGTGATGTCACTGATTTTGTGGGGGCTGGATGGTATTCTGGTCCGTCTGGTATCGTTTATCACTGGCCTGAGGTTCTGAGATGTCTGAAGCTCCAAAAAAGCGCTGGTACGTCGTTCAGGCGTTTTCCGGTTTTGAAGCGCGCGTAGCACAGTCGCTGCGTGAGCATATCAAATTGCACAACATGGAAGAATTGTTTGGCGAAGTCATGGTGCCCACTGAAGAAGTGGTAGAAATCCGTGGCGGCCAGCGTCGTAAAAGCGAGCGCAAATTCTTCCCGGGTTACGTCCTGGTGCAGATGGTTATGAATGACGCGAGCTGGCACCTGGTGCGCAGCGTTCCGCGTGTTATGGGTTTCATCGGCGGAACTTCCGATCGCCCGGCACCCATCAGCGATAAAGAAGTTGATGCGATCATGAACCGCCTGCAGCAGGTTGGCGACAAACCCCGTCCCAAGACGCTGTTTGAGCCAGGTGAAATGGTTCGCGTTAACGATGGTCCGTTTGCCGACTTTAACGGCGTGGTGGAAGAAGTTGATTATGAGAAGAGCCGCCTGAAGGTGTCTGTTTCTATTTTCGGCCGTGCCACACCGGTTGAGCTGGATTTCGGCCAGGTCGAAAAAGGCTAAATTGCCCAATCGAAATTTTCGATTAAGGGTTGCAGAAGGCGCGAAATTGCCCTACAATTTCGCGCCTTTTGTTTTTATGTGGCTTTAATGCCATGTGAAAGATTAATCACGGGAAGCCTTAAACGGCGTTATACCCAAAAGAGGAAATATCATGGCTAAGAAAGTACAAGCCTACGTCAAGCTGCAGGTTGCAGCTGGTATGGCTAACCCGAGTCCGCCAGTAGGTCCGGCTCTGGGTCAGCAGGGCGTTAACATCATGGAATTCTGTAAAGCGTTTAACGCCAAAACAGAAAGCATTGAAAAAGGTCTGCCGATTCCGGTTGTTATTACCGTTTATTCTGACCGTTCTTTCACCTTCGTTACCAAAACGCCTCCGGCAGCTGTGCTGCTGAAAAAAGCGGCGGGTATCAAGTCTGGTTCTGGCAAGCCGAACAAAGACAAAGTCGGTAAAGTAACCCGTGCTCAGGTACGTGAAATCGCAGAAACCAAAGCTGCGGACATGACTGGTGCTGACGTAGAAGCGATGACTCGCTCTATCGAAGGTACTGCTCGTTCCATGGGCCTGGTAGTGGAGGACTAAGAAATGGCTAAGCTGACCAAGCGCATGCGTGTGATCCGTGACAAAGTTGATGCGACTAAACAGTATGACATCAACGAAGCTGTTGCTCTGCTGAAAGAACTGGCTACCGCTAAATTCGTTGAAAGCGTTGACGTTGCTGTAAACCTCGGCATCGACGCTCGTAAATCCGATCAGAACGTGCGTGGCGCAACTGTACTGCCGCACGGTACCGGTCGCTCTGTACGTGTTGCTGTATTTACCCAGGGCGCAAACGCTGAAGCTGCGAAAGCAGCTGGCGCAGAGCTGGTAGGTATGGAAGATCTGGCTGAGCAGATCAAAAAAGGCGAAATGAACTTTGACGTTGTTATCGCATCTCCGGATGCAATGCGCGTTGTTGGCCAGCTGGGCCAGGTTCTGGGTCCGCGCGGCCTGATGCCGAACCCGAAAGTGGGTACGGTTACGCCGAACGTTGCTGAAGCAGTTAAAAATGCTAAAGCTGGCCAGGTTCGTTACCGCAATGACAAAAACGGCATCATCCATACCACTATCGGTAAGGTTGATTTCGACGCTGACAAACTGAAAGAAAACCTGGAAGCCCTGCTGGTTGCGCTGAAAAAAGCAAAACCGTCTCAGGCGAAAGGCGTGTACATCAAGAAAGTTAGCCTGTCTACCACCATGGGCGCTGGCGTTGCCATCGACCAGTCTGGTCTGACTGCAGTGGCGAATTAATAATCGCTTTACGCGGGCGAAAGTTTCTACTAGAATCTTACGCCCGTTGTTCTGTTAAAACAGAACGCATGCCTGAAGTTTTATTTTTAGCATCTGTAACGATGCCAAAGAAAAAGCAAGGCAACAGATTTTCGGTTGGAGCCTGGCCTTATCCAGGCCTCCGTCCAAGACCGCAGGTGTTTCGAAAGAAACTTAATATTCCTGCGTAGACGGTGACAGAGCCTGAAGAATATTTTTATTTTCTGGATTCTGCTCACCGTGTTTTAGCGCCTGGCTTCCTTCCGGTCGCCAGGTGAAGTGAGTTCCGGTGGAATTTTTCCTCCGGCTAAAATCCAGGAGCAAAAGCTAATGGCATTAAATCTTCAAGACAAACAAGCGATTGTTGCTGAAGTCAGCGAAGTAGCCAAAGGCGCGCTGTCTGCGGTAGTTGCGGATTCTCGTGGCGTTACCGTTGATAAAATGACTGAACTGCGTAAAGCAGGTCGTGAAGCTGGCGTTTACATGCGTGTTGTTCGTAACACCCTGCTGCGCCGCGTCGTAGAAGGTACTCAGTTCGAGTGCCTGAAAGACACGTTTGTTGGTCCGACCCTGATTGCATACTCTATGGAACACCCGGGCGCTGCTGCTCGTCTGTTCAAAGAGTTCGCGAAAGCGAATGCAAAATTTGAGGTCAAAGCTGCAGCCTTTGAAGGTGAGCTGATCCCGGCGGCACAAATTGACCGTCTGGCAACGCTGCCGACCTACGAAGAAGCACTGGCACGTCTGATGTCGACCATGAAAGAAGCCGCTGCAGGCAAACTGGTCCGCACTCTGGCTGCCGTACGCGATGCAAAAGAAGCCGCTTAAGGCCTTCTTTTACTACGCACTTTTACGTACACACTATTTTCTGATTCTTAGGAACAATTGTCATGTCTATCACTAAAGATCAAATTCTGGAAGCAGTAGCCGCTATGTCCGTAATGGAAGTGGTTGAACTGGTTTCCGCTATGGAAGAAAAATTCGGCGTTTCTGCTGCTGCTGCTGTAGCTGTTGCTGCTGGCCCGGCTGAAGCTGTTGAAGAAAAAACTGAGTTCGACGTAGTCCTGAAAGCTGTTGGCGCTAACAAAGTTGCTGTGATCAAAGCAGTACGTGGCGCAACTGGCCTGGGCCTGAAAGAAGCGAAAGATCTGGTTGAGTCTGCACCGGCTGCGCTGAAAGAAGGCATCAGCAAAGACGACGCTGAAGCTCTGAAAAAATCCCTGGAAGAAGCTGGCGCTGAAGTTGAAGTTAAATAAGCCAACCCTCCAGGTTGCAGCCTGACTTTTTAGGCTGATGGCTGGTGACTTTTTGGTCACCAGCCTTTTTGCGCTACAGGGCTTCAATGGGGTTTCGCACTGTTTGTCCATTGAACGTCTTCAATATCTTTTTCTATCGACGCCTTAATATACTGCTTCCCTGCAGGGTTCCCTGCCCATGCAACAGCAATGAAATGATTTAAGAGTGATAGAAAGACGTATTGCGGAAAGTCTCTCGTACTTTCCGGCAAACAAAATAGTGTTGCATGAACTGTCCTTCAGGACGGACAGAGTGGGTCGACTTGTCAGCTAGCTGAGGAACCCTATGGTTTACTCCTATACCGAGAAAAAACGCATTCGTAAGGATTTTGGGAAACGTCCACAGGTTCTGGACATTCCTTATCTCCTTTCTATCCAGCTTGACTCGTTCCAGAAGTTTATCGAGCAAGATCCGGAAGGCCAATACGGTCTGGAAGCTGCATTCCGTTCCGTATTCCCAATCCAGAGCTATAGCGGCAACTCTGAGCTGCAGTATGTCAGCTACCGCTTAGGCGAACCTGTATTTGATGTGAAAGAGTGTCAGATCCGTGGCGTGACATATTCTGCTCCGCTGCGCGTTAAACTGCGCCTGGTGATCTACGAGCGCGAAGCGCCGGAAGGCACCGTTAAAGACATCAAAGAACAAGAAGTTTACATGGGCGAAATTCCGCTCATGACCGAAAACGGTACCTTTGTTATCAACGGTACTGAAAGGGTTATCGTTTCTCAGCTGCATCGTAGTCCTGGCGTATTCTTTGACAGCGATAAGGGTAAAACCCACTCTTCGGGTAAAGTGCTGTATAACGCACGTATCATCCCTTACCGCGGTTCATGGCTTGACTTTGAGTTTGACCCGAAAGACAACCTGTTCGTCCGTATTGACCGTCGTCGTAAGCTGCCGGCTAGTATCATTCTGCGCGCACTGAGCTTCACCACTGAGCAGATTCTCGATCTGTTCTTCGAAAAAGTGGTGTTTGAAATCCGTGACAACAAGCTGCAGATGGAACTGGTGCCTGAGCGTCTGCGTGGCGAAACTGCCTCTTTCGATATCGAATCGAACGGTACGGTCTACGTTGAAAAAGGCCGTCGTATTACCGCGCGTCATATTCGTCAGCTGGAAAAAGATGGTATCCAGCATATCGAAGTGCCGGTGGAGTACATTGCAGGCAAAGTGGTTGCTAAAGACTACGTTGACGAAAGCACCGGTGAGCTGATCGTATCCGCTAACATGGAGCTGTCGCTGGATCTGCTGGCCAAGCTGAGCCAGGCGGGTCATAAGCGTATCGAAACGCTGTTTACCAACGACCTTGACCACGGCGCCTATATCTCCGAAACGCTGCGCGTTGACCCAACCAACGATCGCCTGAGCGCGCTGGTTGAGATCTATCGCATGATGCGTCCGGGCGAGCCGCCGACGCGTGAAGCTGCGGAAAACTTGTTTGAGAATCTGTTCTTCTCCGAAGATCGTTATGACCTTTCTGCGGTAGGCCGCATGAAGTTCAACCGCTCTCTCGGCCGTGATGAAATCGAAGGCTCTGGTATCCTGAGCAAAGATGACATCATCGAAGTCATGAAGAAGCTCATCGGTATCCGTAACGGTAAAGGCGAAGTGGACGATATCGACCACCTCGGCAACCGTCGTATCCGCTCCGTAGGCGAAATGGCCGAAAACCAGTTCCGCGTAGGTCTGGTGCGCGTTGAGCGTGCGGTGAAAGAGCGTCTCTCTCTGGGCGACCTCGATACCCTGATGCCGCAGGATATGATTAACGCTAAGCCGATCTCCGCGGCGGTGAAAGAGTTCTTTGGTTCCAGCCAGCTGTCTCAGTTTATGGACCAGAACAACCCGCTGTCAGAGATCACGCATAAGCGTCGTATCTCTGCCCTGGGCCCAGGCGGCTTGACGCGTGAGCGTGCAGGCTTCGAAGTGCGAGACGTACACCCGACTCACTATGGTCGCGTATGTCCAATCGAAACGCCGGAAGGTCCGAACATCGGTCTGATCAACTCCCTGTCGGTATATGCGCAGACTAACGAATACGGTTTCCTTGAAACGCCGTACCGTCGCGTTATCGATGGCGTGGTCACCGACGAAATTCATTACCTCTCTGCTATCGAAGAGGGTAACTACGTTATCGCTCAGGCGAACACCAACCTCGATGAAGAGGGTCATTTTGTCGATGATCTGGTGACTTGCCGTAGCAAAGGCGAATCGAGCCTGTTCAGCCGCGACCAGGTTGACTACATGGACGTTTCCACCCAGCAGGTGGTTTCTGTCGGTGCGTCCCTGATCCCGTTCCTGGAGCACGATGATGCTAACCGCGCCCTGATGGGTGCGAACATGCAACGTCAGGCGGTTCCGACTCTGCGTGCTGATAAGCCGCTGGTAGGTACCGGTATGGAACGTGCGGTAGCGGTTGACTCCGGTGTAACCGCCGTAGCGAAACGTGGTGGTACCGTACAGTATGTTGATGCTTCTCGTATCGTTATCAAAGTTAACGAAGAAGAGATGTATCCGGGCGAAGCCGGCATCGACATCTACAACCTGACTAAATATACCCGTTCTAACCAGAACACCTGCATCAACCAGATGCCGTGTGTTTCTCTGGGTGAGCCGGTTGAGCGCGGCGACGTGCTGGCTGATGGTCCGTCCACCGACTTGGGTGAACTGGCGCTGGGTCAGAACATGCGCGTAGCGTTCATGCCGTGGAACGGCTACAACTTCGAAGACTCCATTCTGGTCTCCGAGCGCGTAGTACAGGAAGATCGTTTTACCACGATTCATATCCAGGAACTGGCCTGCGTGTCGCGTGACACCAAGCTGGGGCCTGAAGAGATCACCGCTGATATCCCGAACGTGGGTGAAGCTGCGCTCTCCAAGCTGGATGAATCCGGTATCGTTTATATCGGTGCGGAAGTGACCGGTGGCGACATTCTGGTTGGTAAGGTAACGCCGAAAGGTGAAACCCAGCTGACGCCAGAAGAGAAACTGCTGCGTGCGATCTTCGGTGAGAAAGCGTCTGACGTTAAAGACTCTTCTCTGCGCGTACCAAACGGCGTTTCAGGTACCGTTATCGACGTGCAGGTCTTTACCCGCGATGGCGTGGAAAAAGACAAACGCGCGTTGGAAATCGAAGAGATGCAGCTGAAGCAGGCGAAAAAAGACCTGACTGAAGAACTGCAGATCCTCGAAGCTGGCCTGTTTGCCCGTATCCACTCAGTGCTGGTTTCCGGCGGTGTGGAAGCGGAAAAACTGGACAAGCTGCCGCGCGAGCGTTGGCTGGAGCTGGGCCTGACCGACGAGCAGAAACAGAATCAGCTGGAGCAGCTGGCTGAGCAGTACGATGAGCTGAAGCACGAGTTTGAGAAGAAACTTGAAGCGAAGCGCCGCAAAATCACTCAGGGCGATGACCTGGCACCGGGTGTGCTGAAAATCGTTAAAGTGTATCTGGCCGTTAAACGTCAGATCCAGCCTGGTGACAAGATGGCAGGTCGTCACGGGAACAAAGGTGTTATCTCCAAGATCAACCCGATCGAAGATATGCCTTACGATGAGAACGGTACGCCGGTCGACATCGTACTGAACCCGCTGGGCGTACCGTCACGTATGAACATCGGTCAGATTCTGGAAACGCACCTGGGCATGGCTGCCAAAGGCATTGGTGACAAGATCAATGCGATGCTGAAGAAGCAGGAAGAAGTCGCCAAGCTGCGTGAGTTTATCCAGCGTGCTTACGATCTGGGTGCCGACGTACGTCAGCGTGTTGATCTGAACACCTTCTCTGATGATGAAGTGCTGCGCCTGGCAGAGAACCTGAAAAAAGGTATGCCGATCGCAACGCCGGTGTTTGATGGCGCGAAAGAGAGCGAAATCAAAGAGCTGCTGCAGCTTGGCGATCTGCCGACTTCTGGCCAGATCACCCTGTTTGATGGCCGTACTGGCGAGCAGTTCGAGCGTCCGGTTACCGTTGGCTACATGTACATGCTGAAACTCAACCACCTGGTTGATGACAAGATGCACGCACGTTCTACCGGCTCTTATAGCCTGGTTACTCAGCAGCCGCTGGGTGGTAAGGCACAGTTCGGTGGTCAGCGCTTCGGTGAGATGGAAGTGTGGGCGCTGGAAGCATACGGTGCGGCCTACACGCTGCAAGAAATGCTTACCGTTAAGTCTGATGACGTTAACGGTCGTACCAAAATGTATAAAAACATCGTGGACGGCAACCATCAGATGGAACCGGGCATGCCGGAATCCTTCAACGTACTGTTGAAAGAGATCCGCTCGCTGGGTATCAACATCGAGCTGGAAGACGAGTAATTACCGCAAGGTAGCACTCGCAGTCGTACTGGTTACAAGAGAGTCCGGGCTTGCCCGGGCTTTCTTGAGAAGTCTCACTCCGACGGGAGCTAATCCGTGAAAGACTTACTTAAGTTTCTGAAAGCGCAAACTAAAACCGAAGAGTTTGATGCGATCAAAATTGCTCTGGCCTCGCCAGACATGATCCGTTCCTGGTCTTTCGGTGAAGTGAAAAAGCCGGAAACCATTAACTACCGTACCTTCAAGCCAGAGCGTGATGGTCTGTTCTGCGCCCGTATCTTCGGGCCAGTAAAAGACTATGAATGCCTGTGCGGTAAGTACAAGCGCCTGAAACACCGCGGTGTTATCTGTGAGAAGTGCGGCGTTGAAGTGACCCAGACTAAAGTGCGCCGTGAGCGTATGGGCCACATTGAGCTGGCTTCTCCGACTGCGCACATTTGGTTCCTGAAGTCTCTGCCGTCCCGTATCGGTTTGCTGCTGGATATGCCGCTGCGTGATATCGAACGCGTACTGTACTTCGAATCCTATGTGGTGGTTGAAGGCGGTATGACCAACCTCGAGAAGCGTCAGATCCTGACTGAAGAGCAGTATCTGGATGCGCTGGAAGAGTTTGGCGACGAATTCGATGCGAAGATGGGCGCGGAAGCGATCCAGGCGCTGCTGAAGAATATGGATCTGGAGCAGGAATGCGAGCAGCTGCGCGAAGAGCTGAACGAAACCAACTCCGAGACCAAACGTAAGAAGCTGACCAAGCGTATCAAACTGCTGGAAGCGTTCGTGCAGTCTGGCAACAAGCCGGAGTGGATGATCCTGACCGTGCTGCCGGTTCTGCCGCCGGATCTGCGTCCGCTGGTTCCGCTGGACGGCGGTCGTTTTGCGACTTCTGACCTGAACGATCTTTATCGTCGCGTCATTAACCGTAACAACCGTTTGAAACGTCTGCTGGATCTGGCTGCGCCAGATATCATCGTACGTAACGAAAAACGTATGCTGCAGGAAGCGGTAGATGCGCTGCTGGATAACGGCCGTCGTGGTCGCGCCATCACTGGCTCCAACAAGCGTCCGCTGAAGTCGCTGGCTGACATGATCAAAGGTAAGCAGGGTCGTTTCCGTCAGAACCTGCTGGGTAAACGCGTCGACTACTCTGGTCGTTCCGTTATTACCGTAGGTCCTTACCTGCGTCTGCATCAGTGCGGCCTGCCGAAGAAAATGGCGCTGGAACTGTTCAAACCGTTCATCTACGGCAAGCTGGAGCTGCGTGGTCTTGCTACCACCATCAAAGCCGCCAAGAAAATGGTTGAGCGTGAAGAAGCGGTAGTTTGG
The DNA here is from genome assembly GCF_050113845.1 of Pantoea sp. FN0305. NCBI lineage: Bacteria > Pseudomonadati > Pseudomonadota > Gammaproteobacteria > Enterobacterales > Erwiniaceae > Pantoea > Pantoea sp. FN0305. The sequence goes on along the minus strand of NZ_JBNJSN010000016.1, from coordinate 26,383 downwards.
GATATCCTGGATGAAGTTATCCGTGAGCACCCGGTTCTGCTGAACCGTGCGCCGACGCTGCACCGTCTGGGTATTCAGGCTTTTGAACCGGTTCTGATCGAAGGTAAAGCTATCCAGCTGCATCCGCTGGTTTGTGCGGCATATAACGCCGACTTCGATGGTGACCAGATGGCTGTTCACGTACCGCTGACGCTGGAAGCCCAGCTGGAAGCGCGTGCGCTGATGATGTCGACCAACAACATTCTGTCTCCGGCGAACGGCGAACCGATCATCGTTCCGTCTCAGGACGTTGTACTGGGTCTGTACTACATGACCCGCGACAAAGTGAACGCCAAAGGCGAAGGCATGGTGCTGACTGGCCCGAAAGAAGCTGAGCGTGTTTATCGCGCTGGCCTGGCCGAGCTGCATGCGCGCGTTAAAGTGCGTATCACTGAATACGAAAAAAATGAGCAGGGCGATTTCATCCCGAAAACCAGCATTATCGATACTACTATCGGCCGTGCAATTCTGTGGATGATCGTACCGCAAGGTCTGCCGTACTCCATCGTCAACCAGGCGCTGGGTAAAAAGGCGATCTCCAAAATGCTGAACACCTGTTACCGCATTCTGGGCCTGAAGCCGACCGTTATCTTTGCTGACCAGACCATGTACACCGGTTTTGCCTACGCAGCCCGTTCAGGTGCTTCCGTTGGTATCGATGATATGGTTATTCCGGCGAAGAAAGTGGAAATCATCACCGAAGCGGAAGCGGAAGTGGCTGAGATTCAGGAACAGTTCCAGTCTGGTCTGGTAACGGCTGGCGAGCGCTATAACAAGGTTATCGATATCTGGGCCGCGGCAAACGAACGTGTTGCTAAGGCGATGATGGAAAACCTCTCTACCGAAACGGTTATCAACCGTGACGGCGAAGAGGAAAAACAGGTTTCCTTTAACAGCATCTTTATGATGGCCGACTCTGGTGCGCGTGGTTCCGCCGCTCAGATTCGTCAGCTGGCTGGTATGCGTGGTCTGATGGCGAAGCCGGATGGCTCCATCATCGAAACGCCGATCACCGCGAACTTCCGTGAAGGTCTGAACGTACTCCAGTACTTCATCTCCACACACGGTGCGCGTAAAGGTCTGGCGGATACCGCACTGAAAACGGCAAACTCCGGTTATCTGACCCGTCGTCTGGTTGACGTGGCGCAGGACCTGGTAGTAACCGAAGATGACTGTGGTACGCATGAAGGCATCATGATGACGCCGGTTATCGAAGGTGGCGACGTTAAAGAGCCGCTGCGTGAGCGCGTTCTTGGCCGTGTAACGGCAGAAGACGTACTGAAGCCGGGCACTGCTGACATTCTGGTATCACGTAACACTCTGCTTGATGAGCACTGGTGTGACGTACTGGAGCAGAACTCTGTCGACAGCGTTAAAGTTCGCTCTGTTGTTGCCTGTGAAACCGACTTCGGTGTGTGTGCACACTGCTACGGTCGTGACCTGGCGCGTGGCCACATCATCAACAACGGTGAGGCTATCGGCGTTATCGCGGCACAGTCAATCGGTGAGCCGGGTACACAGCTGACGATGCGTACCTTCCACATCGGTGGTGCGGCATCGCGTGCGGCTGCTGAATCCAGCATCCAGGTGAAGAACAAAGGTACTATCAAGCTGACCAACGCCAAGTCGGTTACCAACTCCGCTGGCAAGCTGGTTATTACCTCCCGTAACGTTGAACTGAAAATGATCGACGAATTCGGGCGCACCAAAGAAAGCTATAAAGTGCCTTACGGTGCGACCATGGCGAAAGGTGACGGTGAGCAGGTCAATGCCGGTGAAACGGTAGCGAACTGGGATCCACACACCATGCCGGTTATCACTGAAGTGAGCGGTTTCATCCGTTTCACCGATATGATCGACGGCCAGACCATTACCCGTCAAACTGACGAGCTGACCGGTCTGTCTTCGCTGGTGGTACTGGATACCGCAGAACGTACCACAGGTGGTAAAGATCTGCGTCCGGCACTGAAAATCGTTGATGCTAACGGTAACGATGTACTGATCCCGGGCACCGATATGCCGGCACAGTACTTCCTGCCGGGCAAAGCGATTGTTCAGCTGGAAGATGGTGTGAAGATCAGCTCTGGTGATACGCTGGCGCGTGTGCCGCAGGAATCTGGCGGTACTAAAGATATTACTGGTGGTCTGCCGCGCGTTGCTGACCTGTTTGAAGCGCGTCGTCCGAAAGAACCTGCGATTCTGGCTGAAATCAGCGGTATCGTCTCCTTCGGTAAAGAGACCAAAGGCAAGCGTCGTCTGGTGATCACGCCGATCGACGGTAGCGATCCGTACGAAGAGATGATTCCGAAATGGCGTCAGCTCAACGTGTTTGAAGGTGAGCGCGTAGAACGTGGTGACGTTATCTCCGATGGTCCGGAATCACCGCATGACATTCTGCGTCTGCGTGGCGTTCAGGCTGTGACCCGTTATATCGTTAACGAAGTGCAGGACGTATACCGTCTGCAGGGCGTTAAGATTAACGATAAACATATCGAAGTTATCGTGCGTCAGATGCTGCGTAAAGCAACCATCGCTAACGCGGGCAGCTCCGAGTTCCTGGAAGGCGAGCAGGTAGAATACTCACGCGTGAAGATTGCCAACCGCGATCTGGAAACCAATGGCAAAGTGGGCGCAACTTACGCTCGCGATCTGTTGGGTATTACCAAAGCGTCACTGGCAACCGAATCGTTCATCTCTGCAGCATCGTTCCAGGAAACCACCCGTGTCCTGACCGAAGCCGCAGTAGCAGGCAAGCGTGATGAACTGCGCGGCCTGAAAGAGAACGTGATCGTGGGTCGTCTGATCCCGGCTGGTACCGGTTACGCGTACCATCAGGATCGTATGCGTCGTCGCCAGTCTGGCGAGCCGACCGTGGCGCCTCAGGTGAGCGCGGAAGAAGCAACGGCCAGCCTGGCCGAGCTGCTGAACGCCGGCCTCGGTGGCAACGACGACGAGTAATCGTCAGACGTAGCGCCGTTAGAGCCATAAATAAAAAACCCTGCTTCGGCAGGGTTTTTTTATGGAAATCCAAAAACATGTAAGCTTTTCTGATCCTGTTTTCACCTGTTGTGAAAAAAACGATATTTACTGAGGAAGAATAATATCGCCATGCATAACGGGGACATCAAGGAATGATAAGGTCGCTCTTTCAGTATGCCAATCAAGATAAGCGGTGCACCACTTGCCCGGTAATAATGGTCGCTATCCTATGGAGTTCTTTTAACATCAAATGTTCTCGGTCGGGTTAAGACGTTTATCTGGGTGCCATTATTTGTCACTATCTCTGCAAGACCTGATTCAAAATTTGGCTATGCTCACCGATATCCATATTGTCTAAAAGAAACCGTACATCATCTCCTCTGGCATGGCCTAAATCTATCCAGCCAGGAACGTCGGAGTAGACCAGCCCATTATCCGATACAGGTGCGTACTGCCCATCAATGACGCTATCACGATTAGCCATTTTCTCTCCCTGTTAGCATATCTCCTTTAGTCGCTTTACCTGCGCTTTACTCAAAAAAATTATTGAAATCAGTAATAAACGCGAAAATTAAGTAAAAAATGAGGCGTTATAATCTAGTCAGCTGCCTGAATATATTTACTGAAGCGGCCGGGAAGCCGCAGCGAGAATAGTCATAAAGAATATGAATACGATCGGCTATTATGCTGCTCTAAAGCCTTAGTTGAGTAACCGCTAAACTTTGTGGCCATCGGGCACAGGTAGAAGTGTGCTTATCTATTTGTTTACTGCATATCAAGGGAATCCAGGCATGAACTTATCTGGCAAGGCTCTGCTGTTATTAATGCTGTCTGGTGGGCTACCCACCGCAATGGCTATCGCCGAGCCGCCGGGAGAGCCGGTACAGCGTTTTTTTAAAGGGTGGCAGGTAACCTGCAACAACCTTAACGACTGCGATATCCGCAACGTGGATGAAAATATGCGCATCGTGATCCGTCATCAGGCGGGGCCTGAAGGTACTGCCTCGCTGGATATTATGAGCTTTGATGCCAGGAAAGCGGAGGGGGTCTGGCTGGATGGAAAACGGTGGAACCATGCCATAAGCCTTTCAGATGCTGATGCGAATAATGATTACGCTAATGCACACAGCGACAGCTTAAGCGATATTCAGGCGCTGGTGACAGCGGCTAAAAATGCCATGACGATTTCCCTGACGTCCGATAATGAGATTACCGGTTCATTAAGCGGCCTGAATGCGGCGCTGCTGTTTGTTGATGAACGGCAGGGGCGTCTCGGTAATCAAACGGCGCTGTTTAAAACCGGTACTGAGCCAGCCGGGAGCGTGCCGTCGCGCGCCTCCGTAGCGCCTTCATTACCGCCTGTGCCGCCTGTTGTGCCATTAAATAACGCCCAGGCGCTGCTTCAAAAGGTGATCGCCAGCCAGCAGCCGGTACTGAAAAGGGAAGAGTGCGAACCCGCTGAAGAAGATATCGCACGCAGCGAGGCGCAACCGCTGGACGCGCAGCATGCTTTAGTGATGATTAACTGCGGCATGGGAGCCTATCAATCTTCCAGCGTACTGTTTATTACGCCGCGCGCCGCACCTGAAAAAGCGCAGCAGTTGGTGCTACCGTTACCGTTACATAACGCGGAAGGCAAGCCCAATAGCGTAAGTTGGTTTACCGAAGCCAGCTACGATCCGCACAGCGGTCAGTTGTTTCATGCTGCGCGTGGTCGAGGCATCGCTGATTGCGGCGAAAGCGCAGCCTGGCGCTATGACGGTAATATATTCCATTTGATGAGCTATAACAGTCAGCCGGGCTGCGACGGTGGTGAACCGGGAGACTGGCCTTCGGTATGGGCTACGCCGGGTTATACCGACAGCGAAAACAGCCGGTAATTACCCGGTCTCATTGCCGGGTTGCGGAGGGCAGGGTCAGCAGAGTGAATAAAAAACTGACCCTGGTCAGCACGTTATTGCCTGACGTCATCACTGTAATTCGTCCAGCCAGCACGGCAAAGCGCAGCCGTTCAGTACTGGATAATCCCTTCCAAAAAAGATCGGCAACGCTTTATTCATTACCCTTTATTGCGGCGTGCGTCCCAGCCAGCTGTCCCAGTCTTTCCATACCGGTTGTAATCCTGCCTGCGTAAGCGCCGCTGCCACTTCCTGAGGGGTACGGTGATCGTCCGGTGAAAACTGCTCCAGCTGCGGATTATTTTCGGCATAGCCGCCAGGCTGTGTTTTGGAGAAAGCGCTAATGCTGTTGATGGCCAGCGGTACTACTCGGTCGCGAAACGCAGGAGATTCCCGCGTTGACAGCGAAAGCTCTACTTCCGGCGCAAACAGGCGGAAAGCGCAGATGGTCTGCACCAGCTGGGCTTCGCTCATCAGCGAAGCAGGCTCAATACCGCCAGCACAGGGGCGTAAGCGTGGGAAAGAAACGGAATAACGGCTCTGCCAGTAAGTTTTTTGTAACCACAGCAGATGTTCCCCCAGCATAAAACAGTCAGTTCGCCAGCTGTCGGAAAGACCAATCAGCGCGCCAAGTCCGATCTTGTCGATCCCGGCGCGGCCAAGCCGATCCGGCGTTTCCAGCCGAAAGAAAAAGTCCTGCTTGTTTCCTTTCAGATGGTGCTGCTGATAGATTTTGGGCTGGTAGGTTTCCTGATAAACCAGCACGCCATCCAGTCCGATATGCTTCAGCCCCACATATTCCGCTTCCGATAGCGGCTGCACTTCCATCATCAGCGAACTGAAATGCCGTCGGATCTGCGGCAGATGCTGGTGGAAGTATTCAATGCCTACTTTGGTCTGATGCTCGCCAGTAACCAGCAGCAGATGATCAAAGCCCATGGCGCGGATCGCCTGACATTCGCGTTCGATCTCATCCGCATCAAGCGTTTTACGCTTAATGCGGTTGCTCATTGAAAAACCGCAATAGGTACAGTCATTGGCGCACAGATTCGAAAGATAAAGCGGCACGTAAAAACTAACCGTATTGCCGAACCGCTGACGCGTCAGGCGTTGAGCTTTCTGCGCCATTGGCTCAAGAAAAGCCGCCGCCGCCGGAGAGAGCAATGCCATAAGATCTTCACGATCCGGGCGCGAGGCGTTTAGCGCCTGCTGCACATCGGCGGCGGTTTTGCTGTGAATACGCAGGCGAATATCATCCCAGTCAAGCTGCCGCCAGCGTTCAGTAAAATCCTTCATTACGCGCCCTCCGATTCACTGAGAAAAGCAGTCAGCGGACTGGATGGCACTGCCTGTGGCTGGCTGGCGCCAAGGCCGCTTTGGTGCGCGATGCGTCCGGCTTCAACAGCGAGACGAAATGCCCGCGCCATTTCTACCGGAGAACGCGCCACGGCAATCGCTGTATTTACCAACACCGCATCCGCGCCCATTTCCAGCGCTTCACTGGCATGACTGGGCGCACCGATACCAGCATCAATAACCACCGGCACTTTCGCCTGTTCGATGATGATCGCCAGCAGATCGCGGGTTTTTAATCCCTGGTTGCTGCCGATAGGCGCGCCCAACGGCATAACCGCGGCGCATCCCACTTCTTCCAGCCTTTTGCACAATACCGGATCGGCGCTGCAATAGGGCAGCACGGTAAAGCCTTCCCTGACCAGTTGTTGCGCCGCTTTCAGCGTCTCAACCGCATCCGGCAGCAGATAACGCGCATCGGGATGAATTTCCAGCTTCAGCCAGTGGGTGCCAAGCGCTTCGCGCGCCAGACGGGCGGCAAAGATCGCTTCCTCTGCGGTTTTCGCTCCCGAGGTATTTGGCAGCAGCTGTACGCCCAGTGCCTGCAACGGGGCAAGTATGCCATCGTCGCCGCCGCGTAAGTCGAGACGTTTCATCGCCATGGTCACCAGCTGCGAGCCGGAGGCGCGAATCGCTTCCAGCATCAACGCGGGCGTGGCGAACTTGCCGGTGCCGGTAAACAGGCGTGAAGAAAATTGTTTGTCTGCTATCTGTAACATATCAGCCTCCGGCTATTGCCTGAAAAATCACCACCACATCGCCTTCACGTAATGCATGCTGTGACCAACTGCCACGCGGTATTATCTGTTGATTAACCGCCAGCGCAGTGCCAGCAGGCTGACACTCCAGCTTATCCAGCAGTTGATCCAGCGTGAGCGGAGGATCCAGCATCAGCGTTTCATCATTAACGACGATCTTCATTTATCGCCTCCGCAGATCGGGCAATGCGGATCGGCTGTCAGGCTCAACGTACGCCAGGTTTGTTGACGACCATCAAACAGACGCAGCTCTCCATCCAGCGCCGAAGGCAGGCCAGCGAGCATTTTGAGCGCCTCAAGCGCCTGTAACGTTCCGATTGTGCCCACGACCGGGCCAAGTACGCCGGCGGTACGGCAGTTACGCTGAGGTTCGCTGTTGTCTGGCCAGAGGCAGCGGTAGCAGCCATGTCGCCAGGGCGGTGAGATCACCAGCAGTTGTCCGCTGAAACCAACGGCGCTTCCGCTGATCAGCGGCGTATTGGCCGCGACGCAGGCAGTATTAACCACATGACGGGTGGTCATATTATCGCTACAGTCCAGCACCAGATTCACCTGTGGCACCCAGTGCGCCAGCTGTTCAGCATCCATTCTTTCCTGCAGGGCGATAGTTTCCACCTGTGGATTAAGGGATTGCAGTTGATACTGGGCCAGTGGCGCTTTCGCTTTACCGCAGTCGGCGCTGCGATAGAGGATCTGTCGCTGTAAGTTGCTGATATGCAAAATATCATCATCAGCCAGCAGCAGCTTGCCAACGCCCGCCGCCGCCAGCCATAGCGCGGCCGGCGCGCCAAGACCGCCAAGGCCGACAATCAGTACGCTGGCCTGTTGCAGCTTCTGTTGGCCCTCTACGCCAAATTCTTCCAGCAGAAGCTGGCGGCTGTAACGCAGGAAATCACGATCGTTAATCATGATCCTCATCTCCCGTACCGGCCAGCGCCAGTAATTGTTGGGTGGCGTCGCGCCAGTCAGCCGCTTTTGTAATCGCGCTTACCACCGCAATGCTGCCGACGCCGCAGGCCAGAACATCCGGCGCGCGTTCAAGACTGATACCGCCGATGGCAACGGTAGGTATATCTTCCAGCCGTGCCAGATGGCGTTTTAACTGCTCCAGCCCCTGAGGAGAAGAGGGCATTAGCTTGGTTTGCGTCGGGAAAATATGGCCCAGGGCAATATAGGAGGGCTTCACGGCCAATGCCCGATCGATTTCCTCATCATCATGCGTAGAAATGCCAAGACGCAGGCCAGCGTGACGAATTGCCTGCAAATCGGCGACATCCAGATCTTCCTGTCCCAGATGAACGCCATAAGCATGGTGTTTAATCGCTAACTGCCAGTAATCATTGATAAACAGCCGAGCCTGGTACGTTTTACCTAACGCGATAGCCTGTTGCACAATCGGCTCTACTTCGGCGTCAGGCTGGTCTTTGATGCGTAGCTGTAAGGTACGCACGCCCGCATCCAACAGACGCGCTATCCATTCCAGACTATCGACAACAGGATAGAGACCAAGCCGGTGGGGCGTTGCAGGAAAAGGCTGGCTCATGCTTTTTCCTCCGGGCGGAGTGCATCAGCAGGATGATAAAGCTCACTGCCACGCTGTCGAAATGCCTGCGACATCTCAGCCATGCCCACTGCAATCGGCTGCGCCTCAGCCTGCTGTTTTGCCGCGTAATCGCGCACTTCCTGGGTGATTTTCATTGAGCAGAATTTCGGACCGCACATTGAACAGAAGTGTGCGACCTTGCCTGACTCCTGCGGCAGCGTTTCATCGTGATAAGCGCGAGCGGTATGCGGATCGAGTGCAAGGTTAAACTGATCTTCCCAACGGAATTCAAAACGCGCTTTTGACATGGCGTTATCGCGGATCTGCGCGCCGGGATGACCTTTCGCCAGATCGGCGGCATGTGCGGCGATCTTATAGGTAATCAGGCCTTGCTTAACATCCTCTTTATTCGGCAGGCCCAGATGCTCTTTCGGCGTGACGTAGCAGAGCATCGCACAGCCAAACCAGCCAATCATGGCGGCGCCGATACCGGAGGTGAAATGGTCATAGCCAGGGGCAATATCGGTGGTCAACGGGCCGAGCGTGTAAAAAGGTGCTTCGTGGCAGTGTTCCAGCTGCTCGGTCATATTGCGTCGGATCATCTGCATTGGCACATGTCCCGGCCCTTCAATCATCACCTGAACGTCATACTCCCAGGCAATTTTAGTCAGCTCGCCCAATGTATGCAGTTCGGCAAACTGCGCTTCATCATTGGCATCCTGAATCGAGCCGGGACGTAGCCCATCGCCCAGCGACAGAGATACATCATAGGCGGCACAAATTTCACAGATTTCGCGGAAGTGCTCATAAAGAAAGCTTTCCTGATGATGGGAGAGGCACCACTTAGCCATAATCGAGCCGCCGCGCGAAACGATGCCGGTCAGACGTTTTGCCGTCATGGGCACATAGCGCAACAGCACCCCCGCGTGGATAGTAAAATAGTCCACGCCCTGTTCCGCCTGTTCCAGCAGGGTATCGCGGAACAGTTCCCAGGTCAGGTTTTCCGCAATGCCATTGACCTTTTCCAGCGCCTGATAAATAGGAACCGTACCAATCGGCACCGGGCTGTTACGCAAAATCCACTCGCGCGTTTCATGAATGTAGCGTCCGGTAGAGAGATCCATCACCGTATCCGCGCCCCAGCGGGTGGACCAAACCAGCTTTTCAACCTCTTCTTCAATAGAGGAGCTGACGGCAGAGTTGCCGATATTGGCATTCACCTTAACCAAAAAGTTACGGCCAATAATCATTGGCTCGGCTTCGGGGTGGTTAATATTGGCAGGGATAATCGCGCGGCCTGCGGCAACCTCCTGGCGCACAAATTCCGGCGTGATGTTTTCCGGCAGCTGAGCGCCAAAGCCGTGGCCAGGATGCTGCTGGAGCAGAACTTCGCTGCGAATGCGTTCGCGGCCCATGTTTTCCCGCAGTGCGATAAATTCCATTTCCGGCGTGATGATCCCCTGACGGGCATAGTGCAGTTGGGTAACGCGGCGGCCAGCTTGCGCGCGGCGCGGACGCGGCAGGTTATCAAAGCGCAAATGATCAAGCCCTTCATCTTTCAGGCGCAGCTGGCTGTAGCTGGAGCTAAGTTCTGTCTGTTCGGTATCAGCACGTTGCTCGATCCAGGCACTACGTAGGCGCGGCAGCCCCTTATGCACATCGATAGTTGCTTCGGGATCGCCATACGGGCCAGCCGTATCGTAAACCGGCACCGGCTCGTTATCTTCATAGACCGGCGCGGTTTTATCACCGCCGATCAACGTTGGGCTCAGCTGGATTTCACGCATCGGTACGCGAATATCGGGGCGGCTGCCTTGGATCCAGATACGCTTTGAGTTGGGAAATGCGGTTCCCTGTAAAGAGGCGATAAATTGTTGCGCCTGGGCGCGCTGTTCACGACGGTTTGGTTTAGCAGACATAGCAAACTCCAGATAAAGGAACGTTGCTTGTCCGGAGCTCGGAAGGAGTAACGACACGGCGTCAACACGGATTGACGGCGTGAGATGATCTGTACTCTTGTTCCCTTCGCAGGTACTAACCTGATCAGGTTCCGCGGATCCCGAATTAACGGTCTCAGCCTAAAAGGCACTCCGACAAGAAGAAAATCGCGCTGCAGACAGGCTGCTGGCGACACCTTGCACGCGTTACGCTGCGGCAAGGTCATAAAAAAGCCCCTTCAGCATAAAGGGGCGTTGGCAAAACTACAAGAGGTATACCCGTCATCCTTCACGTTGCTGGTGCGTTGGCTTTCCTCGCTCACCCCAGTCACTTACCGGTGTAAGCTCCTGGGGACTCACTGCGTCGCCGCCTGCCCGCAACGCGAATTATTTAGGGTATACCCGTCATCCTTCACGTTGCTGGTGCGTTGGCTTTCCTCGCTTACCCCAGTCACTTACCGGTGTAAGCTCCTGGGGATTCACTGCGTCGCCGCCTGCCCGCAACGCGAATTATTTAGGGTATAAAAAATTATTAACGGTTACGCCGGACGTGCCAGTGCCTGATCGTTAGCCGCAGCCAGCGCAGCTAAATTGTTCTCAAAGGCCAGTTGGATCAGTTTATCTTCCAGCGTGAAACGCGCTTCCAGCGCCTCGCCTACTTCAGATAGCGCCTGCTGGAACTCCATGCAGTTATCATGATCGATAGCTGCTTCAAAATGGGTATCGTAAAGCTGCATGATTTGTTCAGTATTACCCTGCAGCGCAGGATAGATTTGTGCAGCAGCCAGCAACGGGCTGTCGCCAGTCATCTCTTCGATAATGCGTTCATAAACATTGAAATGGCCGGTAGAAAGATAATCCACCAGATTTTGACAAAAGTTGTCGAGCGCCTTTTCATCAAGGGCGGTGAGAGACTCTTTGTTCGGTTTGATGCCAACAACCTGATAATAAGCAACCAAAAGCTGCCTGCGCGCATTAAGCCAAAAGTCTACCAGTTCATTACTGCCACCTACGCGCTCGGTCAGAACGTCTAACTGGTTAAGCATGTTTGTCTCCGTGAGTTATAGTCTTACCGCTACTTATACTTAACATCAGTACAGAGGCTGTGTCCCGTATCCGTTCCACTTTTAGGAATAATTACGGCCCCAGTCACAAAAGTGCTGAAGCAAAGGATCACTCTCTTATGGAACGTGCGATCAAAAGCGTAGACGCTGGCTGGTGGGTTGTCAGCCACGAACAAAAAATTTGGTTACCAAACGGTGAATTACCGTACGGTACAGCAGAAAATTTTGGTCTGGAAGGATCGCAGGGCGCGGTTATCGGCGAATGGCAGGGTGAACCGGTCTGGTTGATCCGTGAGAACCGTAACGATCAGATGGGATCGATACGACAAATTATCGATATCGACAGCGGGCTGTTTCAGCTGGCAGGTCGTGGTGTACAGCTGGCTGAGTTTATTCGTTCGCATCGTTATTGCGGCTACTGCGGCCATGAAATGCATCTTAGCAGTCGTGAAAATGCCTGCCTCTGCGGTCATTGCCGCCAGCGCTACTACCCGCAAATCGCCCCCTGCATTATTGTCGCCATTCGGCGTGACGATAAAATTTTGCTGGCGCAGCATGCACGCCATCGCAACAGCATTTACACCGTGCTGGCGGGGTTTGTTGAAGTTGGCGAAACGCTGGAGCAGGCGGTGGCGCGTGAGGTTATGGAGGAGAGCAGCGTGCGAGTGAAAAATTTGCGCTATGTTACCTCTCAGCCCTGGCCCTTTCCCCATTCGCTGATGATGGCGTTTATGGCGGAATATGAAGGAGGCGAACTGCAAATCGATAATAACGAGCTGATCGATGCCGACTGGTTTCGTTATGACGCCCTGCCGCAGTTGCCCCCGGCTGGCACCGTTGCCCGCCGCCTGATCGAAGATACGGTAGCGCTCTGTCGCGCAGCGGATGAGTAGTTGTATTTGATGTCAATCAGGCAGGCGGAAACGTTACGCAGAAATTGTAAACGATGAACATCCGCTTTGAGCGAGAAGCGGACATTCACATTTTTTTGCAACAGATGAAGGCTTGTTAGCGTAGTCGCGTATTAATTAACAGGGAACAGGTCAGGGTTGGCAGGCAAAGCTGCCCCTTTAAGCCTCTTTAACTAAATTGATGTAAGCTAAAAGCAATAAATTAGCGGTAAGGAAAAAAACCACATGTCACCAATAAAAATGGCCTACACCGTGTTTCAGGGGAGAGCCGGCGACCCTAATGATCTTGCCATACCTGGTGCCAAAGCAATTGGAGATTATCTCGCCCGTCGGAACGGTATCAATCCCGTGATAGTCGGGGAGCCAGAGCCAGCCCTGAATAAGGGATGGCGTAAGGAACTGGACGCCGCAATGTTAAACCTCGAAGCTGTTAAGGCACGATTTGAAGAGGTGTTTACATCCGGAGCTGTATCTGTTGCTGCTATAAGTCGCTGCGTGGTCTCACTCGCTACGCTGCCTGTAGTAGCAAAGTACCATCCTGATTGTTGCATAGTCTGGTTCGATGCTCATGCTGACCTGAATACGCCGGAGACATCAGAAACGGGTTACCTTGGAGGACTTGCATTTGCAGGTGCTGCTGGACTATGGGATTCAGGGCTTGGTAATGGAGTGCGTCTCGATCAGATTGTGCTTGTCGGTCAGCGTGATCTGGATCCGTTCGAAACAGCACTGATTAGTAGGTATAGCATCCCTTACATTACACTGGGCGATAATTTATCCGGGCGTCTTAAAGAGGCGATTGCCGGTCGTGCGGTTTACGTTCATCTGGACTGTGACGTTCTTGAACCCGGGATTGTACCAACTGATTACAAACTTGAAAGCGGTATGACTCTTGAGGATTTAAAAGCCTGCAGCGAAATAATCGCCGCACATTCTTTCATAGGTATTGAAATTGCGGAGTTCCAGAATGCCTGGGAGTCTAATGGTACTCCTGCTTCCCCTTCAGCTCTGCTTGAAGCTCTTTCGCCATTAATTAGCCGTTGATTCTCACTGGGGGTTACTTTACCACACCTCTGAGACACATCTTGTAATCCCTCATTTACCACAATCTTCTCAGCAAATCTTTGTAGTACCCCAAAGTACCGTGTCCGCTTCTGGCACAAAGCGGACGTTCAGCATGAGAATTATGAGCAATTAGTAACTCCGGGCCAGCGATGTGTAAGCAAGCTGTCACTTGCTTCCCTCTCCTCACTTTTTCGGCTACTGATAATCATCATGTCTTCATAATCGACTGAGATCAGTCCGTGGCTTTCAAGCCTGGCCAGCCAGTGGCTGAAGTTTTTGCTGATATCGATGCCCATGGCCTTCATACCATCCTGGATGACCGTGCGGGTGCAGATGTCTTTGTTCATTGTCCGGGTGCGGATCAGGTTCCAGAGTGCGATATGATTATCTGTAAGTTTTGCAATATCACTGAGTTCAGTAGCCAGTTCAGTAACGTTGCGTGAAACATTCCGCACGGCCAGCGAATGGATCTTCTTACTCTCTTCGTCCGTGAACAGCTTTCCCGGCTGCAGGTCGTATTCCCCACACTTAGGTTCCCTGGCATTCCTTGCTGTCAACGTATCAAACTTGTTTGTGACGTAAAAATATTAACTGAAGCAATCAGTTATGCGCCGATAAACGAAAGATATGCTGTTATTTTGCTACAGATCCAGGTGCGCTTCCGTCAGCCAGTATTTCCGGTAGCCTGCTGCGATGCCTGAACCAGGCCGCAAAAAAGGCTGCTATAAGCAACAGTTCTGCCAAATCTCCGCCGTAATACATCCATTGCGCAGCCGCCTGTATTTCAAACAAACTGGCTGAGGTACCGTGCGGGAAACCATAACCGTACATAAGTTTGCCGAGAATGGCATGTGCCGCCGTCGCCAGAAACAAGACCGTTAGTCGCACCGTTCTTCCAGGGCGGTGTGGTGCCGGGTCGGGGCCGGCAATTGACCAGGTAAACAGGTAGCCTGAAATGACAAAATGCAGATGAAGTAATGTAAACAGTGCTGGATGCATCATAATGAGCGCAAATAATGGCGTCAGGTAAAGCAGATACATACCGCCTATATCAAGCAAGGCGGCTGAGATGGGATGGATCAATAATCTGATGGGTCTGAGCCGAAGGAAATCCATGAAGCACCGAGCAGTGCGTGCCTGCACAGAACGGAGTAAAAGCGTACCGGGGCAGCCGAATACCAGTCCGAGGGGGGCAAACATCCCCAGAAAAAGATGCTGCACCATATGGCCACGTAAATCCTGATGGGCCCAGTTTGCCAGAGGCGGCAGCATAGATACCACGATCAAAGCAATGCCGGTGGTAAAGCTGGCTATACGCCAGGGGCTCCATCGGGCAGTATGACGTAGCCGGACAGCGGCATGCAGATAAAAACAGAGTATTACAGCAGGAATAGCTACCAGAAGAATTAGCAGCATGCCTGAATGAGGCGCCCCTGTATGATGCATCACTGGCTCCACAGATTAATTTTCCGCATCAGGATGCACAGTTGCACGTGCGCGGTGATACAGGAACCACCCTATCAAAAGTAAAAGAATACCTGCGCCATTCCATACCAGATCATAGGGCAACACGTTTTCGACATAGCGAATCTGGTGCAGCCGGAGTACCTTATGATCGACAATGCCGTCAAATATCTGGAATCCCCCCAGCCCCAAAAAGAAACCAGACCATGCCGACCTCCGGTTAAGCGTGCAGCGTTTACGCAAGTCCATAAACATAAAAAAACCGACAACAAAAAAAATCAATTCAGCAGAATGCAGAAGACCATCTGATAACAGGCTAAAAGCAGGTGTGCCTCGGTCAAAAAAATGATGCCAGGCCAAGATCTGATGAAATATGATTTCATCAGCCGCCGCCATTAGTCCGATACCGAGAGGGACTGCAGCTCTTAATGAACGCTTCAGATCGGGTTTGAGGCGTGGTTTTGCATGTGTCACCGCTTTCTCCTGAAATAACAATATAAAGGCCAGTAGAAAGCTTAGCTGAAATAACAGTTTCGAAATCAGGCCTTCAGGCAGGTAAATACCAACATGAGGGCTTAACCGAAGCGTCTCGAGCAGATATTTTTATGTACTGTTATCACCGGTTCACTGGCACGCTGAGCAATTGCATGGCGCAATAGCCGCATTCCAGTAAACAAAGGGAAATATTCCCTACTCTTCCGGCTTTGCGCAAAGCATTTTTAGCCGCGAAGGCAGCTCCCGTTCGATTTTTTTACGATGGAAAGGAGAAAGCTTGCGCCATTCACGCGCTTCCTGCAGCGTACGGCCACAGCCCTCACACCAGCCTTTAGTTTTACTGAAGATACAGATATCAGTACAGGGGGACTTTACGGACATAACTACTCCTTAGATAGGGATCAGATGAGAACAGGCTGAAATTCCGGACCAGTCGCTACCTGGCCTCTCAGGATATTGACGACACTCTTAGCCCGTTAATGACGGTTTTTCAGCCGTCTTGCCTCAGGCGTAGTGAATGTTCATCGTTCCCTGTTTGGTTCGGTTGATTGAGGCATCGACCTGCCAGGTAGATCGAATGAGCGCCGGAGTAAGCACGGCAGCCGGATCACCGGTGGCCACGATCTGTCCCTCATGCAATACCACCAGATGCTGACAATATTTTGCCGCGAGATTGAGATCGTGTAGTGCCACAATCACGGTAACGGGCAACGCAGAGATAAGCCGCATCAGTTCCAGCTGAAACTGTATATCCAGATGATTAATCGGTTCGTCCAGCAGCAGGATATCCGGTTGTTGTGTGAGTGCGCGGGCTATCTGACAGCGCTGACGTTCCCCGCCTGACAGGCGATGCCAGGATCTATGCACCAGGGCATCAAGCTTCATCATCGAAAGCGATTGTTGCACTGCATCCTCATCGGCCTGACGCCATGGCGCGAATGCGCTGCGATGCGGTGTACGCCCGAGACGAACAATATCAACAACGCTCATCTCCGCCTCGGACTCCGCATGCTGCGGCACAAAAGCAAGCGTACGTGAAAGCTCACGTCGGCTCAGATTCCTTGTCAGCGTACCGCCAATTTTTACGTCCGCGTAAGCGCAGGACTGTACGCCAGCCATAGCGCGAATCAGCGTGGACTTACCGGAGCCATTCGGGCCAAGCAGCCCCACTGTTTGCGATCGTTTCACACTGAAACTGATATCAGATAAAACGCTACGAGCCTGGAGCGTCACACTCAGCTTCTCAACCACGACATGCATCATCATTTCTCCCGGTTGCGGTACAGAATCAGGGCAAAAACAGGGGCACCGACCAGGGCCGTTACCACACCAATGGGTAAAACCTGATGACTAATCAGGGTGCGGGATACCAGGTCCGCAAGGATCATGAAATGACATCCGGCAAGAAAGGCGATTGGTATCGTGATAAGGTGCCGGTGGCCGGCCATCATGCGCGTTATATGCGGGATAACCAGCCCGACAAAGCCCACAGCGCCAATAGCGCTGACGATAACTGCGGTAATTAAAGCAGTGGTCAGTAGCAAAATAATGCGTACCAGCAGCACCCGTGTGCCAAGCGTTGCAGAGACGTCGGTACCCACATTGAACGTATCCAGTGAGCGGGCATAGCAGATCATTATCAGTAAGCCTGTTGCCACTACCACAAGGCACAGCAGTGCATCAGCCCAGCGTACACCGCTCAGGCTACCCAGCAACCAGAACATTACGCCGCGCGATTGTTCGGCATTTGCCGCCGTACTGACAATGTAGGATGTCAGTGCATTAAACAGTTGCGTACCGGCGATACCGGCCAAGATGATGCGTGATGCGTTCTCGCGCATGCCGCCCGACAACACTACGATCAGCGAAAAAGCAACACAGGCCCCGGTGAACGCCCCGGCTTCTGTGGTGATTGCGCCGCTGCCAATACCAAGCAGCATGACACTGACGGCTCCGGTTGAGGCTCCGGCAGAGATGCCCAGTAAATAAGGATCCGCAAGCGGATTACGCAATAACGACTGCAAAACCAGTCCGCATAACGCCAGGCCACCACCACTGCTGGCTGCCATCAGCGCCCGGCTCATGCGGTACTGCCAGATAATTCCGGCTTCGACAGGGGGCAGATTGAAGTGGGTTATACCAAGGCCATTGGTTATTGCACGAGCGGTAGTGGCAAAACTCACTGGCATATCGCCGGTCGCAGCAGCCAGCACCATCATTACAGGCAGACTCAGTATGCCGGTGAAAATGATCAGGCCGTTTCGCCAGTAAAAAAAAGGATGACTTGTCATCTGGAGTGATCGAAAGCATGGATCTGTTGCCCAATCAGCTCTACCGCTTCTACGTTACGTAATGACGGATTGAGCGACATAGCCGGAACCACTGCGATATGGCCTTGTTTCACCGCAGGCATTTCGCGCGTGACAGGGTCGGTTTCCAGAAATCTTTTTTTTGTCGTCACGTCATCGGCGGGATAAAGTCGCCTGTCCATGCTCGCGATGACGATAATATCTGGCTGAGCCTTAACAATGTATTCCCACGTCACCGCAGGCCACTCTTCATCTGAATCGATGATGTTAGACAGACCAAGGGTTTTACTGATCCAGCCCGGTGCGCCTTTGTTACCGGCTACCCACGGATCGCCTTTCAGGCGAGTGCTTGAAAACCAGTAAACAACTTTAAGCGGTGCTGACGGCTTTATACGGCTCTGCTTCAGCACGGCAGCAATGCGCTCAGACAGCTTTTGCTTCAGTGCTTGGCCACGTTGAGGCACATCAAAAATGCGCGACAGCGCTGTAATTTCATCAAAAATAATATTGATTGAGTAAGGTTCAGAACGTGCGCCATCACCGTTCGAGGTAGAGGTGACTGTTTTTGCTGTGCAGTCAGCTGGCGATACCCAGCTTTTGATACCCAGCGCCTCAAATTGCTGGCGGGTGGCGACTTCGCCCTGCGGCCCAACGTGCCAGCTGTACTGAGCAAGAACAAGCTCGGGGCGCTGAGCCGCCACGGCTTCGAATCCAGGCGCATTCTCAGCCAGCCGTTTCAGTTTTTCACCCTGCTGTTTCAGATCATCAGGTAGTGCGCCAAACCAGACGGATGTACCTGCTATTTTCTCTTCCAGCCCCAGCGCCAGCATCAGTTCTGTTTCATGCTGGCCAATGGTCACAACACGTGAAGGTACCTGACTGAACGTCTCTTTAAACCCACAATTTTCAACTGTGAGCGGATAGTTAGTGGCGCCCAGGCTGACCAGAGGGAATAACAGTATTGCAGACATGATTAGAGGGGAAGTCAGTTTCATCACTATGCTTTATGTTATGTTATAATATAACAATATGCACAATGAAAAAATTTCTGTCAATGCATAGAGAACGACTCAGCAAAGGGCGCAGCCTGTGCTTCTCTTCAATCAACTCCGTCAGAATCATAATCAGCGTCACTGCGCACAAAACATTCTGCACCAATCAATCGCCGATATGTCGTCTTAAAAGCACCAGCCTGTATCGGAAAAAATTACGTTAACCACGGAGCAACTCTGGCAAAGGGCGGATGCTCGGCATGTTTTTTTTACTAAGTAACTCCCCGGAGTAAGAACATAACCCAACAAGAGCACTTATCTTACGACGATCAAGCGTTCCCGGTTCAGGCATCTGAGCCAGTGATGCACCATGGCAAACTTGCTTAACCGGTGAGAATAACTGCTACACTAGGCGCCTGTATTTGAGAGAGCCTTATGATGAGCGAATTAAAGAACGATCGTTACCTGCGTGCCCTGTTACGCCAGCCGGTAGATGTAACGCCGGTATGGATGATGCGTCAGGCTGGACGCTATCTGCCGGAATACAAAGCCACGCGCGCGCAGGCTGGCGATTTTATGTCGCTGTGCAAGAATGCTGAGCTGGCCTGTGAAGTGACTCTGCAGCCGCTGCGTCGCTATCCTCTGGATGCGGCGATTCTCTTTTCTGACATCTTAACGATTCCCGATGCGATGGGGTTAGGGCTGTTTTTTGAAGCGGGCGAAGGTCCGCGCTTTGCCTCGCCGATTACCTGCCGTGCCGATGTGGATAAATTGCCGGTGCCCGATCCAGAACAGGAACTGGGCTATGTGATGAATGCGGTACGCACCATCCGTAAAAATCTCCAGGGCGCGGTGCCGTTGATCGGCTTCTCCGGCAGCCCGTGGACGCTGGCTACCTATATGGTGGAAGGCGGCAGCAGTAAAGCCTTTACGAAAATCAAAAAAATGATGTATGCCGAGCCGGCAACGCTGCATGCCATGCTGGATAAACTGGCAGAGAGCGTCACGCTCTACCTGAATGCGCAAATTCGTGCTGGTGCACAGTCGGTAATGATTTTTGACTCCTGGGGCGGCGTATTGACCGGCGCGGATTATCAGGAATTTTCTCTGCACTACATGCATAAGATTGTTGATGGCCTGATCCGTGAAAACGACGGCCGTCGCGTGCCGGTAACCCTGTTTACCAAGGGCGGCGGTCAATGGCTGGAAGCGATGGTAGCTACCGGCTGTGATGCGCTGGGACTGGACTGGACCATCGATATTGCCGATGCGCGTCGTCGCGTCGGAGACAAAGTGGCGCTGCAGGGCAATATGGATCCGTCTATGCTTTATGCATCGCCTGCGCGTATTGAGCAGGAAGTGGCGACTATCCTTGCTGGTTTTGGAGAGGGTAACGGGCACGTGTTTAATTTAGGACATGGCATCCATCAGGATGTGCCGCCTGAGCATGCAGGCGCATTTGTGGAGGCGGTGCATCGGCTGTCACGTCCTTATCACAAGGAGTAGATATGGATATACAGGCATTACGAGCCGAACAGCTACAGCGCGCCGCGGAAGTGGTGCGTCATGATGATTTCGATGTGATGCCGCCGCGCCTGATTGGCGGCGCGGACGTTGGGTTTGAACAGGGCGGCGACATTACGCGCGCTGCCATGGTTATACTGGAATATCCTTCGCTAAAGCTTATCGAATATAAGGTGGCGCGCATCGCCACCATCATGCCTTATATACCAGGCTTCCTCTCTTTCCGCGAATATCCGGCGCTGCTGGCGGCATGGGAACTGCTGGAGCAGAAACCCGATCTGCTGTTTGTGGATGGTCATGGCATTTCGCACCCACGGCGGCTCGGCGTAGCCAGCCACTTCGGCATGCTGGTGGATGTACCGACCATCGGCGTGGCCAAACGTCGCCTGTGCGGACGCTTTGAGCCGCTGGATGAAGAACCGGGCTCGCAGCAGCCGCTAATGGATAAAGGCGAGAAAATTGGCTGGGTCTGGCGCAGTAAAAAACGCTGCAATCCGCTGTTTGTGTCTACCGGCCATCGCGTCAGCATCGATACCGCTTTGCAGTGGGTGCAAAACTGTATGGCTGGCTACCGTCTGCCGGAGCCGACGCGCTGGGCTGACGCCGTCGCATCAGAGCGTACGGCCTTTCTACGCTGGCAGGAGGGTTAGCCGTGCCGGAAGGTTTCTTTTGCGTTACACTGCCGCCAGAATGATGCTAAAGAGACCTTATCATGTTACGTAACCCCATCCATCTGCGCCTCGAAAAGCTGGAAAGCTGGCAGCATGTTACCTTTATGGCCTGCCTGTGCGAGCGCCTCTATCCCAACTATTGGGCTTTTTGCCAGCAGACGCAGTTTGCTGACGCGCAGCTTTACCGACGCATTCTCGATCTGATCTGGGAATCGCTAACGGTAAAGGATGCCAAAATCAATTTCGACAGCCAGCTGGAAAAACTCGAAGAGGCGATTCCGCTGGCGGACGATTTCGAGGTTTACGGTGTTTATCCTGCGATTGACGCTTGCGTCGCGTTAAGTGAGCTGCTGCATTCGCGTTTGAGTGGGGAGACGCTGGTGCATGCGATTGAAGTGAGCGAGACCTCCATTACCACGGTAGCGATGCTGGAAATGACCCATGCTGGTCGCGAAATGACCGATGAAGAGCTGGGCGCGCTCCCGGCGATTGAAGAAGAATGGGACGAGCAGTGGGAGATTTTTCGCCTGCTGGCAGCCTGTGAAGAGCGAGACCTGGATCTGATAAAAGGACTGCGTTCTGACCTGCGAGAAGCAGCGATTAGCAACATTGGTATAAAAATAGAGCAATAACGCGATAAAACGTGACTTCACGCCTGAATTGTCGTGCCTAAAGGCTTCACATCCGCCCCCTGTCTGGTCTACATTTGGGGGGCTGAAAAATGTGGCTATCGGTGCGTGCAGGCTGAAGGGTGTCAGAATCTGGCTATTCCCTCGCACTCGATGCTTAGCAAGCGATAAATACACTGTAAGGATAACTTATGAACAAGACTCAACTGATTGATGTAATTGCAGAGAAAGCGGATCTCTCCAAGTCCCAGGCTAAAGCTGCGCTGGAATCCACCCTGGCTGCAATTACCGAGTCTCTGAAAGATGGTGATGCTGTACAACTGGTTGGTTTTGGTACTTTTAAAGTTAACCACCGTGCTGAGCGCACTGGCCGCAACCCGCAGACTGGTAATGAAATCAAAATTGCTGCTGCTAACGTACCGGCATTCGTATCTGGTAAAGCACTGA
This sequence comes from Pantoea sp. FN0305, assembly GCF_050113845.1. Lineage (NCBI taxonomy): Bacteria > Pseudomonadati > Pseudomonadota > Gammaproteobacteria > Enterobacterales > Erwiniaceae > Pantoea > Pantoea sp. FN0305. The sequence goes on along the minus strand of NZ_JBNJSN010000016.1, from coordinate 4,305 downwards.
AAGACGCCGTTAAGTAATCGCGTTGCAGTGAAAGGTTTAACGAGGGCGGCAATTATTGTCGCCCTTTTGTTTTTTTGTCGTCTGTTGTAAACACGGAGCATCATGAAGCGGCTATTTGCACTTCTGACGTTACTGCTGGCAGGCTGTAGCTCACAGCCGTCGCTGCCTGACTTTACCGCCAGCGGCTATCTGGCCGATCGCGGTGCGGTACGCATCTGGCGTAAGAACCATCAGGATAGCGTGCATATGCTGACGGTCTTTACGCCGTTTCAGGAAGGCGCTACCGTCTTTACCCGCTATGGCTGGCAGGATGGCAATCTTATCAGTATTGAACGCCATCTTAAGGATGCCCGGCCAGATGATGTAACGTTGCGTTTTGACGGCGATGGCAGCCTGAGCTTTATGCAGCGACAGCTGGCGGGACGCCGCGAGGCGGTCAGCGAACAAGCCATTGAACTGTATAAATTTGATGCGCAGCGCATGTTAAAGATTAGCGATGCGTTGCTGGCCGGGCGTGTACTGTTGAAACAGGGACGCTGGCAGGGTAACAACACGCTGCAAACCTGTCAGGGCGAGCAGATCAAGCCGACACTGGATGAGAGCGAATGGCGAAAAATAGAGCAGCTTCAGCATCAGACAGGAGCTAGGGTCAGCGTCGCCTGGCTGGAAGCGCCTGCGGATACGCAGCTGTTGGAGGTTTCAACGGAGGATGACTGCCAGTGGGAACCGCAAGAAGCGGACTTTTAGTCAGGCGTGAAGCGCGGCTCCGCCGGAATAGCGGAACCGCAGCAGAGATTATTTCCGTCCGATAGCGCGATAGCCGATATCACGACGGCAGAAGCTGCCATCCCATGAAACAGACGTTGCCAGCTCATAGGCGCGACGCTGTGCCGCAGCGACATCGGCGCCAAGCGCCGTTACGCAAAGTACGCGCCCGCCGTTGGTGGTAACCAGATCATTTTCCAGACGCGTTCCGGCATGGAAAATTTTACCATCAGCGACTTCTTCCAATGGCAGGCCGTGTATCACATCGCCGGTGCGGTAGTCGCCAGGATAACCGCCAGCGGCCAATACCACGCCCAATGCCGGACGCTCATCCCACAGCGACTCTGTTTCATCCAGCTTGCCTTCGCAGGCCGCCAGACAGAGCTCAACCAGGTCTGACTGCAGGCGCAGCATGATTGGCTGCGTTTCCGGATCGCCAAAGCGGCAGTTAAATTCAATGACTTTCGGCTGACCATCCTGGCCAATCATTAACCCGGCATACAGGAAACCGGTATAGACATTGCCTTCTGCTGCCATGCCGCGCACGGTTGGCCAGATAACCTCATCCATCACGCGCTGGTGGATTTCCGCCGTAACGACCGGAGCAGGGGAGTAAGCGCCCATGCCGCCAGTATTGGGGCCGGTATCGCCATCGCCCACACGTTTATGATCCTGGCTGGTCGCCATGGGCAAGACATGCTCGCCATCCACCATCACGATAAAGCTGGCCTCTTCGCCATCAAGAAACTCTTCCACCACGATACGGTGCCCGGCATCGCCAAAGGCATTGCCCGCCAGCATATCCCGTACTGCGGCTTCCGCTTCTTCCAGCGTCATGGCAACGATCACGCCTTTACCGGCTGCCAGACCGTCCGCTTTAATCACAATCGGAGCGCCTTTAGCGTGAACATACTGCAGCGCCAGCTCAACGTCGGTAAAGTTTTGGTATTCCGCCGTAGGGATCTGGTGGCGCGCCAGAAAATCCTTGGTAAAAGCTTTAGAGCCTTCCAGTTGGGCGGCCGCTTTTGTGGGGCCAAAAATTTTCAGTCCCGCTTTACGGAATGCATCGACCACGCCTTTTACCAGCGGCGCTTCGGGGCCAACGATGGTTAAATCAATTTTTTCGCTCTGCGCGAAAGCGAGTAAGGCCGGGATATCGGTAGCTGCGATATCAATATTCTGTAGCGCAGGCTCTAAAGCGGTACCCGCGTTGCCCGGCGCGACAAAGACGCGATCCGCCAGGGGAGACTGAGCCGCTTTCCATGCCAGCGCATGCTCGCGGCCGCCGTTACCAATGATCAAGATATTCATTTATGACTCTCCAGGCGATTAATGACGGAAATGACGCATATCAGTAAAGATCATCGCGATACCGTGTTCGTCTGCGGCGGCAATCACTTCATCATCGCGAATTGAGCCGCCCGGCTGGATAACGCAACTAACGCCAACGGCGGCAGCGGCATCAATGCCGTCACGGAACGGGAAGAAAGCATCAGAGGCCATAGCGGAACCTTTTACTTCCAGCCCTTCGTCTCCAGCTTTGATACCGGCAATCTTAGCGGAATAGACGCGGCTCATCTGACCGGCGCCAATGCCGATGGTCATATTGTCGCGCGCATATACGATGGCATTGGATTTAACAAACTTGGCGACTTTCCAGCAGAACAGGGCATCACGCAGCTCCTGTTCCGTTGGCTGACGTTTAGAGACCACACGCAGCTGGCTACGGTCTACCATGCCTAAATCGCGATCCTGTACCAGCAGACCGCCATTAACGCGTTTGAAATCCAGGCCACCTACACGCTGCTGCCAGGTACCGCAGGTCAGTACACGAACGTTCTGTTTTGCCGCTGTGATCTGCAGGGCCGCGTCGCTGGCGGAAGGCGCAATAATCACTTCAACAAACTGACGGCTAATAATTGCCTGTGCAGTCGCTTCGTCCAGTTCGCGGTTAAAGGCGATAATGCCGCCAAAAGCGGAGGTAGGATCGGTTTTGAACGCGCGCTCGTAGGCTTCCAGCAGAGAGCCGCCGACCGCCACGCCACAGGGGTTGGCATGCTTAACGATAACGCAGGCAGGTTCGTCGAACTCTTTCACGCACTCCAGTGCGGCATCGGTATCGGCAATATTGTTATAGGAGAGCGCTTTGCCCTGCAATTGATGAGCAGTAGCGACAGAAGCTTCCTTAATCTCTTCTTCAATATAGAAAGCGGCCTGCTGATGGCTGTTCTCGCCGTAGCGCATGTCCTGTTTTTTAATGAAGTTCAGATTTAAGGTGCGCGGGAAGCGGCCTGAAGGCGCATTGGTCTCGCCATGATAGGCCGGTACCAGGCTACCGAAGTAGTTAGCAATCATACTGTCATAGGCAGCGGTATGTTCAAATGCCTTGATAGCGAGATCGAAGCGGGTAGCGAAGGTTAATGCATTTTCGTTAGCGTCCAGCTCGGCAACGATCGCCTGATAGTCGCTGCTTTTAACTACGATCGCCACGTCTTTATGGTTCTTGGCCGCCGAGCGCACCATGGTCGGCCCGCCAATATCGATATTTTCTACCGCATCTTCCAGCGTACAGCCTTCACGCGCGACGGTCTGAGCAAAGGGATAAAGATTGACTACGACCATATCGATTGGCGCGATTTGATGCTGACTCATGATCGCATCATCCTGCCCGCGACGTCCGAGAATGCCACCGTGTATTTTCGGATGCAGAGTTTTAACGCGTCCATCCATCATTTCCGGGAAACCGGTGTAATCAGAGACTTCAGTAACCGGCAGGCCAGCATCAGCCAGCAGACGAGCGGTGCCGCCAGTGGAGAGAAGCTCGACGCCTCTTTGAGAAAGAGCCTGAGCGAATTCGACGATACCGGCTTTATCAGACACGCTGAGCAGAGCGCGGCGTACAGGACGACGTTGTTGCATGGTGGTTTTATCCCTTGGCTTTGGTTCGCAAGTAAAGAGCGTTACATCAAGCTTAACAGACCTTTTATAAAGGTAAGCTTCAGGTAACGCCCCATCAGGGGCATTAATAACGTCGGCTGGCATTGTAGCGAAAACGTTTGCGCGATGCTCGCCTAAATTAGAATCCTCGCGGCGCGTGCATAAATCTGTGGATAACTGCGTATAAACCGGGCTTTTGCTGGGGATTGCAGCAAACAGTCACTTTTTTGCAATTTAGCGGTTGCAGGCCGCGGAGAACTCCCTATAATGCGCCTCCATCGACACGGCACAACGGCTTACGCCACGCGGTGTTGAGCGGTTCAGCAAGATGAATCGCCGGAGAAAAACTTCTGAAAAAAAGAGGTTGACTCTGAAAGAGGAAAGCGTAATATACGCCACCTCGCGACAACGGTATCAGGTACCGGTCGCACTGCTCTTTAACAATTTATCAGACAATCTGTGTGGGCACTCACGGACGGGATATCGCAAAAACTATTGCAGTATCAAGTCTCAGAGTGAACACGTAATTCATTACGACGTTTTTCTTTGAGCATCAGACTTTTAAATTGAAGAGTTTGATCATGGCTCAGATTGAACGCTGGC
>NZ_JBNJSN010000015.1:0-38381 GCF_050113845.1 Pantoea sp. FN0305 | reverse complement strand
TTTTGCCGTTGAGGTGCCGCGTGCCCGCCAGAAAGCGCCCGGTGGGGATGTCCAGCGTCAGCGGCTGGCCCAGCAGCGCGTGGCGGTCGGCGCGGGCGTCGGGGCCCAGCAGCGTGACGGTGAGTTCGAAGGGATGCGACAGCGCCTCGCGTCCCTCCAGCTTCCAGAAAAGCAGCCCCTCCTGCGGGAGCCGTGCGGTGATACGTTCAGACATAGGTGAGTTCCGTGCTCAGCGGGCCCGCGGATGCGGGCGGTGATAATAAGGAAATGGGTTAGCGTTAACTTTATTAACTCTGTTATAAATCAGCTCAAAGTGGTTATTAGAGCCATGATACGAATAGCTGCCGCAGCTTAAAAAGCGGCTGTGATAATTTATTAACGGTTCATCATGATCCTGACGCACGCATTTTATCTGGCTTTGAAAAAAGATGATAAAATCAGGTTTACGCTAACAGGCAACGTTGTTGAAAAAAAGCAGGGAAGTTATTTTTTTAAGTAAAATTAAAAATCTATTGATGCAGGTTAAACTTTATCAACTGTCGATTTTAGTTGATAAATATAATCATAATTAGTATTTGAATAATTAACCAAGCATTAATTATAACGCTATATTTCGCCGCTATATAACGGTCAGTCCATTAGCCATTTCTTGTTAAAAAAACATTTTAAATAAAATCTATCTTTGTGCCCTTGATATTATCCGGCAACAGTGGAAAAAGTTGACGATTTATATCGTCTTAAAGCTCTTTAATCCAGAAGGTTCTCACTGCTAATCATTATTAAAATGATCACTCCTCTTCCAGCTCTATCACCTCATCCAGATAGTGATCTTCCAGCTCGCGTAGCAGACGATAAACCTGAGCGACCGCTTTTAAGGTTTCGCGCGGGATCCACTCACCTTCCGCCGTGGTGCGATAAAGCGTACGCGCCAGCCAGATATAACGGATCACCGGAATTTTTGCGCGCTGCGCCTGCTCAATCAAATGGTGAGCATCATCATCGCTGGCCTTGAACAGCAGACGCGGCAGTGGGGTTTCGCCGGGGCGATAGTACAGCCCTACGGCAAAGTGGGTCGGGTTGACCAGCAGCACGTCAGCCTCCTCTACCGCAACCCGAGGCGGCGCTTTCGGTGCTTCGTTTAAGATCTCATGCGCCACCTGTCGGCGGTGCCCTTTCATATGCGGATCGCCTTCGCTCTGCTTGAATTCGTTGCGGATATCTTCATGGCTCATGCGCTGCTGTTTCAGGTAAAAATACTTTTGCAGGCCAAAGTCCAGCACGCTCAGCGCCAGAAGCGCCAGCAGCACCTGGCGTGCCGCCTTAACAAACAGCATCAACACGCCATGCCAGAAGGTGTTGAGATCGGTTTGTGCCAGCCGCGCCAGATTACCGATTTCCGGTTCTAACGCCAGCCACAGCACCATGCCAATCGCCCCCGCTTTGATAATGCTGGTCAGCAACTGGGTAAACTGGCGCGCCGAGAACATATTTTTGAAGTGATTGACCGGATTCAGGCTCTCCAGCTTCGGCATCATCGCCTCCACCGCAAACAGCGGCCCGAACTGCAGCCAGCCGCCCACGATACGCAGCACAATTGCAATCGCCCCGATAATGGCGGAAAAGAGCAGCAGCACCAGCAGCGAATCGGTTACTACCTCCTCCATGGCGTGGCCAAAGGGCTGACCGATGCGCGTCAGCGGCAGCATAATCATCGCTTCCATTCGCTGCATGCCGCTGTCCACCAGTGCAAAAATCGCCTCCAGGATGCCAATGGAAATCAGCAGCTTGGGAATATCCTGACTCTGGCTTACCTGCCCTTTTTTACGTGATTCCTGGAGCTTTTGCGGGGTTGCGTCTTCGGTTTTTTCACTCATGTCCCGCTCCCTTAGCCGCAAACAAATGGGGGAATATCGCGCTCAGATCGCGCAACTCAAACAGGCGCTCCCCGGCCAGATGGTTGAGCAGCGGCAGATACAAAACAAAAAACAGCAGCCCCAGCAAACATTTCAGCGGGATCGCCAGCACCGTGGCCTGAATCTGCGGGCTGTAAATACTGATAATGCCTACCGCGAAATCCAGCAGCAGCAGCAGCCCCACCAGCGGCCCGGCATACAGCACCATGGCGACAAACGTCTCTTTCAACAGATCCAGCCAGACTTGCCAGCCCTGCTCGCTCAACGGCGGCAGCCACGCCAGCGGTGGCCAGATACGATAACTGTCCCACAGCAGCTGCGTAATCGCGCCCAGCCCCGGCCCCACTATCAGCAACAGAATCATCACCTGCTTCATCAGATAGCCCAGCGGCGTGGCGTCTGGTCCCAGCTGCGGGTTAATTTGCCCGCCCATCAGCGCACCGCGCTGGTTATCGAACAGCGCGCCGACCGATTCATACATCCAGAACGGTAGCCCCAGGATCAGACCAATCAGCGCGCCGAGGATCAGCTCTTTAATGGCGATGGCCGCCAGCCCCATCAGCGACAGGGAAGCGCTAAGCATATCGCCATATAACACCGGCGCGATAAACAACGCCAGCGCGACCACAATAGCGGTGCGCAGCGTGCCTTTAATCACGGAAAAAGAGAATACAGGCGTCAGCAGCAGACAGGGAAAAATGCGCGCCATGCCCAGCAACAGCGCCAGCAGCGCGTTAAACAGCTGATCCAGCGCGTCGCTCCACAGCATCAGCTGCCTACCCGCGACATCATGGCGAAAGCGTTCTGCGTCAGTTGAATAAGCTCAACGCCTACCCAGCGCCCGGTCATCGCCAGGGTGATGCCTACCGCCACCAGTTTCAGGCAAAACGGCAGCGTCTGATCCTGTAGCTGCATCGCCGCCTGCACCAGCGAAATCACGATGCCCACCAGCACCGCCACAATCAGCGGCGGCGCGGAAAGCAGCACCACCAGCAGCATCGCCTGGCGGAAAAAAGTCAGTATCTCCATTGCCGCCTCACAGATAGCTGTAGAACAGGCCGTCCAGCAGCCGCGTCCAGCCGCTGACCAGCACAAACAGCAGGATTTTTAGCGGCAGCGAGACCGTCATCGGCGAAACCATCTGCATCCCCAGCGCCAGCAGCACGTTCGAGACAATCAGGTCCACCACCAGAAAAGGGATAAAAATCAGAAAGCCGATCTTGAAGCCGTTTTGCAGCTCCGACAGCACAAAGGCGGGGATAATCAGCAGCGGGCTTTGCGGCGTAATGCTCTGCGCCATCTCTTTGGGCCACATGCGCGCGCCGTTCTCCTGCAGATGCACCAGAATATCCGGGTCGGTATTACGCGACATGAATTTTCTTAGCGGCTCCGCGCCGTTGCCGAAGGTGTACTCCAGCCGCTCCATGCTGCTGAAATCGAGCGGCATCGCTTTGATACGCTGGCTTGAATCATTAAAGACCGGTGCCATCACAAACAGCGTGGCGGCCAGCGCGATGCCGTACAGCGCCATATTAGGCGGCACCTGCTGCACCCCCATGGCGTTACGCGTCAGCATCAACACCATGGAAATTTTCAGGAAGCAGGTACAGATAATCATCAACATCGGCACCAGCGACAGCACGCCGAGGAACAGCGCCAGCATCATCGGGTTAAGCGACTGCATCTCCATTCGCGTTTTACCCGCCGTGTCCCAGAGGATTAATACTGCCCGGCAGCATATGGGTGATCTGTAACCCCAGCCGCCCTTCCACATCCACCAGTTCGCCTTTCGCCAGCGGAAAATCGCCGTGACACAGCAGCGCCTCGCCTGGCCGCACGTTATCCACCATAACCGTGGTTCCGGCGCTCAGGTGCTGTAGCTCTCCCAGCGTCAAACGCAGCTGGCCGCAGCGCACCGTTAACGCCAGCGGCAATCCATCCAGCGCGGGCGCAGGCTCGCTCTGCCACGCCCCGTCGGGCTGCGTAGCGGGGGCCATATCATCGTTATCGTAGGGAAATGTCACAGGCGCGATCTCCAAATCAGAAAGAGTAAAAAAGGCGCGATCCGCCTGACCGGTTAGCTCTCCGGTCAGGCGCAGGCCAGCCAGCTGCAGTGAGCCTTCTCCATACGGAGAAAAAGCGGCGTGCGTCGGCAACAGCACATCTTCCGGTCGCAGCTGACGCAGCTGTCCGACGCTCAACGTGAGCGCGCCAACGGTCAGCGGAAAGCTCAGCGGCAAATCGGACGGCAGCCCCGCCGCCTCCGGCTGCCAGCCCGCCTGATCCAGCAGGCGGTTCAGCGTGGCAATGGATGCCATCAACATACTTTCTGAGTGGAGTTCACCGAGCCTGAGTTCCAGGCAAAGCGAAAATGGTGCATCTTCTGTTTTATTTACCGGCGAGAGATTGCCAAACAGCGGCTGTAATTCACTACTCAGGCTTTGATTAAACAGCGGCCAGTACCAGGGCGTGCTCTCTGCCTCGGCATACGGCAGCGCGGGGCAATCAGAGATCAGCGCCAGTACCCCTTCCGCATCGCTTAATTGCAAGACGCCGCTGTTGCAGCCCAGCGTCAGCCCGGGTGCCGCCGTTGACTGATCCTTCGGAAGAAAAAGCGCCAGCTGGCCCGCCTCGCCCGCCAGCGTATAGTGAAAGCGCAGCCCGGCACCGATACGCTGACGCAGCAGTGCCTCATCCGTCTCCCGGCGTGGCAGAGAGAGTTTCATGCGGCCCCCCGCTGTTCAAAACGCAGACGCACCCGGCTGGCCATTCGACGCCGCAGCGCCTGGCGACAGCGCTCCTGATGCGCTTCCAGCGCGTTTAACGCCGCCGGTGAAAAGCGCAGCGCAATATCCCAACCGCCAGCGGGCAGATGCTGTAAACGCGCATCCACCGCACCGAGACGCGGCAGCAGCAGCGTCATCGCGACCGGCCCGTCAGGCTGACGGTCGGTAATGCGTCCCAGCTCCGCCTCCAGCGGCTGCCAGAGCGCCATTGGCGCGGCGGCGGGCGCGCTGTGTGCGGTCTCATGAGTAAAACGCGGCTGCGTATGCAGCTCCACGCCGCAGCCATTGAAAGCGGGCGGCGTCGGGACACTATCCAGCAGCGCGCTGAACAGCAGGCCGTCCGGGCTGGCCGAAGACGGCTCGTCGCTGCGTTTCGTCGCGCTGCCTGGCGTATTGCCCTGGCTGCGTTCGTGGCGCGTTTTATCCGCCCCGCGTAAGGGCGGTTTTGCCTGCGGCGCTGGCTCTGGTTGCGGTTTCAGGGGCTTCGACGTTGCGCTGACGCGTGTCGTCTCGCGCTCCGGCGGGCGCGGTTCACGTGGCTCGCGCGGTTGCGGTTCAGGCCGCGGCTTTGCGGCGAAGGTTCGATCCGCAAAAGGGTTCATGATGGCACCTCATTTTCCTGCATCAGCATCTCCAGCTTTTCCAGCTCCCGTTGTCGCAGCTGAGTTTCTGTACGCGCCGCCGCCAGCTTCTCGCTTTGCGCGGCACACTGCGCAGCGCTTTCGCAGACCGCCTGGCGCTGGCGCTGTACTGCCCCGGCGGCCCTCTCCTCCTGCTGCAGGCCACGCTGCAACCGGGAAAATGGTTGATGCCCCAGATAAGCGGTATCAAACCCGGCGCGCAGCCTCTGATAATCGCTTTGCCGCTGCGTAAGCTGTTCATCTGCCCTTCTCGCCTCCGCACGCAGCTGTTCCAGCTGTTGCTCGTGTTGACGCTGCTCACGCTCGCTGCGACGCAGGCGCTGACGGCGGATCGGCAACAGCAGGGCAAACGCGTCGCGCAAACTGGCAGCGGGATCTTCCGGGGCCGGTTCTTCAATGGGGTTAATCCTCTGGCGCATGTTGGCTTACCTCTGAAAGATGATGCAGCGTCGTCTCCCAGTCGCTGGGCGCGCGCGTGGCCTGGCGCAAATAGCCGTTAATCACCGGCTGCGCCTCCACTGCCGCATCGGTCATCGCATCGTGGCCGGGCTGGTATTCGCCCAGACGAATCAACATCTCTACCTGCTGCCACGCCGCCATCATGCGGCGCAGCTGTGTGGCATCGCGCATCTGCTCGCGGGTTACCACGTTGCTCATGGTGCGGCTCAGGCTGGTCAGCACATCGATCGCCGGATAGTGGCCGCGCTCCGCCAGACGGCGTGACAGCACGATATGGCCGTCGATCAGCGAGCGCACCTCGTCAGCCACCGGATCGTTCATGGAGTCTGCTTCGATCAGCACCGAGTAGAGCGCGGTGATCGCCCCCTTTTCGGTTTGTCCGGCGCGCTCCAGCAGCCCCGGCAACAGGGTATAGACCGACGGCGGCAGGCCACCGCGTCCGGGCGGTTCGCCCAGCGCCAGGCCGATTTCACGCTGGGCGCGGGCGAAACGGGTCAGGGAATCGAGGATCAGCAGCACGCTTTTGCCCTGCTCGCGAAAGGCTTCGGCAATGGCGGTCGCGGTAAAGGCGGCGCGGGCGCGCTCCATGCTGCTGCGATCGGAGGTAGAACAGATCAGCACCGTGCGGCTGCGCAGCTCTTCATCCAGCTCATGATCGAGAAACTCACGCAGTTCGCGGCCACGCTCGCCAATCAGTCCAAAAACAATCGCATCGCAGGGCGCATTACGCGCCAGCTCTGCCAGCAGCGTGGTTTTGCCGCAGCCCGCCCCGGCAAATACACCAACGCGCTGGCCAACGCCAATGGTCAGCATGCCGTCAATGGCGCGTACACCTGTTGGCAGCGGCGCTGAGATACGCGGGCGGGCTGTGGGCGGCGGCGCGTCGCCCAGCACCGGGATGGTGCGTTCCGCCTCGCCCGGCAGCGCAAACGCACCGACGCCCTGGCCGTCAATCGGACGACCAAAACCATCCAGCACGCAGCCCAGCAGCGCATCGGAAACAGAGATACTGTGCGGCAGATAAAGCGGCGTCACCCTTGCGCCCTGCGCGATGCCGTCCAGCGGCCCCAGCGCTGACAGCAGCGTATGCTGCGGGTTAAAGCCCACCACTTCCGCCATCACGCTCTCTTCCGCGTCGCGTTCGATACGGCAGAGATCGCCGATGCGCGCACGCGGCAGGCTGCACTCCAGCAGAATGCCGCTGATGCCGGTAATACGGCCATACACGCTGACCGCATCGGGCTGACGCAGCCGCTGCTGCTGCTGGCTGAACCAGCTATCAAGATCGATGCGCATTACCATTTCACCGTAATAGGATCGTGACCGCTGAACTCGATCCGATCGTCGGTGATCGCCACCAGACGCAGATCGCCAATCTGATCGCCGATAAACAGCCGATCGCCCTCGTCGGTAACAATATTGGCGCGCGATCCGGTTGCAATTTGCACGATGCGGAACGGCAGCTTTTTCTCCAGCGGACGCACTGCGCTGGTGACCGGCGCAGCAGCGCTGTAGCGCGCATAGAAGCGCGTCATCATGCGGTTAAAAACGGTGATTTGCGGTTTAGTCAGGCTACCGCTCAGCAGCAGGCGATCGCCCTGACGACTGATTTTTACGCTGTTCGCCAGGTCGCGTTCGCGCAGCATGATTTGCAGCGGCGCACGCAGATCCTCCACTGTTCCCCAGGCGGGGCGTGAATTTTCACCGGCGTTGGGCTGGGCGACCGTGGGCTGTAAGATCCAGCTCACCACGGTGAAGCTGAACAGCAGCAGCAGGCCGAATATCACCCCGCGCATCCAGCGTGGCGTGCCGGTACGCGCTGCCACCTCTTCCGCTACGGCGGCGGCAGGCGCGGAAGCCAAGGCGCTGGCGGGCAGCGCGGCGGCCTCATGCCACGGCGTGCTGGCCTGCGCCACGCAGAGCCAGACGCCCGCCAGTTCAAAGGGTTCTTCCAGCGTAACCGGCTGCCGGTCGCTGGCCTCTTCCTGTTCCGTCAGCCACCAGCTCCCTTCCTGACAATGCAGCCAGCGCTCGCAGCCCGTTACGCTTTCATCGCTGAGCAGCAAATCAGCCTGCGGCGACGCGCCAATCTGCCAGCGATCGCCGCTGAGCGGCAGCGCGGCCCCGCAGTGCAACCCCGACAGTACGCGCAGTTCAAACATTATTCTCCCTCCCAGTTGGTGAGTGAATAAAAGAGTGCATCCGCCTCCAGACGTCCCAGCACATGCACCGCCAGCGTCGGCTCCAGTTCAGCAAAAGAAAGCACCGGCACCTGATGGAAGGATTCGGCGATTAGCGCGCGCAGCGGCCCACGCAGATCCTGCGCTGCCAGCAGCACCGCCTGCTGTTCGTTGCCGGTGGTGAAGGCCTGGCCTATTTGCTGATGCACCGCCTGAATCTGTTCCTGGCTCAGCGCGAAGAAAATATCGTTCTGCGTCTGACGCAGGCTGTCGCGCAGCGCCTCTTCCAGCTCCGGCGACAGCAGCCAGGCATGGATGCCGTCCGCCTGGCTGTATTGATGGCAAAGATGGGTTTTCAGCGTAATGCGCACCTGCTCGGTCAGCAGAAACACATCGCGCTCATGCTGACCATGCTCGATTAACGCTTCGGCGATGGCGCGTACCGAACGCAGTGGAATACGCTCCGCCACCAGCTTTTGTAATACGCTGGAGAAGCGCGCCAGCGGCATTACCCGCTGCAGTTCCTGCGCCAGCTCCGGCTGCTCGCTCTCCAGCCAGCCCATCAGCGCGCGGGTCTCCTGCAGGCCGATAAAATGCGGACTGCTGGCGTGAATGGCATTTTCCATGCGTTTCAGCAGCAGCTCGGCGGCAGTCCAGCGCACCACCTCCTGATTTTCCAGCAGCGGATGATCGGGCGGCAACCAGAGATAGTGCGCCTCCTGACGCGCGGCCTGGCCCAGCGCGGGTTTCGGCGCGACGATCGACGGCGCTTGCTCCCCGCCCGTTTCCGGCAGCGCAGGCTGATTGTCAGCCTGTAGCTGGCGCTGCTCTTCTTCACTCAGGCTCTCCAGCCAGCGCGCCTCCACGGCAAGGCAGGCGGTGTTAAAGGTGCCGGCCACTTTCGGGATTTCATACACCGAGAAACGGAATTCATCCGCGCTCAGTTTGTCGCTGAATTCAATGTCAAACGCCGGTAGGGTAAAGCCGAAGTTATAGACGATACGGTTACGCAGGCGGCGGATCTCCTGCACTAAATCGAGGGTTTCCGCCTTGCCGCGACAATCAGTGGGAAACTGGATCAGATAAGGCCGCGTCGGGTTGAACTGGCGCAGATCCTCGCGACCATTCAGCTCCGGCGGGATTACTTCGTTTTCAATTTGCGGCTGCGCAAGACGCAGCGTATGCCGGGCGCGCCACACCTGAAATCCGCCGCTGCCGAGGGTGATCAGCGCCAACAGGGTAAAAACCAATCCCGGCATCCCCGGCACCAGCGCAAAACCCAGCATGCCCATTGAGGCGAGGATCCATGCCTTCGGCTGGCTGGTAAGCTGTTCGGCGATCTCACGGCCAATATTCGGCGCTTCCACGCTGTCGTTGTCCGATGAAACGCGCGTGATGATCATCCCAGCCGTAAGCGAGATCAACAGCGCCGGGATCTGGGCAATCAGCCCGTCGCCAATGGTGAGGATCGAGAATACATGCAACGCCTCGCCCGCCGTCATGCCCACCTGCAGCACGCCGATGCTGATGCCGCCGATCAGGTTGATAAACAGGATCACCAGCGCGGCGATGGCGTCGCCCTTCACGAATTTCATCGCGCCATCCATTGCGCCAAATAGCTGGCTCTCTTTGGCCAGATCGCTACGCCGCGCTTTGGCCTGATGCACATCGATCAATCCGGCGCGCAGATCGCTGTCGATCGACATCTGCTTTCCAGGCATCGCGTCGAGGGTAAAGCGCGCCGCGACTTCCGCTACGCGCTCCGATCCTTTGGTAATCACCAGAAAGTTCACCACCGTCAGGATCAAAAACATCACCATCCCCACTGCCAGATTGCCGCCGACCACAAAGCTGCCAAAGGCTTCAACGATATGGCCCGCGTCCTGCTGGATCAGGATCTGGCGCGTCACCGAGATCGACAGCGCCAGACGAAACATCGTGGTCAGCAGCAGCACCGCCGGAAAGGTGGAAAAGGCCAGCGGCTTTGGCAGGTACATCGCCAGTACGATCAGCAGCGAAGAGAGGCAGATATTCAGCGCAATCAGCGTATCAATCAGCGCCAGCGGCAACGGGATAATCAGCATAAACACCAGCGCCATGGCAAAGGCGGCGCCGACAATCTCAGAGCGCTGCATGGCGCTGATGGCAATTTTATTGAGAATTAAAAATAAGCCGTTCATCTTACGTCTCTCTTGCCTTGCGCTCAGGGGTTACGCGCCTGTTTACGTTCATTCTTTAACAGCGCGGCGCTGTGACTTGCCAGCAGCGCCAGCGCGGTTTTTCGCCCATCTTTTACTTTCCATAACGCCAGCGGCAGGCTGCGCACCAGCGGCAGGATCGCGTTAAAGAACATCGACAGCTGGCGGGCGCTGGGGTGCGCCACCACATCTTCGCCTAACTGCTGGAGATCCTGCTGCCAGGCGCCGTGGTGGCTGAGATGCAGCAGGCGGCGCGTCAGATCCACCGCGCTGACGGTATGCAGCGTCATTTTTCCCGCCATGCGCTCCAGCAGCTTCTGGCTCTCTTCCAGCGTATGACTTACCTGGCGCGCTTCTGCGAGGCCGGTCTGGATATGGCGCAGCGCGCCGGTGCTGATGGAAGAAGCCAGCGCGGCGATATCGTCTGCCAGCGCCCGCTGTAAGGTGCGCAGGCCAGAGACAAACTGCTGCGGTTCGGTATGCGCCAGCAGCAGATCGACCATCGCAATTGCCGACTGCTGATGAACAATGCTGTCGTAATAGAGGTTGCGCAGCGTCTGGCGCTGTTGCGGATGCACGGTAAATTCCGCGAAGGCGGCGGCGGTGTTCAGACCGGCGCGCAGGCGTTCGCCATGCTGGGTTTGCAGCGTCTGTAGATGGTTGTTAATGGTGTGACAAAGCTCATCATCGCCCTGATCGCGCGCTTCACGCTCCATCACGCGCAGCAGCAGATCGCAGCGAGCCGGATCGTTATCCAACTGCGCCAGCAGCTCATCGGTATCTGCTGGCGGCTTGCGCTTCAGCGCATCGCGCAGCTGTCCGAGGTGGGTTTCCCGCCGCGCCCGATCGTCGGAGTCGAGCATGGCGTAAAGCTTATGCAGTTCAACCTTGCCTGCGTTTTGTCGGTGACGCAGGTGCTGCTGCTGCACACGGCGCTGCTCGGTCTTTTTCTGGCTTTCGGCACGCTCGGAGAACATCAGCCCCACTTCTTCTTTCATATCGTTGGCACTGACGGCAGCCGATTGTTCAGCAACCCGGCTGGCATTTTTCTCTGTGCCGCCGTCGGCGGCTTTCATCAGGGCTTTAAAAGGGTGCGGCATTAGCGGCAGCGTTGGGGTCTTCAGCATCGCCCGTTCCTCATCAGGTTGACCCCGGTTATGTGGCGCTTTTGCGGTTCGGGTTCCCTGAATTCACAAATAAAAAAATTTATCGCTTTGAAATAATTAACCTGCGAAATTTGTGTAAAAAATGGCACAGCGAATAAAATGCTTTTTGCCAGTTTTTTCTCAGAAATATCCTGGTAAATTAAACGGCGAATAATAAAAACAAGCTGTTAGTTGTTTTATTTCTCCTGGCACAGCGCTTGCTATAGCCAATGGGCAATCACACCCGATTCCTGTGGAGAAAATAAAATGATCGACATCAATACCGACCAGCCAATAACTGTCTCTGCTGTTGCTATCGACTGGACGGACGTTTTTAAAAAAAATAATAAGAAATTACTGAATTTCATTCGCAAGCGTGTGGCGAATCATGAGGATGTGGAAGATATTGCGCAGATGACCTGCCTGGAGGTACTGCGTAACGGCCATAAATTTATCGGCGCTTCACGCCCGGAAACCTGGATGTTTGGTATCGCGATTAATCTGATTCGCAATTATTATAAATCCCAGCAGGGTCGCTTTTTATTTGATACGCTGAATGATGATATTCTTACCGATATGCATTACGACTGCGATCCGAGCGATATCACGGAAAATGAACGGGTTTTAGGCGCAACCCTGGCCTCAATCGAAACCCTGCCGGACGATCTGAAAACCATGCTATCAATTTTAGTCGGGCATGACGGCAGCTATCAGGATGTGGCGCAGCAGCTTAATATTCCGGTGGGCACCGTTCGTTCACGACTTTCCCGCGCCAGGGAAACGTTAAAAAATCGTGTTTATGCCTGAGATTATTCTGACATTACGCGAATAAGATAAATCCGGCGGGAAAGTTTATTCTGTTGGCTCGGCGCTGAAATTTCAGAGGGCTGATAAATGATGCCAGAAAATGGAGATGCGTTATTGCAGAATTATTCTCACTGCCTTAATCCTACGCTGACGCCGCCCGATAGTCTTTCTTCTATCGCGCTGGATCGCATTCATGATGCGATTTATTTAGTGGATCGTAATCTGCGGATAAAATATGTTAACGAGAAGGCGTGCAAATTAATGGGCTATTCCCCGCATGCCTTAATGCAGCTTAGTTTCGCCGTTATCGATCATGAATTGCAGGATGATGATGTTACCGCGTTATGGTGGAAACTGACCATGCGCCCGGAAGGGATCACTTTTACCTCACAGCACACGCCCAGCCGGGGAGAACTGATCTCCGTTCAGGTGAGCTCCAGCCACTATCTGCACGGCGGCGAACCGCATGCGCTGTGCGTGGTGCGCGACGTGCGCGAGGTAAAACAGAAAGAGGCGGTTCAGCAGCTGCGCGAGAAGCAGTTCCGCGCGCTGGTAGAGAACTCGCCGGATATGATCGCCCGTTTCAATCTGGCGCTGCGCTGTGTGTATGTTAACCCGCCGGTGCTGAAGTGGTTTGAAGGGCGCGAACAGGAGATCTATCACCGGCAGCTGACCGAAGCGGTGCCGCACAATGAGACCGGCATGGCGCTGCTGCGGCTGGTGTCACAAAGTATGGCAAGCGGCAACGAAGCGGAAGGCGAGCTGACGCTTACCCAGGGCAGCCGCCGATGCATTTTGCACGTACGCAGCGTGCCGGAGTTCAATCTGCACGGCGAGTTAGAGAGCGTGCTGACCGTCGGACGTGATATCACCGCTATCCGCCTGGCGGAAGAGGAGCTACGTGAAGCACATCAGCAGCTGCGCCTGCTGGCACGCAATCAGGAAACCCAGCGCGAGGCGGAGCGCAAGCATCTTGCCCATGAGATTCATGATGAGCTGGGGCAGCATTTGACTTCGCTGCGCGTTGGTCTATCGCTGATCCGTATGCAGTCGCCAGAGGCGGGCGAAGCGCTGCATCAGCAGGTGGATCATCTGATGCAACTGGTGGACAGTACTATTCAGGTGGTGCGCGACGTCTCTACCCGTCTGCGCCCGAATATGCTGAATTTGGGTCTGGTGCCGGCGCTGGAGTGGCTGCGCGACGAGTTTAACAAGCACAATACCACCCGCTGCATTTTTATCCCGCCGCAGGGAAAAGAGCTGCGCCTGAGCGACGAATGCGTTACCGCCGCCTTTCGCGTGGTGCAGGAGTCGCTGACCAATGTGCAACGTCATGCCAAAGCCAGCAGCGTGTATATCTTTGTGAAACAGGATGGCGATAAGCTGCGGATCGATGTGGTGGATAATGGCAAAGGCTTTGATATGCAGAATGTGCGCCCTAACGCCTGGGGGCTGCCGGGCATGGTGGAGCGGGCCGCGATGCTGAACGGCGAGGTCAGCATCGATAGCCGTCCCGGCGAAGGCACCCGCGTACAGCTGAGCTTTCCGCATCGCCCGCGCAGCCTTTCCCGCGCCCTGTTTAACAAGATTGATAAGTGAGCACCTCATGACGCAAGCAATACGCCTGATGATTGCTGACGATCACGCCATTATGCGTGAGGGATTAAAGCAAATTTTTCTGCTGGATGACGGCATTGATGTCGTCGGAGAAGCGGCTGACGGCGGTCAGGTGCTGGAACGCCTGCGCGAAGGCGGTATCGATCTGCTGCTGCTGGATATTTCCATGCCCGGCATCAGCGGCGAAGATCTCATTAACCGTATTACCCTGCAGTATCCAGCGCTGCGTATTCTGGTATTGAGCATGTATAACGAACCGCAGATTGCCCGTCGGGTGCTGTACTGCGGCGCGTTGGGCTATATCACCAAGGATAAAAACCCGGAGGCGCTGTTGAGCGCGATTCGGCAGGTAGCACGCGGCGCGCGCTATATCGATCATGAGCTGGCGCAGGAGATTATTTTCTCTCAGTATCAGAGCGGCGACCGACCGCCGCATGAGAACCTGACAATGCGCGAGCGTCAGATCATGATTATGCTGGCGCATGGCGAATCGATAAATGCCATTGCCGATGCGCTGGTGATCAGCAATAAAACCGTGAGTACCTATAAGTCACGCCTGATGAAGAAAATGAAGTTCACCACCAACGCCGATATTGTGAAATATGCGATTAGTCATCATCTGGTGCAGTAAGCAGCGGGCGGCGTGTCAGCGTGGAACGGCTGTTTGCCGCTATCGATTTAGCCGGAAGGTGATTCCGGCCCTGTTTCATCCAGAGCGAACGCCGGTGTCAATGGCGTTCGCTCTGTGAGTTAACTCAGAAGTTCCAGCTAAAGCCCGCGTTGACGCTGTTATCCTGATGGTTTTCCGATAACAGGCCGCTGTAGCCCAGCGACAGATGCGAGTTGCTGTTTAACGCCACCTCAGCGCTGGCTTTGATCACAGCACCATCGCGCGAAGCAGAGACGCTGTTCACCACAAACGGTGCGCTACTGCCGTTGAACTTCAGCCCGGTCCCCCGATCCAGCTCGCCGTACTGATGCTGCCAGCCCAGCTCACCGCGCAGCGCGATTGATGTTCCGCCGTTAACATCCCATTGCAGCTCGGAACGCAGACCCAGCGTTGAGAAGGTGGCATCCGTGTGCTGCTTGTCGCCATGCAGCGCCGCCGCGCCGCCCTGTTCGGCAATGCGGTTGTTCTGGAAGTTAACGTAAGAGAGATTGGCGAACGGTTCGAGGTTAACCAGCCCTGCCGGGATGCTGTAACCCGCTTCGGCAAAGAACTGCTCGGTGCGTGCGCTGTACTGTGCGTTGGCACGATCGTACTGGCTGCCGTAGCTCACGGAACGCGAGGTATCGAAACGATGCCAGGAGTAGCCTGCACCAGCACGCAGCGCCAGCGCGCCATACGCTTTGCCGCCATAGACGCCCAGGTGGTAGTTATCGCTATCCGCACTGGCGCCGTAGCCGCCATCCAGTGAGGTGCGGGTGTAACCCGTTGCCACGCCCATGCGCGCATCGTCCTCCCAGGCGGAATCCAGCCCCAACAGTACGCCGTAGGTGGATGCCTGATAGCCGGTGGCGTTGGCATCACCGGAGGCGTGATCCCACGCGCCCAGCAGTTTCGCCCATGCGCCGCCCTCATCCGCTTTGATTTGTGACGAATACGCCAGGCCTTCCGCCTGACGCAGGCGATCGTTGAGCGTGTCGCGCAGATAGCGACTGTCATTGATCTGCGCCGAGGCGATATCAGCATGCACCTGACCCGAGAGCTGACGGAACGCCTGACGCGCTTCGCCAGCCGATCCGCTCAGCAGCAGACTTTCATAGACTGGGTTGCCTGCGCCCAGCGCTTCCGCCGCCTGCGCAACCGAACGCTCATTCGCCGTTTCCGCCACGCTGGCGAAGGTGGCATCGTTACGTCCGACCGCCAGCGTGAGCTGGTTCGCCTGATAGCTGAGGGAGGTGCCGAGGAAGGTAAAGGCATAGTTGGGCAGCAGGCTGTCAAACTGACCGCTGATGCCCTGCTCTGCGGTCAGGATGTTATACCGCCCCGTCAGCGTTTGTAGTTCGCTCTGGCTAAGCAGGTTGCTGCTGTTTTCCAGCGAGACCCTGACTTCACCGCCGTTAATGGCGATTGCGCCGGTGCTGGCGATGCGGTCGCTGCGTCCTTCCGGCGCGACTTCTACCGCGTAGCGCGATCCCTGTTC
This sequence comes from Pantoea sp. FN0305, assembly GCF_050113845.1. NCBI lineage: Bacteria > Pseudomonadati > Pseudomonadota > Gammaproteobacteria > Enterobacterales > Erwiniaceae > Pantoea > Pantoea sp. FN0305. The sequence continues at coordinate 22,488 of NZ_JBNJSN010000015.1, read as the reverse complement.
AAAGGTAACGTCGCCGTTGACGGTAAGCGTGCCGATAGAGTTACCTGGCGCGACGGTACCGCCGTTGGCGACGGTTAATGCGCCAGTGCTGCCCGATCCCCCCAGCACGCCCTGTTGCTGCACCGTGACATCAGAAGTGACCGATCCGTTAATCGCCAGCAGGCCGGCGTTAATCAGCGTCGGGCCGGAGTAAGTGTTGCTGCCGGTGAGCCAGAGCGATCCTGCGCCCTCTTTGGTCAAACCGCCGTGGCCGGAGATGTCGTTAGACCAGACGTCAAAATCACACTGCGCCTCGTTACAGATGCGCTGATAAGGGGTGCCGGCATCTACCGTCGCGCCGATGCCGGGAATGTTAGCGACAAATTGCGTTGGGCCATAGGCCACGCCATCCGGATCCGGCACGCGCAGCGCTTCAGGGATATCTTCTACGGTGTAGAACATGCCCGGCCCGTTAATTGCTTTACCGAGGTCGATCATGCCCCAACCATAGAGTTCATCAATGCCCGCTTCACCCATATCAACGGCGGTGGTTTTCAGTACCTGCGCAATCTGCGCGCCGGTCATATAAGGGAAGCGTTCCATCAGCACTGCCGCACTGCCTGATACATGCGGTGAAGCCATGGAGGTGCCGCTGTAGTTGGCGTAGCTGGTGGTGAGGTTATCGATGCTGTCGCCCTCGATTATCGAGCTGTAAATACGCGAGCCAGGCGCGGAGACGCAGAAGCTGGCGGTGTAGCCGCAGCGGGAGGAGAAGCCGCTTAGGGTGTAAGGCACGCTGTTGGCGGATGCAGGATCGCGCGCGACGCTGGCGACGGTGAGCCAGGTGGGGGTGATGTCTGGTACAAAGTAAGCCAGGCCCGCGATAGCGTCGGGGTTGTTGAGGTTGTCATCGTTGCCGGCGGAGAAGATGGTGATGATGCCGCTGCGAGCAACTTCAATAGCGCCCTGATAAGCGCCGCCGGGCACGGTGCCGAGGATCTGTTTGATCTGGTCGAACTGTTTTTGCGCATCATTGACGGTGAAGTGCGGATAAGCGGGATCGCTGCCGCCCTGTGCAAATTTGTCGGTGATGCCGATGCCCCAGCTGTTGTTGATAATGCGCACGCCGCTTTCTCTGAGCGCATCCCAGCCTGCTTTATAAACTGCGCCATCGTTACCGAGAATGATGCCATCTTCCGGGCCGGGATCGCCGTTTTCCGCACTGACAATTTGCGCGTCATAAGCGACGCCGTGCATGGTCCCGCCATCACGACTGCCGGCGGCGATACCGGCAACGTGGGTGCCGTGCGATCCCAGTTCACCATCTGAATCAACGCTTGGCGTGCCGTCATAGCGGAAGGCATCGCCGGCTTTTACCGGAATGTAAGGGTCGGTGTAGGCGCGTATGCCTTCAGTGACAAGGTTGATGACTTTGTCGGTACCGACAAATTCGGGGTGTTTGGCATAGACCGACTGATCGAAGATGCCGACTTTGACGCCTTTGCCACTGTAGCCAGCGGCGTAGGCTTTATCAGCGTTGATCGCGCCCAGTCCCCACTCGGCGTTATATTCGCTGCTGCGCCAGCTGGCTGGATCGCCCGCTACGCCCTGTTCGATATAGTTGTTCGCTGCTGCCTGTCCTACCGCTCCCAGGCAAACCGCCACTGCCAGCGCGCTTAACCGTACGCGTTTTGCTTTTGTCTCAGGCCGTGTCACGCGCTGAGGCACAGTCAACCTTCTGCTTTTATTTGCCATTGCAGATACCGTCCGTTATTGGTTTTGAGATAAGGATTTTTAAAAGTTTCAATTTGAAAAAGATGAAGCACCGCGCTGATGGAGTGCGGTGTGAATATCAGGTTTGGCAGAAAAGTTTTATTTCTGCCAGTAACAGAAGGAAATATATAGATGTAAAAGGGTGACTTTCTTCATATTATTTTCATATATTTTACGATTTAGATTGTTGCAAAAATTTAAAATTAATAATCAAGCGTTTATTAATTGGGTTAAGGTGAGATTTCTCTTAAAGGATTGTTTTTGAGATTTGAACCAAGATTAATTACTTAACGTGCGTTATTTATTTGATGCCGATTAGTTAATAACGAATTTAATGTGCGGAAATAAGTAGAGGGTAAGAAGTTGGTTATAAGCCACGTGGTTGCGTGGGCTGTGGTTTACGGGGCGTCAGCGGCGCGGGTGCGTGGGCTGACGGGGCGGAGGCGTCAGCGGCTCGGGTGCGTGGACTGACGGGGCGGGGCGTCAGCGGCGCGGGTGCGTGGGCTGACGGGGCGGGGGCGTCAGCGGCGGGCGGCCCGTTCCGTAAAGACGCAAAAAACGTCATCCATGACAGCTCGGCCCGCGCCTTCCCTGGCGCGGGACGCTTTACTCCACGATCCGCCCGCCGCTTCCCTGACTCCTGTGTCGCCTGATGCCGCTGATTTAAATACCGCGCCGTCTGTTGCCGCTTCCCGTACTAGTGAGTCGTCTGTTCGCCGCTGATTTAACTGCCGTGCCGTCTGTTGCCGCTTCCCGTACTAGTGAGTCGTCTGTTCGCCGCTGATTTAACGATTGTGTCGCCTGTTGCTGCTTCCCGTACCAGTGAGTCGTCTGTTCGCCGCTGATTTAGATACGGTGCAGCCCGCCGCTTCCCTGACTCCTGAGTTGCCTGTTCGCCGCTGATTTAACTGCCGCGCCGTCTGTTGCTGCTGTGAGCTGCCTGCTCATTACTGATTTATGGGGTTTTCAATGGTTAAGTCCCGAAGCGCGGGCCCTCCCGCGACCGGCACAGAACTGGTCTCAGAAAACCACTCAGTCCCCGCGACCGGCACCAGATCTGTTCCACTCAGCCCCCACGATCAGCACAAAATCAGCACCAAACTGACGCCTGCCAACGCGACTAATCTAAATCCGCACCGTTACTGGCTATCACTTTCTTATACCACCAGAACGACTTCTTACGCGTACGTGCCAGCGTACCCTGACCGCGATCGTCACGATCAACATACACAAAACCGTAGCGCTTACTCATCTCACCCGTAGAGGCCGACACCAAATCAATACAGCCCCAACTGGTATAACCCATAATCGGAATACCATCCTCGATCGCCTCCGCCATCGCACGAATATGCTCGCGCAAATAACTAATGCGGTAATCATCCTCAATCTCGCCCTGAGCATTAACCACATCTTTCGCGCCCAGCCCGTTCTCCACCAAAAACAATGGCTTCTGATAACGGTCATACATCATATTCATGGTAATGCGCAGACCCAGCGGATCGATGCCCCAACCCCATTCGCTGGCCTCAATAAACGGATTTTTCAAAGACTTAACAATATTCGCCGCACTGGTATTCTCGTTATTCATATCCGCCGAGGCGCAGCGCGAAGCGTAATAGCTGAAAGAAACGAAATCGACCGTATTCTTCAGAATCTCCTCGTCGCCCGGCTGAATCTCAATAGCGATCCCCTGCTCACGGAACATACGCTTTGTCCACGCCGGATAAGCGCCACGCGCCTGCACATCAATAAAAAACAGATTCTCCCGATCCTTCTCCAGCGCCGCCCAGACATCCTCTGGCTTACAGGAATAAGGATAAAAATTGCCGCCCGCCAGCATACAGCCGACCTGGTTTTGCGGATTCACCTCATGGGCAATCTTCGTTGCCAGTGCGCTGGCCAGCAGTTCATGATGCGCCGCCTGATATTTTACCTGCTGGGGATCCTCGCCCTCAGCAAATACCAGCCCCGCGCCGGAAAACGGACTGTGCAGCAAAATATTGATCTCATTAAACGTCAGCCAATATTTCACCAGTCCGTCAAACGCTTCAAAACAGGTGCGCGCATAGCGCGTAAAAAACTCCACCATTTTACGGCTGCGCCAGGAGCCATATTCTTTTACCAGATGCATCGGTACATCAAAATGGCACAGCGTCACCAGCGGCTCGATATTATATTTTTTGCACTCGTTAAACAGATCGCGATAAAACGCGATACCCGCTTCATTTGGCGTGAGTTCGTCGCCCTGCGGATAAATACGGCTCCAGGCGATGGAGGTGCGAAATACTTTAAATCCCATCTCCGCCATTAGCGCAATATCTTCTTTATAACGGTGATAAAAATCGATCGCCTCGTGGCTGGGATAAAATTCATCGTCACGCCACTCAAAGCGTGGCTGCTGACCCAGCTTCACCGCCAAACGATAGGCGCCGTGCGGGATCATATCCACCGTTGCCGCTCCTTTACCGCCTTCACGCCATGCACCCTCGGCCTGATTGGCTGCAATCGCGCCACCCCATAAAAATCCTGCGGGAAATTTAGTTTCCATATGCATCCTCTGTTAATGCGTTTTAACGGCCTGAGAAGCGGCGGGCCAGGCGGCAGTCTGTTCAGTTGTCTGCTCGCTTTTTTCCTCTACCGGAATATCCTCAAAGCCCAAAATCAAAGTAATAAAGAAGGAAAGCACCACCGCCAGCGCCATCACCGCAAAGACCCAAACAATGCTCATGGGATTCGTTGGATCAAAGAACTGTACGCTGGTAAACAGCCCCGGAGCTGCCATCGAGTGGCTTGCCAGTCCGGCAAAACCAGCGACCGCGCCGCAGATAAAGCCGCTGATCAAGCTGGCAATTAAGGGGCGTTTCAGCCGTACCGCCACGCCATACAGCGCCGGTTCGGAGATCCCGGCGACTATCGCCGAGGCAGCAGCAGCCAGTGCAGTCTGGCGCAGCTCCGGGTTTTTGGTGCGCCAGGCGACCGCCAGCGACGATCCGCCAAGTGAAAGGTTAGCGCCGATTTCAGAGGGCATTACCATTCCCTCTTTGCCGGTTTCCGCGATGGTCTGAATAATGGTTGGCGTGAAGACGCGATGCATGCCGGTCATGACCAGCAACGGCCAGAGCGCGCCCATGATGGCGACGGAGAGCCAGCCAAGGTAGTGATGAATGGTGTAAACCATCGCTGAGATGCCGCTACCGATCCAGATGCCAAGCGGCCCGATCAGCATGATGGCGATCGGCGCAGCGATCAGGACGATCAGCATCGGTTTAAGGAAGTTTTTCGTTACCGCCGGGGTGATTTTATCCACCCATTTTTCTATGTAGGAGAGGATCCAGGTCATGCAGAGCGCCGGGATTACCGTGTAGGTATATTTGACCGCCGTTACCGTTATGCCCGCAAATTCTACGTGTTGTCCCTGGGCGGCTTTCGCCATCAGGTCGACAAAGTTAGGATGCACCAGCACACCGGCAATGGCGATCGCCAGCGACATGTTGGTTTTGAATTTTATCGCGGCGGAGGCGGCAACCATGATCGGCAGGAAGAAGAACGCGCCGTCGCCGATGACGTTCAGGATCGCCAGCGTGGAGGATCCTTTGGGGAAGATGCCGGTCATGTCGAGGATCATCGCCAGCAGTTTTACCATCGATCCGCCGATGATTGCCGGGATTAGCGGCGACATGGTGCCGATCAGCGCATCAAGGATCCCGGCACCGATGCGTCTGAAGGTGAGTTTGCCTTTTTGCGGATCGGGACGTTGCGCCTGTGCGCCTGCGGGCAGGAGTTTTAATACTTCAGCATAGGCCTGGGAGACGGTGTTGCCGATGATGACCTGGCACTGGTTATCGTTTTGCACCACGCCCATGACACCAGGGATTTTTTTGAGCGTAGCCGCATCAACGCTGCGGTTGTCGTTAAGTACAAAGCGCAGGCGCGTCATGCAGTGGGTTACTGCCGCCACGTTATCACCACCACCAATCGCATCGACTATAGCGCGCGAGATTGCCGCGTAATTCTTTGACATGACTGTGAAACCTCTTGTTATGACGCACCTTTACCGTAGGGTTAACGGATTTTTTCTTTTTACTCAAAGAGTTGAGTAATCATAATAGCCAGAGCAGGCTTTATGATTTGGTCTGAAACAAAATAGGTAACCGGTTTCACATCAGATTGGTTATTGGTCAGAACAAGATCAACTGATATCGCTTTTGGCGTTCCGGATTTGTGATTACGATCGTGCTGACTCCTTTCAGTTTGTTATTCAGGAATTGCGGCGGGAGGGCTGAGTGGTTGCCTGAGACCGGTTCTGTGCCGGTCGCGGGGGGCTGAGTGGAACAGATCTGGTGCCGGTCGCGGGAGGGCCGGGGCCATCGGCGGCACGGCATGCACCCATCCCTGGGGCCTCCGCCCGCGCCTTCTTAGGCCGCGGGAGGTCCGCCTCCCGGCCCCGGCCCTCCCACTCCCTCTGGCCCGTGCTTCGGGACTTAACCATTGAAAACCCCCATAGATCAGTAATAGGCAGGCAGTTCACAATTACGGTAAGCAGCAACAGGCGGCGCGGCAGTTAAATCAGCGGCGGCAGACGACTCACTAGTACGGGAAGCAGCAACAGGCGGCACGGCAGTTGAATCAGCGGCGAGCAGGCGACTCACTAGTACGGGAAGCAGCAACAGACGGCGCGGCAGTTGAATCAGCGGCGAACAGACGACTCACTAGTACGGGAAGCAGCAACAGGCGACACAATCGTTAAATCAGCGGCGAACAGACGACTCACTAGTACGGGAAGCGGCGGGCGGATCGTGGAGTAAAGCGTCCCGCGCCAGGGAAGGCGCGGGCCGAGCTGTCATAGATGACGTTTTTTGCGTCTTTACGGAACGGGCCGCCCGCCGCTGACGCCCCCGCAACTCTCAGCCCACACAACGCGCCGCTGACACCCCCGCATTCCCAGCCCGCACAGCCCGCCGCTGACGCCTCCACATCCCCAGCCCACGCAACCGCGCTGCTGACGCCCCCGCAACCCCCAGCCCACCACCAAACATAATCCGTAACCTTCACGCTAAAAATGTTTAGAATGAGCCGACAGGCCAGAACGGGGAAAATCGATGTCAACAATGCAGGAAGTGGCGAAAAAAGCGGGCGTCTCCAAAGCGACCGTCTCTCGCGTACTATCAGGTAAAGGATACGTTAGCGAACAAACCCGTAAACAGGTCTTCGCTGCCATTGAAGCCGCTGGCTATCGCCCTAACCTGCTGGCGCGCAACCTCGCCACCAGCAAATCCCAGTGCATCGGCATGGTCGTCACCAACACCCTCTACAGCGGCAGCTACTTCAGCGAAATCCTCTCCCAGGCGGCGAAAAAAGTAGAAGAAAGCGGTCGCCAGCTCATCCTGGTTGACGGCAAACACAGCGCGCAACAGGAGCGCGAAGCAATCGAATTCCTGCTCGACCTGCGCTGCGACGCGATTGTTCTCTATCCGCGCTTCCTCAGCATTGACGAAATGGATGACATCATTGAACAAACGCGCCAGCCCATCGTGGTGGTCAATCGTCGACTGCATAAACATCACAGCCATTCCGTCTGCTGCGATCACAAAGGATCGGCCCTTAACGCCACCCAGGCGCTGATCGCGCGCGGCCACCAGCGGATCGCCTTCATCACCGGATCGATCGACTCCCCCACCGCCCTTGAGCGCCTTGCCGGTTACAAAGAGGCGCTGCGTCAGGCAGGCATCGCTGCCGATGCGCGACTGATCGTGGAAGGTAAATGGACGCCCGCCTGTGGAGCAAAAGCGGTAGCGCAACTGCTGGAGCAACAAACCGCCTTCAGCGCGCTGATCGCCAGCAACGACGACATGGCGGTGGGCGCGCTAAAACAGCTTGCCGTCGCCGGACTGGCAGTGCCGGAACAGATCTCGCTGCTGGGCTTTGATGACATCCCCGTCGCACCCTTCTTGCGCCCCGCGCTCTCCAGCGTAAAAGATCCGGTTACCGACATGATCCATGAAAGCATCAATCGCCTGATCGCCATGCTCGACGGCGGCGACATGCAACTGCGCAACGACTTTGTTTCCGGCTTGATATTGCGTGAATCGGTAAGCGAAGCGCCCGCGCCGGAATAACCGCCTGCTCCTGGCTGGCCCGGCAGCCTGCTGACTCTGTTGCTATACTCTGCATCACTTAAATGGGTGGAGATGACCTTTACAGGCATCCTGTTCGGGAAAAAGGAGTCACGATGCTGGTGCTGTGGAACACCCTGATTGTGCTGGCCACCGTCGGCGCGATGGAAATCATCGCCACGCTGGCGCACAAATACATCATGCACGGCTGGGGCTGGGGCTGGCATCTCTCGCATCACGAGCCGCGTACCGGCTGGTTTGAAGTCAATGACCTTTACGCCGTGGTCTTTGCGCTGCTGGCGATTGCGCTGATTGCTATCGGTACTTCCGGCGTCTGGCCACTACAGTGGATCGGCGCGGGCATGACCCTGTATGGCGCGCTCTATTTCATGGTACATGATGGTCTGGTGCATCAGCGCTGGCCGTTTCGCTACATTCCACGCCGTGGCTATCTGAAACGTCTCTATATGGCGCACCGCCTGCACCATGCGGTACGCGGCAAAGAGGATTGCGTCTCTTTCGGCTTCCTCTATGCGCCGCCGGTGGAAAAATTACAGGCCATCCTGCGCGAGCGAAACGTTAAGAAACCACGGGCACAGAAAACTACAGCTTCGCGTGCCCGCTCTTCCGACGCGGGCGCTGCCACAGCTCAGGAGAACGCGGCGGCGGATTCTCAACGCGAGAGCTGAGCGCCAGCGCCGCGCCCTTAATCAGCAAACCGATCTTCTCTGTGCGGCTGGTTCCCTGCCGCGTCTCCCAGGCGCGAGCGCCCGCCGCGCTGACCTTAACGCCAATCTCACGGTAAACCCCATGCGCCGAGGCGATCGCCCAGGCGGATCGCAGCGGCAAGCCGCTCAGTCCTGCCCGCGCCGAGTCGTAATAAGGCTCTGCCTGCGCGACCAGCCGCTGCGCCAGGTACGCCAGATCTTCGCGCCGGGCCGGATCGAGAATATCGGCAGAACGCATCCCTTTCTCATCCAGCCACGCCTGCGGCAGATAACAGCGCCCCGCCTGCGCATCCTCAACGATATCGCGGGCAATATTGGTTAGCTGAAACGCCAGCCCTAAGTCACAGGCGCGATCCAGCACCGATTCGTCACGTACGCCCATTACCCGCGCCATCATCAGCCCCACCACGCCCGCCACGTGATAACAATAACGCAGCGTATCTGTGAAGGTCTCATAGTGCGTCTCGCGCACATCCATCGCAAAGCCTTCAAGATGATCAAAGGCCAGCTGCGGCGGGATGGTGTGACGGGTCGCCACCTCCTGAAAGGCGGCAAAGGCCGGCTCCTGCATCTCTGCACCGGCAAAGGCACGCTGCGTCTCGGTTTTCAGCATCTCCAGCCGCTGCGTTGCGCTGCCGCCGCTCGCTGCCGGATGATGAAAACCCAGCACCTGTCCATCAATCACGTCATCGCAATAGCGGCACCAGGCATAAAGCATCAGCGCGCTGCGACGCGTGCGGGCATCGAACAGCTTTGAGGCGGTGGCAAAACTCTTTGAGCCGACCGCCATGGTTTCAGTGGCGTGATCCATCAGCGTACTGTTCATCAACTCAGCGCCTCCAGCATCAGACCTGCGGTGGCTTTCGCCGAGCCGATCACGCCCGGTATCCCGGCGCCCGGATGCGTGCCTGCGCCCACCAGATAGAGATTGGGGATGCGGCTGTCGCGGTTATGCGGCCGGAACCAGGCGCTTTGGCGCAGAATGGGTTCGATGGAGAACGCCGACCCCTGATGCGCCCCCAACTGGTCACGAAAATCAAACGGCGTAAACATCCGGTGCGTCACCAGCTGATCGCGCAGGCCCGGCATATAATGCTGCTCCAGATAAGCAAAAATACGATCGCGCAGACGCGGCCCCTCTACCGTCCAGTCGAGATTTGCCGTGCCCAGATGCGGCACCGGCGCCAGCACGTAGTAGCTGCCGCAGCCGGGCGGTGCCAGCGAAGGATCGGTAACGCAGGGCGCATGCAGATAAAGAGAAAAATCCTCTGACAGCGCGTCGTGGTTAAAAATTTCTTCAATCAGCTCTTTATAGCGCGGCCCAAAACAGACGGTGTGATGCGCCAGCTGGCTGTGATGATGATTCAGCCCAAAGTAGAGCACAAACAGCGAGTTGCTCATCCGTTTGCGCTTCAGCTTTGTGGCGCGCGCCGCGCCAACCGGATGATGACCCAGCAGCTTTTCATAGGTGTGCACCACGTCGGCATTGGAAGCCACCGCTGAGGTGGCAAAACGTCTTCCGTCCGCCAGCTCGACCGCGCTGATGCGCGCGCCTTCCGCCTCCAGCTTTGTCACCTCTGCGTTCAGCTCCAGCTGACCGCCAAGATCCTGAAACAGCCGCACCATGCCCTGCACCAGCGCGCCGGTGCCGCCACGGGCGAACCAGACGCCCCACTCACGCTCCAGCGCGTGGATCAGCGTATAGATCGACGAGGTAGCGAAAGGATTGCCGCCCACCAGCAGCGAATGAAAAGAGAACGCCTGGCGCAGATGCTCATTCTCAATAAACTTCGCCACCATGCTGTAAACGCTGCGCCACGCCTGTAGTCTGGCAAGCTGCGGCCCGGCACGCAGCATGTCGCGAAACGACAAAAACGGTACCGTGCCCAGCTTCAGGTAGCCCTCTTTAAACACCGCTTTGGAGTAATCCAGGAAGCGCCGGTAGCCCTCCACATCGCGCGGGTTAAAGCGCCGGATCTGCGCCTCCAGCCGTGCCTGATCGTTGTCATAATCAAAGCGGTCGCCCGTTTCCCAGCACAGGCGGTAAAAAGGCGTTACCGGCAGCAGATCCACATAATCCGCCATCTTTTTGCCCGCCAGGGTAAACAGCTCTTCGATGGCGCTGGGATCGGTAATCACCGTGGGCCCGGCATCAAAGGTAAAGCCCCGATCCTGATAAACATAGGCGCGACCGCCAGGCTTATCGCGCTGCTCCAGCAATAAAGTTGGGATGCCCGCTGCCTGCAGGCGAATCGCTAAGGCCAGGCCGCCAAAACCGGCGCCGATTACAATTGTTTTATTCATCACTGAAAGCTCGCAGCCGTGGAGTTTGTTTGAGTACGGCTCGCAGGGCTTCACCAACCGGAACCGGTGGCTTCCCTGTCAGGATCCGTGCCATGTCGATCAGCGTGAGTTGACCGGCGTAAAAGCGGGCGATAAGCCCCTGATTGAGTCGATAAAAGCGCTGCATGACCTGCCAGCGGCGCTCAGGACGTCCGGCCAGGAACAGCATGCGGTTAAGCAGGCGGAAAAAGCGCTGCCGCCGCCACTGCCGCTCAGCGTAATCCTGTATCAGGTGAAACAGCGCGGAGGAAGTCAGGTCGCGCTGCTGCGCAATCAGATCCGCCAGCGCTGCCGCCTGCGGCAGAGAGTAACCGGTGGTGGCGTGGAACAGTCCGGCACGCAGGCCGCTGCACGGCTGGCCCGCCTTTGCCTGCCAGAACGCGCGATGATGGCCCGCCAGGGTAATCGGCAGGTTGCCCTGCTCTTCGCGCTGTAGCTGCGCCAGCTTCCAGCCTTGCTGCTGCGCATAATCGTGGATATGCTGGCGCGCCCGATCGCTGCCCAGCGTGGCCCGATCGATATAGTGGGTATCTTCGATCAGCAGTTCGGTAGTAGAGAGCGGCAGCGTATAAACAAAACGGTAGCCCGCTGCCTGATCCACCGTGGCATCCATCAGAAGCGGACGCGTCAGCCCGTGCGGCTCGCTGAGCTGCCACTGCTGCCCTAAAAATGCCTGGAAGCCTGCCGTGAGATGCGGGCTGGGCTGATAGCCGCGCCCGTCGATCACCGCCGCCGCGCTGAGCCTCTGCCCGTCAGCCAGCGTGACCGATTGTGGCGTCACGTCACTGACCGCCGTCTGCGTCAGCAGATTATCGCCCAGCGCCGGTGCGATAACCGCCGCAAAGCGTTCTGAGGTAATGCTGAGATAGTCATTATCCAGCGTGCGGCTCAGCGCCGGAAAGCGCACGTCGTAGCCCTGCCAGCGGTGCGCTACCAGCGGCGACAGCCATTGATGCTGTTCGGGCGTGATATCGTCCTGATGGAACGACCAGGTATGGTTGCCCCCCAACTGCGCGCCCGCCTCCAGCATCAGCACATGCAGATCGGGCCGCTGCTGGTGCAGCCGCCAGGCGATAAGACCGTTAGCCAGCCCGCCGCCCACTAAAATCAGATCCCAGTGCGGTTTCATCATGCTGCCCCCGCCAGGACCGGACGCCCGTCGTCCAGCGCCTGCTCGGCGATTTGTGCTGCCAGCGCCGCGCCGCCTGCCTGCTGGAGCTGCGGCTGCATTGCCATCAGCCGCTGGCGATAGCCGTTGTCGCTTAACAGTGTGGTGAGGTGGTCTGCCAGCGTGTGGCTGCTGGCAAAGCGCGAAGCCCGGCGGCCAATGCCGCAGTAGTCCACACGCGCCGCCACGCCCGGCTGATCGAAGGCCAGCGGGATCGCCAGCACCGGCGTGGCGCTGGCGATGGCATCCATCACGGTATTTAAGCCACCGTGGGTGATCACCGCCTGCGCCTGGCTCAGCACCGCAGGCTGATCGGCAAAATCGGTGACCTGCGCGCCGTATGCTGCCAGCTTCGCGGCCTGCGAGGCGTTCAGTCCGCCGCAGTGGGCAATCAGCAGCCGCACATTTATCTGCCGACAGGCCTGAGCAATCCGCTGAAATAAGCGATAGCGATGTCCCTGTAATGTCCCCAGCGAAGCGAACACCATGGGCGAACTGGTCGCCGCCTCCGATGCCAGCGGCGCGGGATGCGCATGGCGTAGCGGCCCCACCGCATGAAAACAGTCCGGCAGCCAGCGAGGAAAATCAAACGCCGGCAGCGTCTGGCTGATCTGCGCCAGCGGCGACAGACACTCATGCAGTGCCCGCCGCTCGCCCAGCCCCAGCGCGCGCGCGTGACGGGCGATTACCTCGCCCTGAGGGCGCATCAGCCAGTCATAGACGCGGGTGCTGGAGGCATAAAGCTTTTTGCTGCGTGCATCGGTGGCGTAGTTAAACGGCATCACCGGCAGCGGGATGGTCTCGTCGCGATTCACCGGCAGCGCACAGGCCACCGACACGAACGGCAGCCCCAGCGCCTCGGCGACCAGCCCGCCCGCCGCCTCCATCTGATCGACGATCAGCCCATCCACGCCCAGTTTTTGCAGCGCGGCGGGCAGGTCGCGACACAGCATGTCGGTGGTCTGCGCCAGATCGTTGATTAACCTGAAGATGCCCAGCCCGGAAGGCTGCGCCGTAAGCTGTAGCGTGCGCGCCAGGCTGCCCGGCGGATGGCTGCGTTCGCCAATCGCGTAAAAGCCGATGCGCGCATCGTTAAGCAGCGTGCGCGCCTCCGCCTGTTGAATAAAGGTGATGCGATGCCCGCGCTCCAGCAGCTGTTGTGCCAGCGCTTCCAGCGCCCGCACATGACTGTAAAGCGGCGGTGCGATAATGGCGTAGTGACTCATTGATTGCGTACCAGCGTGGCCTGTCGCAGCGCGCTAAGCGTGGCGCTGCCGGTACAGAAGCAGGCTACCCGTAACTGATCGATCACCACCTGGAAGTGTGCGGCCACTGCCGCACTGGAGATGGTGGCGCTGCTCAGCACGCCCGCAGCCTGCCCCACCAGCATTGCGCCCAGACGCAGCGCTTTCGCCACGTCGATGCCGTCACTAACGCCGCCCGATGCGATTAACGGCATCTGCGGCAGCGCCTGATGGAGATCGCTCAGCGCCTGCGCGGTAGGGATCCCCCAGTCAGCAAAGGCCATCGCTACGGCGCGGGCATGCGGCGTGGCGGCGCGTTCGCCCTCTACCGCCGCCCAGCTGGTGCCGCCTGCGCCTGCCACATCCAGCATTGCCACGCCCGCATCCGCCAGCTGGCGCGCAACCGTAACCGAGAGGCCTGCGCCCACTTCTTTTACCACCACCGGCACCGGCAGTGCGTTAACCGTTTTTCCGATAGCCGCCAGCACGCCGCGCCAGTCACGGTCGCCGCCGCTCTGCAACGCCTCCTGGAGGGGATTCAGATGGATAATCAGCGCATCCGCTTCGATCATATCCACCGCCCGGCGCGCATAGTCCAGCCCTTCCCGGCTGGCGATCTGCGCCGCGCCAAGGTTCGCCAGCAGCGCGATATCCGGTGCGACCTGACGCAGTTCACGGGTCAGGCCCCAGTTATCAGGGCTTTCCAGCGCCACGCGCTGCGAGCCGACGCCCATCGCCAGCCCCAGCGCCTGCGCCGCCTGTGCCAGATGCAGGTTAATGGTTTTCGCCCGGCTGGCTCCGCCGGTCATGGAGCTGATCAGCAGCGGCGCATGCAGCTTTTTGCCGAACAGCGCGCTGCTTAAGTCGATCTCATCAAGGTTCAGCTCCGGCATCGCGCAGTGCTCAAAACGCCACTGCTCAAAGCCGGTCGCCTGTTTTTTCACGCTACGGGCCGCATTCAGGACAATATCCAGATGATCGTTTTTGCGTTGGGTTAGATCCTTCATTAACACTCCGGTAGCGATGAGATCCTGTTTTGGCTGAACAGCGCCATCTGTTTATCAAACCAGGCGTGCATAAAACGTCGCGTGGAGGCACCCCGATCGCAGGCGCAGGAGAGGTGCTCATCGGCGCTGCGCAGATGATCGTGCAGCCGCTGATGTACCGCTTCGGCTCCCAGCATCGCCACCAGCGTTGCTTTGCCGCTGTCTTTATTGATGTCTTTGCCGGTGCCGCTCAGGCCGTCGGCCAGGTCATCCATCAGCTGGAACGCCTGCCCCAGATCCTGAGCAAAACAGCGCAGCCGCTCACGTGCCTGCGGCGAGGCATTGGCGACGATCGCCGCCATTTGCAGCGTGGCATCGAACAGGCGGCTGGTTTTCAGTTCATTGGTAAGCAGGATGGTTTCGGCGCTGCGCGCTTCGCCGCTCTCATTAAGGTCAAGATACTGACCCTGCACCAACCCTTGCAGGCCCACGGCGGTGGAGAGTTCGGCAACCGCCTCGGCTTTACAGGCGGGCGACAGCGATTGCGCCTCTGCCACTACGCCGAAGGCGCGGCTGAGCAGCGCCACCGCCGCCAGGATAGCGACGTTTTCACCATACTGCCGATGGATGGTCGGGCGGCCCCGACGCAGCTGAGCATTATCCATGCAGGGCATATCATCCAGCATCAGCGAAGCGGCATGCACCATTTCCACGGCGCAGGCGAGGTCAAGCAGGCCGGGCTGTTCGATGTCACAACCTAAATCGCCGGCGGCCAGCACCAGCAGTAATGGACGCACTCGCTTACCCGATGCCAGCGTCCCTTCGCGCATCGCGCTGTAGACCAGATCCTGCTGCTCACCGGCAGGCAGCAGCTGATCGAGGCGGTGTTGCAGCGCTTCACGTAGCGTCTGCAGTTCATCTTCATGATTGGCGTTCATCGTTGCTGTCCCTGGTTCCTCATCGTAACTATGTCAACAGAAGATGCTGAATGCGCATGGTGACGGCAGATGGAGAGCCGCAGCGACCTGTATGACAGTGGACCAGAGGCAAAAACAGCCGCGGTTGCACGCGCATTTCTGCCTCGCTGTGTTTGCAAAGCGTAGCGCAATATCCAGAAATTTCCTTTTACGCAGCAATGGCATTACAACCTTTACATGCAGTTAACAGCCTTATGTCAGCAGCTGTTGCAGCAGCGCGATAACCTGCTGCACTTCGCTTTGGGTGAGCGCGCCATCTTTGGCAAAGCGCACCCGACCCTGCTTATCCAGCACTATCACCGCCGAGTCACCTTCGGTTAACTGCCAGGCGCGCCGAACCGCGCCCTGCTCATCCACCACGAACTGCGCGGTGGGCGTCTCCTGTTTGCTGCTTTCCAGGCTGCGCCGCACGAACATTGCGCTGCCGGGGATTGCGTCATCTGTATTAACGATAGTCGTTATCTGGAACTTTTCGGCGGGGAAACGGGCGTTTTCGATAGCGCCGATCACCGCCGCGTTGCGCTCTTTGGCAGAGAGGCGGCCCGCCATATGCAGCACCACGCCCACCTTGCCGCTGAGCTGCGCGCTGTTCCAGTTCTGCCAGGCGGGCTCGCCCTGTTGCAGCACCAGCTCGCCCCGATCCGTGACGCCAACCGGCGCAAGGCGCGCTCCGTCAATGAAGTTATGGGCTGAGGTAAAAAATGGCAGTGCGCAGAGCAGCAGCACAGGGAGACGCGGCGTCATGGGTTTCTCCAGGATTAAAAGGGAAGCTTCATGACTATAAGCAAAGGTGCCGCGTTTCGCCTGATGAATAGCCAAATAGTGATTTGCATATTATTGAACTGGCATGGTTGATTATGGGATGCTGTTACAGGTTAAGTTAACGCTTACTGTCCCGCTATCGCAGCATAATCAGGATATCCCATGCGCTTTTATCAGGCTGACCCGACGCTGGAGAACTACTGGCGTGGCGTGATCCTTTTTGGCAACAACGTCGCTTCCTATAAGTTTGCTCTTGCCCATGCGCTGTACGATCTACATCCGCAGGGCCAGACGCTGATTACCCTGGAGGCGCTGGCCGCCCCGTTCGCCCGCCATCTGTGCGCGCATTTACAGGATGCGCCGAAGCAGACCACCTCCAGCCGCAGCCAGTTTCTGGATGCCTGCATGCGGTTTAATCAGGGTGAGCTTAGCGAGGCGCAGCTCACTGAGATCACCGTAAAGCGCGGTTTTGCCAACGTGATCGATGCTTTTCACAACGTGAACCGCGCCGAGATCGGCAAGCGCTTTTTTATTGATGAGCGTAAAACCGCTAAAGGCATCCGCCTGACCGATGATTTTTATCGCCTGACCGAGAGCCAGCAGTTCATGAATTTGATCCATGAGACCGATGCGCGCTGGAGGCTGGTAGAACAGGCGTGGGCGATGGGCGTTTCACGTAATCTGGTGGCGGTTGAGTATGACAGCGAGCAGCAGATGCTGTTTAGCCGCCCGCGCGACCGACGCATTAACATTACCAGCTGTCGCAACAGCCTGAACGGTTACCAGAAGGGCCGCTGTTTCTACTGCTATCGCGATATCAGCCTGACGCCCGGTGATGAGAACCTGGCGGACGTGGACCACTTTCTGCCGTGGAGCCTGCAGGATAAGGTGAGTAATATTAACGGCGTCTGGAACCTGGTGCTGGCCTGCCAGACCTGCAACCGGGGCGAGAACGGCAAGTTTGCGCGCATCCCTTCCCTGCGGCTGCTGGAGCGCCTGCATCATCGCAACGAGTACTTTATTAACAGCCGCCTGCCGCTGCATGAGACGCTGGTTAACCAGACCGGCAGCCAGCCCGCTCAGCGACACGCTTTTTTACAGCGAGCCTGGCAGACCGGCCTGAACACGCTGATCCATCAATGGGAGCCGGAGGCAGAGGGAGACGCAATATTCTGATGAGCATTAACTATTACCAACAGCATGCGCAGCGTTTTTTTGACGAGACGGTGCGGGTGGATATGTCAGCGTTACATGACCGCTTTCTGGCTTATCTGTCGCCCGGCGCGCGGATTCTGGATGCGGGCTGCGGCTCCGGGCGCGACGCCAGCGCTTTTCTGGCGCGCGGCTATGCGGTGGAGGCGTTTGATGCCTCATTTGAGATGGCGCAACGCGCCGCTGCCCTGACCGGCCTGCCGGTGTCGGTGATGCGTTTTGAGGATTTCAGCGCGCCTGCGCGCTATGACGGCATCTGGTGCTGTGCTTCGCTGCTGCACGTGGCCGAAGCGGATTTGCTGGCAGTGTTTGCCCGCCTGGCAAACGCGCTGAAGCCGAACGGGGTTTGGTATCTTTCATTCAAGCTGGGGCGCGGCGAACGCGAGAAGGACGGCAGGCGGTTTACCGACATGGACGAGGCGCGGCTACGGGAGCTGATGCGCGCGCTGCCCGAGCTGAAGGTTAAAGCACTGTGGCAGACGGCAGATAAGCGCGTGGGCCGGGATGAGGCATGGGTAAACGGGCTGGTGATGAAGGTGGGTTGAGCGGCGCAGGAAGCCTGCAGTATTGGGGATAAAATCTGGGATACATATTCGCGGTCGCTATAAAACATAAACGCGCTAATTAATTTTAACCTGCCTGTTTTCAGAATATATATAACGGTATTTATCACCGTACATAGATTCAGTATCCAGAATAAAATCTAACCGACTCGATTTTAACGAAGCCAGCATTAGTCGTAGCGTATCAGCCTCGCAATTTTTATCCGTTCCTCTTGCCTCAATCAGGAAAATTTCCTCCCCTACCCGGAAAGAGTCATTAGGCCGTGGTCCGCCAACGACAAAGCAGTCTGTATTCAGCCCTAAAGCTTCCACTGCGCCGAGAAAGATATTATCCAGTACCGGCTTAACCTCTTTGCCATCCACCGTGACAGTAATCCCTGCGACAAAGGCGCTTCCCATACCATTATTAACAATATACAGTCCTGACTTATTAACCCTGCCATCTGTGGAGAAATAAGCATTTAGGCGTGGTTCAACGGATATATGATTGTGGCGTATTTGCTCTCTGGCCTGCCAGGCAGTGAAGAAAAGTGAACAAACAGCAATGAGGATGCCAGCCAATGCCAGAATGGTATCGCGATATTCTTTAAAGAACGCCCTTATGTTCATCTGCATATTTGATCCATTAAGTTAGTCGCTTACCCTGTTAAGGATATTGTCCAGTTGCGCTGCAAGCTGGTGCTTCTGCAGATAAGCGTTGACCTCTCGCGCCCAGGCCTGGCCTTCGCCGAGAACAGCGCGGCAATAGGTTGAAGCATAAAAATAGCGTGTATCAAAAAGGTTAATCAGCGTCTGGTTGACGCCTTCAATACTGCAATGCGAATTTTTAAGCTGCTGCTGTTCCAGCGCCCGGATAATACGCGCCTGATGCTCAGGATCGGAGTGATACTCCCTTTCATTGAGTTCGCTCAGCACCAGGAACATTGGTGGAACGCCTTCTTCAATGGCAGCCTGCAACCGGTAATGTCCATCAAGGATCACGAATGATGCCAGGCCACCGATATACCAGACCAGCACCGGAGGCAACGTGCCCTCACGGCATTTTTTACGCCACCACTTCAGCCTTCCTGCATCGACGTTAATTGGATAGCGCCCGAGCAGCAGATTCCCGCCCCACCACCAGTCCACCAGCCTGACTTTTTCCGGGCTGGCTAAGTCAGGTAAATCTTCCCCATAAAGCATCCAGTCACAGTTGATATTGCCGTCGCTGGCGGGCGAGTGAAAGCGCCAGCTCTGTACGGGTCCTGGCTGCCGACAAGGATAAGGCGCGGTGGGTTTAACCGGCATCATTGGCCTGAGTAACCAACGACGAGCAGGTAGTAAAGGCGCTGGCGCATTCATTAACTGACGAGCAAAGTAGCGACACCACTCCCCGGTCCAGCTATGTGCCTCTTTCTTTCCGATCGATTCGATATCGCCTGAGGTGACCGGAGGCAATAAGCTGCGCTGGTGAGGATGTTCGCTGTTAAACACCAACCATGCTCCGGAATGATCTTTCAGCATCGTGGCCCAGAACAGGGTCTCTTTTTGGAACTGGAGCGCCATACGTCCATGATGCCCACTGAGCATTTCCATGGCATTTTCGGAGGCTGCCTGCTTCTGAACTGTCAGCTCCAGACCCTGCCAGGTATTGTTTCGATCAAGAAGATCTTTCCACCAGTATTGCGCCATTGGTTCTTCCCTGAGATTTGTCTGCGAAGAGTGTAAAACAGAATGGAGATACTGCCTATGCCAGATAATGGGGGCATTTTATCCGCTATAAAGGTTAAATTGCGTTTATCCCTTCTAGCGGTTAATGTGGATTTATCCTCTATAGAGGGTTTTATCTATATATCCGTTAGAAGGGATAATAATGAAAGTGACATCTCCGGCTTTATTGGCGAATGCGGTTAAAGACCAACGCAAAATTAACAAGTTGACTCAGGCAAAGACAGCTGAGCTTGTTGGGATCAAGCAGGCAACCGTCTCTGATTTTGAAAACAGACCTGAATCCACCAAATTGGAGACATTGTTCAAGATCCTGTCAGCTTTGGATCTGGAGCTACAGGTGGTGAAAAAGGGATCGACGCTGGATAAAGAAAAAATCTGGCCGAAGGAGTGGTAAAAGATGCGAAAACAAATACTGACCGTCGCAATGAATGGCGACGTGGTAGGCAACCTATACCGGGACGGCAGCGGTGCAATGTCATTTCAGTACGCCCCCGAATGGTTAGCTGAACCTGGTTCACGCGCAATCTCATTATCACTTCCTCTCCAGCACAGTAGACTCAGAGGAAAAGAGGTCTTCAACTTCTTTAGTAATCTGCTGCCAGATTCCGAGGCGATTATTACCAGAATGCAGTCGCGCTTCCATGTGGAAACGGCACACCCTTTCGATTTATTAGCCAGTGTCGGGCGTGACTGCGTAGGCGCTATTCAGCTTTATCCACCCGAAAATGAAATGCCCTCTGTAATGGAAATGCAGGCGGAACCGCTGGATTGCGCACAGATTGAAGCGCTGCTCGATAGTTATCAAATGGCGCCTTTGGGAATGGAAGAAGGTGCTGATTTTCGTATCTCATTAGCCGGAGCACAAGAAAAAACGGCTCTGCTCTGGTATCAGGGCCGCTGGCAAAGGCCGAAGGGCAGCACGCCAACCAGCCATATTTTTAAACTCCCGATTGGCAGAATAGAACAGAACAATATTGATCTGCGCGAAAGCTGTGAAAACGAATGGCTTTGTCTACGTATTGCCCGGGAATTCGGCTTTCCAGTGGCTAATGCAGAGCTGGCCATATTTGGTCAAAAAAAGGTGTTGATTGTTGAGCGTTTTGACCGCAGGTGGTCCCATGATGGCTGGCTGATGCGTCTGCCTCAGGAGGATTTTTGCCAGGCGTTAGGGATTGCTCCGGCACTAAAATATGAAGCGCACGGAGGCCCTGGGATCGCGGATGCGATGAAACTGCTGTTAGGCTCACGTTCTGCTACTCAAGACCGCGCAATGTTTTTTAAATCGCAGATCCTCTTCTGGATGCTGGCCGCTATAGATGGTCACGGGAAGAATTTCAGTTTGTTCATCGAGCCAGAAACATCGTTTCGTATGACCCCCTTATATGATGTTATGTCCGCGTTCCCACTCTTTGAAACGGGTGGTATACCTCGAAAAAAAGCAAAAATGGCTATGGCATTACAAGGGAAAAATCGGCAGTATCATTTCGCGATGATTCAGCCGCGTCATTTTATTAGCACCTCCGCACATGTTGGATTTTCTCAGAATCTTGCTTCCAAACTCATGCAACAGATGGCTGCGCGTACAGAGGAAGTCATTGCTAAGGTTGCGACAGAGTTACCCATAGATTTCCCTGAACATATCAGCAGCGCTATATTCAATGGTTTATCCAGCCAGGCGGCGCGGATAATCAGAGGATAAATATAGGTAGCTCTGGGCTGAGAGTATGAATAAGAGAATTTATTAGTGCAGGGTGGAGACGATAGGGAACGTTGCCTCATTATTTGCTGAATTAGCTGGAGCCAGCTGAATTCGCATCAGGATAAAAATATCAAATTAAATATTGAATAACCTGACATGACTCACCGAGGTTGTATCTAATATCGGGAAGAGCAATTTCTACCGAATAAAATTAGTAGTAATTAAATAATTGTCATAGTGTGGCGTAGCGATGTCATAAGCGAGCAAATAATGCTTACCTGGATTAAATATATAATTGAAAACCGGCAGGCATCCGCCTTTAGCTGTATAAATCGGTTCATTATCAAACTGCTTGATAAATTTATCGCCTGTATCGCTGTAAATCTGTATGGCGGTAGTTTTCTCTCCAGCGTTCATTTTTGATGCGATATACACATAATTATCTTTAATTGCAGCCGTTGTGCTAACGCGTGGGGCTGCTCTGCCGCCCTGCCCCGGGCTGCCTGTGAGGAGTAATGCTGCTGTTATTACCAGGGGTTTATTCATAGTTGCCTTAGTTCCTGCCGGTAACAATTTTTTGATAAAGCGAAGCTATACCGCGCAGGTTATCTTTTCCTTTATATCTTCCTGCACGCCCGGGCTGCTGATAGTAATGCCATGTATCGATTCTGATACTCAGTTATTTAGCACCTTTGTCAACTCCACTTCCCTCGTGGTGGCGTTAAAGTACAGATAGAAAAGATCTCTATTTGACTGATCTGATTTCGACCAGATCTCCTTTTCACCCAAGCTACGTTTTTCCTTTGTGTAACCCAGCTTTTCAAGGTAATAGCGTAACGGTTCTGTCCCGGTAGCCCCTTTAAAGATAATACTGCTCGAAGGTGCGTAACCATCGCCGGGGTGCGACTCGAAATAGAAATCGTCCGTTATACGTGGGGCGTTTTCAATGTCCTTGTCCGTCAGAGTGTGGTAGTTGAAGAAATCATTCTCTTTGTAGACTGTTGTTTCACCAGTGCCAGACGCAACGAGCCAGACAAATAGCCACACGAGAATAAATACAGTGACAGCTAACAGGGCGCACCACTTCAAGACTTTTAACAGGATTGAATCGCCACAGGTTTAACAGACACTTCAGAGTCATTTAAAATGACTTGAAGAGAGGTGCCCATGAGCGGTAAGCGTTATCCCGAAGAGTTTAAAATTGAAGCAGTCAAACAGGTTGTTGATCGTG
>NZ_JBNJSN010000014.1:0-43093 GCF_050113845.1 Pantoea sp. FN0305 | reverse complement strand
AGGTAACACCGGTTATCAGCGAGACCCCGCTGGTAATGCAGTATTCGGTGGTGCGGTAGTTCAGTCGGTTAGAATACCGGCCTGTCACGCCGGGGGTCGCGGGTTCGAGTCCCGTCCGCACCGCCACCCTTATTTAGGGGCGTAGTTCAATTGGTAGAGCACCGGTCTCCAAAACCGGGTGTTGGGGGTTCGAGTCCCTCCGCCCCTGCCAGATAAACAATCCTTTGCTAACGCAAAGGATTTTTTTTTGCTTTCCGTTAGCCAGTCACCACTTTTATGATGGCAGGATGAATGGAATATTCCCCTCACCCCTCTTCTCTTATAACTTCCCGTTTACTGTTTTAATAAATTATGCTGGCACTAGTACCGGAAACTTCAGTAACTGACGAATATGAGACTGCTGATCGCTGTTTTGTAGCCAAACCGCATATAACGGCCTGACGGCCACGGGCGTGTCAGGAATAACCGTTAGATCAGGATACAGCTGTATCCAGTTATCCGGTAGAAAGGCGCAGGCGCCCGTAGTATGGAGTAACTGACGGGTTAAATGCGCTGATGTCGTTGTTAGTACGGGCACATCATCCGCACCGGCCAGATAGCTTTCATGCTGATGGAAATCCGCTCCCCACTCCAGTTTGATATAGTCATACTTTTCCCGCTTTTCACTTTTGCGCGAGCGAAATAGCGTGAGTGAAATATGTCCGATCTGCTGGCTGGTCAGCTCATCCATTTTAGGCGCTTCGGTGGTAATCAGTAGATCAAGTTGACGCTCGTGCAGTTGTTTAACCAGTAAGTGCCGCTGTGCAACGCGTGCCTCAAGGTGCAGACTTTCACGGTTTTCGTACAGCGTTTGCAGCCATGGCGTAAGGTAAGCCTCCCAAAGGGATGCACTGGCACCTATCGACAGCTCATGATGCTGCTGAGTGTGCGCGACTTCCTTTTTCGCCATCATCCAGGTACTCATCAGGCTTTCAGCATAGGGAAGCAGACGCTCGCCGGCAGAAGTGAGCCGAATATTATTACGATGACGGGTAAAAAGATTAACACCCAGCTGGTTTTCCAGCTGTCTGATGCGAAAACTCACTGCAGATTGCGTAAGGTAGAGGGCTTCTGCTGCGCGGCCAAAATGGCGCGTTCTGCTCACCTCAAGAAAGGTCTTTAATAATTCCGTATCCACAGCCCACTCCCAAAAATTTGTTTGTCGTAATGATTTAAATGTTTTGTTTTACACTCTGTCAAGCCTAACTAATACTCCGCGCCATAAATCGCACGGCCATAGAAGAGTTAGGAGCGTGTAAAATGGCGGATAGCTTCGCAACAACTAATCGTTTTTTTGATAACAAACACTACCCGCGTGGGTTTTCGCGTCATGGTGACTTTACAATTAAAGAAGCTCAGCTTCTCGAAAGGCACGGTTACGCGTTTAATGAGCTTGATCTGTCCAGACGTGAGCCTGTGACAGAAGAAGAGCGTCAGTTCATAGAAGTATGTCGTGGTTTACGTGAACCACAAACTGAAGCTGAGCGCGTATGGAGTAAGTATATGACGCGTATCAAGCGTCCAAAACGCTTTCATACTCTTTCAGGTGGTAAGCCACAAATGGAAGGCGTTGAAGACTATAGCGATTCTGACGATTAAGCAAAACCTTCTTCAGAAAAGATAGCAATCATCTGACGTTAAAATGGGGCTGCGGCCCCATTTCTATTCCAGGCTTTTATGCAAATGCGCCATCATACGATCCATGCCGCGATAGCTTAAAGCTTCCAACAGATGCGCACGACTAAGCCTTTCTTGCCCTGCTAAATCAGCGATGGTACGTGAGACCTTTAGCAAGCGTTGCCAGGCTCTGACAGAAAGCCCCAGTTTAACCAATACTGACTCAAGCCATTCTGCATCGGCTTGTTGTAACCCACACCATTGCTGTACTTCTGCATTGCTCATTAACGCATTCACTTTGCCCTGACGCGCCAGCTGACGTTCACGCGCTTCCAGCACCCGTAACCGGACCTCATTACTGCCCTCGGCGTTTTTTTGCGGCTGGCTTAACATTCCTGGCGGCAACAGCGGTATCTCCAGCGAAAGGTCGAAACGATCAAGAAAGGGCCCTGATAAGCGGCTGAGATAACACAACGTTTGCTGTGGCGTGCTGCGATTATGATTGCCCTGATAATGCCCGGTTGGGCTGGGATTCATTGCGGCAACAAGTTGAAAGCGTGCAGGCCAGGTGACTTTGGCCCGTGCGCGCGAAATGGTAATTTCACCGGTTTCTAACGGCTCACGTAACGCATCCAGCGTTTTTCGATTGAACTCGGGCAGTTCATCCAGAAACAGTACTCCGTTATGTGCCAGGGTAATTTCGCCGGGCTGCGGAATGCTACCACCGCCGATAAGCGCATAGAGCGTTGAACTATGATGGGGAAGCCGAAACGGTCGTCTACGCCATTGTTTATGCACATCGCCACTTTTTACGATACTGGCAATAATGGCGCACTCTAATGCTTCACGTTCGGTAAGGGGAGGTAATAGCCCGGTTAGCCGCATCGCCAGCATAGTTTTTCCTGTTCCCGGCGGGCCAATAAGCAGTAGGTTGTGTCCTCCTGCCGCGGCGATTTCCAGCGCTCGCTTTCCCTGCTGTTGACCGATGATATCGCACAAGTCCTCGCTTTTCTCTTCGTTAACTATCTCCTCTGCTTTCCCTGGTGAGAGAGAATGCTGCTTTAAGAGAAAAGCACAGATCTCCATCAGGCTCTCAGCAACCAGTGATTCTCCCTGTTGGACCAAACCCACGTCGGCAGCATTTTCAGCAGGTAAAATTAATCTTCTGTCCGCTTCTTTGGCGGCCATTGCTGCGGGAATCGCGCCCTGTACGCCTCTGAGCGCACCGCTAAGCGCCAGCTCTCCCAGGAATTCAAACTGGGCCAGTTCTACGCCAGGAAGTTGCTCTGAAGCGGCAAGAATGGCAACGGCAATGGGGAGATCGAAGCGGCCGCCTTCTTTTGGCAAATCAGCAGGAGCCAGATTAACCGTGACACGCTTTGCCGGGAAATCAAAGCCGCTATTAATAATCGCGCTACGCACCCTGTCGCGCGCTTCTTTCACCGTTTTTTCAGGTAACCCAACCAGCGAAAGGCCGGGTAAACCACGACTTATATGAACTTCTACCGTCACCAGCGGCGCTTCTACGCCCAGGGCCGCACGTGTAATAACGCGGGATAAAGACATACTCGCTCCTTGTGTCATCTCCAGAGAAGTATGCAGAGGGTTCGGCAACAAGGCGATGCTGGTTAAATAAAGTTGCGTGCCTTGCCGAAAAGTTTTGCTTCTACGTTCATAACATTAAAAAGTTGCTCAAGCAGAAAGAGACTTCATCCTGGATAACTCATTGCGACAGGTTCGTAATGAATAACTTTCAATGCTTGCTATCTTTTGAAATGAAAGGCTATTTTTAAATATGGCTAAAGCAGATATAAAATTTTGTGATGAAAAAGGTTGTCGAGCTATGCCTGTCTGTGATAACTCTTTAGGCATTACTTCGAATAAGTGAAATTTTGAACAGCATATGAAAGCCCTTCTACGAGTGATTAGCCTAGTCGTGATTAGCGTGGTGGTGATTATTATCACACCGTGCGGGGCTGCGCTCGGAGGAAGAAAGGCTTAAAAATCAAGCCTGAATCTAAAAGAACCCCCGCACCGAAAGGTCCGGGGGTTTTTTTATGGTCAGGTATCGGGATAGTTAATGAAAGAGGAACAAACAATGTACAGTAGCATAAAATACTGTTGTTCCCGGGATCAGGCAGGGGAATAACGATGACAGGTGCTCAGTGGGTGGTTCAAGCGTTGCGTGCGCAAGGGGTAAAAACCGTGTTCGGTTATCCGGGTGGCGCGATTATGCCGGTTTACGACGCGCTGTATGACGGAGGCGTTGAACACCTACTGTGCCGTCATGAGCAGGGCGCTGCCATGGCCGCCATCGGCTATGCCCGAGCAACCGGTAACGTAGGCGTCTGTATCGCGACTTCCGGGCCGGGTGCCACCAACCTGATCACCGGCCTTGCCGATGCCATGATGGATTCTGTACCGGTTGTCGCTATCACCGGCCAGGTTGCCGCCCCGCTTATCGGCACCGATGCCTTTCAGGAAATTGACGTACTGGGTTTATCTCTGGCCTGCACTAAACACAGCTTTCTGGTTGAGTCGTTAGAGACGCTGCCGGAAGTAATGGCAGAAGCTTTTGCGATAGCGCAATCTGGTCGTCCCGGCCCGGTGCTGGTTGATATCCCCAAAAATATTCAGGTAGCCAGCGGCGAGTTGACGCCGCATTTGCTGCCCGTAGCCGAGACGGTTGCGCATCCTCATCATGAGTTACAGCAGGCGCGCGCGCTGATTGCGCAGGCGAAAAAGCCGGTCTTGTATGTTGGCGGCGGCGTAGGCATCGCCCAGGCCGTACCGGCGTTGCGCGCGTTTGTTCAGCAAACCGGTATGCCAACGGTAGCAACGTTGAAAGGTCTGGGTGCGCCGGATGCCAGCGATGCCTGTTACCTCGGAATGTTGGGGATGCATGGCACGAAAGCGGCGAACCTGGCCGTACAGCAGTGTGATTTGCTGATTGCCGTTGGCGCCCGTTTTGACGATCGGGTGACCGGCAAGCTTGATACTTTTGCACCGCATGCCAGCGTTATCCATATGGATATCGATCCGGCCGAGCTAAACAAGCTGCGTCGGGCGCACGTTGGCTTGCAGGGTGACTTTAATGAGCTGCTGCCGGAGCTGGCGCAACCCTGTGATATCGATGAATGGCGCGCTGAGGTTATTGCGCTGAAGAGCGAGCACCGCTGGCGTTACGATCATCCGGGCGAGGCCATCTACGCGCCTCTGTTTTTGCGCCAGCTGTCAGATCGCAAAGCTAAAAGCGCGATTGTCACCACTGACGTTGGTCAACATCAAATGTGGACGGCGCAGCATATGTCATTCAGCGCGCCGGAGAACTTTATCACCTCAAGCGGGCTGGGAACCATGGGGTTCGGTTTGCCAGCCGCGGTTGGCGCTCAGGTCGCCCGGCCGGAAGATTGTGTCATCTGCGTATCGGGCGATGGCTCTTTCATGATGAACGTGCAGGAGCTGGGCACCATCAAGCGTAAAAAGCTGCCGATAAAAATCGTACTGATGGATAACCAGCGTTTAGGCATGGTGCGCCAGTGGCAGCAGCTGTTTTTTTCAGAGCGCTACAGTGAAACCAACCTGTCCGATAATCCCGATTTTCTGATGCTGGCTCGCGCTTTTGATATTCCTGGCCAGCGTATCACTCGTAAAGATCAGGTCGACGCCGCATTAGATGCGCTGCTGAACAGTGAAGGCCCTTATCTGTTGCATGTGGCTATTGATGAACTTGAGAACGTCTGGCCTCTGGTGCCCCCCGGCGCCAGCAACGCAAACATGATGGAGAAAACCGTATGAACCAGCACCAGTTGTCTATCGAAGCGCGTTTCCGGCCTGAAGTTCTGGAGCGTATTTTGCGCGTTGTTCGTCATCGCGGCTTTCAGGTCTGTGCTATGAATATGGCCAGCGTGGCTAACGCCGAGAATATTAATATCGAAATGACCGTTGCCAGTCAGCGCTCAGTCGATTTACTGTCAACACAGCTGAGCAAACTGATGGATGTCGCTTGCGTCCAGATTCAACAACAGACAACACAACAAATCCGCGCATAGTCGCGAAAGGAAATAAGAATGAGTACGAAGAAAGCAGACTTTATCTGGTTCAACGGTGAGATGGTGAAATGGGAAGAGGCGAAAGTCAGCGTCATGTCTCACGCCCTGCATTACGGCACGTCTGTTTTTGAAGGCGTCCGCTGCTACGACTCCCACAAGGGGCCTGTGGTTTTTCGCCACCGTGAACATATGCAGCGCCTGCACGACTCTGCCAAAATTTATCGATTCCCGCTGAAGCACAGCGTGGATGAGTT
This sequence comes from Pantoea sp. FN0305, assembly GCF_050113845.1. Lineage (NCBI taxonomy): Bacteria > Pseudomonadati > Pseudomonadota > Gammaproteobacteria > Enterobacterales > Erwiniaceae > Pantoea > Pantoea sp. FN0305. The sequence goes on along the minus strand of NZ_JBNJSN010000014.1, from coordinate 37,131 downwards.
GATGGCAGCCTGCCGTGAAGTGCTGCGCGTGAACAAGCTGCAGAGTGCTTATATTCGTCCTTTGGCATTTGTTGGTGATGTTGGTCTGGGCGTTAACCCACCGGATGGCTACAGCACTGATGTCATCATTGCCGCCTTCCCGTGGGGCGCTTATCTGGGCGCAGAAGCGCTGGAGCAGGGCATCGATGCGATGGTCTCTTCGTGGAATCGCGTAGCGCCTAACACGATCCCTACCGCGGCGAAAGCGGGCGGTAACTACCTCTCCTCATTGCTGGTGGGCAGCGAAGCGCGTCGCCATGGTTACCAGGAAGGCATTGCGCTGGATACCAACGGCTATATTTCTGAAGGTGCGGGCGAAAACCTGTTTGAAGTAAAAGATGGCATCCTGTTTACCCCGCCGTTTACCTCCTCGGCATTACCCGGCATTACCCGCGATGCCATTATCAAACTGGCGAAAGACGCTGGCATTGAAGTGCGTGAGCAGGTGCTGTCACGTGAGTCTCTCTACCTGGCCGATGAAGTCTTTATGTCCGGCACCGCGGCTGAAATTACGCCAGTGCGTAGCGTCGATGGCATTAAAGTAGGCGAAGGTAAATGCGGTCCGGTGACGAAACGTATCCAGCAGGCATTTTTTGGCCTGTTCACCGGCGAAACTGAAGATAAATGGGGCTGGCTGGATCCGGTAAACCCATAAATTCATGATTTTGCGGGCGCGATTATCGGCCCGCTTATATATCCAGACTGGAGTAAACAGAGCATGCCTAAGTACCGTTCCGCCACTACCACTCACGGCCGTAACATGGCCGGTGCCCGTGCCCTGTGGCGCGCCACAGGAATGACCGACGCCGATTTTGGCAAACCGATTATCGCTGTCGTTAACTCCTTTACCCAATTTGTGCCGGGCCACGTTCATTTGCGCGATCTTGGTAAACTGGTCGCTGAACAGATCGAAGCGGCGGGCGGCGTAGCAAAAGAATTCAATACCATTGCGGTAGATGATGGTATTGCCATGGGTCATGGCGGCATGCTCTATTCTCTGCCGTCGCGCGAACTGATTGCCGACTCGGTAGAGTACATGGTGAATGCGCACTGCGCCGATGCGATGGTGTGTATTTCCAACTGCGATAAAATCACCCCGGGAATGATGATGGCAGCGCTGCGCCTGAACATTCCGGCCATTTTCGTCTCTGGCGGACCGATGGAAGCGGGCAAAACCAAACTGTCCGATAAAATCATCAAGCTGGATCTGGTTGATGCCATGATTCAGGGCGCGAACCCTAATGTCAGCGATGCTGAAAGCGATCAGATCGAACGTTCCGCCTGTCCTACCTGCGGCTCCTGCTCCGGCATGTTTACCGCTAACTCCATGAACTGCCTGACCGAAGCGCTGGGACTGTCTCAGCCGGGCAACGGTTCACTGCTGGCTACGCATGCTGATCGCAAAGAGTTATTCATTAATGCCGGTAAGCGCATCGTCAGTCTGGCGAAACGCTATTACGAACAGGATGATGAAACCGCGCTGCCGCGCAATATCGCCAATAAAGCCGCTTTTGAAAATGCGATGACGCTGGATATTGCCATGGGCGGTTCAACCAATACTGTTCTGCACCTGCTGGCAGCAGCGCAAGAGGGTGAAATCGATTTTAATATTTCCGATATTGACCGCCTGTCGCGTGTGGTGCCGCATTTATGCAAAGTGGCACCCAGCACTCCCAAATACCATATGGAAGATGTTCACCGTGCGGGCGGCGTTATCGGTATCCTGGGGGAGCTGGATCGCGCAGGCTTGCTGAATACCAACGTACATAACGTGTTGGGTACGACGCTGCGTGATGCGCTGGATAACTATGACATCATGCTGACGCAGGATGAGGCAGTGAAGAAAATGTTCCGCGCCGGACCGGCAGGTATCCGCACCACCCAGGCGTTCTCGCAGAATTGCCGCTGGGACACGCTGGACGATGACCGTAAGGAAGGCTGTATTCGTTCACGCGAATATGCTTACAGTCAGGACGGGGGTCTGGCGGTACTGTACGGCAACATGGCGGAAGATGGCTGTATCGTTAAAACCGCAGGCGTAGACAAAGAGATCCTGACATTCCGTGGCCCGGCGAAAGTGTATGAAAGTCAGGATGATGCGGTTGAGGCGATCCTTGGCGGCAAAGTCGTGGCCGGAGACGTGGTGGTGATTCGCTACGAGGGGCCGAAAGGCGGACCGGGCATGCAGGAGATGCTCTATCCGACCACTTACCTGAAATCTATGGGACTGGGTAAAAGCTGCGCACTGATCACCGATGGACGTTTTTCTGGTGGTACGTCAGGTCTCTCTATCGGTCATGCCTCACCGGAAGCGGCCAGCGGCGGCACAATCGCCCTGGTGCGCGATGGCGACATGATTGAAATCGATATTCCAAACCGTGGCATCAGGCTTGATGTACCGGACAATGAATTACATGCGCGTCGTGAACAGGAAGAAGCGCGTGGAGAAGCCGCATATACACCGCATTCGCGTCAGCGTCAGGTTTCGCTGGCTCTGCGCGCCTATGCCTCGCTGGCAACCAGCGCGGATAAAGGTGCAGTGCGTGATAAATCGAAGCTTGGAGGCTAAGGATGGCTGAGTCTCAATCGTTACCCGACGCGCCCTGCGGCGCTGAATATCTGCGCGCCGTTCTGCGCTCGCCGGTTTACGAAGTGGCACAGGTGACGCCGCTGCAAAAGATGGAAAAGCTCTCTGCCCGTCTTGGCAATACGGTACTGGTTAAACGCGAAGATCGTCAGCCGGTACACAGTTTTAAACTGCGCGGTGCCTACGCGATGATTGCCGGTCTGGATGAAGAGCAAAAGGCGCGAGGCGTGGTCACCGCCTCTGCGGGAAATCACGCGCAGGGCGTTGCGCTTTCCGCCAGCAAACTGGGCATTAAGTCACTGATTGTGATGCCGGTTACCACGGCAGATATCAAAGTTGAGGCGGTACGCGCGTTTGGCGGTGAGGCTTATCTGTTCGGCGCCAACTTTGACGAGGCGAAAGCGAAAGCGATCGAGCTGTCGGAGCGGCAGGGTTACACCTTTGTTCCCCCTTTCGATCATCCTGCGGTCATTGCCGGTCAGGGAACGCTGGCGATGGAGCTGTTGCAGCAGGATGCGCATCTTGATCGTATCTTTGTTCCGGTAGGCGGCGGTGGGTTGGCTGCTGGCGTGGCGGTATTGATTAAACAATTAATGCCACAAATCAAAGTGATAGCGGTAGAGGCAGCCGAGTCAGCCTGTCTGCAGGCGGCGCTGAAAGCGGGCGAGCCGGTAGATTTACCGCGTGTCGGACTGTTTGCTGAAGGCGTGGCGGTAAGGCGTATTGGCAGCGAAACCTTCCGTCTGTGCCAGGCCTATTTAGATGATATCGTTACCGTTGACAGCGATGCCATCTGTGCGGCGATGAAAGATCTGTTTGAAGATGTGCGCGCCGTAGCGGAACCTTCCGGAGCATTAGCGCTGGCCGGCATGAAAAAGTATATCCAGCAGCATAACCTGCAGGGTGAGCGACTGGCGCATATTCTCTCTGGCGCTAACGTTAACTTTCACGGGCTACGCTATGTTTCCGAGCGTTGTGAGCTTGGCGAGCAGCGCGAGGCGTTGCTGGCTGTCACCATCCCGGAACAGCAGGGTAGTTTCCTGAAGTTCTGTCAGACGCTGGGCGGACGCGCGGTAACGGAATTTAACTACCGCTACGCGGATGCCAAAGACGCCTGCATTTTTGTTGGCGTTCGTTTGACGCGCGGTCGGGAAGAGCGACGGGAAATCATCGACGAGTTAACGGCAGGCGGCTATCAGGTGGTCGATCTCTCTGATGACGAAATGGCCAAACTGCATGTTCGTTACATGGTTGGCGGTCGTCCCTCCAAGCCGCTTCGTGAGCGCCTGTTCAGTTTTGAATTTCCGGAGGCGCCAGGCGCGCTGTTGAAGTTCCTGCAAACGCTGGGCACTTACTGGAATATTTCACTGTTCCACTATCGTAGCCACGGCACCGACTATGGTCGGGTGCTGGCGGCGTTTGAGCTGGGCGAGAATGAACCCCGTTTCGAAGAGCATCTCACCGCGCTCGGCTACGATTTCCATGATGAAAGCCAGAACCCGGCGTTTCGTTTTTTCCTGGCTGGCTAGTTACAACAGTTGCCAGAACGCTTTGATCAGCGGCTCGCCGAGCCGCTTTTTCTGAACGCAGACGCCCAGTTCAAAAGGCGCGACTGAGTCAATGTCTTCCAGTACCAGAACACGGTTGCGTACCGGTTCCGGGCTATTCTCCAGCACCACGTCCGGAAGCAGGGCGATGCCACAGCCCAGCGCCACCATGGAAACAATGGCTTCATGACCGGAAACGGTCGCGTAAATAAGCGGATTAGCAATACGCAGGCGGCGAAACCAGAGGTCGATCCGTCGTCGCGCCGGGCCCTGTTCCGGCAGGATAAAGGGGATCTGCGTCCAGTCGGGTTCAGGCTGTGTCGCCTGGTTGCGTACCGGACAGGGCAAGGCTGGCGCAATCAATACCAGAGGAATATGGCCCAGCGGCGTGAAGTCAATACTGGCATGTAGCGTTTCGGGGCGACCGGCAATGGCCAGTTCGGCTTCGCCGGTCTGAACTTTCTCCACGGCGTCGGCAGCATCACCGGTGGTGAGTTTAATTTCCACCTGCGGATGTTCCGCGCGAAAGCGGTCAAGTATCGGCGGCAGATGACTGTAGGCGGCAGTAACGGAACAGAAGAGTTTCAGCTCGCCGCTCAGTGAAGGGCCATGTTGACCCATGGCATGACGCATCTGCTGATATTGCAACAGGGTTTGCTGTGCAAACTGACGCAGCTGTTCTCCTGCGTCGGTCAACGTAACGGTGCGGTTATCACGCAGAAACAGGCTATGGCCGAGATCCTCTTCCAGTCGCTGTATTTGGCGCGAAAGTGTAGAGGGCGAAACATGCATGGCGCGGGCAGTGCGGCCAAAGTGGCGGCTTTCCGCCAGATGTAAAAAAAGCTTCAGGTCTCGTAAATCCATGCGATTCAGGCCTCATTTCTACGTTGCAGTTATTGCAATACGACGTTGTTAATATATCAATTTAAGCAACAGATTTCCTGTCATATGATGGGGCTATAGAAGGCGAGGCTGTCACCGGCTTCGCGTAAAAAATAACGGTAAACACAACCTCAAAACGGAGTGCCCATGGCTAACTATTTCAACACTTTGAACCTGCGTCAGCAGCTGGCGCAATTAGGTAAATGTCGCTTTATGACGCGTGATGAGTTTGCTGATGAAGCAAGTTACCTGAAGGGCAAAAAAGTCGTCATTGTTGGCTGTGGTGCTCAGGGCCTTAACCAGGGCCTTAACATGCGTGATTCTGGTCTGGATGTCTCTTACACGCTGCGTGCCGAAGCGATTGCTGAAAAGCGCGCTTCCTGGCGCAAGGCCACCGAAAACGGTTTTAAGGTTGGGACATATGAAGAGCTGATCCCGCAGGCCGATCTGGTGATTAACCTGACGCCAGACAAACAGCACTCAGCCGTGGTGCAGGCTGTGCAGCCGCTGATGAAAGAAGGTGCGGCGTTGGGATATTCCCACGGTTTCAATATCGTTGAAGTGGGTGAAGAGATCCGTAAAGACATTACCGTGGTGATGGTTGCGCCGAAATGTCCGGGTACTGAAGTGCGTGAAGAGTATAAGCGTGGCTTTGGCGTACCGACGCTGATTGCGGTACACCCGGAAAACGATCCAAAAGGCGAAGGTATGGCCATTGCCAAGGCCTGGGCCGCAGCGACCGGCGGTCACCGTGCGGGCGTGCTGGAATCCTCCTTCGTTGCCGAAGTAAAATCTGACCTGATGGGCGAGCAGACCATTCTCTGCGGCATGCTGCAGGCGGGTTCTATCCTGTGCTACGACAAGCTGGTGGCCGATGGCACCGATCCAGCTTATGCAGGCAAGCTGCTGCAGTACGGCTGGGAGACCATCACCGAATCGCTGAAACATGGCGGTATCACGCTGATGATGGATCGCCTTTCCAACACCGCTAAGCTGCGCGCCTTTGCGCTTTCTGAGCAGCTGAAAACTATTATGGCGCCACTGTTCCAGAAGCATATGGATGACATCATTTCGGGCGAATTCTCTTCCGGCATGATGGCTGACTGGGCAAATGATGATAAGAAACTGCTGACCTGGCGTGAAGAGACGGGCCAGACCGCTTTTGAAAACTCGCCGCAGTATGAAGGTAAGATTTCCGAGCAGGAATATTACGATCGTGGCGTGATCATGGTTGCGATGGTCAAAGCGGGCGTTGAGCTGGCGTTCGAGACCATGGTGGATTCCGGCATTATCGAAGAATCCGCTTATTATGAATCACTGCATGAACTGCCGCTGATCGCCAATACCATTGCCCGTAAGCGTCTGTATGAAATGAACGTGGTAATCTCCGATACCGCTGAATATGGCAACTACCTGTTTGCTAACGCCGCCGTGCCATTGTTGAAAGAGTTCATGACCACGCTGCAGGCGGGTGATTTAGGCAAAGAGGTTGCGCCAGCCGCAGTAGATAACGCTCAGCTGCGTGACGTTAACGAAGCGGTACGTAATCACCCGATTGAGGCGGTGGGACGTAAACTGCGTGGTTATATGACCGATATGAAACGTATTTCTGTCGCGGGCTGATAGCGTCTTTTAGCTTGCCGTTGCGTTGACCATGTTTGCACGCCCCAGCACACCGTTATCCATGCTGCTGGGGCTGTTCTTACCTGCCCCTTGCTGCAGGACGAACACCATAGCGGAGTCCCTGTGGCCCGGACTTGATAAGCAAAGCGGAAACAGACAAAACCGGTGTGTTCAACACCGGTTTTTTATTAGTTGCGGTACAGCACCTTGATGATGTGATAGCCAAACTGGGTGTGCAGAGGTCCGTAAGGCGTCAGCAGAGGGCAGGAAAACACGACTTTATCGAAAGCCGGCACCATTGCCCCTTTTTTAAACTCGCCCAGGTGTCCGCCTTTACGTCCGCTCGGACAGGTTGAGTGTTTCTTCGCCAGTTTTTCAAAGTCTGCGCCCTTTTCCAGCTGCGCTAACAGCTCCTGAGCCAGTTTCTCTTCTTTTACAAGGATATGCATTGCCGCTGCGGTTTTTGCCATGATCGTGCCTTGAGTCGTATGGATGCTGCTGGATATACTACCACGCTGTTAGTTAACCCTCCTTATTTTCACTGAGTACTTCTATGCGTCTGAATCCCAGCCAACAACAAGCCGTCGAATATGTCACCGGCCCGTGCCTGGTGCTGGCGGGCGCGGGTTCCGGCAAGACGCGCGTCATTACCAATAAAATTGCCCATCTGATCCGTGAGTGCGGCTATCAGGCTCGCCATATTGCGGCGGTCACCTTTACCAATAAAGCCTCACGTGAAATGAAAGAGCGCGTGGCGCAAACCCTGGGCCGGAAAGAAGCGCGCGGGCTGATGATCTCTACCTTCCACACGCTGGGACTGGAAATCATCAAGCGTGAATATGCCGCGCTGGGGATGAAATCTAACTTTTCCCTGTTTGATGACCAGGATCAGCTGGCGCTGCTAAAAGATTTAACCGAGCAGTGGCTGGAAAATGATAAAAATCTGCTGCAGCTGCTGGTTTCTACCATTTCCAACTGGAAAAACGATCTGATTGATCCTGCACACGCCCAGGCGCGGGCGCAGTCAGAGCGGGATCGTATCTTTGCTCACTGTTATGAACTGTACGATCGTCATCTTAAATCCTGTAACGTGCTGGACTTCGATGACTTAATCCTGTTGCCGACGCTATTGTTGCAGCGCAATCAGGAGGTGCGTGAACGCTGGCAGCAGCGCATTCGCTATCTGCTGGTGGATGAGTATCAGGATACCAACACCAGCCAGTATGAACTGGTAAAGCTGTTGGTGGGTGCGCGGGCGCGCTTTACCGTGGTCGGTGACGACGATCAGTCAATCTATTCCTGGCGCGGCGCGCGGCCGCAAAACCTGGTGCTGCTGAAAGAGGACTTTCCGGCGCTGCAGGTGATTAAGCTGGAGCAGAACTATCGCTCCACCGAGCGCATCCTGAAAGCGGCGAATATTTTGATCGCCAATAATCCGCACGTGTTTGAAAAGCGTCTGTTTTCACAGCTGGGCTACGGCGCCGAGCTTAAGGTGCTGAGCGCGAATCATGAAGATCATGAGGCGGAGCGCGTGACCGGCGAGCTTATTGCGCACCATTTTATTAACAAAACGCAGTATAAAGATTACGCCATTCTTTATCGTGGCAATCATCAGTCGCGCGTATTTGAAAAGATGCTGATGCAAAACCGCATTCCCTACCGTATTTCGGGCGGGACATCTTTCTTTTCACGTCCTGAAATCAAGGATCTGCTGGCCTACCTGCGCGTATTAACCAATCCGGATGATGACAGCGCTTTTTTACGCATTATCAATACGCCGCGTCGTGAGATTGGCCCGGCAACGCTGCAAAAGCTGGGCGAATGGGCGAATCAGCGTAACAAAAGTCTGTTCAGCGCCAGCTTTGATTTAGGACTGGGCCAAACGCTGACCGGGCGCAGCCTGGAAAATCTGCAGCGTTTTACCGGCTGGCTACGGGAAATTGCCCAGCTGGCGGAGCGGGAGCCGATAAATGCGGTACGCGATCTCATTCGCGGCATCGACTACGAAAGCTGGCTGTTTGAAACTTCCGCCAGCCCGAAGGCCGCTGAAATGCGCATGAAAAACGTTAATACGCTCTTCCAGTGGATGACGGAGATGCTGGAAGGCAGCGAACTGGATGAGCCAATGACGCTGACGCAGGTGGTAACCCGTTTTACGCTGCGCGACATGATGGAGCGTGGCGAAAGCGATGAGGAGTTAGATCAGGTTCAGCTAATGACGCTGCACGCGTCGAAAGGCCTGGAGTTTCCTTATGTCTACCTGGTCGGCATGGAAGAGGGGCTGTTGCCGCATCAGAGCAGCATTGATGAAGATAACATCGAGGAAGAGCGGCGGCTGGCCTACGTTGGCATTACCCGCGCGCAAAAAGAGCTCACGTTCACGCTGTGCCGCGAGCGTCGGCAATATGGCGAACTGGTACGTCCGCAGCCCAGCCGTTTTTTGCTGGAGCTGCCGCAGGATGATCTGATGTGGGAAACTGAACGTAAAGTTGTCAGTGCGGAAGAGCGCATGAAAACCGGGCAAAGTCGGGTTGCCGGTTTGCGTGCGATGCTGGATAAAGCCAGGAAAGGAACCTGACAGAGAAGGCTGCGTCTGCAATGACGCAGCCCAACTGCTAAATTATCCTGAGCGGCCAGTGCACATAGGATTGCCAGCGGCTCTCCTGCTCCAGCATCTCCGCGCCCAGCGGGTGAGCCTGCAACCAGCCTGACGGCAACAGCACCTGTAGCGCCTCGTCTTCACTGTGCAACTGCACCGTTGGCAAACTGTCATCACGACGACGGCTGGCGAAAATCACCGCCAGACGCAGCAGCCGACACATCCGTTCTGCCATGCGGGGCGGCACAGCGTTTTGCTGGTTCAGCAGCGCCAGGTCAATACCGTTACTTTGATTCTGCAACAGCGTGGCCAACAGCTTTTTCTGAGCGGGCGTAAACCCGGGCAGATCAAGATGGCGCACCAGATAAGCGGCATGCTGGGTGGCAAGACGGAAATCCACGCTCAGACCAATTTCATGGATCAGACAGGCATTTTCCAGCAGCTCACGACAATAAGCATCCAGCTTCCAGTGCGGGCTTACCTGCTGAACAAAGCTCATCGCCAGCTGACGTACGCGCTCCGCCTGTTCAACGTCGATGATAAAACGACGCTGAACATTGTGGATGGTTCGGCTACGAATATCCCGATCGACCGGATAGTGCAGCATACCGTACAGCAAGCCTTCACGCAGAGCGCCGCCTGCCAACGTCATGCTTTCAATATTTAATTCTTCAAAGATGGCAATCAGAATAGAGAGGCCGCTGGGGAAAACCAGTGCCCGCTCCAGAGTCAGGCCTTCGATCTCCAGCTCTTCGAGCTTGCCACATTTGATCGCACGCTGTTTAAGCTGCTGCAGTTTATCCAGCGTAATACGCTCATCCATGCCCTGCGCTACCATGATTTCCTGTAGCGCCTGCACGGTGCCGGAAGCGCCCACGCAAATTTGCCAGCCCTGATCGCGCAATCGTCCCGCGACAGGCTGAATCATGGCGCGAGCGGCCTGTTCCGCCTGCTCAAAGTTCTTTTTACCTAAATGCCGGTCAGCGAAATAACGCTCCAGCCAGGTGACGCAGCCCATCGACAGACTGAACAGCGCGGTTGTTTGCGCGCCGGTTCCGGTAACCAGTTCAGTGCTACCGCCGCCGATATCCACCACCAGGCGTTCATCAGAGCCACCGGTAGTATGCGCTACGCCCTGGTAAATCAGCCGCGCTTCTTCTTCGCCGCTAATAACGTTAACTAAACAGCCAAGAATCGCTTCGGCCTGGGCGAGGAAATGTTTCGCGTTTGCCGCCAGACGCAGCGTTGCGGTGGCAACCACACGAATCTGATCGGCAGGGATATCCTGCAGCTGCTCTGAAAACAGCCTCAGGCACTGTAAGCCTCGCTCCATCGCTTCTTCAGAAAGCTCTCCGGCGCTGTTAAGGCCGGCGGCGAGGCGCACTTTACGCTTGATGCGGGCGACGGTCTGAATATTTCCCGCCACCTCGCGCACCACTAACATATGAAAGCTGTTAGAGCCCAAATCAATCGCAGCATAAAGTGACGACGCGCTGAACATGGTGTGATTAACCTGAACGTTTACGGTTATTGTTACGCGGTGCACCGCTGCGACGGTTGTTGCCCGCAGCACGGCGCGGACCGCTACCCGGACGGTTACGCGTCAGGCGTTTCGGCGGCGGAAGATCGGTCATCAACGCGTCGCTGTTATATTTACTGACCGGAATGCCGTGACCAATATACTCTTCGATGGCAGGCAGGTTCAGCGCGTACTCTTCACAGGCGAGGCTGATAGAGTGACCACTGGCGCCGGCGCGTCCGGTACGACCGATACGGTGAACGTAATCTTCGCAATCGTCAGGCAGATCGTAGTTAAAGACGTGCGTCACTGCCGGAATATGCAAACCGCGTGCGGCAACATCGGTCGCAACCAGAATGTCTACGTCGCCACGGGTAAAGTCTTCCAGGATACGCAGGCGTTTTTTCTGCGCCACGTCGCCGGTCAGCAACCCTACACGGTGTCCATCTGCTGCCAGATGGCCCCAGATATCTTCGCAACGATGTTTGGTATTGGCGAAAATAATGGCGCGGTCCGGCCACTCTTCTTCAATAAGCGTTTGCAACAGGCGCATCTTTTCTTCATTAGAAGGGTAGAACAGCTCTTCCTGAATGCGGTGGCCCGTTTTCTGATCCGGCTCGATTTCGATATGCTCGACGTTGTTCATATGCTCAAACGCCAGCTCGCGTACGCGATAAGAAAGCGTGGCGGAGAACAACATGCTCAGACGCTGATTTGCCGCAGGCATACGGCGGAACAGCCAACGAATATCTTTAATGAAGCCCAGATCGAACATGCGATCGGCCTCATCCAGCACCACCACCTGAATTGCGCCCAGGTTAATGTGGTTCTGCTTAGCGTAATCGATCAGGCGACCGGTGGTGCCCACCAGGATATCGACGCCTTTTTCCAGCACTTTTAGCTGTTTGTCATAGCCGTCGCCGCCATAGGCGAGACCCAGCTTCAGGCCGGTGGACTGCGCCAGCGGTTCAGCATCGGCATGAATCTGTACGGCCAGTTCGCGCGTCGGAGCCATAATCAGCGCGCGTGGCTGATTGATCTGACGGCCTTCGGCTGCAGGGTGAGAAAGCAAATAATGGAACGTTGACGTTAGAAACGCCATCGTTTTGCCGGTTCCGGTTTGCGCCTGGCCCGCGACATCGCGCCCTTCCAGTGTAAGGGGCAATGCTAACGCCTGGATAGGCGTACAATTATGGAAGCCTTTCTTTTCAAGGGCTTCGATAACCTGTGGGTGCAGGGCGAAGTCGGAAAACTTCTGTTCGGTTAAGTGTGTTTTGCTCATAGTGTGGTAGAATATCAGCTTACTATTGCTTTACGAAAGCGTATCCGGTGAAATAAAGTCAACCTACGTTGGCAGATTTTACGCCAACCAGCCAGGCATAATCTTGTGGAGTAAGACATGAGCAGCGATAAAATCGTTCATCTAACCGACAATAGCTTTGAAACTGACGTGCTGAAAGCCGAAGGTTTAACGCTGGTGGACTTCTGGGCAGAATGGTGTGGTCCGTGCAAAATGATCGCCCCGATCCTCGACGAAGTAGCAGAAGAGTATGACGGTAAGCTGACCATTGCCAAACTGAATATCGATGAGAACCCGGAAACGGCGCCGAAATACGGTATTCGCGGCATCCCGACGCTGCTGCTGTTTAAAAATGGTGAAGTTGCAGCGACCAAAGTTGGTGCGCTGTCGAAAGGCCAGCTCAAAGAGTTCCTGAACGCGAACCTGAGCTGATTCATTGCCGGCGCTGGCGGTCAGAGTAATTTTTGCCAGACCGCTAGACGCCCGGCATGAAGCGTGCTAAGTTAAATCTACTGCATTACGAACTTACCTGTAGTTTGTTTCCCTTGTTGAACGCTGGCGTTATCTTCCCAGTGCCTCAACAATCTGACGGTTAGCATCACAATTTCCGGCATCTGTTTTCAACCGTCTCCTCGTTTTCAGATCGGCATTCACGCATAAGATCATCGAGCAGACACGGAAACGGAGCCATTAACGGGCATGGACCTTCTTTTGCCATACCATTCACGACAACCTTTTCGAGATATACCCCGAGTTTAAGAACCCACCATTATGAATCTTACCGAACTAAAAAATACGCCGGTTTCAGAGCTGATTACTCTTGGCGAGAACATGGGGCTGGAAAACCTGGCGCGCATGCGTAAGCAGGACATCATTTTTGCTATCCTCAAACAACACGCGAAAAGCGGTGAGGATATCTTCGGTGATGGCGTACTGGAGATACTGCAGGACGGATTTGGTTTCCTCCGCTCCGCAGATAGCTCCTACCTCGCCGGTCCTGACGACATCTATGTTTCCCCCAGCCAAATTCGCCGCTTTAACCTTCGCACTGGTGATACCATTTCAGGCAAAATTCGTCCGCCGAAAGAGGGCGAGCGTTACTTTGCACTGCTGAAGGTTAACGAGGTCAACTACGATAAACCGGAAAATGCGCGCAGTAAGATTCTGTTTGAAAACCTGACGCCGCTGCACGCGAACTCTCGTTTACGTATGGAGCGCGGTAACGGCTCAACAGAAGACCTGACCGCACGCGTGCTGGATCTCGCTTCACCGATTGGCCGTGGCCAGCGTGGTCTGATTGTTGCACCGCCGAAAGCGGGTAAAACCATGCTGCTGCAGAATATTGCGCAGAGCATTGCCTACAACCATCCTGACTGCGTGCTGATGGTGCTGCTGATTGACGAACGTCCTGAAGAAGTGACCGAGATGCAGCGTCTGGTCAAAGGCGAAGTGGTTGCTTCTACCTTTGATGAGCCAGCATCTCGTCACGTTCAGGTTGCCGAAATGGTGATCGAAAAGGCCAAGCGCCTGGTTGAGCATAAAAAAGACGTTATTATTCTGCTCGACTCCATCACGCGTCTGGCGCGTGCTTACAACACCGTCGTGCCAGCTTCCGGTAAGGTTCTGACCGGTGGTGTGGATGCAAACGCCCTGCATCGTCCGAAACGCTTCTTTGGTGCGGCGCGTAACGTGGAAGAAGGCGGCAGCCTGACCATTATCGCTACTGCGCTGGTAGATACCGGTTCGAAGATGGATGAAGTGATTTACGAAGAGTTCAAAGGCACCGGTAACATGGAGCTGCATCTCGCACGTAAAATCGCTGAAAAACGCGTGTTCCCGGCTATCGACTACAACCGTTCCGGGACGCGTAAAGAAGAACTGCTCACTTCCCAGGAAGAGCTGCAGAAGATGTGGATCCTGCGCAAGATTATTCACCCGATGGGCGAAATCGACGCAATGGAATTCCTCATCAATAAGTTGGCCATGACCAAGACCAACGATGAATTCTTCGACATGATGAAACGTTCATAATTTTTTAGCCGTTGCGTTAGGGAGAGTTCAAGACTCTTTAGCACGGTAAGAAAACTCGGGTAACGCCACGCTCAGACGTGGCGTTTTTTATTTTTGGGCTATAGGATAAAGCGACTGTCGGACGTCACCGGTCGCTAAGTGTAATAAAAGCAGACGCTTTTGCTTAAATAACCAGCGGTCGTGCGGCCAAATCGCGTTATCAGGACGTCAGTCAGGGTGGCAGGCATAATTATTGCTTATATTTACCCGGTGTCTTAGCTGAGAGTTGTTAATGTGAATTTACTCACCATGAGTACCGAGCTTGGTCTAATTTTTCTGTTTTCACTGGCATTCATTTTTTTTGCCCGCAAAGCAGCTAAAAAAGTCGGCCTGGTTGACCGCCCGAATTATCGTAAACGTCATCAGGGACTGATTCCGCTGGTTGGCGGCATCTCCGTTTATGCAGGCATCTGCTTTACTTTTGTTATCACTAATTATTATCTGCCCCACGCGATACTCTATCTGGCCTGTGCCGGTGTGCTGGTATTGGTTGGGGCGCTGGATGACCGTTTTGACATTAGCGTCAAGATTCGTGCCGTCGTACAGGCTGCTATCGCGATAGTGATGATGGTGGTGGGCAAACTCTACTTGCTCAGTCTTGGCTATATTATCGGACCAATGGAACTGGTTGTCGGGCCATTTGGCTATGTGTTGACGCTGTTTGCCGTTTGGGCGGCAATCAATGCTTTCAATATGGTTGACGGCATTGATGGTCTGCTGGGCGGTTTGTCCTGCGTGACCTTTGGCGCAATGGGCATCATCCTCTTTTTCGACGGCCAGCACAGCCTGGCGATGTGGTGCTTTGCCATGATTGCCGCCACGCTTCCCTATATTCTCCTTAATCTGGGCGTTTTCGGTAAACGCTATAAAGTGTTTATGGGCGATGCGGGCAGTACGCTGATTGGCTTTACCATTATCTGGATCCTGCTGGAAACCACCCAGGGCGTTACGCACCCCATTACGCCGGTTACGGCGCTGTGGCTGATTGCCATTCCGCTGATGGATATGGTGGCGATCATGTATCGCCGACTGCGTAAAGGAATGAGTCCTTTCTCTGCCGATCGTCAGCATATTCATCATTTGATCATGCGCGCCGGGTTTACTTCACGACAGGCGTTTGTGCTGATCACGCTTGCCGCTGCGCTACTGGCTGCTGTAGGCGTATTGGGTGAGTATCTGGCGTTTATTCCTGAGTGGGTGATGCTGCTGCTTTTTCTGTTTGCTTTCGTCCTCTACGGCTACTGCATCAAGCGCGCCTGGCGCGTTGCCCGCATGATCAAACGTCTCAAGCGCCGCCTGCGTCGCGCTAATAAAAATAAGCACCCGGGCTAAGCGCCCTCTGGACAAGGATACCCTGCATATGACCTCTGACTTCGTGGATAACGAATTGGATATTCGTGGCCTGTTTTGCGCGCTGTGGCGCGGCAAACGTTGGATTATCGGGCTGGCGCTGTTGGGCATGCTACTGGCGTTTATCTGGTCTCTGCTGGTTAAACAGGAGTGGAGCACCACGGCAATCACCGATCGTCCCACGGTAAATATGATTGGCGGCTACTATTCGCAGCAGCAATTCTTACGCAACCTGGATAACCGTAATGGCGCCACCGCGCTGACGGTACCGCAGCCCTCGGTAATGGACGATGCCTACCAGGAATTTCTTATGCAACTCTCTTCATGGGACACGCGGCGCGAATTCTGGTTACAAACTGACTACTATAAGCACCGCAAAAGCGGCAATGTCCATAAAGATGCCGCGCTGCTGGACGAAATGGTCAGCAATATTCAGTTCAGCCCGGCGGACAGCGCGAAAAACCTGAGCGATAGCGTCAGGCTGGTAGCGGAAACCGCAGTAGATGCCAACAATCTGCTGCGTCAGTATGTTGCTTTCGCCAGCGAACGCGCGGCGCGTCATTTAAATCAGGAACTGACGGCGGCCTGGGCGGCGCGTACCGTTCAACTGAAAGCGCAGGTCAAACGCCAGGAAAAGGTGGCCAATGCGGTGTATCAACGGCAGCTACGCAGCGTAGAGCAGGCGCTAAAAATTGCGCAACAGCAGGGGATCGACCAGGCAAAAACCAGTACGCCATCGGAGCAGCTGCCCGATTCAGAACTCTTTTTGCTTGGCAGGCCGATGCTGCAGGCGCGCCTGGAAAACCTGCAGGCGAATGGGCCGACATACGATCTGGACTATGATCAAAATCGGGCCATGCTCGATACGTTGAACGTTGGGCCTACGCTTGAGCAGAAGTTTCAGACCTACCGCTATTTGCGCACCCCGGAAGAGCCGGTGAAGCGCGACAGCCCGCGCCGGACGTTGGTCATGATTATGTGGGGCGCCATTGGCGCGTTGGTGGGTGCAGGCGTTGCCCTTATTCGCCGTCCTCGTGCCTGATACGCGCGTTGCAGGTGTCGCTGTGACTGACACGGCTAACGAACGAAGAGAAAAACAGTGAAAGTACTTACCGTTTTTGGCACGAGGCCGGAAGCTATCAAAATGGCTCCGCTGGTGCATGCGCTGGCGAACGATGCCGCATTTGATGCCCGCCTGTGTGTGACGGCCCAGCATCGCGAGATGCTCGATCAGGTTCTGCGCCTTTTCACGCTAAAGCCAGACTATGATCTGGATATTATGCGTCCGGAGCAGGGACTCACGGAAATCACCAGCCGGATACTGGAGGGGCTAAAAGGCGTATTTGCCTCTTTCCGTCCTGATGTCGTGCTGGTGCATGGCGATACCACCACAACGCTGGCAGCCAGCCTGGCCGCTTTTTATCATCGCATCCCGGTGGGGCACGTTGAGGCCGGGCTGCGCACCGGCGATCTCTATTCGCCATGGCCTGAGGAAGCGAACCGTAAACTGACCGGCCATCTGGCTACGTGGCACTTTACCCCTACTGAATACTCCCGGCAGAACCTGTTGCGGGAAAACCTGTCGGATAAGCAGATATTTGTTACCGGTAATACGGTTATTGATGCGCTGTTCTGGGTGCGCGATCGCATTCTCTCCGATCGCCAGCACCACGAGAGCCTGGCCGCGCGTTATCCTTTTCTTGATGCGGCGAAAAAGTTGATTCTGGTTACCGGGCACCGCCGTGAAAGCTTTGGCGACGGTTTTGAGCGCATTTGCAGCGCGCTGGCGACGCTGGCGCGTCAGCATCCTGATATCCAGATAGTTTACCCGGTGCACCTGAACCCCAACGTCAGCGAGCCCGTTAAACGTATCCTGAGCGGCATCGACAATATTATTCTTATTGAGCCGCAGGAGTATTTGCCCTTTGTCTGGCTGATGAATCGGGCCTGGCTCATTCTGACCGACTCCGGCGGCATTCAGGAAGAAGCGCCTTCGCTGGGTAAACCGGTTCTGGTCATGCGCGAAACCACGGAGCGTCCCGAGGCGATTGAGGCCGGAACGGTGCGCCTGGTTGGAACCCGCGAAGAGAAGATTGTGGCAGAGGTTACCCATCTGCTCACCCATGAAGAAGCCTGGCAGGCGATGAGCCATGCGCATAATCCGTATGGCGATGGCCATGCCTGTGCCCGCATTCTGCAGGCGTTAAAAAATCACAGAGTAACATTATGAGTTTTAGAACGATTTCGGTTATTGGCCTGGGCTACATCGGGCTGCCTACCGCCGCCGCGTTTGCATCGCGCCAGCAGCATGTTGTGGGAATTGATATCAATGCGCACGCCGTTGAGACCATAAACCGTGGCGAAATTCATATCGTCGAACCGGATCTGGATACGGTAGTTAAGCAGGCCGTACAGCAGGGGTTTCTTCGTGCCGCCACGCAGCCGGTGGCGGCCGATGCGTTTTTGATCGCTGTTCCCACGCCGTTTAAAGGCGACCATCAGCCTGATATGACCTATGTTCAGGCAGCCGCGCTGTCGCTTGCGCCGGTGTTAAAGCCGGGCGATTTAGTGATCCTGGAATCCACCTCGCCGGTCGGCGCGACGGAACAGATGGCAGACTGGCTGGCTGAAGCGCGTCCTGACTTATCGTTTCCACAGCAGCAGCCGGATAGCCCCGATATTCACATCGCCTACTGTCCTGAGCGGGTGCTGCCCGGTCAGGTAATGGTTGAGCTGATTAAAAACGATCGGGTGATCGGCGGCATGACGCCAGCCTGCTCTGAGCGCGCCAGCGAGCTGTACCGCATTTTCCTTGAGGGCGAATGCGTAGTCACCAATGCCCGCACCGCTGAGATGTGCAAGCTGACCGAAAACAGCTTCCGTGACGTTAATATCGCTTTTGCCAACGAATTGTCGCTGATTTGCGCGCAGCAGGGCATCAACGTGTGGGAACTGATAGCGCTGGCCAACCGTCACCCGCGCGTCAATATTCTGCAGCCGGGGCCGGGCGTCGGCGGCCACTGTATTGCAGTCGATCCCTGGTTTATCGTCGCGCAGAATCCAGAGCTGGCGCGTCTTATCCGCACCGCGCGTGAAGTAAACGACGCCAAGCCGCACTGGGTGCTGGATCAAGTGAAAGCAGCGGTTGCCGACTGCCTGAGCGAGAGCGGCAAGCGCGCCAGCGAATTAACCATTGCCTGCTTTGGCCTGGCCTTTAAACCTAACATTGACGATTTACGGGAAAGCCCAGCGATGGAGGTTGCGCATCTGGTCGCCTCCTGGCATAGCGGCACGACCTGGGTGGTGGAGCCTAATGTGCAGCAGATCCCGGCGGCGCTGGCTGATGAAGCGACACTGGTAACGCTGGAGCAGGCGCTCACGCAGGCGGATGTTCTGGTGATGCTGGTTGATCACCACGTTTTTAAAGCGGTAAGCGGCGAGCAGGTCACCCAGCGCTGGGTAGTGGACACGAAAGGAGTGTGGCGATGAAGCAATTTCTGGTTACCGGCGGCGCAGGCTTTATCGGTTCGGCGGTGGTTCGCCATCTTATCCAGCATACCGGACACCGGGTGGCGGTGGTCGATAAGCTGACCTACGCCGGCAATCTCTCTTCGTTGGCTCCGGTTGCGGATAGCGATCGCTTTGCTTTTGAGCACGTCGATATTTGCGATCGCGCCGCGCTGGATCGCCTGCTGACACGCTATCAGCCCGACTGCATTATGCATCTGGCGGCGGAAAGCCACGTTGATCGCTCTATCGACAGCTCCTGGCCATTTATTGAAACCAATATTGTCGGCACCTGGCAGCTGCTGGAAGCGGCGCGTCATTACTGGCGCGGCCTGTCAGCTGAAAAGCAGGCGGCGTTTGTTTTCCATCATATTTCCACCGATGAAGTGTTTGGCGATCTGCATGGCAGCGATGACTTCTTTACCGAAACCACGCCTTACGCGCCCAGCAGTCCTTACTCCGCCAGTAAAGCCAGCAGCGATCACCTGGTTCGTGCCTGGATGCGCACCTACGGCCTGCCGGTTATCGTGACCAACTGTTCTAATAACTATGGTCCTTACCATTTTCCCGAAAAGCTTATTCCGCTGATGATTATCAATGCGCTGGCAGGCAAACCGCTGCCGGTTTATGGCGATGGCGGACAAATTCGCGACTGGCTGTATGTGGAAGATCATGCGCGCGCGCTGGTAACCGTAGTGAGCACTGGCCAGGCCGGAGAAACCTATAATATTGGCGGTCATAACGAACAGCGTAATATCGACGTTGTAAATACGCTTTGCGACCTGCTGGAAGAGCTGGCGCCGACCAAACCGGCGGGCATTGCGCACTTCCGCGATCTGATTACCTTTGTTACCGACCGCCCTGGTCATGATCAGCGCTACGCGATTAATGCCGGAAAAATCGAGCGCGAGCTGGGCTGGCGTCCGCAGGAGACGTTTGAAAGCGGCCTGCGTAAAACGGTGCAGTGGTATTTGAGTCATGAGAACTGGTGGCGCAGCATTCTTGATGGCAGCTATCAGGGCGAGCGGCTCGGGCTTTCTTCCCCTCACTGAGGCGAATCACCATGAAAGGCATTATTCTGGCCGGTGGATCCGGTACGCGGTTGCATCCTATCACGCGAGGGATCTCGAAACAGCTGCTGCCCATCTATGACAAGCCGATGATCTACTATCCCCTGTCAGTATTAATGCTGGCAGGCATCCGCGAAATTCTGATTATTACCACGCCGGATGATATGCCGCACTTCCAGCGCCTGTTGGGCGACGGCAGCGAATTCGGCATCCGGCTGGCGTATGCGGCCCAGCCCAGCCCGGATGGCCTGGCGCAGGCTTTTATTATTGGCGAAACGTTTCTTAACGGCGAGCCGAGCTGTCTGGCGCTGGGCGATAATATCTGGTTCGGTCAGGGCTTCAGTCCCAAATTGAAAAAAGTGGCGGCGCGTAGTCAGGGCGCGACAGTTTTTGGCTATCAGGTTATGGATCCCGAGCGCTTTGGCGTGGTGGAGTTTGACGACGATTTCCGCGCGATTTCACTGGAAGAGAAACCCGTTAAACCCCGATCTAACTGGGCGATTACCGGGCTTTATTTTTACGATAGCCAGGTCGTGGAGTTCGCACGCCAGGTTAAGCCTTCGTCACGCGGCGAGCTGGAAATCACCTCTATTAACCAGCGTTATCTGGAACAGGGCGAACTCAGCGTTGAACTGCTGGGCCGTGGCTTTGCCTGGCTGGATACCGGTACGCATGACAGCCTGATTGAAGCCAGCACCTTTGTGCAAACGGTTGAAAAACGGCAGGGCTTTAAAATCGCCTGTCTGGAGGAGATCGCCTGGCGCAACGGCTGGCTGGATGATGATGGCCTGCGCCGTGCGGCTCAGGCGCTGCAAAAAACCGGCTACGGTCAGTATCTACTGGATATCTTACATGCGCGTCCACGCCAGTATTAAAACGCTCGACTGGGAAAACGCCTTTTTCCAACACAACAGCGCTCAACTGGCATGGGATGCCTCCGCCACGCTCGATTTGGCGCAGCTCGACGCGTTTGATGTGGTGCAGGCAAAAGTCGACAGCCAGCAGACCGCACAGCTGGATACGCTACAGCAGCTGGGGTTCCACCTGGTGGAAGGAGAGGCGGATCTACTGCTTGCCGTCACCGCCGGGGAGCGTCAATCCGGTATACGTATCGCGCGACCGGAACATATTCCGGCATTGCGTACCGCCGCTGGCGCCGCTTTCGCTTACAGCCGCTTTCGCGCGCCCTGGTATCAGCCGCACGACAGCGCCCGCTTTTATGCGCAATGGATCGAAAACGCAGTACGCGGCACGTTCGATAACCAGTGTCTGATCGCGCATGATGAACAGGGCAAGCTGCAGGGCTTCGTTTCGCTGCGCGAGCTGGGCGTTGATGAGGCGCGTATCGGCCTGCTGGCGACCCTGCCGACAGCGCAGGGCCAGGGCGTTGGGACCCGGCTGATGCTGGCGGCGCTTGACTGGTGCCGGGCGCGGCGGCGTAACAAATTGCATGTTGCGACGCAGCTCAGCAATCTGGCCGCAATGCGGCTCTATCTTCGTTGTGGTGCCACTCTTGAGAGCACTGCTTACTGGTTATACAGGTAACGTCATGATTCCATTTAATGCGCCACCGGTGGTGGGAACCGAAGTTGAATATATGCAATCCGCCATGAGTAGCGGCAAGCTGTGCGGCGACGGCGGCTTTACGCGTCGCTGTCAGCAGTGGATGGAGCAGCGTTTCGGCAGTAAAAAGGTTCTGCTGACGCCCTCCTGCACCGCATCGCTGGAAATGGCCGCGTTGCTGATCAATATTCAGCCCGGTGATGAAGTGATTATGCCGAGCTACACTTTTGTTTCTACCGCCAATGCGTTTGTGCTGCGCGGCGCGAAGATTGTGTTTGTGGATGTGCGTCCTGATACGCTGAACATTGATGAAACCCGTATCGAAGCGGCCATCACTGAAAAAACGCGGGCTATTGTGCCGGTTCACTATGCAGGCGTTGCCTGTGACATGGACGTGATTATGGCGCTGGCGCGCAAGTACCAACTGTATGTGATTGAGGACGCGGCGCAGGGCGTCATGTCTACATACAAAGGGCGGGCGCTGGGCAGCATCGGCCACATCGGTTGTTTCAGCTTTCACGAAACGAAAAACTACACCGCGGGCGGTGAAGGCGGCGCCACGCTGATCAATGACAGCGCGCTGGTGGAACGGGCAGAAATCATTCGTGAAAAAGGCACTAACCGGAGCCAGTTTTTCCGTGGGCAGGTGGATAAATATACCTGGCGCGATATCGGCTCCAGCTATCTTATGTCCGATCTGCAGGCAGCCTATCTGTGGGCGCAACTGGAAGCGGCAACGCGGATTAATCAGCAACGGCTGCATCTCTGGCAGCGTTATCATGATGCCCTAAAGCCGGTTGCGGCTCGGGGCCGTATTGAACTGCCGGGCATCCCTTTAGATTGCCAACACAATGCCCATATGTTTTACATTAAACTGCGCGATGCGGACGATCGGGCGGCGCTGATTAACTGGCTAAAAGAGGCGGAGATCCTGGCGGTCTTTCATTACATTCCGCTGCATAGCTCGCCTGCGGGAGAGCAGTTTGGCCGCTTTGCGGGCGAGGATCGCTATACCACCGTTGAAAGCGAACGCCTGCTGCGTCTGCCGCTGTTCTATAACCTGTCAGATAACAATCAAAGCACCGTTATCAACTCTCTGCTGAGTTTCTTCTCCTGATATGTCATTAGCTAAAGCCTCGGTGTGGACCGCAGCGTCCACGCTGGTAAAAATTGCTGTCGGCTTGCTGGTGGTAAAGCTGCTGGCAGTCAGCTTTGGGCCGGAAGGAGTAGGGCAGGCGGGCAACTTCCGCCAGCTGATCACCGTGCTGGGCGTGCTGGCGGGTGCCGGTATCTTTAATGGCGTCACTAAGTATGTCGCGCAGTATCAACAGCAGCCGCAGCAATTGGCCGCCGTTACCGGCACTGCCGTCACCATGGTGCTGGGCTTTTCCACGCTGTTGGCGGTGATTTTTCTGCTGGCTGCCGCGCCCATTAGCCAGCTGCTGTTTGGTCACGATCGTTATCAGCAGGTGATTCGCATCGTGGCATTTTTGCAGATGGGTATCGCCTGGGCCAATCTGGCGCTGGCAATCATGAAAGGGTTCCGCGATGCGATGGGCAATGCGCTGTCGCTGATGGCAGGCAGCCTCATCGGCGTAATCGGTTATGTCATCTGTTACTGGCTGGGCGGCTATAGCGGCGCACTGGTTGGGCTGGCGCTGGTGCCGGCGCTGATCGCCATTCCGGCGCTGCTGCTGCTGATAAAGCGCGACCACTTGCCGCTGCGCGCGCTGGCACCGCGCTGGCGGAGTGAGTTGGCGCGTCAGCTGGCTAAGTTTACGCTGATGGCGCTTATTACGTCCGCTACGCTTCCTATTGCCTGGATGATGATGCGTAACCTGCTGGCAGCGCGCTATAGCTGGGAAGAAGTCGGGCTATGGCAGGGCGTTACCACCATATCCGATGCCTGGCTGCAGTTTATTACCGCCACCTTTAGCGTTTGGCTACTGCCGACGCTCTCACGCCTGAATACAAAAGCGGAAATCTCACGCGAGATTTTCCGCACGCTGCGTTTTGTGCTACCAGCGGTGGCTGCCGTAGGTTTTTGCGTCTGGCTGCTGCGCGATGTAGCGATCTGGCTGCTGTTTTCCAGCCAGTTCACCGGCATGCGCGACCTTTTTATCTGGCAGCTTATTGGCGATGTGCTGAAGGTTGGAGCTTACGTTTTCGGCTATTTGGTGATTGCGAAAGCCTCGCTGCGTTTTTATATTGCCGCCGAGCTTAGCCAGTTTGTTTTGCTGACCGCTTTTTCGCGCTGGTTAATACCGTCTTATGGTGCCATCGGCGCCGCGCAGGCGTATATGGCTACCTATATTGTCTATTTTGCGCTCTGTTTATGCGCTTTTTTGATTTATCGCCGAAGAGTATGACGACATTGATTCATGTACTGGGTTCGGATATTCCGCATCATAACCAGACTATCCTGCGTTTTTTTAATGATGTAATGCGGGAAGCGCAGCCGTGCCGCACGCCGCGCACCTTTATGGTCGTCAGCCAGGATATGACGCTGGCCGCCGCCTGGCCGGCATTGCAGGTGCAAATTTTTGCCAGTAAAAAAGCGCTGGCCCAGGCGGTGCTACAACGCGCGCGCGATCGGCAAACCCACTTTTTCCTGCACGGGCAGTTTAATCCCTGGCTGTGGCTGGCATTACTGAGCGGCAGTCTGCGGCGCAATCAGGTTTACTGGCATGTCTGGGGGGCGGATCTGTATGAAGAGTCACGCAGCCTGAAGTTCCGTCTGTTTTATCAGCTGCGTCGACTGGCGCAGGGACGAGTCGCGCACCTGTTCGCTACCCGGGGTGATATTAGCCATTATCAGCAGCGCCATCGGCGCGTGCCAGCTTCGCTGCTCTATTTCCCTACGCGTATGCATCAGGCGATGCCAGCGCGTCAGCGTCAGGATAAAACCTTTACGCTGCTGTTAGGTAACTCCGGCGATCCCAGCAATCGCCACATTCCGGCGCTACAGACTATCCGGCAACAGTTTGGCGAACAGGTCAGGGTGATAGTGCCGCTCGGTTATCCGCCCAATAATCAGGCTTATATCGATCAGGTAAGCGCTGCTGCACGCGATCTGTTTCCCCATGGGCAGGTGGCGTTGTTGACCGATAAAATGGCGTTTGACGACTATCTGCAACTGATCGCCGACTGCGACCTGGGCTATTTTGTTTTTGAGCGTCAGCAGGGCATAGGGACGCTTTGTCTGCTGATGCAGGCCAACGTGCCGGTGGTACTGAATCGGAAAAACCCGTTCTGGCAGGATATGGTGGAGCAACAGCTTCCCGTATTGTTTGATACTGATGCGCTGAGTCTGGACATTGTTGCTCAGGCTCGTCAGCAGCTTTCTGGCATAGATAAAACCGGCATCGCCTTCTTTGATCCAGCCTTTGTTAGCGGCTGGAAGCAGGCGCTCACGCTGGCAGAAGGAGGAGCGCAATGAGTCTCGCGCAGTTTGGTGGCCTGTTGCTGGTCTGGCTGGTGTCGCTGGGCTTTATTCTGACCCTGACATGGCGCGAATTCCGGCGGGTACGCTTTAACTTTAACGTCTTTTTCTCGCTACTGTTTTTGCTGACCTTCTATTTCGGCTTTCCCTTAACCAGTTTGCTGGTCTTCCGGTTTGATGTCACGGTAGTACCGCCGACGTTCTTATTGCAGGCGTTGCTGGCGGCCGGCAGTTTTTACGCCATTTATTATGTCAGCTATAAAACGCGTCTGCGGGCGCGACGGACTGATAGCGGGCGCAGCTTGTTGAGTGTGAATCGGGTAGAGGCGCATCTGATTTGGGGCATTCTGGCGCTGCTGGCGCTGGTAACCGTGGCGATATTCTTTATGCGTAACGGTTTTCTGCTGTTTCGCCTGCATGCATACAGCGAGATATTTTCCAGTGAAGTGTCCAGCGTGGCGCTCAAGCGCTTCTTCTATTTCTTTATTCCGGCAATGCTGGTGGTTTACTTCCTGAAGCCAGGACGACGCGCCTGGCTATTTTTCCTTGCCAGCACCGTTGCCTTTGGCCTGCTGACCTATGCCATTGTTGGCGGCACGCGCGCCAACATCATTATTGCGTTTGCCCTGTTTTTGTTCATCGGCATTATTCGCGGCTGGATCACGTTGTGGATGCTGGCGGCCGCCGGCGCATTCGGTATTGTAGGGATGTTCTGGCTGGCGCTGCGGCGCTATAACCTTGACGTCAGCGGCGCCGAGGCGCTGTACACATTTCTTTATCTGACGCGTGACACTTTCTCGCCGTGGGAAAACCTGGCGCTGCTGTTACAAAACTACGACAACATTCACTTTCAGGGGCTGGCGCCGATTGTTCGTGATTTCTATGTCTATATTCCCGGCTGGCTGTGGCCGAGCCGACCTTCACTGGTGCTGAACAGCGCGAACTACTTCACCTGGGAAGTGCTGAACAACCACTCAGGTCTGGCGATCTCTCCCACTTTGTTGGGATCGTTGATCGTCATGGGTGGCGTAGCCGCTATTCCGGTGGGCGCGGTTGCGGTGGGCCTGATTATTAAGTGGTTCGACTGGCTTTATGAAGGAGGCAAACAACACGCTAACCGCTATACCTCTGCAATCTTGCAAAGCTTCTGTTTCGGTGCGGTGTTCAACATGATTGTGCTGGCACGTGAAGGGCTGGACGCCTTCGTCAGCCGCGTGGTTTTCTTCTGCCTGATTTTTGCCGCCTGCGTGATGATAGCTAAGTTACTTTTCTGGCTGCTGGACAGCGCCGGTTTGATTCGTCCGCGTCGACGCGCTGGCATATTGGCGGAAACGCCTGCCGCGACGCCGGAAAGATGTGAGGATTATTAAAATGGATGTCACGCCGAAGGCGCCCCAATACCAGATTCGTGGCATCAGGCTGCACGCTTTTTCCGGCATGGCTGAATGCCTGGACTATCTTTGCCCGGATGGCAAGGCACGTAGCGGCACCCTGGTCGCCATTAATGCGGAAAAGGTGCTGGCCTATGAGGAAAACCCGGCGCTGCGTCAGCTGATTGATGCAGCGGAGATCAAATACCCGGACGGCATTAGCATTGTGCGCGCGATCCGCAAAAAGTATCCGCAGGCGCAGGTTACGCGCATCGCCGGGGCCGATTTGTGGGAAGCGCTGATGGCGCGTGCCGGGCAGCAAGGCATTCCGGTCTTTCTGATCGGCGGCAAGCCGCAGGTAATGGAAGAGACGGTAGCGAAGCTGCGCCAGCAGTGGCAGGTTAATATTGTGGGCACCCAGCACGGCTATTTCAGTGCAGACGACAGCGAAGCGCTTTTTAAACGCGTAGCACAGAGCGGGGCGCAGATCGTTACGGTGGCAATGGGGTCACCGAAGCAGGAACTGCTGATGCAGGCGTGTCGAAAGGTTTGTCCGCAGGCGCTCTATATGGGCGTAGGCGGCACTTATGATGTCTTTACCGGACATGTGAAGCGCGCGCCGGTTATCTGGCAGCGTTTGGGGCTGGAATGGCTTTATCGCTTGTTAAGCCAGCCCAGCCGTCTGCGTCGTCAGCTGCGTCTGATAAAATTCCTGCGTTATTACTATCGCGGTCAGTTATAAAGATCGGCTATTTCAGGGCGGCAAACGGCTAAATGAGGGGTTTTTATTCGTTTGCCGACCTGAACTGGCGTTTGTTTAGACGGAATGCACAAAGCGTAATCAAACGCGTTTTTTTATTAAAAAAGCACTGGACAGCTTGGGTGCAAATCC
Organism: Pantoea sp. FN0305; assembly: GCF_050113845.1. Taxonomy (NCBI): domain Bacteria; kingdom Pseudomonadati; phylum Pseudomonadota; class Gammaproteobacteria; order Enterobacterales; family Erwiniaceae; genus Pantoea; species Pantoea sp. FN0305. Next base: position 9,771 of record NZ_JBNJSN010000014.1, on the reverse strand, counting down.
GTAGTATCCCCATCCGCAACGGCGCTACGCGCCCGTAGCTCAGCTGGATAGAGCGCTGCCCTCCGGAGGCAGAGGTCTCAGGTTCGAATCCTGTCGGGCGCGCCATTAATCGGGCGCAAGAGCTGCGGTGGTAACATTTACCGCGTTAGTAGTAAGAAGTAATGGTGGCTATAGCTCAGTTGGTAGAGCCCTGGATTGTGATTCCAGTTGTCGTGGGTTCGAGTCCCATTAGCCACCCCAACTTTTGCTGGAACATGCGAAGGTGGCGGAATTGGTAGACGCGCTAGCTTCAGGTGTTAGTGTCTTAACGGACGTGAGGGTTCAAGTCCCTCTCTTCGCACCAGGCAAAAGAAAGTAAGATAAGAGCATTATGTCGGCGAGTAGCGCAGCTTGGTAGCGCAACTGGTTTGGGACCAGTGGGTCGGAGGTTCGAATCCTCTCTCGCCGACCATCTTATTAACCTGCTTATGCAGGTTTTTTTGTATCTGATATTCTGCTTCTGCTTCTGCTTCTGCTTTATTTATTATCCCCAATGACCTTATCACAACCCGCCTGACGCCACTGTTTCAGCAACCGCTGCCGTGAATATGGATAGCGTGCATCCAGCATCTGCACAAAACCGAGCCGGTTTATATCAAAATGACGAAAATCGTTACGCAGCTCGCACCAGGCGGTCAACATCTTTCTCTCTGGTAAATAACCCAATGCAAAAGGCCAAAGCGTCCTTTCACTTTGCTTGCCTGTTTGATCTTCATAGCCAATACGTATCTTTAATCCTCTTCTGATAGCCATACGCAGCGTACTAAAATTTTCACTTTTTTCTTTTTTGTTTTCGGATCGGCCAACAAGCAACGTTGAATGGGTGAGAACCGGTTGAAGGCGAGCGGGCAGGACAGAGGCAATATTACTCAAAGTCTCATCTGCCGCCTGGCTTAAAGCCGCATCGCTATATAGCGAAACCCAGCGCAGCCCCAGGGCCAGCGCCTCCAGTTGCTCAGGAGTAAACATCAGGGGAGGCAACAGATAGTCTGCCGTAAGGATATATCCTGTCCCGGCTTCTCCCTGAATATCGGCTCCCTGGGTTCTCAATGAAGTAATATCCCGATAAAGGGTGCGTAAGCTGATATGTAATTCCTGAGCAAGATGATTACCGCTAACCGGATAGCGATGTCGGCGCAGGATCTGAAGAAGATTTAGCAGGCGTTCAGCCCGTTTTGGTCCTGATGCTGACACGTTCTGTCATGGCTCCCTGGCATAGTCATATCTTTCTGTGGTCAGGAGATTAAAGCATGGTAATGCCAAATTTGTTAATCCTCTATGTTTCGAGTCCGGAACAGAGCAGTATGTTTTATGAACGTCTTTTTGAAAAACCAGCGGATGTCGTGCTTCCCACCTGGGCCGCTTTTACTTTTGATAATGGTCTGAGCCTGGGGCTATGGTCGACTCAGGCAAAAGATTTTGTCTCAAACGGGCAGAATAATCGCACGGAGCTATGTTTTATGGTGACGAATAACGAGGCTGTAGAAGCGCTCTATACGCGCTGGGTCAGAGCAGGAGTGGAAATAGAACAGCCACCAAAAGATGCGGTATTTGGCAGAACTTTCGTGGCGCTTGATCCGGATGGGCATCGACTAAGAGTTTGCATCCCGGATACGTAACAAGGTTTTTGTTTAAGCGTATGCTGCTCTTGCTGTTTCTAACACGTATGTCTCTGACTAGAGACATATAATCTATTGATTATAAATAAACTCTTTTGGTTGGGTGTGGGCTGTCTCAAAATGGAGACAAATTATTGGCAGGCTGTCGCCTGTTTATGACAACAATATGCTGCTTAAAACAGGGCGTCAGACTATTTTTTCTTGATTCAAAGAGATAGACAATAACGGAAAAGATCAGCGCAGACTGGCACAGCTTATGCAATACTATCTGCGTAGATGCTCATTCCACCTCTTATGTTCGCTTCGGCTTCATAAACCAGGAATGATGCAGAGCCAAATTAGGGTACCCGTTGTCCAGCCAGCCAATATCGTTCGCCTTATTGGATTTAAGGGCACTACGTTGAGTCGGGTACCAATCCGGTTGTCTTACCGACCTGATCTTTACACCTGCCTGTTTTAGGCAGGTGTTTTTTTATCTGAGTACTGCATCGCTTATGCTGTTCCGGCAACAAGACGGCAATCGTCACGTCAGGAAAACAGCTTTGCTAAATTTTTATCGCGGATTACAGCACGCATAAAAAAGCCGGATTTTATCCCGGCTTTTTTACGCTGTTATTAGCGGTTATTTTTTAACGTCAGCAACAGACCTTCGCGACGCATCTGGGCGGCCTCTTCCGGATGATGCAGCTTATCCAGCGTATCGGCCAGCCAGGCGTAATCAAAACCATCCGGGCGCTGTTTCAGGGCTTCTCTGAACGCTTCACTTGCCTGCTGCCACTCGCCATGTTTCATTAACAGTTGACCCAGGGTGCTATAGAGCAATGGTGTAGCGCCGTGCTGTTTAATCTGCTGGCGCAGCGCTTTTTCCAGCTGTTCCGGATTGCCGGTTTTCAGTCGAGGCATCAGCAGGATCAGGCGCTCATCATAGTGACGCTTCAGCCCATCCAGCACGATCTGTTGAGCGGTATCATGATCGTCGCAGGCAATTAAATGATCCGCCATTGCCACCTGCAGCGCCGTTTCGTGGCGCGTTTTACGGGTCAGGCTTTGCCACCAGCGCTTCAGACCTTCGCTACCCTGTTCCGCCATCGCCTGGTTCATCAAACCCAGCCAGGCCTGCTGACGCAGCGCTTTAATATGCTCGTCATCTGCCACCTGCGTTTTTTCCATCGCCGGCAGGATATCGATCAGCGCGCTCCAGCCGCCGGTACGTATATAAGCCTGTTCCGCCAGGCGCAGCACTTCGGGATGGCGCGGAGCCACGTCCAGCAAACGATCGATGCCATGACGGGCAGCATGATCTTCATTACGTGCCAGCTGAAGACGAACGCGGGTAATTTCCACCGGGATAGGATCGTTATGCGCCAGCTCTGCAGCTCTTTCCAGATGCTGGTTCGCCCGCATCTCATCGCCGCGTTGCTGTGCCGCCTCTGCCGCCAACAGGTAGTTGACCACTGGCTGCTCAGCATGATCGGCATTGCGCGAAAGCAATTTTTCTACCTGGCGATAGTCGCCTTCCGCCAGCTTAAGCAGCGCTTCATGCGTTTGGCGACGGGCGCGATTACGTTTGCGCCCCATAAACCAGCCGCGGGTTTTAGCGCCGGTACGGAACAGGCGACGCAGCAACCATTCCACGGCCAGGATCACCAACAGCGAGATAATGAGCATGATCGCCAGGCCGGTTACGCTGGTTTCAATATTCCAGTTGTCGGTCTGGATCAGCACATAGCCCTGATGACCCGCAATCATAGGACCGATAACCACACCGGCAATCAGCAACAGAAATAGTATAAAAACTTTTAGCATCGTTACTCTCCCTGCTGCGGCTGTGCTGCCGGTTCAGCGGGCTGCGCCAGCAGGTTACGCACCCGCGTTTGCATCAGCTTGTCCAGCAACGGCTGGCTTTCCAGCGACTCCGGAATTTCCATTGAAACCGTCTGCTGGCTTAAATCATCAAGCTGCGCCAGGAAAGATTTGGTACTGGCATCGCTGGTATCAAACCAGGCGCGTACCCAGGTCGATACGGTATCCACCGACTGCCGATAGATCTCATCCTGATGACGCGGCACCGCCTGGGCGGCAATAAGCAGGCGTGAGCGAATATTTTCACGCAGGTAAACATCCTGATTCGGCGCTAACAGCGGCTCTGCAGTATTGTCGCGGCGGCGGATGGTAATAAAATCATCCATAAAGTTGTGCCAGCTTTTTACCAGGTTCTGACGCCATTCTCGCAGCGAAGAGCTAAGTTCATTACTGTCAGCATCCATGGGCGCATCATCGCTGTCGTTATCCGCCAGACGCAGATTATCGACGCCGTTAGAGAGCTGATTCAGCTTTAAAATAATGCCGTCATAGTCAACCTGGCTCACCGCCGAAAGGTTGCTGATATCCTGGGTAATAGCCCGACGCACCGGAACCAGACTGGGATCGTTCATATCCGCAAGGCTGGCATCAGCACTTTTCAACAGCGCCGCTGCGGTAGTCACATCCTGATCGCTCCACAGCTTACGCCCGGCCAGTTTTACCAGATAATCGGCCTGCGCCAGTAGCCAGGTTCGAGAATCGTTACCTGAAATGGTGGCCACTTTTTCTTTCAATTCATCCAGCTGTTGGCTCAGGGCTGCCTGCTGGGCCTGGGCGGTATGCAGTTCGTTGCTCTGCGTGCTCAGCTGTTGTTTCAGCTGCGCTTTTTCGCGTTCGCTTTGCTGCGTCAGCGCGGAGATCTGTTCGCTTAACGTCTGGCTGACCTGCGCCTGTTGCTGCGCCTGATGACGCCCATTGACCCATAGCCCAGCCCCAATCGCCAACGCAACTACAATCGCCAGAGCACCCAGCGCGGTGCCGGTTTGGCCTGATGATTTACGCGTCGGTTTTTTTGCAGGCGGAGTCGTGGTTTCTACCGCAGGCGTTGTCTCTTCAACCATGGCGGAGGAATCTTTTTGTTCCGTCATTGTGGCACATCCCATTTTCAAGTTGTTTGTAACGCGCGCACCAGCGCGTCGTTATCAGCACCATCAGCTACCTTGATATTACGCCAGCCAAGTTCCTGGGCCAGGGTAGCCAAACGTTCGCTGACGACCAGTAGCCGACAGCCCAGCAGCCATTCCTCACGATCTATCGCAGGGAATAACCGATGAAGTTGTTGCAGCATCTCGCCGCTGGTAACCACCAGCGTATCAATACCGCGGTCACGCCAGCGTTTTCCTTCGCTGGGGCCATGATAAAACTTTTCACAACGCTGGTAGCACTCCAGGAAGCGAACCTCAGCTCCGCGCTGCGCCAGCGTGGTGCCAAGCAGTTCGCGACCACCGTTGCCGCGTAGGATCAACGCTTTTTTACCCTTCAGCCGCCGCAGCGTGGGCAATTGCAACAGCATTTCGCTGGTTTCATGCTCTGGCGGCCAGAGGACGTTCTGCCCGCACGCACGATGCAACGCCAGGGCGGTAGTGCGCCCTATAGCATAATAGTCCAGCGAAGCGGGCCATGTTAAACCCGTCTGCTGCAAACAGGGCTGCGCGTAATGCATAACATGCTGAGAAAGGACAAAAACCAGGTCGCCAGGCGCCAGGGCAGTAAGCTGCTGCGCCAGCTGCGCCAGTTCACGTCCAGGGGAAAACTCAATTAATGGAAAGCTCCAGGCCGTATGACCCAGCGCACACAGGCGCGTCACCAGCTCATCGCCTGAGGGGGAAGGGCGGGTGACAAGAATGCTCATGCTGGAGGATTTCCCTGATAAACCTCGCGCAAGATCTCTCGTGCGCCGTTCTGAAGCAGTTCATCCGCCAGGGAGATACCCAGCTGCTCCGCCTGAGTGCGCGGGCCGCGACGTTCGCCACGGATCATGGATGTACCATCTGGTGAACCCACCAGGCCGCGTAGCCAAATATCATCGCCTTCAAGCACGGCATAGCTACCGATCGGAACCTGACAGCCACCTTCCAGCCGCGTATTCATAGCGCGTTCCGCTTTTACACGCGTCGCGGTATCGTCATCATTTAATGCCGCCAGCAGCATAATGGTCTGTTCATCGTCCAGACGACACTCAATCCCCACGGCGCCCTGACCCACGGCAGGCAAAGAAACTTCGGCGGGGATGGCATAACGAATGCGATCCTGCAGGCCGAGGCGTTTCAGACCGGCGGCAGCCAGAATAATGGCGTCATATTCACCAGCGTCCAGCTTTGAGAGTCGCGTACCGACGTTGCCACGCAGCGAGCGAATCGTCAGGTCGGGCCGTAGCTCCGCCAGCTGACACTGACGACGTAGGCTGGAGGTGCCGACCACAGCGCCCTGCGGTAACGCATCCAGCGTGGCGTAGTGATTCGAGACAAAGGCGTCCAGCGGATCTTCGCGCTCACAAATGGTGACCAGGCCCAAACCTTGCGGAAATTCTACCGGCACATCTTTCATAGAGTGCACCGCGATATCGGCCCGGTTTTCAAGCATCGCCAGTTCGAGCTCTTTGACGAAAAGCCCCTTGCCGCCCACTTTTGCCAGCGGGGTGTCAAGAATAATGTCGCCGCGCGTTACCATCGGCACCAGCTCCACCTGCAGCCCCGGATGACAGGCCATCAGACGCTGCTGAACATATTGTGCCTGCCATAACGCCAGTGGACTTTGTCTGGTGGCAATTCTTAAAATTTTATCTAACATGCTTGATACCGTTTTGATCGTTCATTGATTATCCTATCATTGATACAGGAAGGCTGTCAGTTTCCACGATTTTTAGACGAGTAAAGGAAAGCGTAAAAGGGACAGGACAGATCGATCGGTGGATAAAGCGTGCTAAACTGTTAAGTAGCGCAACTTTCTTTACGGTCAATCTGCCAGGTGTTAGATTGATCACGTTTCCAGCAGTAATCTGCCCGAAAAATTTTTTAATGAAGCGGCGGAGTACGGAAACAGGGTTATTTATAAGCACTGGGACAATCAGGCGAGACGTCTTGTACCTCTACATTGAGACACTGAAACAGAGACTGGATGCCATCAACCAACTGCGTGTCGATCGCGCACTGGCTGCAATGGGCCCTGCTTTCCAGCAGGTATACGGTCTGCTGCCAACCCTATTACATCATCATCATCCTTTGATGCCGGGTTACCTTGAAGGTAACGTTCCCTACGGCATCAGCTTCTACACGTCCGATGAAAGCCAACTGCATTATTTGCAGGAAATTGAACGCAAGTCGAGCCAGCCTGTCGCGATACCGCCCAAAGGAGAGATGCCGATTACCGGCCTCTATTCTATGGGCAGTACCTCTTCCGTTGGACAGAACAGCACTTCCGACCTGGATATTTGGGTTTGCCATCAGTCATGGCTGGATGGTGAAGAGCGTCTGGCGCTGCAGAAAAAATGTCAGCTGCTGCAGAAGTGGTGCGCGGCGATGGGCGTTGAAGTCAGCTTCTTTCTGATCGACGAGAATCGCTTTCGCCATAATGAAAGTGGCAGCCTGGGCGGCGAAGATTGCGGCTCAACGCAGCATATATTACTGCTGGATGAGTTTTATCGTACCGCCGTGCGTATGGCTGGCAAGCGCATCCTGTGGAATATGGTGCCGGGTGAAGAAGAAGAGCATTACGACGACTACGTGATGTCGCTTTATGCGCAAGGGGTGCTCACGCCAAATGAATGGCTCGACCTGGGCGGGCTAAGTACGCTTTCTGCCGAAGAATATTTTGGCGCCAGCTTGTGGCAGCTCTATAAAAGCATCGACTCGCCCTATAAAGCCGTATTGAAAACCCTGCTGCTGGAGGCTTACTCCTGGGAGTATCCCCAGACTCGCCTGCTGGCTATGGATATCAAACAGCGCCTGCACGATGGCGAAATCGTGTCGTTCGGTCTTGATCCCTACTGCATGATGCTGGAACGCGTAACGCACTATCTGACCAGCATCGACGATCATGCCCGACTCGATCTGGTACGGCGCTGCTTTTACCTGAAAGTCTGTGAAAAACTGTCGCAGGATGAAAGCGCGCATCGCTCCGGCTGGCGGCGCGAGATTCTGGCGCAGCTGGTCAGCGAATGGGGTTGGGACGAGGCGCGTCTTGCGGTGCTCGATAGCCGGGCCGACTGGAAAATCGAACGTGTGCGTGAAGCGCATAATGAACTGCTGGATGCGATGATGCAGAGCTATCGCAATCTGATTCGTTTTGCGCGCCGTAACAACTTAAGCGTTAGCGCCAGCCCGCAGGATATTGGCGTGCTGACGCGTAAGCTGTATGCCGCTTTTGAAGCGCTGCCGGGCAAAGTGACGCTGGTTAACCCGCAGATTTCGCCCGATTTGTCCGAAACGCATTTAACCTTTATTCATGTTCCGGCCGGGCGTGCTAACCGGTCAGGCTGGTATCTGTATAACCAGGCGCCGGATATGAGTTCGATTATCAGCCATCAGCCGCTGGAGTATAACCGCTACCTGAATAAGCTGGTGGCCTGGGCCTGGTTTAACGGCTTACTGACGGAAAGAACCCGTCTGCATATTAAAGGCAACGAAATCTGCGATCTGGCGCGGTTGCAGGAGCTGGTAGCGGATGTTTCGCACCATTTCCCGCTGCGGCTGCCGGCCCCTACGGCGAAAGCGCTCTACAGCCCGTGCGAAATTCGTCATCTGGCGTTGATCGTTAATCTGGAATATGACCCGACCGCCGCCTTCCGTAATCAGGTCGTGCATTTTGATTTCCGTAAGCTGGACGTGTTCAGCTTTGGCCAGCAGCAGCAGTGCCTGATCGGCAGTATCGACCTGCTTTACCGTAACTCGTGGAATGAAGTGCGTACGCTGCACTTCAGCGGCGAGCAGGCGATGCTGGATGCGTTAAAAACCATTCTCGGTAAGATGCATCAGGATGCAGCACCGCCCGATGCGGTTGAAGTGTTCTGCTATAGCCAGCATCTGCGCGGGCTGATCCGTACGCGCGTCCAGCAGCTGGTTTCCGAATGCATTGAGCTGCGTCTCTCCAGCACGCGTCAGGATCCGGGCCGCTTTAAAGCCCTGCGCGTCGCCGGTCAGACATGGGGGCTCTTTTTTGAACGCCTGGGCGTCTCGGTGCAGAAACTGGAAAACGCGGTGGAATTTTACGGCGCGATTTCCAACAACAAGCTGCACGGCCTGTCGATTAAAGTTGAGACCGAGCAGGTTCAGCTGCCGCCGGTGGTTAATGGCTATGCCAGCGAAGGGATCATCCAGTTCTTTTTTGAGGACACCAATAACGATAGCGGCTTCAATATCTATATTCTGGATGAGGCCAATCGCATTGAGGTTTATCACCACTGCGAAGGCAGCAAAGAGGAGCTGGTGCGCGACGTGAGCCGCTTCTACTCCTCTTCGCACGATCGTTTTACCTACGGCTCCAGCTTCGTTAATTTCAACCTGCCGCAGTTTTACCAAATTGTCAGCGTAGATAATCGCACCCAGGTCATTCCCTTCCGTAGCCAGACTCTCACCCAGCTGTGCGCTAACCAGCCGGACAGCAACGACTATCCGCAGCGCTTCCAGGTTTACTAAGCCAGTAGCATCACGCTGTTGCAGCCACCCGGACCGGCGTCTGCCAGACGATCACGTTATCCCGGGCAATGCCCTTTTCCTGGTACATTTTCGAGACAGGTCTTAAGTGTGCGGCTGCGCTTCTCCCTTATTTTGCTTATGGCACGGGCTGTTTTTTCGCCAAAACCTTGTTGTTAACCATGCAGGGATAGCTATGAGCAAACGTAAGGATATTATTGATCCCCAGGCATCAGGGACAAAAGAGTATGGGTTGATCTATTCAGAAGTTTTAGGCTGGATAGATTTAGGGCATGCGCGTGGGGGTGATATAACGGATTGCCTTGGACAAATGGAAAGGGGCGAGGCCAGCGGGCAGCCTTACTATCTGGTTGAGTATCAGCAAACAATGACGTACAAACAGGTTCGTACCGGCCGCTGTTCGCGCTGGAATATCAAACGAGGGCGAACGCTTGCAGAAAGGCACAGCATTACGCTGGCGATGATGATGGAAACGGCGATTGCGTTCGAGAACTGGCAGTCGATGCCGTTTTTTAGCTGGTACACCGACAGCGGCTTCAGCGCTGAGGATTTGGTTTCAGCTCTGTTGGGCTTTTATAAAGTTGTGCAGCCACAAAATT
>NZ_JBNJSN010000013.1:0-47135 GCF_050113845.1 Pantoea sp. FN0305 | reverse complement strand
ACGGCGATTGCGTTCGAGAACTGGCAGTCGATGCCGTTTTTTAGCTGGTACACCGACAGCGGCTTCAGCGCTGAGGATTTGGTTTCAGCTCTGTTGGGCTTTTATAAAGTTGTGCAGCCACAAAATTACTGGCCCTGGCTGAAAATAGTCAGCAAAGAGGCGGCGCTCAGGCGCTGGGACTACTATGGCGCGCTGGGCAGTTTTAAAAACAAAGGATTTAACCCGCTGCTGTTCCCGGATCCCGCTGATACACGTATTCCTCATATTCCTTATAAAGGCAGGCTGCCGAATTTTATGATGTCGATTAGGCCGTTTACCCGGTTTGATTCTGATATCGTTCGTCGTATTGATGCCGGGGCGCAGGTTACTGTGGGATGGGAACGTTAATAAAAAATATGAAATGGCTAACGCGCACGCTGGGGTTAACGGTGGTAATGGTTATCGCCCTGGTTTTAGCCGACTGTAAAATGATGGGCGTGGCAGAAAAGAGCCCTGGTTTTAAACAGAGCGACTGGTGGCTTTATTACTCTTACGTTGATAACGAGCTCAAAAATGCGCCGCGTATTTCAGATGATTATTACTTTCGCTATGGGATGATGGACGGTCCTTCGCCAGAAATGAGCGCTATTATCTTTAATGGCGCAACGGATACCGCTGAGTTAGAAAACTACCTGACGGCTTTAGGATATCGGTATGTCCCTGACGATGAGTGGGGCGGACACTGGGAAAGAGAGGGCCGGCGGAAAACTGAATTTTATATATGGCAAAATAAAGAGCAGCAGATCATCCGGTTGACGAAATATAGTTTATAAACCAAAGCCCCGCTGGGGCTTTGCCTCTTAAACCGTCCCAGGCTCAAACCCGGCAAGCGCTTAACTCAACGTGATCTTTTCGCCCGCCTGCGCGCTACAGGCTTCCGACAGCAGTTGCCAGAATTCAGCGCCGCTGCGGTTGCAAATCCAGCTGCCGCTTTGATAATCGAAATGGTAACCGCCACCTTTGGTCGCCAGCCACACCTGGTGCAGCGGCTCCTGACGATTGATAATAATTTTGCTGCCGTTCTCAAAAGTGAGCGTCATAATTCCGGCATGGGTTTCATAATCGATATCGCTGTCGCCCTCGTAAGCGTCAAGCTGCCCGGTGTCACGCTGCATATCGTCTGGAAAGGGCCGGGAAATCCGCTCTATCTTCCCCATTTTCGAGACAGGTCTTAAGTGCGCGGCTGCGCTTCTCCCTTAATTTGCTCATAGTACAGGCTGTTTTTTCGCCAAAACCTTGTTGTTAACCATGCAGGGATAGCTATGAGCAAACGTAAGGATATTATTGATCCCCAGGCATCAGGGATAAAAGATACTGGGCTGGTTTATTCAGAAATTTTAGGCTGGATAGATTTAGGGCATGCGCGTGGGGGTGATATAACGGATTGCCTTGGGCAAATGGAAAGGGGCGAGGCCAGCGGGCAGCCTTACTATCTGGTTGAGTATCAGCAAACAATGACGTACCAGCCATTTAGCACCGGCCGCTGTTCACGCTGGAATATCAAACGAGGGCGAACGCTTACTGAAAGGCACAGCATTACGCTGGCGATGATGATGGACACGGCGATTGCGTTCGAGAACTGGCAGTCGATGCCGTTTTTTAGCTGGTACACCGACAGCGGCTTCAGCGCTGAGGATTTGGTTTCAGCTCTGTTGGGCTTTTATAAAGTTGTGCAGCCACAAAATTACTGGCCCTGGCTGAAAATAGTCAGCAAAGAGGCGGCGCTCAGGCGCTGGGACTACTATGGCGCGCTGGGCAGTTTTAAAAACAAAGGATTTAACCCGCTGCTGTTCCCGGATCCCGCTGATACACGTATTCCTCATATTCCTTATAAAGGCAGGCTGCCGAATTTTATGATGTCGATTAGGCCGTTTACCCGGTTTGATTCTGATATCGTTCGTCGTATCGACGCCGGAGCGCAGGTCACCGTTGGATGGGACGTTAAGAAAAAATGAAATGGCTTAAGTGGGCGCTGATGCTACTGCTGGTGGTACTGGTAATTAACGTTGTCGACTTTTTTTACATCAATACCAGCCTGATAAATAAGGCAGAGCGGAATCCCGGCTTCAAACAGAGCGAGCGGAGGCTTTATCACCTTTTCGTCGATGAAGATATCAAAAATGCGCCGCGTATAACTGATGATTATTACTTTCGCTTTCGCCGGATGGATGGCCCTTCTCCTGAAATTAGCGGTATTGTCTTTAATGGCACAACGGAAACGGCGGCATTAGAAAAGTATCTGACGGCTTTGGGGTATCAGCATGTCTCTGACGATGAGATTGGTCAACGCTGGGAAAAGGATGGCCGTACTGCCCCCAACATTTATATATGGCGCGATACAGAGAGCAGTATCATCTTTCTGACCAAATATTCTCTATAGAACAAAGCCCCCGCTGGGGCTTTGTCGTTTGAACCGTTAAAAATTCAGGCAGTTAGCGCAAAGTAACCGGCTCGCCCGCCTGCGCGCTACAGGCTTCCGACAGCAGTTGCCAGAATTCAGCGCCGCTGCGGTTGCAAATCCAGCTACCGCTTTGATAATCGAAATGGTAACCGCCACCTTTGGTCGCCAGCCACACCTGGTGCAGCGGCTCCTGACGATTGATAATAATTTTGCTGCCGTTCTCAAACGTAAGCGTCATAATTCCGGCATGGAGTTCATAATCGATATCGCTGTCGCCCTCCCAGGCGTCGAGCTGCTCTTCCAGCGTTAACATCAGATCGTCAGCTAACTGGTGAAATTCACTGTCTTGCATCATTGCTTCCTTTAAGTTTTGGTCGAGTATAGCGCGCCGGGAGCCGTTGCAACATCGTCTGATAAGAGAGAGATGCAGCACATCACGTCACCTTTTCCTGTTGCTTTTCCAAAGTCAGCTGCGATGATAAGCAACCATGAATATGCATCAATCATAAGCAGGAATACCATGAAGAAAACCATTTGTCGGCTGGCAATGGCGCTGGCGTTAACCAGCCTGGCTGGCTGCGGACTGAAAGGGCCGCTCTATTTTCCGCCGCAGGATAAGCCGAAACAGAGTTCACCACAGCCATCGGCCGGACAGTCCACTTCTTCTTCAACGGCGACCCAGCCGGATGGCCAACAGGACACTAACCTGACCAGCCCGGATGCGGATATGCAAGCGACGCAGTAATCATGATGGCCCAGCCGGCGGAGCAGAAAATGCAGTTCTCGAAAATGCACGGTCTTGGTAATGACTTTATGGTCGTTGATGCCGTCACGCAAAATGTCTATTTCTCGCCGGAGCTGATCCGCCGCCTTGCGGATCGTCATCTGGGCGTGGGCTTCGATCAGTTGCTGATCGTTGAGCCGCCGTACGATCCCGATCTTGATTTTCACTACCGGATTTTTAACGCCGACGGCAGCGAAGTGGCGCAGTGTGGCAACGGCGCGCGCTGTTTTGCCCGTTTTGTCCGTCTGAAAGGGCTGACGAATAAAAGCGATATCCGGGTCAGTACCCAAACGGGACGTATGGTGCTGAGCGTCACCAGTGACGAGCTGGTGCGCGTAAATATGGGCGAACCTAATTTTGAGCCGCAGCAGGTACCGTTTCGCGCCAACAAAGCGGAAAACCTGTACCTGCTGCGCGTCGCTGAGCAGACGCTGATGTTTGGCGTGGTTTCTATGGGCAATCCGCATTGCGTTATCCAGGTTGCCAGCGTCAAAACGGCGGCGGTGGAGACGTTGGGACCGATACTGGAAAGCCATGAGCGTTTCCCGGAGCGGGTAAATGTCGGCTTTATGGAAGTGGTTAGCCCGGAACATATCCGTCTGCGCGTTTACGAGCGCGGCGCGGGAGAGACGCAGGCCTGCGGCAGCGGAGCCTGTGCAGCAGTTGCCAGCGGCATACAGCAGGGATTACTGGCGGAAAAAGTGCGTGTCGATCTGCCCGGCGGCACGCTGCACATCGCCTGGAAAGGGCCGGGGAATCCGCTCTACATGACCGGACCGGCCACGCATGTTTACGATGGGTTTATTCATTTATGAAAAATGTCGAAGAGACAGCCTCAGAGCTGATGCTAAACGACGAAGCGGTAGGTGACTACCTGCGGCAAAATCCGGACTTTTTTATTCGCAATGCGCGCCAGGTAGAACAAATGGCGGTGCCGCATCCGGTGCGCGGCACCGTATCGCTGGTGGAATGGCATATGGCGCGGCAGCGTAACCATATTCAACAGCTGGAAGAAGAGATTACTCAGCTGATGGAGCAGGCATCTGCGAATCACCAGTTATTTGATCGCCTGCTTAGCCTGCAAAGCCACCTGGCCTCCGCGCCTTCGTTACAGGATATGCTAAACCGCCTGCAACGCTGGGCGCGTGATTTAGGCCTGGCCGGGGCGGATGTACGGCTATTCAGCGACCGCTGGCAGTTGGGCGCGCCGTCGAGCTTTACGCAACTGGCGCTATCGCGTCAGGCGTTTGAACCCGTGCGTATTCAGCTGCTGGGTAAAGAGCAGCACTATCTGGGCAGCCTGAACGGGCCGGAGCTGTTGCTGTTGTTGCCGCAGGCGCGCTCGGTGGGTTCAGTGGCGATGTCGCTGTTTGGCGAGCGTGGCGACCTGGGCGTATTGATCTTCAGCAGTCGCGATATGCATCATTATCAGCCCGGACAGGGCACTCTGCTGCTGCATTATCTGGCGCTGATGCTGCCGGAACTGTTGAACCGCTGGATAGCGCGCACATGAATACGATCGTGCCGCTGCAGGCCGCCGTGGACGGTTTCTTGCGCTATGTTCAGGTAGAGCGCCAGCTCAGCCCGTTAACGCATGAAAACTATGCGCGCCAGCTTACGGTGCTGACGGAACAGGTCAGTGAAATGAACATCACTGACTGGACGCAACTGGAACCGATGCATGTGCGGTCGCTGGCGGCAAAAGGGCATCGTGCCGGTTTACAGCCGGCGAGCCTGGCGCTGCGGCTTTCCGCTCTGCGCAGTTTTTTAGACTGGCTGGTCAGCCAGGGCGTGCTGAAGGCCAATCCGGCCAAAGGTATTGCCACGCCGCGCGCGCCGCGACATCTGCCGAAGAATATTGATGTCGATGAAGTTAATCAGCTATTGAGCATTGACCAAAACGATCCGCTGGCGGTGCGCGACCGCGCCATGATGGAAGTGATGTATGGCGCAGGGCTGCGTCTTTCCGAGCTGGTTGGCATCGATCTGCGCCATCTCGATCTGGAAGCGGGTGAAGTCTGGGTTACCGGCAAAGGCAGCAAAGAGCGCCGTTTGCCTATTGGGCGCACAGCGGTTGAATGGATTGAAAAGTGGCTAACGCTGCGTGCAGGCTTCGCGCCCAACGGCGATGCGCTGTTCATCTCAAAAGAAGGCAAGCGTATTTCGGTGCGCAACGTGCAGAAACGCTTCGCCGAATGGGGCGTTAAGCAAGGCGTCAGCAGCCACGTTCATCCTCACAAGCTGCGCCACTCTTTTGCCACGCATATGCTGGAATCCAGCGGTGATTTACGCGCGGTACAGGAGCTACTGGGTCATGCCAGCCTCTCGACAACGCAAATCTACACCCATCTCGACTTTCAGCACCTGGCGTCAGTGTATGATGAAGCGCATCCACGCGCCAAACGAGGAAAATCCTGATGCATTTTTACCGTCGGCTGCAGCCGATCAAAGCGATTACCTTCGATCTGGATGACACGCTGTATGACAACCATCCGGTGATCCTGAAAACCACGCGGGAATCGCACCGCTTTTTGCAGTCATGGCATCCCGATCTGCATGATTTTTCGGTGGAAGCCTATCAGCAGCTGCGCAATCAACTGCTGGCGCAGGAACCTGATATCTGTCATGACGTCACGGAATGGCGGCGGCGCACCGTGGAACTGGCGATGCTGAATATCGGCCTGACGCCTGCCGAGGCGCAGGAAGGTGCGGATAAGGTCATGGAAGTGTTCGCCCACTGGCGTAGCCAGGTTGATGTCCCACCGGAAACGCACGTGGCGCTGGCGGCGCTGGCGGAGCGGGTTCCGCTGGTGGCGATAACCAACGGCAACGCCGAACCCCATCTGTTCGGGCTTGACCGCTATTTTCAGTTTGTGCTGCGTGCCGGCCCGCACGGGCGCGCGAAACCGTATCAGGATATGTATCATCTGGCGGCGCAGCGATTAAAACTCGCGCCGGAAAATATCCTGCACGTGGGTGACGATCTCACTACCGATGTGGCTGGCGCGGTGCGCTACGGTATGCAGGCCTGCTGGATCAATCTGCGTGAGGGCAACCTGATGCAGATTGACGATGCGCGACTATTGCCGCATGTAGAAATTACGCAGTTGGCATCGCTGACGGCGCTGATATAATCTTCTGTACAAATATCCAGTGACTTTGCTGGAGCGATTCTCCTGACTGACGGTGCTTATGGACGTTTCTGACCTGCTAAACAGCCTGAATGATAAACAGCGCGAAGCCGTGGCGGCTCCACGCAATAACCTGCTGGTGCTGGCAGGCGCGGGCAGCGGCAAGACACGCGTGCTGGTGCATCGTATCGCCTGGCTGCTAACGGTAGAGAACTGCTCGCCCTACTCAATTATGGCGGTTACCTTTACCAACAAAGCCGCCGCAGAGATGCGCCATCGTATTGAGCAGCTTATCGGCACCAGTCAGGGCGGCATGTGGATCGGGACGTTCCACGGTCTGGCGCATCGTTTGTTGCGCGCGCATCACCTTGATGCCCGACTGCCGCAGGACTTCCAAATCCTCGACAGCGAAGATCAGCTGCGCCTGCTGAAGCGGCTGATTAAGGCAATGAATCTGGATGAAAAACAGTGGCCGCCGCGTCAGGCGATGTGGTACATCAACGGCAAAAAAGATGAGGGTTTGCGTCCTCAGAATATTGAAAGCTACGGCAATCCGGTGGAGCAAACCTGGCTGCGCATTTATCAGGCCTATCAGGAATCGTGCGATCGTGCCGGGCTGGTTGATTTTGCCGAGCTGCTGCTGCGCGCCCATGAGCTGTGGCTGAATAAGCCGCACATTCTTAACCACTATCGTGAACGCTTCACCAACATCATGGTGGATGAGTTTCAGGATACCAACAATATCCAGTACGCCTGGATTAGAATGCTGGCTGGCGACAGCAGCCGGGTGATGATCGTTGGTGATGACGACCAGTCCATTTATGGCTGGCGCGGCGCGCAGGTGGAAAACATTCAGCGTTTCCTGAACGATTTTCGCGGCGCAGAAACCATTCGTCTGGAGCAAAACTATCGCTCCACCAACAATATCCTGAAGGCTGCCAACGCCCTGATTGCCAACAACAATGGCCGACTGGGAAAAGAGCTCTGGACCGACGGCAGCGACGGTGAGCCGATCTCACTCTATTGCGCTTTCAACGAGCTGGATGAAGCGCGCTTTGTGGTGAACCGTATCAAAGTGTGGCAGGAGAACGGCGGCGCGCTCAGCGACTGTGCGATTCTTTATCGCAGCAACGCCCAGTCACGTGTGCTGGAAGAGGCGCTGCTACAGGCCAGTATGCCGTATCGTATTTACGGCGGCATGCGCTTCTTTGAACGTCAGGAGATCAAAGATGCACTCGCCTACCTGCGCCTGATCGCCAACCGTAACGATGATGCCGCCTTTGAACGTGTGGTAAATACGCCGACGCGCGGCATTGGCGATCGCACGCTGGACGTGGTGCGCCAGGCGTCGCGTGACCGTCAGCTAACGTTATGGCAGGCGAGCCGCGAGTTGCTGCAGGAAAAGGCGCTGGCCGGACGTGCCGCTTCGGCGCTACAGCGCTTTACCGAACTGGTGGATTCGCTGGCGCAGGAAACGGCGGAGCTGCCTCTGCATATTCAAACTGACCGGGTGATCAAAGATTCCGGCCTGTGGCTGATGTATGAGCAGGAAAAAGGCGAGAAGGGCCAGGCGCGTATCGAAAACTTAGAAGAGCTGGTGAACGCCACGCGTCAGTACAGCTATCAGGACGAAGATCAAGATTTGATGCCGTTGCAGGCGTTTCTGTCGCACGCGGCGCTGGAAGCGGGTGAAGGCCAGGCTGATAAATGGCAGGACGCGGCCCAGCTGATGACCATGCATGCTGCCAAGGGGCTGGAGTTCAGCCAGGTCTTTATTGTCGGCATGGAAGAGGGGATGTTCCCCAGCCAGATGGCGCTCGACGAGGGCGGCAGGCTGGAAGAGGAGCGCCGTCTCGCCTACGTTGGCGTTACCCGCGCAATGAAAAAGCTGACGTTAACCTATGCGGAAACGCGTCGGCTCTACGGGAAAGAAGTTTATCATCGCCCGTCGCGCTTTATCGGTGAACTGCCGGAAGAGTGTGTGGATGAGGTACGCCTGCGCGCCAGCATTAGCCGTCCGGTTAACCATCAGCGGATGGGCACGCCGGTGGCGCAGAACGACAGCGGCTTTACGCTGGGGCAGCGCGTGCGCCACGCCAAGTTTGGCGAAGGCACCATCATCAACCTTGAAGGCAGCGGCGATCACAGCCGTCTGCAGGTCGCGTTTCAGGGGCAGGGCATTAAATGGCTGGTGGCCGCCTATGCGCGGCTTGAAGCGGTATAGCATTTGCCGCCGCGCTAAGCTGGCGCAGCCTGCTCTTGTCTGGTCGCATGCGCGTCAGACGACAATTTTCTCGCGTTACTGAAAAGTCCGGGCGCTGCCGCTGGCGGCGTCCTGCTTCGCTTGACGCCTTTTTCGTCTCAGCGTAACATGCGCGCACCATCACCCTAAGAGGACTTTCGCCTTGGACACTCCCAGTCGATGCTGGCTCACCTACCTTATTAACAGGTACAACCCCTAAGGCCATCCTCTTATGCTGATAGCCTTTGTGGTTGTCAGCGACCGCATTTCCCGTCGCACGAGTTAGCGTTTACCACCGACTGAAACTCAGGTTTCTGTGTTCTGGCGTATTGTCCCGTTTGAATGACCCATTGGGAGTACTGCTATGCTGAGCGCTTTTAAACTGGATCACAGCCGCCTTACACGCCTGGAACTGGAAGATACGCCGGAAGATCTGGTTTCTTCGGTTTGGGTCGATTTGATCGAGCCCGAAGAAGCAGAACGCGAGCGCGTACAAAATGAACTGGGTCAAAGCCTGGCGACCCGTCCCGAACTGGAAGATATCGAAGCCTCCGCGCGCTTCTTTGAAGACGAAGATGGCCTGCATATTCACTCCTTCTTTTTCTATGAAGATGCCAAAGATCACGCAGGCAACGCCACCGTCGCCTTCACCATTCGCGAAGGGCGTCTCTATACGCTGCGCGAGCGCGAGCTGCCGGCGTTTCGTCTCTATCGTATGCGCGCCCGCAGTCAGACGCTGATTGACGGCAACGCCTATGAACTGTTGCTGGATCTGTTTGAAACCAAAATTGAACAGCTGGCAGATGAGATTGAAAACATCTACAGCGATCTGGAAAAGCTGAGCCGGGTGATTATGGAAGGGCAGCAGGGCGACGAGTTTGATCAGGCGCTCTCTACGCTGGCGGAGCTGGAAGATATTGGCTGGAAAGTTCGCCTGTGCCTGATGGATACCCAGCGTGCGCTGAATTTCCTGGTGCGTAAGGCGCGCTTGCCTAATAACCAGCTGGAGCAGGCACGGGAAATCCTGCGCGATATCGAATCACTGCTGCCGCACAATGAATCCCTGTTCCAGAAGGTTAACTTTCTGATGCAGGCGGCAATGGGCTTTATCAACATCGAGCAGAACCGCATTATCAAAATCTTCTCGGTGGTATCGGTGGTGTTCCTGCCGCCGACGCTGGTGGCCTCAAGTTACGGCATGAACTTTGAGTTTATGCCGGAGCTGAAATGGAGTTTTGGTTATCCTGCCGCTATCGGCCTGATGATCCTCGCCGGACTGGCGCCCTATCTCTACTTCAAACGTAAAAACTGGCTTTAACGCTGCCGGGCCGGAGATCTTCTCCGGCCTGTTGTTGCTGGTATTCCCGACGGGTTGGACGTAACCTTACGTTTTTCAAGCCTCTGTGATCGTTCCTTTCTATGGAAAAGCTCTCGCGCAATCAGCAGTGGTTAACGCTTATCGGCGTTTCCCTGCTGCTGGGTTTTATACTGCAATATTTTCATGTACCGGCCGCGCTGCTGCTGGGCCCGATGATCGTCGGCGTAGTCATGGGGCTGCTGGGCGCGACGCTGCGTATTGATAAGCGGCTGTTTATTCTCTGTCAGGCGGTGCTGGGCTGCATGATCGCGCAAAGCCTGTCGCCCTCGGTTATCGAGCCGCTGATTGCCGACTGGCCGATTGTGCTGACGGTTCTGCTGCTGACGCTGGCAGCCAGCGGGCTGTCTGGCTTCTTGCTGGTGCGCTACAGTGATTTGCCCGGGCCAACCGGCGCGTGGGGTTCTTCGCCAGGCGGGGCATCAGCGATGGTGGCGATGGCTGCGGATTATGGCGCTGATGCGCGGCTGGTGGCGTTTATGCAGTATCTGCGCGTGCTGTTTGTCGCCACCGCCGCAGCGATGGTGGCGCGTATCGGTTTGGGTGATGATGCGCAGCATGCCGCGCCGCAGCTCTGGTTTCCGCCGCTGGATATGCGTTTTGTTATTACGCTGGGCATTGTGCTGCTGGGGGCGTTTCTGGGGCAGCGTTTTCGCATCCCTTCCGGCGCGCTGCTGCTGCCTGCGCTGGCGGGCGCGGCCCTGCAAAGCAGCGGGACAGTAGAGCTACAGGTGCCGGAGTGGTTGCTGGCGACCGCCTACGCATTGATCGGTTGGTCGGTTGGGCTACGCTTTACGCGCCCGATATTTCGTCTGGCGCTGCGCACGTTACCGCAGATGCTTGCCTCTATTATCGGGCTAATGCTGTTGTGTGGCGCGATGGCCTGGATGCTGACGAAGCTGCTGGATATCGATCTGCTGACTGCTTATCTGGCAACCAGCCCTGGCGGGCTGGATACCGTGGCGATTATCGCGGCAGGGAGCCGCGTTGACATCGCTTTTGTTATGGCGCTACAAACCCTTCGGCTGTTTACCATTTTGCTTACCGGCCCGGCGCTGGCGCGTTTTATATCACGCTTTGCGCGTTCCTGACCGGCGCAGGGTATAGAGCGCATCAATAATAAACAGCGCCAGCGCCAGCCAGATAAAGCCAAAGGTGACCGCTTTATCTGGCGTCATGATTTCGCCATAAAACAGCACCGCCAGCAGGAACATCAGCGTAGGGCCGAGATATTGAAAAAAGCCCAGCGTCGACAGACGCAGATGCGTGGCGGCGGCGGTGAACAGCATCAGCGGAATGGTGGTAACGACCCCGGCGGCGATCAGCAGCAGGTTGAGCGAGGCGCTATTGTTACCGAGATGGCTGGTGGCACTGTCGGCAATGCCAAACAGATAAATCGACGCCAGCGGAAACAGCCATAATGTTTCAATCAACATCCCGCTCTGGGCATCTACCGCAATTTTCTTACGCACCAGCCCATACAGGGAAAAGCTCAATGCCAGCCCCAGCGCGATAATTGGCAGCGAACCAAACTTCCACAGCTGCACCAGTACGCCGCAGGTCGCCAATGCCACCGCAACCCACTGCATGCGCCGAAAACGTTCGCCCAGAAACACCATGCCGATGACCACGTTCAGCAGAGGATTAATAAAATATCCCAGGCTGGCCTCCAGCATATGGTGATTATTTACCGCCCAGATAAACAGCAGCCAGTTGCCGCCGACCAGCGTGGCGGAGACCGCCAGCAAAAGCACCTTTTTAGGCTGCTGAATGACCGAGGTTACGCGCCGCCAGCTGCGGGTCAGTGAGATAAGCCCCAGCATAAACAGCGCCGACCAGATAACGCGATGCGTCATGATCTCGCCGGGAGCAACGTCCTGAAGTAGTTTGAAATAGGCGGGCGCTATGCCCCAGATAAAATAAGCGCACAGCGCACAGAGAATACCCTGGCGCGTTTGTTGTGTATCCATCACCTTGTTCTCGGGGTAAAGGCGCAAGTGTAAAGGAAAAGCGGGCGCAGCGGTGAAAATTAGCCGACCAGATAGGTTGCGGTAGCGCTGGCGATATGAACGCCCGCATCGTTATGCAACTCCACACGCGCCACGGAAATTTTATTGCCGGCGCGCAGTAAGCTACTGGCGGCAATAAAATGCTCCCCGCGTCCGGGCCGCAAGTAATCTACGCGCAGATCAATGGTTCCCATGCGCGCCAGACGCTGGCGTAATTCCTGTTCGGTAATCTTCTCATGTCGCGTCAGCGAGGCAGTGACGCACACCAGGCCCGCCGCCACATCCAGCACTGAGGCAATAACGCCGCCATGCAAAATCTGTTGGGCTACATTGCCCACCAGCATCGTTTTACTGGCAAAACGCAGTTCGGCGTAATCGGCATCAAGGCGTTTTAGCTCCAGGCCGAGCGCCTGATTAAAGGGCATATGATAAACAAATATCTCGCCAATAAGCTGACGTGCCGCTGTCGAAGTTAACTGAGTCTCTGACATAAAAGGATTTTCCTGAAGCCCATGCGTAATGTGCGATCATGTTAACAAATTGTGTATTCTATGCTGCCAGGAAAGTGCTTTCCACTTTCAGAAAACAGCGCTGAATTCATCCGGGAATTGTGTGTAGAATGGCCTGCTTTTTTTACATAATGGCCCTTTGAATGGCACACAGCGCTTCACCGGAGAATACTATGCGGATGCTAAGAGGATTAGTTGCGGCGGCCTTATTACTGCCCGTATTGGCGCAGGCTAAAGAAGCCACCGTCAAGGAAATACATGATGCCCCAGCGGTACGCGGCAGCATTATCGCTAACCTGCTGGAAAAGCATGATAATCCCTTTGTGCTGTATCCCTATGAACGCAACTATCTGCTCTATACCTGGACCAGCGACCTTAACAGGGAAGCCATTGAGTCCTATGATTGGGCTGACAACGCGAAAAAGGATGAGGTACAATTCCAGCTCAGCCTGGCGTTTCCTTTATGGCGCGGTATTCTGGGCGATAATTCGGTGCTGGCCGCTTCTTATACCCAACGTTCCTGGTGGCAGCTCTCTAACCGTGGCGAGTCATCGCCTTTCCGTGAAACAAATTACGAACCACAAATTTTTCTCGGTTGGGCAACGGATTACTCGTTTGCCGGCTGGACGCTGCGCGATGTGGAGTTTGGCTTTAGCCATCAGTCCAATGGGCGCTCCGATCCTACTTCCCGCAGCTGGAACCGCGTTTATGCGCGCCTGATGGCGCAAAACGGCAACTTCCTGGCGGAAATTAAGCCCTGGTATCGCCTGTCAGAAGGCTCCAGCAGCGATGATAACCCTGACATCACTAAATACATGGGTTACTATCGCGCCAAACTGGGCTACCAGATGGGCGACAGCATTTTCAGCATTCAGGGTACCTATAACTGGAATACCGGTTACGGCGGCGCGGAACTGGGCTGGAGCTATCCGATTAGCGAGCATGTGCGTTTTTATACCCAGGTATTCAGTGGCTACGGCGAATCGTTAATCGATTATAATCACCGCCAGACTCGCGTCGGCGTTGGCGTAACCTTAAACGATCTGTTCTGATCCAGGCGCGCCCGGCGGGTCTGTCACTTAGCTATTCTCTCTTCGGGCGGCATGCCGCCCGTCAAGTCATCATTATGCAGTGCAATACGGGGAAGACGTGTCTACGGCGGCAGTAATCAATCACGAAGCGCTGGCTGAACAGGTATTACGTGATACCTTCGGCTATCAGCAGTTTCGCCCCGGGCAGCAAACCATCATTCAGGCGTCGCTGAGCGGCCGGGATTGTCTGGTGGTGATGCCCACTGGCGGCGGAAAATCGCTCTGTTATCAAATTCCGGCCTTGCTGCGCGACGGCCTGACGCTGGTCGTTTCTCCGCTTATCTCGCTGATGAAAGATCAGGTCGATCAGTTGCTGGCGAATGGCGTAGCGGCAGCATGCCTGAACTCATCGCAAACACGGGAAGAGCAGCAGGCGGTGATGGCGGGATGCCGTAGCGGCGAGGTGCGATTGTTGTATATCGCGCCGGAACGCCTCATGATGGATAACTTCCTTGACAGCCTGACGCGCTGGAACCCGGCGATGCTGGCGGTAGACGAAGCGCACTGTATTTCCCAGTGGGGCCACGATTTCCGTCCTGAATATGGTGCGCTGGGTCAGCTGCGTCAGCGTTTTCCAGCGCTGCCGGTGATGGCCTTAACGGCCACCGCCGACGAAACCACCCGTAACGATATTGTTCGGTTGCTGCAGCTTGAGGATCCGCTGATTCAGATCAGCAGTTTCGACCGGCCCAATATTCGCTATATGCTGGTAGAAAAATTCAAGCCTACCGAGCAGCTGTTGCGTTACGTACAGGATCAGCGCGGCAAAAGCGGCATCATTTACTGCAACAGCCGGGCCAAAGTAGAAGACACTGCCGCCCGCCTGCAAAGTCGCGGTCTGAGCGTTGGCGCCTATCATGCCGGAATGGACAACGCGCATCGAGCCCAGGTGCAGGAGGCTTTTCAGCGCGACGATTTACAAATCGTGGTGGCGACTGTCGCTTTCGGTATGGGCATCAACAAGCCCAACGTCCGCTTTGTGGTACATTTTGATATTCCACGTAATATCGAATCTTACTATCAGGAAACCGGCCGCGCCGGACGTGATGGCCTGCCGGCCGAGGCGATGCTGCTCTACGATCCAGCGGATATGGCCTGGCTACGTCGCTGTCTGGAAGAGAAGGCGCCCGGTCCGCTGCAGGATATCGAACGCCATAAGCTTAATGCAATGGGCGCTTTCGCCGAAGCGCAAACCTGTCGCCGTCTGGTGCTGCTGAACTATTTTGGCGAAGGTCGCCAGCAACCATGCGGCAACTGCGATATCTGTCTCGATCCGCCACGACGCTATGATGGCCTGGTTGAGGCGCAAAAGGCGCTCTCCACGATTTACCGCGTTGGTCAGCGTTTCGGCATGGGCTACGTGGTGGAAGTACTGCGCGGTGCCAGCAACCAGCGCATTCGCGATCAGGGGCACGATAAGCTGCCGGTATATGGTATCGGTCGCGAGCAAAGCCACGAGCACTGGGTCAGCGTATTGCGCCAGCTGATTCATCTGGGGCTGGTGGCACAGAACATCACGCTACATTCAGCGCTACAGCTTACCGAGGCGGCGAGGCCGATTTTACGGGGTGAAGCGCCGCTGATGCTGGCGGTGCCGCGTTTGGTCACCGTTAAGCCGAAATATAACAACCAGAAAAGCTACGGCGGCAACTACGATCGCAAGCTGTTTGCAAAATTGCGCAAGCTGCGTAAAGCGATTGCCGACGAAGAAAATATTCCGCCTTATGTGGTGTTTAACGATGCGACGCTGATTGAGATGGCGGAACAGATGCCAATTACCGCCTCGGAAATGCTCAGCGTCAACGGCGTCGGACATCGTAAGCTGGAGCGTTTTGGTAAACCTTTCCTGGTAATGATCCGCGAACATGTGGATGGTGAAGAGTAAAACCCGCCCTAAAAATCGTGCGTGCAGCAATTACTGCAGATAACAGATGAACAGAATAGCCTTTGGCGTAATAATCACAGGCACCCCGGGATAGCCAGACGGCTGTCCCGTTTCATTTATCGGCAAGGAAACTGTTATGCTCGCGCTTTTTCTTACCGTCGCTGCAGTGCATTTGGTTGCACTGATGAGCCCCGGACCAGACTTCTTTTTTGTTTCGCAAACTGCTGCCAGTCGCTCCCGTAAAGAGGCGATGATGGGCGTGCTGGGCATCACGCTGGGTATTGTTATCTGGGCTGGCGTCGCGCTGATGGGATTACATCTGATCCTGCAAAAAATGGCGTGGCTGCATGAAGTGATTATGGTATGTGGCGGGATCTATCTGACCTGGCTGGGCTGGCAACTGATGCGTTCGGCGCGTCGGCAGCATCGTCAACCTGCTGCAGAAAATGCGGAAGTGCAGGTGGAGCTGGCAAAAAAAGGGCACAGTTTTCTCAAAGGCTTCCTGACCAATCTTTCTAACCCTAAAGCGGTTATCTATTTCGGCAGCGTTTTTTCACTGTTTGTTGGCGATGATGTCTCCGCAGGCGAGCGCTGGGGACTGTTCGTGCTGATTATCAGCGAAACGTTCGCCTGGTTTACGCTGGTGGCGGCGGTCTTCGCGCTCCCCTGGATGCGTCGCCAGTATCAGCGTATGGCGAAATGGATCGATGGCATGGCAGGGGTATTGTTCGCCGGGTTCGGCATCCATCTGATCCTCTCACGCTAGGTGTGGCCTGGCTTACTGGCGATTTGCCGTCCGGGCAGTACTCGCTTCCTCACGTAGGGTACGCTCGGATCGCTGTGTGCTGGCCGTCCAGCAACTGGCTGCGATACCAACGGCCTCTAATCGCAGAGAAGCGACATGCGCTAAAGCCAGGGAAGCGGCAGGCACTAAAGTCAGAGAAGCGGCTGGCACCGAAGCCAGGGAAGCGGGGGCAGGCAGCGGAGTAAAGCCTCCGCGTCATGGATGACGCGGCGGAGCCTCCAGGGATGGATTCACGGCGTCTTTACGTAGCTGCCTGCCCCCGCTGAGCGAAACCTGAGCATCTAATTCTCTGCCGCTGAGCGGAGCCTGAGCATCTGATTCTCTGCCGCTCCAGCTCTTTCTAAGCCATACGTCGTGCGGAAGCCAACAGCGCTCCTACGGCAACAAACAGCCCGCCAAACACCCGATTTAACAGCTTCATCTGATGCGGCCCTTTAATCCAGACGCCAATACGCCGCGCCAGCGTGGCATAACCGATCATCACCACCACATCCACCACAATAGTTGTCACGCCTAAAACCAAATACTGCGCCGCCTGCGGTTGATGCGGAATAATAAACGGCGGAAACAGCGCCGCGAGAAAAACAATACTCTTGGGATTCGTCAGATTCACTAACACTGCACGCTGAAACAGACGGCGGCGCGGCATCGCCTCAGCAACCGCATCCAAATCGATCGCTCCTGCGGCCCGCCACTGCTGAATGCCCAGCCAAACCAAATAAGCGGCACCCGCCCATTTCAAAACCTCAAATGCCAACAGCGAGCGGGAAAACAGCGCGCCCAGCCCAATCCCCACTAACACGATATGCATGCCCAGCCCAACCTGCAAACCGGCAATAGATGCCGCCGCGCCGCGATAGCCGTGACTAATGCTGGTACTCATGGTATTTATCGCCCCCGAACCGGGCGACAGGCTAAGAATGACCGTGGTTAACAGATAAGTCATCCACCATTCAATAGTCATGGTAACGCTCCCTGATTGCGCAGAATTGTGCCACAATACGCCATTGCCAGCGGCTGCGCTACGGCGGCGGCATGCCGAAAGCTGTAAGGGAGTCGAGCTATGACCAGTCATAAAAAACACTGGCCAACACGCGAGCAGGCGTTTGCTGCTTTTGCCACCGGGCCGCTGCTTGATTTCTGGCGTCAGCGGCAGGAGTGCGAATTTACTGGCGTAGAAAACGTACCGATTCGCTATGTGCGTTTCACATCGCCGCAACACGATAAAGTCATACTGATCGTGCCGGGACGCATTGAAAGCTACGTCAAATATCCAGAGCTGGCTTACGATCTCTGGCATTGCGGCTATGATGTCATCATCGTCGATCATCGTGGACAAGGTCGCTCCGGGCGGCTGCTAAAAGATGCGCATCGTGGCCATGTTGTGCACTTTGATCACTATGTCGATGATTTAGAAACGCTCTACCTGAAAGAATTGATCGCCGGACACTATCAACATCGCTATGCGCTGGCGCATTCGATGGGTGGTGCCATCCTGACGCTATTGCTGGCGCGGAATCCCGCCGCATTTAACGCTGCGGTACTGGCTTCACCGATGTTCGGCATCTATTTACCCATGCCCGCCTGGATGGCGCATCGAATCCTTGAATGGGCGGAAAAACGTCCGGCGATGCGCGATGGGTATGCTTTGGGAACCGGCAAATGGCGGGTGCGCCCGTTCAGCCTGAATCTGTTAACGCACAGCCGTGAACGTTACAGGCGCAGCCTGCGTTTCTATGCAGATGACCCCGCGATTCGGGTTGGCGGACCAACCTACCATTGGGTGCGCGAAGGCATACAGGCCGGACAAAACATCCTGAACAAGGCGGCGACCATCAGCACACCGCTGCTGCTGCTGCAGGCCGGCGATGATAAAGTCGTGGATAATCGCTCACAAGACCTTTTCTGTGCGGCAATGCAGGCCGCTGGCCATCCCTGCGAGGGCGGCAAACCCTATGTTATTGAAGGCGCGCGTCATGAGATCCTGTTTGAAAAAGACAATATGCGCGCCGAAGCTTTACATGCCATCGTCGATTTCTTCGCACGGCATGAATAAATTGCACTACTCAGAACCTTATCACTCTCTTCGAAACCAGAGGTTTTCATGTACCACGTAGTTGCTTCCGATCTGGATGGCACCCTGCTTTCTCCCGATCATCGTTTAACGCCATATACCAAAGAAACGCTCCGCTTGCTCACTGCGCGTGGCGTACACTTTGTTTTCGCCACCGGTCGTCATCATGTCGATGTGTCACAAATGCGTGATAACCTGGAAATCGAAGCGTATATGATCACCTCCAATGGCGCGCGCGTGCACAACACCGCTGGCGAGCTGATTTTCAGCCATAATCTCGATGAAGATATCGCTCGCGAACTCTATGCGATCAAATATGACGATGCCGACATCCTGACCAACGTCTACCGCAACGATGAGTGGTTTCTTAACCGTCATCGCCCGGAAGAAGAGCGCTACTTCCGTGAATCGGTCTTTACCTACCAGGTTTATGAGCCAGGCGTGCTGCCCACTGACGGCATCAGCAAAGTCTTTTTTATCTGCGATGATGCTGAAAAACTGGTACCGCTGGAAGAGGCGATTTTGGCACGCTGGGGCGATCGGGTTAACGTCAGCTTCTCTTTCCCAACCTGCCTGGAAGTGATGGCGGGCGGCGTTTCAAAAGGCCATGCGCTGGAAGAAGTCTCAAAACTACTGGGTTACTCGCTGGCATCCTCTATCGCCTTCGGCGACGGCATGAATGATAAAGAGATGCTGATCATGGCCGGAAAAGGCTACATCATGCGCAACGCGCATCAGCGTCTGAAAGATCTTTTGCCGGAAATGGAAGTGATTGGCTCTAATGCGGAAGATGCAGTGCCGCGTAAACTGCGCGAGCTGTTTCTGGGCTGATTGAAAAAATTAACAATAGTGCAGCCAGGGTGCTTCATCAACGCCCTGGCTTTTTTATTAACGTCCTAAAAAGCGTACGGCCTTATCCGGAAAATCGGTAAACACCCCGTCAACCTGCGCTTTGTTATACAGCGCATCAAACAGCTGATTAACATCCGTTGCGTAAGGCGGCAGCCGATCGGCACGTACCGTATAAGGATGAATGTGCAAATCACTGGCGTGCGCCTCCTGCGCTAAAGAGGTCAGACGAATATCCCCTGGCTTTGAATCGGCGCTGAACAGTTGATGATAATCGGGGCCAATGCCATCAACATACTTCGCCAGCTCCTGCATCGCGCCCGGCTTAAACATCCAGTCGTAGCTGTAATTGACCCATTTCCCCTGTTTTAACTCTTCTGTTTCATGCGAGTCCGTTTCGGTAATCAGCTGAACCAGCCGGAGATCCATGCCCAGCTTCGGTTCCAGCTGATTTTTAATGCGCTTTAACTCATTAAAATCGAAACACTGTAGCCAGACATTATCCTGCTTAGTGCGGTAGCCATACTGCTTCAATACCTGCAAAACGCGGGTGGCGATATCCTTGCCTTCCTGATGATGAAACCACGGGGCTTTGATCTCGGTGTAGATACCGATATTTTTGCCGGTCGAGTGGTTCAGTCCCTGAATAAATTCGATTTCCTCTTCAAAAGTATGAATATGGAAAGTGGATTTTCCGCCCGGGAAACGGCCCGGCCAGGTTTGCACCTTTTTGCCATCTTTAAACGTAAAACCTTCGGTAAAGCGCAGGCTGCGGATCTCCGCCAGCGTAAAATCAATGGCATAGTAGCGGCCATCCTTGCGCGCGCGCTGAGGGAAACGATCCGCGACATCGGTAACGCGATCGAGATAGTGATCGTGCAGCACCACCAGACGATCGTCTTTGGTCATGACAAGATCCTGCTCCAGAAAATCCGCGCCCTGCGCATAGGCCATTGCCTTGGCGGGCAGCGTATGTTCCGGAAGATAGCCGCTGGCACCACGATGGGCGATCACCAGCTTGTCATCAACTTGCGCACTCGTGCCGCAGGCGATCGTAAGTAACAGCGCCGCCAGTAGCGGATTTATCTTCATTGTCTCTCCTCCTGCCGCAGTTGTTGTTTGTGTTTGTTTTCACTCAACATGGTGAGCAGCAGCAGAATGACCGCCAGCACGCAACCGCCGATCATAATCAGAAAACCGCCGTCCCAGCCAAAGTAGTCAACGGTATAGCCAACAATAGCGCTGGCCGCGACTGAGCCGCCGAGATAACCAAACAGGCCAGTAAAGCCTGCGGCGGTTCCTGCGGCTTTCTTGGGTGCCAGCTCCAGCGCGTGCAGCCCGATTAACATCACCGGACCATAAATCAGAAAGCCAATAACGATCATACAGACCATATCAATACCGGGATTACCGACCGGATTAAGCCAGTAAATCACCGTGGCAATGGTCACCAGCGTCATAAAGAATACGCCGGTTGCGCCACGGTTGCCTTTAAATACCTTATCTGACATCCAGCCGCACAGCAGCGTGCCGGGAATCCCCGCATATTCATACAGGAAGTAGGTCCATGACGATTTATCCAGGGTGAAATGCTTTACCTCTTTCAGATAGGTCGGCGACCAGTCGAGAATGCCGTAGCGCAGCAGATAAACAAAAACGTTCGCCAGCGCGATGTACCACAGCAGTTTATTGGGCAGGATGTACTGCATAAATATCTGTTTGGCGGTTAATTCCTGTTCGTGCTGTTCGTTATAGTCAGGCGGATAATCGTTTTTGTACTCTTCAATCGGCGGCAGCCCGCATGACTGCGGCGTGTCGCGCATCAGAGCAAATGCGATCAGCGCCACGATAATGGCAGCAAAGGCTGGCATATAGAGCGCTGCTTTCCAGTCGTTAAACCATGCCATACCCAGCAGGAACAGAAGGGGAGGAAGACCGCCGCCAACGTTATGCGCACAGTTCCAGACGGAAACAATGCCGCCGCGCTCTTTTTGCGACCACCAGTGCACCATTGTACGTCCGCACGGCGGCCAGCCCATTCCCTGGAACCAGCCGCAGAGAAACAGCAGCCCAAACATCACCAGAATGCTGGAGGTCGCCCAGGGAACGAATCCCATGAACAGCATCACCAGCGAAGCTAAAATCAGCCCAGCGGGCAGGAAAAAGCGTGGATTAGAGCGATCGGAAACCGAGCCCATAATAAATTTTGAAAAGCCATAGGCGATAGAAATACCGGACAGCGCAAAGCCGAGATCGCCGCGTGAAAACCCCTGTTCCACCAGATAAGGCATCGCCAGCGCAAAGTTTTTGCGAACCAGATAGTAAGCGGCATAACCAAAAAAGATGCCGATAAAAATCTGCCAGCGCAAACGACGATAAAGCGGATCGGTACGATCCGTAGCAACACGTGATTGATGAGGTGCTGGCTTAAAAATGCTAAGCATAAACGGTCTCCAGAGACGCAAAATGGTTTTAAACACTCACTAAATGAGCGAAAAAAGGTTTTTGAATGAAAGATGTTCCATTTCGCGCAAAGAATAGGGGCTGCAAAGCAAGGGGTCTGTGAGGCAGAGCGCAAATGTTACAGTTTTATGACAAGGTGGTGTATAGCTCGTCACAAAAACCCGCTTTATGCGCCGTCTGGCTCAGGTTAAAAACGCTTTCTTTAACCGAACCACAGGCTTTCGCTTTCGCGCATCGCCAGGTAATAACGGCATGAGTGATGGAAAAACATACAGATGTAAACCAGATATCCGCTAACGCACATGCGCATTCCGTTACAATAGCGTTCTGTTTAACTAATGGATGCGTAATGTGGCGTTACTCATAATCACCACTATTCTGTGGGCATTTTCCTTTAGCCTGATTGGCGTTTACCTGGCGGGGCAAGTGGACAGCGTCTTTGCCGTTCTGGTGCGTCTGATGCTGGCGGCGCTGGTGTTTTTGCCTTTCCTGCGCTGGCGTGGTTACCGCGCCTCTACGCTGCTGCTCT
The DNA here is from genome assembly GCF_050113845.1 of Pantoea sp. FN0305. Lineage (NCBI taxonomy): Bacteria > Pseudomonadati > Pseudomonadota > Gammaproteobacteria > Enterobacterales > Erwiniaceae > Pantoea > Pantoea sp. FN0305. The sequence goes on along the minus strand of NZ_JBNJSN010000013.1, from coordinate 24,949 downwards.
ATATGCTGGTGGGCATGATGCAGCTGGGCGTCATGTATTTACTGAGCTTTGAAGCTTACCTCTATCTGACCGTACCGGAGTTTTTGCTTTTCACCGTGATGACACCGCTCTATATCACGTTGATTTACGATCTGCTCAGTGGGCGCGGCGTGCGCATGGGCTATCTGTTTAGCGCGCTGCTAGCGGTGCTGGGCGCGGCGATTATTCGTTATGATCAGCTCAGCGATCATTTCTGGACAGGATTAATTCTGGTGCAGCTGGCAAATATCTGCTTTGCCATCGGCATGGTGGGCTACAAGCGTCTGCAGGAAACGCGCCCGATGCCGCAGCATACCGCTTTTTCCTGGTTCTATATGGGCGCAGTACTGATAGCGATTATCGCGTGGTTTCTTTGGGGTAATCCGCAAAAACTGCCCACCACCCAGCTGCAATGGGGCATTCTGATTTGGCTGGGCATCGCAGCGTCGGGGCTGGGTTATTTTATGTGGAACTATGGCGCAACGCAGGTCGATGCCGGAACGCTGGGCATTATGAACAACATGCATGTTCCTGCGGGACTGTTGGTTAACCTGGCTATCTGGCAGGAGCAACCGGACTGGCCGCCATTTATTGTCGGCGGCGGGCTTATTGTCGCCTCTTTATGGATCCACCGGCGCTGGGTACGTTAAGCAAAAAAATACCGGCGTGAACATAACGCCGGTATTAACTGTTTTATTCGCCGATCACGCCGATCTTAATTTTTTCAAGGAGACCGCTAAGGGTATCCTCAATAGCTTTACCCAGGCGGCCGCCAAAATCCTGACCCGTTTGCTTTGCCGCTTCTGCGTCATAGCCCACGTCAAACAGCTTGTTCAGCACGTTAACGGTATGCAAAAAGAAATTGCCGTAAGCACTGGATAATGTGTCCTGTACCCGGCCTGCGCCGCTGACTGCCTGAACTTCTGTCATTGATAAAACTTTCATCATGAATCCCTCTTGGTTGCTATTTCCGTATAGGGAAAATGCCTTTCCCCGAGAAGAATTATGCGTTTTAGGGCTCTATCGTCAATTAACTACGCGTCAGCTTTTAGTTGATCAATCAACCTAAAATAAGGTTACTTTTATGCCAGATAGCTGAATTTATCTGCGTGACATGAAAATTTATCCTGTGGGCAATGCATTGCGCGACGCGTCCCTGACAAAAGGCAAATGCTGACAGGCGTGCTGACGAGCAGAGCGAATAAAGCCATCAATCACCGGTTGCCGCTGCTCACCATCCCGGACGGCGGCGTAAAGACGGCTCCATAAACCTGTGCCCAGCGTTTTAGTGGTAATCAGGCCCTGACGCTCAAAATTTTCCACTACCCAGTGCGGCAGAGCGGCAATACCCATATGCGCCGCGACCATTTGCACCAGCAGCAGCGTGTTATCAACGCTTTTCAGCGCCGGGCTAACGCCAGCAGGCTGTAAAAAATGCCGCCAGATATCCAGCCGCTGACGCTGTACCGGATAAATCATCAAAACCTCATGCGCCAAATCTTCCGGCGTGATGGTAGTTGCCTTTGCCAGCGGATGATCCGGCGCCAGCACCAGACGCACCTCGAAATCAAACATTGGCGAATAGTGCAGTCCGCTACGCGGCAGGATATCTGACGTCAGTACGACATCCAGTTCACCCTGCTGCAGGGCAGGCTGCGGGTCGAAGGTGACGCCGGATTTAAAGTCCATCATCACCTGCGGCCAGCTTTGACGAAATGTATCCAGCGCCGGCGTCAGCCACTGAATACAGCTGTGACATTCAATAGCGATACGCAACGTGGCCTGGTGCGGCTCATGACAGGCCTGCAGCGCCTGCTGAATCTGCGGAAGCACCTGTTCCGCCAGCTGTAACAGAATTTCCCCCTGCGGCGTAAAGCGCAGCGGCTGACTTTTTCGCACAAACAGGCGGAAACCGAGGCGTTGCTCCAGATCGCTGAATTGGTGAGATAACGCCGACTGAGTCTGATGAAGCTGCGCTGCCGCTGCGGCCAGAGAGCCGGTATTTCTGAGAGCCTGCAGCGTTCGCAGGTGCCTGATTTCGATCATGAGAGTCCTTCACATCGACAATGAACAATTTGCGCTTGAGGAATATACAGTACCTGCAGATTATAGCGGTGTAAACATCTGGACGGCTAAACATCCCGATCGGCCCGTCATTTTACGTTCGGGCAGGGTTTTGCAACCCGAGAAACGGCACCGCGCCCCGGCTGTTGCGCTGGTCGTACGTAAACTGACTGTGCCGATACCGCTACATCATTAAGCTTTAATGGAGAAACAGTATGACTATTTTAAACCACACGCTCGGCTTTCCTCGTGTCGGCCTGCGCCGTGAACTGAAAAAAGCGCAGGAAAGCTACTGGGCCGGCAACAGCAGCCAACAGGATTTGCTGGAAGTGGGGCGTGAGCTACGTGCTCGCCACTGGCAGCAGCAAAAAGAAGCGGGTGTGGATCTGGTGCCGGTAGGCGACTTCGCCTGGTACGATCATGTACTGACCACCAGCCTGCTGCTGGGCAATGTACCGGCGCGTCATCAGAATAGTGACGGTTCAGTAGATCTGGATACGCTGTTCCGTATTGGTCGTGGTCGTGCGCCAACCGGCGAACCCGCTGCTGCCGCTGAAATGACCAAATGGTTTAATACCAACTATCACTATATGGTGCCGGAGTTCAGCAAAGGGCAGCAGTTCCGCCTGAGCTGGACGCAGCTGCTGGATGAAGTGGACGAAGCGCTGGCGCTGGGCCATAAAGTCAAGCCGGTTTTGCTGGGCCCGGTAACTTATCTGTGGTTAGGTAAAGTAAAAGGTGAACAGTTCGATCGCCTGACGCTGCTGAAGGATATTCTGCCGGTTTATCAGCAGGTGCTGGCTGAGCTGGCGAAACGCGATATTGAATGGGTGCAGATCGATGAGCCAGCGCTGGTGCTGGAGCTGCCGCAGGCGTGGCTGGAAGCGTTCAAACCAGCCTACGCAGCGCTACAGGGCCACAGCAAGCTCCTGCTTACCACCTATTTCGATAGCATCGGGCAGAATATTAATACTATCCGCGAACTGCCGGTGCAGGGACTGCATGTGGATCTGGTGCATGGCAAAGATGATATTACCAGCCTGAACCAGCAAATCCCCGCCTCCTGGCTACTGTCACTGGGCGTGATCAATGGACGTAACGTCTGGCGCGCCGATCTCAGCGCCTGGTTTGAGCGTCTGCAGCCGCTGGTAAGCCAGCGTCAACAGCTGTGGCTCGGTTCTTCCTGCTCACTGCTGCACAGTCCAATCGATCTGAATAGCGAAACCCGCCTGGATGACGAAGTGAAAAGCTGGTTCTCCTTTGCGCTACAGAAGTGCGGTGAGCTGGCGCTGCTGAGTCAGGCGCTGAACAACAAGGATGCAGCTTCGCTGGAAGCCTGGAGTGCCCCGATCCGTGCGCGCCGTAGCTCTGCACGCGTTCATAACGCGGCGGTCGCTCAGCGTCTGGCAGCGATTAACGCACAGGACAGCGAACGTCAAAGCAGCTATGCCGAACGCGCGAAAGCACAGCGTCAGCGTTTTCAGTTGCCGGCATGGCCAACCACCACTATCGGCTCTTTCCCGCAGACCACGGAAATCCGCGGGCTTCGCCTTGATTTCAAGCAGGGACGTCTCGACGGTAACCGTTACCGTACCGGCATCGCTGAACACATCAAACAGGCTATCGCTGAGCAGGAGCGCCTGGGACTGGATGTGCTGGTTCATGGCGAAGCTGAGCGTAACGACATGGTGGAATATTTTGGCGAACACCTGGACGGCTTTGTGTTTACGCAAAATGGCTGGGTACAAAGCTATGGTTCCCGCTGCGTGAAGCCGCCGGTGATTATCGGTGATGTCAGCCGCCCGGAACCGATTACCGTTGAGTGGGCGAAATATGCCCAGTCGCTGACCAGCAAGCCGGTAAAAGGCATGCTGACCGGTCCGGTAACTATCCTTTGCTGGTCTTTCCCGCGTGAAGATGTGTCGCGTGAAACCATTGCCAAACAGATTGCGCTGGCGCTGCGTGATGAAGTAGAGGACCTGGAAAAAGCGGGTATCGGTATTATCCAGATTGACGAACCGGCATTACGTGAAGGTCTGCCGCTACGCAAATCAGACTGGGCCGCTTACCTGAACTGGGCGGTGGATGCCTTCCGTCTTAACGCCGCCGTTGCCCGGGATGATACGCAGATTCATACCCATATGTGTTACTGCGAGTTTAACGACATCATGGATTCCATCGCCGCGCTGGATGCCGATGTGATTACCATCGAAACATCGCGTTCCGATATGGAATTGCTGGAATCCTTTGAGGAATTTGAGTATCCGAATGAAATCGGCCCGGGCGTATATGACATTCACTCGCCGAACGTGCCTGACGTTGAATGGATGGAGGCGCTGCTGCGTAAAGCGGCGAAGCGTATTCCGGTAGAGCGTCTGTGGGTGAACCCGGACTGCGGCCTGAAAACGCGTGGCTGGACTGAAACCCGCCTGGCGCTGGCCAATATGGTGCAGGCAGCACAGAACCTGCGCGCAGAAAACCGCTGATTTATGCGTTAAGGTTGTGATAACTAAGAGGGGCGCCAGGCGCCCCTTGTTTATTTGCTGGCGGGCTTCACGCCATACTGATGAAACCAGGCCAGCATTCGTTGCCAGCCATCTTTGGCTGATTCTGCATGATAGCTCGGCCGGTAGTCCGCGTTAAACGCATGTCCCGCTTCCGGATAGACGATGATTTCCGCCGTCGCGTTAGCCGCATGCAGCGCCTGACGCATTGAGTCCACGCTTTCCAGCGGGATCCCTTCATCTTTCGCACCGTACAAGCCCAGCACGGGCGCATTCAGGTCAACGGCTATATCAATCGGATGCTTCGGCTGTTTCATGCTTTTTTCGCCAACCAGACGGCCATACCATGCGACGCCCGCTTTCAGCTGCGGATTATGCGCTGCATAGAGCCAGACAATGCGACCGCCCCAGCAAAAGCCGGTAATCGCCATATTACGCATATCGCCGCCATGTTTCGCCGCCCAGTTAGCAACGTGATCGAGATCCGCCAGCACCTGAGCATCAGGAACCTTACTGACGACATTGTCCAGTAGCTGTTTAATATCGCTATATTCGCTGGGATCGCCCTGACGGAAATAGAGCTCTGGCGCCACCGCCAGATAACCTTCTGCCGCCAGACGCCGACAGATGTCGCGGATATGTTCGTGAACGCCAAATATTTCCTGTACCACCAGCACCACCGGCAGCGCGCCTTTAGCCTCTTTGGGGCGCGCAAACCAGGCAGGCATATTTTCGCCCTGGGTATTAATGGTGGTTTCGGCGCCAAGAATGGCGTCGTCATGCGTGATAATGGTTGTTGCGGCCGTAGGGGAGGCCGCCGGGGCGAATCCGCTATCGCCTTCTTTCTTGCCCAGGTTGTTTTCGCTGTTCATTATTATCTCCGTGCTGCTATTAGCGCATCCGGTAACTATAGCCAAAATCAGCCAAAGGCTCCGGCCTGCATGTCCGCCTTCTCTTTAACATCCTGTTGAATAAATACACACAGCAACTTGTAGCAAACCCGTAAAGCGGAATGGTTTAATGTGATACTAATCACGTTATTTCTGAAGATAAATGTAACTTTCATTTTCTGAAGTGATTGAATTCACATATTTTTGGCGGCACTTGCCGTAGAGTAGCACCATTAAGTGAATTTTCTCAGGAGGGGCTATGGCTCAGTCAGATGTGTTTCATTTAGGTCTTACCAAAGCGGATCTGCAGGGCGCGACGCTGGCGATTGTGCCGGGCGATCCTGAACGCGTGAAAAAAATTGCGGCGCTGATGGATAATCCTCAGCCTCTGGCCTCGCATCGTGAATTCACCAGCTGGCGTGCAGAGCTGGATGGTAAAGCGGTAATTGTTTGCTCTACCGGTATCGGTGGTCCTTCCACTTCGATCGCTGTGGAAGAGCTGGCGCAGCTGGGTATCCGTACCTTCCTGCGCGTGGGCACCACCGGGGCTATCCAGCCTGACATCAATGTCGGCGATGTGCTGGTGACCACTGCGGCGGTACGCCTGGACGGCGCAAGCTTGCACTTCGCTCCAATGGAGTTTCCGGCCGTTGCCGATTTCGCCTGCACCACCGCGCTGGTTGAAGCCGCGAAAGCCGCAGGCAGTACGCCGCATATCGGGGTTACCGCCTCTTCTGATACGTTCTACCCGGGCCAGGAGCGCTACGATACCTTCTCTGGCCGGGTAGTGAATCGCTTTCAGGGTTCAATGAAAGAGTGGCAGCAGATGGGCGTGCTGAACTATGAGATGGAATCCGCCACACTGTTAACCATGTGTGCCAGCCAGGGTCTGCGTGCCGGGATGGTAGCAGGGGTGATCGTTAACCGTACGCAGAAAGAGATCCCTGATGCGGCGACCATGAAGCAGACCGAAAGCAATGCGGTGGCGATTGTGGTTGATGCCGCGCGCCGTCTGCTGGCGTAATTTCTTCGCGCCAGACGATATTTTTCGGAATGACTCTCTGACGCAGCGAGGCTGTCGGGGTTTTCAGGGCTGGCTTATGCCAGCCCATTTATTTGTGTGGACATTCATACAGTGCGCCTCTACCTTTGCTCTGTTTGTAGCGGGAAGGAGAGGACGCGGTGGATAACCAGCTTATCGTTGGAATCGGTTTGGCGCTGGCTGGCGCAGTGGCGGGCTGGCTGTTTGCCTGTTTCCGGCTGGCCGGGCAGCTGGCCGCACAGGAAACGGAGCGCCGTTTGCTGGAACAGGCGCTAGCCCAGGCGCAGCAGCAGGAAGCGCGTCAGCAGCAGCTGCATCAGGCAGAACAGCAGCAACAGCAACTGCGTGAAAAAGAGCTGCTTCAGCTGCATGGTGCGCTGACCGCCGCACAGGAAAAGTTACAGCACTTCGACTACTGGCGTAATGAGTGTGAACAGCTCAGCCGTGAACTGCGTAATCAGCTGGAAGTGAACAGCGCGCAGGAGGCGGAACTGCGTGAAGTGACGATCCGTCTTGAAGAAACCCGCCTTGCCGCTGAAGAAAAACAGCGACTGCTTACCAACAGCGAACAGCGCCTTAGCGCACAATTTGAAAATCTCGCTAACCGTATTTTTGAACAGAGCGGCCGTCGCGTTGATGAGCAGAACCGCCAAAGCCTGAATGGGTTAATTGCGCCGCTGCGTGAGCAACTGGACGGCTTTCGCCGCCAGGTACAGGAAAGCTTTGGCCAGGAAGCGCGTGAGCGGCACACGCTGGCGCATGAAATTCGTAATCTACAACAGCTGAATGCACAGATGGCGCAGGAGGCGATCAACCTCACCAAAGCGCTGAAAGGCGACAATAAAACCCAGGGCAACTGGGGCGAAGTCGTGCTGAGCCGCGTGCTGGAAGCCTCTGGCCTGCGGGACGGGCACGAATATGAAACGCAGGTGAATATTCAGGTTGATGCGCAAAGCCGTATGCAGCCAGATGTGATTGTGCGTCTGCCGCAGGGCAAAGATGTTGTCATTGATGCGAAAATGACGCTGGTTGCCTATGAGCGTTACTTTAACGCCGATGACGAGGTAACGCGTGAGCAGGCAATAAGCGAGCATATCACCGCGATTCGTGGCCATATCCGTTTGCTCAGCCGTAAAGATTATCAACAATTGCCCGGTTTACGGTCGCTGGATTATGTGTTGATGTTTATTCCGATCGAGCCGGCCTTTTTGCTGGCGATCGATCGTCAGCCAGAGCTGATTAGCGAAGCGCTAAAGCACAATATTATGCTGGTCAGCCCAACCACGCTGCTGGTGGCGTTGCGTACCATCAATAATCTCTGGCGCTATGAGCATCAAAGCCGTAATGCGCAGCGCATCGCCGATCGCGCCGCGCGGCTGTACGACAAAATGCGGCTGTTTGTGGATGATATGACCAGCATGGGGCAGCATCTCGACAGAGCGCAGGAGAGCTATAATCAGGCGATGAAAAAGCTTTCCGAAGGGCGCGGCAACCTGATTGCTCAAAGTGAAAGTTTTCGTCATTTGGGCGTGGAAATAAAGCGCAGTATTAACCCACGGCTGGTGGAACAGGCGATGCCGGAAGCCGGAGTCGTTGACAACGATGAGTCAGAAAACGACAGGACGGAAAGCGCGCCGGAACAGGGCGCTGTGGCGTGGCACGACAGCATTCGGCGACGATGAATAACGCCGGGCTAACGTGCCTGACTACGGGTACTCTGTTACACTGCAAAGATATTTGATTGTGGAGCAGGTGAAGCAGATGGCAGATGAATCCAGGGACACGACACATTTCGGTTTTCGTACCGTAGCAAAAGACGAAAAAGCGGACATGGTAGCGGGCGTATTTCACTCCGTTGCCGCCAAATATGATCTGATGAACGATTTGATGTCGATGGGTATCCATCGTATCTGGAAGCGATTCACCATTGATTGCAGCGGCGTGCGCCGTGGACAACGCGTGTTGGATCTGGCCGGCGGCACCGGCGATTTAACGGCGAAATTCTCTCGTCTGGTGGGCGATACGGGGCAGGTGGTGCTGGCGGACATTAACAGCTCAATGCTGAAAATGGGCCGTGAAAAGCTGCGCAATAACGGCATCATCGGCAACGTCAATTATGTACAGGCGAATGCCGAAGCGCTGCCTTTCCCGGATAACTATTTTGACTGCATCACCATCTCTTTTGGTCTGCGTAACGTAACGGAAAAAGAGAAGGCGCTGGCCTCAATGTTCCGCGTACTGAAGCCAGGCGGACGCCTGCTGGTTCTGGAATTTTCTAAACCGGTACTGGAACCTCTGAGCAAAGTGTACGACGCTTATTCATTCCATGTGTTGCCGCGTATCGGCGAGCTGGTGGCAAAAGATGCTGAAAGCTATCGTTATCTGGCTGAATCGATCCGTATGCATCCCGATCAGGAGACTCTTAAGTCGATGATGATGGACGCCGGTTTCGAAAACACTTCGTATCACAACCTGACGGGCGGAATTGTCGCTCTGCACCGTGGGTTCAAGTTTTAAGCAGGAAAGCGAATGACGTTAACCCCGCTGTTAACCGCCGGTCTGGAGACCGCACTGAATCGAATTCTTTATCGCGATCGCGGCCTGAAAGCGGCCCGGCAGCGTTTGAATGGCAAGGTTTTACAGCTCCGGTTACAGGAGCTGTCACAGCCGGTTACGCTGGTGTTCAGCGAGCATCAGGTGGACGTGCTGGGTGAATGGCAAGACCGCTGCGACTGTACAGTGACCACCCGCCTGTCGCTGCTGCCCAAACTGCGTGACCGTCAGCAGCTGACCGGCATGATCCGTAGCGGCGAGCTGGAGGTTGAGGGCGATCTTCAGGTGGTACAGCAGTTTTCGGCGCTGATTGATATGGCCGAGCTCGATCCGGCTGAATATCTGGCGCCCTGGACCGGCGATATTGTCGCTCAGGGCATCAGCAATGTCGCCCGACGCGGATGGCAGCTGCTGCGCGGCGATATTCAGCGTAAACAGCGCTACCTGACGGAAACCCTGACCGAAGAGTGGCGCGTCGCGCCTGGTCCGCTGGAGATGGCCTGGTACGGCGAAGAAGTTGACGCGCTGGAGCGTCAGGCCGGCCAGCTGGAACAACGTCTGCTACAGCTGGAGGCTAAATGACGCCCGGAGAACTACGACGCCTCTATTTCATTATCAAAGTCTTCCTGAGCTACGGCCTGGATGAATTGATCCCTCGTCTGCGCATTACCTTACCGATTCGCCTGTGGCGTCGCGGCATCTTTTGGCTGCCTAATCAGCATAAGGATCTGGAGCTGGGCGTGCGCCTGCGTATGGCGCTGGAAGAGTTAGGTCCGGTGTGGATTAAGTTTGGTCAGATGATGTCTACCCGCCGCGATCTCTTTCCACCGCTGATTGCCGATCAGCTGGCGATTTTACAGGATCGCGTTGCGCCTTTTGACGGTAAGCTGGCTAAAGCGCAGATTGAAAAATCGTTGGGCGGGCCGCTTGAGGCGTGGTTTGATGATTTTGATATTACGCCGCTGGCCTCCGCCTCTATTGCTCAGGTGCATACGGCGACGCTGAAGGAAAACGGCAAAGCGGTCGTCATTAAGGTGATTCGCCCTGATATTTTGCCAGTGATCAAGGCTGATATGCGCCTGATCTACCGCCTGGCCCGCTGGCTGCCGCGTCTGATGCCGGAAAGCCGTCGTCTGCGCCCGGTAGAAGTGGTAGCGGACTATGAAAAGACGCTGATTGATGAGCTGAATCTGCTGCGTGAAGCGGCAAACTCTATCCAGCTGCGACGCAACTTTGAAAACAGCAATATGCTCTACGTGCCGGAAGTCTATTCCGACTACTGCAGCGAAACGATGCTGGTGATGGAGCGCATTTACGGTATTCCCATCAACGATGTGGTCACGCTGGAGCAGCATGGCGTCAATATGCGGCTACTGGCTGAACGCGGCGTTCAGGTCTTTTTTACCCAGGTATTCCGTGACAGCTTTTTCCATGCGGATATGCATCCCGGCAATATTTTCGTTAGCTATGAACATCCGCACGATCCGCTCTACATCGGCATCGACTGCGGGATTGTCGGCTCCCTGAACAAAGCGGATAAGCGTTACCTGGCGGAAAACTTTATCGCCTTCTTTAACCGCGACTACCGTAAAGTTGCCGAGCTACACGTTGATTCCGGCTGGGTGCCTGCCAATACCAACGTTGAAGATTTCGAATTTGCGATTCGTACCGTTTGTGAGCCGATTTTTGAGAAACCGCTGGCGGAAATCTCTTTTGGACACGTATTGCTGAACCTGTTTAATACCGCGCGCCGCTTTAATATGGAAGTACAGCCGCAGCTGGTATTGCTGCAGAAAACTCTGCTCTATGTGGAAGGCGTGGGGCGTCAGCTTTACCCACAGCTTGATTTGTGGAAAACCGCCAAGCCGTTCCTGGAAGAGTGGATTAAAGACCAGGTGGGGATACCGGCGATTATTCGTTCGGTGAAAGAAAAAGCGCCCTACTGGGCCGAGCGTCTGCCGGAGTTGCCGGATCTCTTTTATGATAGCCTGCGTCAGCACAAGCGTTTGCAGTTTAGTGTCGATCGGCTGGCTAACGAGCTGAGCATACAGCGTGAACGGCAGCATCAGGCGCGTTATTTATTTGGCATCGGTGCCACGCTGCTGTTAAGCGGCACGGCATTATTGATTACTCGACCGGGTATGGAAGTGCTGCCAACTATTATGATGGTTGCCGGATTTCTTTCCTGGATTATTGGCTGGCGACGGTCAGCCTGATTGATTGTCAGAAAAAGTAAAATTTCCGTTTGTGGTCGGGACAACGGGCTTATGCATCGTCACCCGGCCATAAGCTGGGGTATACTGCTTTTCCATTCGTTTTAGACTTTTCAGCAGAGGCATACTCATGGGCGGTATCAGCATTTGGCAGTTAGTTATCATTGCCGTGATCGTGGTTCTTCTTTTCGGCACCAATAAATTACGTAACCTGGGCTCCGATTTAGGCTCATCGATCAAAGGCTTTAAAAAAGCCATGGGCGATGAAGATAAAGAGACGCCTAAACAGCAGGATGCTGAATTTGAGGCCCGGCCGCTAACCGATAAGCAGGCGACCACGGCAAACAAAGAAGAGGCAAAAAAAGATAAAGAGCAGGTATAACCGTGTTCGACATAGGTTTTAGCGAACTGGTTTTGGTGTTCGTCATTGGGCTGGTGGTGCTTGGCCCGCAGCGTTTGCCGGTTGCAGTAAAAACCGTGGTCGGCTGGATCCGCGCCATGCGTTCCCTGGCGGCTAACGTGCAAAATGAGCTGGCGCAGGAGCTAAAACTGCAGGAGCTGCAGGACAGTCTGAAAAAAGTAGAGCAGGCCAGCAAAAACACCCTTTCCCCGGAATTGCATGAGTCGATGGAAGAACTGCGTAAATCCGCAGATTCTATGCGACGCTCTTATTTGGGTGAAAATGAGCAGGCCGATGATGAAGCGCACACCATTCATAATCCGCTGATTACGCGTCCGCAGGATGAACATACCGGCGTCACCCCAGCTACGGCCGATCATCAGGCCAGCGCGCCAGAGCAAAAACCCATCGCCGGTAGCGCAGACGCGCTTTCGACACCGAAACCGGTTGTGGATGCGCCTTCCGCTGGCAACGCTGCGGCGTCAGCGCCCTCATCTCCTGCCGGACAGGCTACCGCTCCTTCTGCGGCACCTTCATCAGGTGTTTCACCAGAAACCTCTGCGGCTTCTTCCTCTCAACCAATAATGAATGATAAACATGGCCGTTGAAGATACCCAACCGCTGATCAGCCATCTGATTGAGCTACGCAAGCGGCTGCTTAACTGCATCATTGCCGTGCTGGTGATTTTTGTAGCGCTGGTTTATTTCTCTAATGATATTTACCAGTTGGTGGCAGAGCCGCTTATCAGGCAACTGCCAGCTGGTGCCAGCATGATAGCGACCGATGTCGCCTCGCCGTTTTTGACGCCAATTAAACTTACCATTATCGTATCTGTTTTCCTGGCGGTTCCGGTCCTTCTTTATCAGATTTGGGCATTTGTGGCTCCCGCGCTCTATCGTCATGAACGCCGTCTGGTGATGCCGTTGCTGTTCTCCAGTACCATGCTGTTTTATATCGGCGTGGCCTTTGCCTATTTCGTGGTATTCCCGATGGCGTTTGGCTTTTTTGCTAAAACCGCGCCGCAGGGGGTCACCATGGCGACCGATATCGCCAGCTATCTCGACTTCGTAATGACGCTGTTTATGGCCTTTGGCGTTGCTTTTGAAGTGCCGGTGGCGATTGTGCTGCTGTGCTGGACCGGTGTGACCACACCCGAAATGCTACGTCAGAAGCGTCCTTATATGCTGGTTGGGGCTTTTGTTGTTGGAATGTTGTTAACCCCACCCGATGTATTTTCCCAAACTTTGCTCGCTATTCCGATGTACTGCCTGTTTGAGGTTGGCGTATTCTGTTCGCGCTTCTATGTTGGCAAAGGGCGTCAGGCGCGTGAAGAAGAGCACGAAACCGAATCCTGACGCTCAGTGCAGGGCCCGCTACGGCGGGGAAAATTCATCGCTAACCGCCCATCCGGGCGGTTAATATTTTCAGGACATACCATGTTTGATATCGGTGTAAACCTGACCAGCACGCAGTTTGCGAAAGATCGCGAACAGGTTGTGAGGCGCGCGCGCGAAGCAGGCCTCACCGGCATGCTGATTACCGGCACTAACGCACTGGAGAGCCAGCAGGCGCAAAGCCTGGCACAGCGACATCCCGATTTCTGCTGGTCAACGGCAGGTATTCATCCTCATCACGCCAGCGAATGGTCGGCAGATACTGCCTCAACGCTGCGTCGGCTGGCAGAAAGCCCGCAGGTGGTGGCTATCGGTGAATGCGGACTCGATTTTAACCGTAACTTTTCCGCGCATAATCAGCAGGAATATGCTTTTGATGCGCAGCTGGCGCTGGCCGCTGAGCTGCAGATGCCAGTATTTCTGCACTGTCGTGACGCGCATGAACGTTTTATGGCGGTGCTGAAGCCGTGGCTGCCGCATCTGCCCGGCGCGGTGGTTCACTGTTTTACCGGTACGGCGGAAGAGCTGGCGGAATGTCTGGCATCAGGATTATCAGTAGGCATTACCGGCTGGGTGTGCGATGAGCGACGCGGGATGCAGCTGCGTGAACTGCTGCCGCAAATTCCCGTTGAACGCCTGCTGCTGGAAACGGACGCGCCTTATCTGCTGCCGCGCGATATGCGTCCACGGCCGACCTCGCGTCGTAATGAGCCCTGTTTCCTGCCGCATATTGTGCAGCAGGTAGCGCTGTGGCGCGGAGAAGAGGCCGCCTGGCTGGCGCAGCAAACCGCCGATAACAGCCGTCGTCTGTTTCGTCTGTAAGCCACGGCGCTGTAGTGCGAAGCGTCAGGCTTTGCGGAAAGCGCTATTTTCCACGCTTTGCTTAACCTGTTTGTTCAGCAGGTTAAGCAGCAACATAGAGCGGGCCTCGCCGTCAGGTTCGGTGAAGATAGCTTCCAACCCTTCCAGCGCACCTTTAACGATCACCACCTTATCGCCCGGACAAGGCGTGTCGGGATCGACCATGGTTTCCGGAGTATTGGTGCGTAGCGCGTCAATGACATCGGGCGGCACGTTGGCCGGTTGCGTACCGAAACGCACAAAGTGACTTACGCCACGCGTGGCACTGATCGTCGTGGTATGAATAGCTTCTGGATCGAATTCAATAAAAAGATAATTAGGAAACAGCGGCTCTTCTACCGTGGTTCGTTTGCCGCGCACAATTTTTTCCATAGCAATCATCGGGCTAAGGCAGTTTACCGCCTGCCGCTCCAGATGCTCTTTAGCGCGTAATAACTGCCCACGTTTACAGTAAAGGAGGTACCAGGATTCCATAATGTCACTTTCCAATTATTGAACGCTAAGAATAGCAAAACTGCTTTCAGAGCGATAGCGACATCACGCTGCTTCAGGGCCACCTTCAGGCCTGGTTTATCGGCGCGAACCGCATGCACCGAAAGCAAAATAGCTGCTGTTGGCGGTCATTTGGCACAAATTGTAGAATTGAAAATTGACGAAGGCGGCGTCCGTGGTTCAGACTCGCAGCGCAACCTGTTAAAGAAAAGTAATTGATTGAGCGGGCTCTGCACTACAGGTGCTGTTTCCGCGTCGGGCGTAACCGCACAAACCTCAGCATATCCGTTGAATCCTCCTTATAATGGCCGATTCTGCGGCCTGAATAATGAATCTGATGAAATACCACGACTTACGCGAGTTCCTTGCGCTGCTTGAACAGCGTGGCGAGTTAAAACGTATAACGCTGGAGGTCGATCCCATTCTGGAGATGACCGAGATCGCTGACCGCACGTTGCGAGCCGGCGGGCCGGCCCTGCTGTTTGAAAACCCGAAAGGCTATGACATGCCGGTTCTGTGCAACCTCTTTGGCACGCCGAAGCGCGTGGCATTAGGGATGGGGCAGGAGGAGGTCAGCGCGCTGCGTGAAGTAGGCAAACTGCTGGCGTTTCTGAAAGAGCCTGAACCGCCAAAAGGGTTCCGCGACCTGTTCGATAAAATGCCGCAGTTTAAGCAGGTGTTGAATATGCCAACCAAACGGCTGCGCAGCGCACCTTGCCAGGAGCAGGTATGGCAGGGCGACGAGGTGGATTTATCGCGTATTCCGGTAATGCAGTGCTGGCCAGAGGATGCCGCGCCGCTGATTACCTGGGGATTAACGGTAACGCGTGGGCCGCACAAAGAACGACAGAACCTGGGCATTTATCGTCAGCAGGTGATCGGTAAAAACCGGCTGATTATGCGCTGGCTTTCTCATCGCGGCGGCGCACTTGATTTTCAGGAGTGGTGCAAAGCTCATCCCGGCGAACGCTTCCCGGTTTCGGTGGCGCTGGGTGCCGATCCTGCGACTATCCTTGGCGCCGTAACGCCAGTGCCGGATACCTTATCGGAATATGCTTTTGCTGGCCTGCTGCGCGGCACTAAATCAGAAGTGGTTAAGTGCCTTTCCAACGATCTGGAAGTGCCGGCCAGTGCTGAAATTGTGCTGGAAGGCTATATCGAACCCGGCGACATGGCACCGGAAGGGCCCTATGGCGATCACACCGGATATTACAATGAAGTCGATAACTTCCCGGTATTTACCGTAACCCATATTACGCAACGTCGTAATGCCATCTATCATTCAACATATACCGGTCGTCCGCCTGATGAGCCTGCGGTACTGGGCGTGGCGCTGAATGAAGTGCTGGTGCCGATTCTGATTAAACAGTTTCCAGAAATTGTGGATTTTTACCTGCCGCCGGAAGGGTGTTCCTATCGTCTGGCCGTGGTAACCATGAAGAAACAGTACGCCGGGCATGCGAAGCGCGTGATGATGGGCGTCTGGTCATTCCTGCGGCAGTTTATGTATACCAAGTTCGTGATCGTTTGCGATGACGATGTAAATGCACGTGACTGGAATGATGTGATCTGGGCGATCACCACGCGTATGGATCCGGCGCGCGATACGGTATTGATCGAAAACACGCCGATCGACTATCTGGACTTCGCCTCTCCGGTTTCGGGTCTGGGGTCTAAAATGGGCCTGGATGCCACCAACAAATGGCCGGGCGAAACCCAGCGCGAATGGGGTCGTCCGATTGAGAAGGACCCGGCGGTTACGGCGCGAGTCGATGCCATCTGGGATCGGTTGGGGATTTTTAACGATTTGCCGCCACGCTAATGGCGCAAATTACGCAATGACGACCCGACAGAGGGAACGCATGACAACGTTAAGCTGTAAAGTGACCTCGGTAGAGGCGATTACCGATACTGTTTTTCGGGTACGACTGGTGCCGGAGGCGGATTTTAGCTTCCGTGCCGGACAGTATTTGATGGTAGTGATGGATGAGCGCGACAAGCGTCCGTTCTCTCTGGCTTCAACGCCGATGGAAAAAGATATTATCGAACTGCATATCGGGGCTTCTGAGCTTAACCTGTATGCGATGGCGGTAATGGAACGCATCCAGCAGCAGCGGGAAGTTGTAGTGGATATCCCGCATGGAGAAGCCTGGCTGCGGGAGGATAGTCAGCGTCCGATGATCCTGATTGCGGGCGGCACCGGTTTTTCTTATGCCCGCTCTATCCTGCTCACTGCCCTGGCGCAGCAGCCGGATCGTGATATTGCTATCTATTGGGGTGGCCGTGAAAGTCATCATCTGTACGATCTGGAAGAGCTGAACGCGCTGGCGGTACGTCATGCAAATCTGAAGGTGGTGCCGGTTGTCGAGCAGACTGACGCTGAATGGCAGGGCCGTAGCGGCACCGTACTGACAGCGGTTATGCAGGATTTCGGCACGCTTGCCGGGCATGATATTTATATCGCTGGCCGCTTTGAGATGGCAAAAATCGCGCGTGAGCGTTTTTGCGCTGAACGGGGCGCACAGGAAGCACAAATCTATGGTGACGCCTTCGCGTTTATCTAAGCGTCACCGCAGGGCGGCAACGCTGTCGCCCTCGTTATGAAAAAGCCCGCCCCTGACAGGCGGGAAAATCACAACCCTTAAATCCGCTCAAAAACGGTGGCGATGCCCTGACCCAGCCCGATACACATGGTGGCGAGGCCAAACTGCGCATCGCGTCGCTCCATTAAATTAAGAAGCGTGGTACTGATGCGTGCGCCGGAGCAGCCCAACGGATGCCCCAACGCAATCGCGCCGCCGTTCAGGTTAACCTTCTCGTCCATCTGTTCCAGCAGACCTAGATCTTTGATGCACGGCAGCGTTTGCGCCGAGAAGGCCTCATTCAGTTCAAACAGATCGATATCGCTTACGCTCAGTCCCGCGCGCTTCAAGGCCAGCTTTGACGCAGGAACCGGCCCGTAGCCCATAATCGATGGATCGCAGCCTACTACCGCCATCGCTTTAATACGCGCGCGTGGTTGCAGGCCCAGCGCTCGCGCGCGCGATTCGCTCATTACCAGCATTGCCGCCGCGCCGTCCGATAGCGCCGATGAGCTGCCTGCGGTGACCGTGCCGTTAACCGGGTCGAATGCGGGTTTCAACGTCGCCAGCCCTTCGATGCTGGTATCGCTGCGAATAACTTCATCAAAATCGTAACGTTTCAGTACGCCATCAACATCGTGACCGCTGGTAGCGACAATTTCATTGCGGAAATGACCCGCCTGGGTGGCGGCCCAGGCGCGCTGATGTGAACGTGCGGCAAAACTGTCCTGCATTTCACGGCTGATATGATGCATACGCGCCAGCATTTCTGCCGTCAGGCCCATCATGCCCGCCGCTTTAGCCACGGTGCGGCTTAATCCTGGATGAAAATCGACGCCGTGATTCATCGGCACGTGACCCATATGCTCTACGCCGCCTATGAGACAAGCGTGCGCATCGCCGACCATAATCGCGCGCGCAGCATCATGTAGTGCCTGCATAGAAGAGCCGCACAGGCGGTTAACGGTGGTTGCCGGTACGTTATGAGGGATTTCCGCCAGCAGCGCCGCATTACGTGCAATATTAAAACCCTGCTCCAGTGTCTGCTGAACGCAGCCCCAGTAAATATCATCCAGCGCCGTGGCTTCTAAGGCCGGATTGCGGCTAAGCAGGCTGCGCATCAGGTGGGCAGAAAGATCTTCAGCCCGCACCTGACGAAATGCGCCGCCTTTTGAACGACCCATTGGCGTGCGGATGGCATCAACGATAACTACATTTTCCATTATCTTGCTCCTCACGCCGTTGCCAGCGCGGCCTCATTAATTGGTTCAGCAGGTGGATACCAGTCTTCATTACGCTGCGCTTTTTCAGTCAGCAGCTGCGGCAGGGCATAGAGCGGGCCCAGTTCAGCAAACTGCTGCGCCTGGGCGATAAAGGCGGCGTTGCCCAGCGTATCCAGATAGCGGAAGACGCCGCCGTGGAACGGTGGAAAACCAAGCCCATAAACCAGCGCCATATCCGCTTCAGCCGGGCTGGCGATGATTTTTTCTTCCAGGCAACGCACGACCTCGTTAATCATCGGAATCATCATGCGCGCAATGATTTCTTCATCGGTAAAAACGCGCTTTGGTGCGCTAACGCTTTGCAATAACGCATCGGTCTCTGCATCGGCCACTTTCTGCGCTTTACCTTTTTTATCGATTTCCCAGATATAAAAGCCGCGCTGGTTTTTCTGACCAAACCGCTGCGCCTCAAACAGAACGTCGATCGCATCGCGGTAGGTCTTTTTCATCCTGTCCGGAAAGCCATCGGCCATCACGCTTTGCGCATGATGCGCGGTATCAAGGCCCACTACATCCAGCAGGGTGGCCGGGCCCATCGGCCAACCGAACTGTTTTTCCATGACTTTATCGATTTGGCGGAAGTCAGCGCCATCGCGCAGCAGCAGGCTAAAACCCGCGAAGTAGGGGAACAGCACGCGATTGACGAAGAAACCGGGACAGTCATTGACCAGAATGGGTGTCTTACCCATTTTACTGGCCCAGGCGATAACTTTCGCCAGCGTCGCCTCTGAAGTTTGTTCGCCACGAATCACTTCTACCAGCGGCATGCGGTGCACCGGATTAAAGAAATGCATGCCGCAGAAATTTTCCGGACGCTTTAATGCCCGCGCCAGCTGGCTCACCGGGATAGTGGAGGTATTGGTGGCCAGAACGGTATCTTCCCGCACCAGCGCTTCGGTTTCCGCCAGCACTTTGGCTTTAACCTGCGGATTTTCCACCACCGCTTCGACAACAATGTCAGCGCGTTCAAAGCCGCTAAAGCTGAGCGTAGGCTGAATTGTGGAGATGATACTGGTTAGCTGAAGAGCAGTGATTTTGCCGCGTTCAAGCTGTTTATTGAGCAGTTTTCCCGCTTCGCTCATGCCCAGCGTCAGCGATTTTTCACTGATATCTTTCATGATCACCGGCACACCTTTTGAGGCGGACTGGTAAGCAATGCCGCCGCCCATAATTCCTGCGCCCAGGACAGCGGCCTGCTGCGGTATTGCCTGACCCTGCGCCAGTTTCTTCGCTTTGCTTTTGATGTATTGATCGTTCAGAAAGATCCCCACTAACGCCCGCGCAACCTTCGACTGCGCCAGCGGCACAAAGGCTTTGGTTTCCAGCTTTAATGCATCATCACGGCCTAGGCCAGCGGCAGCTTCAATGGTTTTTACCGCCATCATCGGCGCTGGATAATGTTTTCCGGCGGTTTGCTGCACCATGCTTTTTGCGATGGTAAAACTCATTGCCGCTTCAATGGCGCTGAGCTTAAGGGGCTGCAGCTTCGGCTGGCGGCGCTGCTGCCAAAAATGCGCATCTTCTATCGCCATCCGCAGCATGGCGATAGCGCCGTCGCGAAGTTTTTCCGCAGGCACAATCGCATCAACCAGGCCCAGCGCCAGCGCGCTTTTCCCGTCTACGTCTTTCCCGGCGGCGATGATTTCCAGCGCGCTATCGGCACCAAGCAGCCTTGGCAGACGTACAGAACCGCCAAAGCCTGGCATAATGCCCAGTTTGGTTTCCGGCAACCCAATGCGTGCATCCGGCGTAGCGATACGGAAGTCCGTAGCCAGAACACATTCACAGCCGCCGCCAAGCGCATAGCCCTGAATGGCGGAAATGGTGGGCACCGGCAGATCCTCCAGACGGTTAAAAATGCTGTTGGCAAATGCCAGCCATTGCGTCAGCTTTTCCGCTGGGGCATTAAACAACGACAGGAATTCAGTAATATCCGCGCCAACGATAAACGCCGGCTTCGATGAGCTGAGCAAAACGCCTTTCAGCGCCGTCTGTTTTTCCAGCACGGCAATGGCTTCGCCCAGGCTGGCTACAGTTTGTGTGTCCAGCTTATTGACTGAACCGGGGGCATCGAAAATTAGCTCGGCGATGCCGTCGTCCAGCCAGTTCAGGGAAAGTGTGTCGCCTTGGTAGAGCATGTCCGTCTCCTGAAACCGCATGTAAGGGATCTGGTCGTACCAGATGATCGGAGTGTGGGATTGATGTTAATTATTTGCAAACGAAACATTGCTCATTTGCAAACAAGATCACAGGCGGTGGCGACACGGCATCCTCTGTCCTGCTGTGGTAAGATGCGGTCAATTCTCTGATGCGGAGTACAGAAATGGATACCCTGGTTACCTTGTACAAAGAACACATTGCTACTTTACAGCAGCGTGCGCAGCAGATACTGGCGCGCTTTGAGCTCGACGGCATGTTGATTCATTCGGGCGAGTTGTTAACGGTATTCCTTGACGATCATGACTACCCGTTTAAGGTTAATCCTCATTTCAAAGCCTGGGTACCGGTAACGCAGTTGCCGAACTGCTGGTTGTGGGTTGATGGCGTCAATAAGCCGAAGCTGTGGTTTTATTCGCCGGTCGACTACTGGCATAGCGTAGAACCGCTGCCGCACAGCTTCTGGACCGATGAAATAGAGATCGTGGCGCTGAGGAAGGCAGATGATATCGGCGCGCTATTGCCGCAGCCGCGTCAGAATGTGGCGTATATCGGTCCGGTGCCGCAGCGCGCAATGCAGCTGGATATCAGCGCCAATCATATCAATCCGCAGGGCGTGATAGATTTTCTGCATTACCACCGCTCATATAAAACCGATTATGAACTCGCCTGCATGCGTGAAGCGCAAAAGCTGGCCGTTGCGGGCCATCGCGCGGCAAAAGAGGCATTTCTTTCCGGCATGAGCGAGTTTGATATTAATCTCGCCTATCTGACAGCCACGGGCCACCGCGATACCGACGTTCCCTATGGCAATATTATCGCCCTGAATGAACATGCGGCCGTGCTGCACTACACTAAGCTTGATCACCAAACGCCGCCGCAGCGCCGCAGTTTTTTAATTGATGCCGGTGCCGAGTACAATGGCTACGCCGCCGATCTAACACGAACCTACGCAGCACAGAGCGATTCTCTGTTTGCCCAAATAGTGCGTGAGATGAATCAGCACGAACTGGCCTTGATAGATACGTTAAAAGCGGGCGTTCGCTACAGCGATTATCATCTGCAAATGCATCAGCGCATCGCCGGGTTATTGCTGAAGTTTGATCTGGTGCGCGGTATCAGCGAAGAGGCGATGGTGGCGGAAAATCTGACCGGGCCGTTTATGCCGCACGGTTTAGGTCATCCGCTTGGATTACAGGTGCATGATGTGGCTGGCTTTATGCAGGACGATAAAGGAACGCATCTGGCAGCACCACAGCAATATCCTTTCCTGCGTTGCACGCGCGTGCTTGAACCGCGCATGGTACTTACCATTGAGCCGGGCTTCTATATTATCGAGTCGCTTCTAAATCCATGGCGAGAAGGGAACCATAGTCAGCACTTCAACTGGCAGGCGATTGATGCCTTACAGCCGTATGGCGGTATTCGCATTGAGGATAACGTGGTGATCCATGCTAACCGCGTTGAGAACATGACGCGCGATCTGCATCTGGAATAATGGACGCTTATGATATTCCCGCTGAGCCATTGAGTATCAGCGAAGAGACCATTAAAAAAAGCCGCTTCATTACGCTGCTGGCGCATACCGAAGGCGTTGAGGCGGCGAAAGCGTTTATTCAGCAAATTAAAACTGAACATCCCGCTGCCCGCCATCACTGTTGGGCTTATGTTGCCGGGCCTCCTGATGATTCACAGCAGTTGGGCTTTTCTGACGACGGCGAACCGTCTGGCACGGCAGGAAAACCTATGCTGGCGCAACTGATGGGCAGCCAGGTTGGAGAAATTACCGCCGTAGTGGTGCGCTACTACGGCGGGGTTATGCTCGGGACCGGCGGCCTGGTGAAAGCGTATGGCGGCGGTGTGCAGCAGGCGCTAAAACAGCTGGATCGCAAACAAAAGATACCAATGCGCCGTTTTCAGCTACGCTGCGATTATGCTCAGCTTGGTGATGTAGAGCGCCTGGTTCAGCGTTTTGAAGGAGAACTGCTTAAGACGGAATTTCTGGATGTTGTCTCGCTAACTTTGGCATTACCCCATGCGCAGGTCGCCGGGTTTACCCAAAATTTAACGGACATTAGCCGGGGAGCCTTAGCGCTTGAGCCGGTAACCCCCTAATTTTTATCTTAAGGAAACGGCAGAATGCATTTTCGTGCCATTACCCGAATCGTTGGGCTATTGGTCATTCTGTTCTCCGGAACAATGATCGTACCCGGCTTAGTGGCGTTAATTTATCGCGATGGCGCAGGGCGCGCATTCAGTCAGACATTTATTATGGCCTTGCTGATTGGGGCCATATTGTGGTGGCCTAACCGCAAACAGAAAAATGATCTGAAGCCGCGCGAAGGTTTTTTGATTGTGGTGCTGTTCTGGACCGTGCTGGGTAGCGTAGGGGCAATGCCCTTTATTTTTTCCGAACATCCCAGCCTCTCTGTTACTGATGCATTTTTTGAATCCTTTTCTGGCCTAACGACCACCGGTGCCACTACGCTGGTGGGGCTGGATTCTTTACCCAAAGCGATTCTTTTTTATCGTCAGATGCTGCAATGGCTTGGCGGGATGGGGATCATTGTATTAGCCGTGGCGATCTTGCCAATCCTGGGTGTAGGGGGAATGCAGCTTTATCGCGCAGAAATGCCCGGCCCCCTGAAAGATAACAAGATGCGTCCCCGGATTGCCGAAACGGCTAAAACGTTATGGCTTATCTATGTATTGTTGACGGTGGCGTGTGCAGTGGCGTTGTGGCTGGCAGGTATGCCAGTGTTTGATGCCATTGGCCATAGCTTCTCAACCATCGCCATCGGCGGCTTTTCTACCCATGATGCCAGCATCGGCTATTTCAATAGTCCTGCCATCAATACCATCATTGCTGTTTTCCTGCTGATATCGGGCTGTAACTATGGCCTGCATTTTTCGCTATTAAGCGGACTAAACCTCCGTGTCTACTGGCGTGACCCGGAGTTCCGTATGTTTATCGGCGTACAGATGACGTTAGTCGTGATATGTACGCTGGTGCTGTGGTTCCATAATGTCTATGCCAGCGGGCTGCAGACGCTAAATCAGGCGTTTTTCCAGGTCGTATCAATGGCGACGACAGCGGGCTTTACTACCGACAGCATTGCCCGTTGGCCGCTCTTCTTGCCGGTATTGCTCCTTTGTTCCGCCTTTATCGGCGGTTGCGCGGGGTCAACCGGGGGAGGCCTGAAAGTGATTCGTATTTTGCTGCTGTGTAAGCAAGGGTCGCGTGAACTGAAACGGCTGGTCCATCCTAACGCGGTCTATACCATCAAGCTGGGTAATCGCGCTTTGCCGGAACGCATTCTGGAAGCGGTATGGGGCTTCTTCTCTGCTTACGCGCTGGTGTTTTTGCTTAGTATGCTGGCGATTATCGCCACCGGCGTTGATGATTTTTCTGCATTTGCTGCCGTAGCCGCTACGCTGAATAACCTTGGCCCTGGATTGGGCGTTGTGGCAGATAATTTCACTTCCATGAATGATGTCGCAAAATGGATTTTGATTTCGACCATGCTTTTCGGTCGTCTGGAAGTATTTACATTGCTGGTACTGTTCACGCCTACCTTCTGGCGTGAATAAACCCAAGGAGAGAACAATGAAAGCGCTGATTCTGTTTTCCAGCCGTGACGGACAGACGCGGGAAATCGCTTCTTATATAGCAAACACCTTGAAAGCGCATCAGGAGTGCGACGTCATTAATATCCTGCATGCGCAAGACGTTGACTGGGCGCAGTACGATCGGGTGTTGATAGGCGCATCGATCCGCTATGGGCATTTCCAGCCGGTGGTAGCGCGTTTCGTGAAGAAACATCTGGTCGAACTGCAACAGCGCGTTAGCGGCTTCTTCTCCGTTAACCTGACAGCACGCAAGCCAGAAAAACGTACACCGCAAACCAATGCCTATACGCGTAAGTTTTTGTTGCAGTCGCCATGGCAACCCGATAGCTGTGCAGTGTTTGCCGGAGCGCTGCGTTATCCGCGTTACGGTTGGTTTGACCGGGTAATGATCCAGTTTATTATGCGTATGACAGGCGGCGAAACCGATCCGCATAAAGAAGTCGAATACACCGACTGGCAGCAGGTAGAGCGTTTTGCTGAAGAATTTGCCCAAATGAGCAGCAAATCGCGTTAAAAAAACACGGCTTGCTGAAAAATAAACCTAACGATCATTTTTTTGAAATAAACACTTGTCAGGGGTCGAGAACTCCCTATAATGCGCCTCCATCGACACGGCACAACGGCTTACGCCACGCGGTGTTGAGCGGTTCAGTAAGATGAATCGCCGGAGAAAAACTTCTGAAAAAGAGGTTGACTCTGAAAGAGGAAAGCGTAATATACGCCACCTCGCGACAACGGCACGAAGCGCCGGTCGCAACGCTCTTTAACAATTTATCAGACAATCTGTGTGGGCACTCACGGACGGGATATCGCAAAAACTATTGCAGTATCAAGTCTCAGAGTGAACACGTAATTCATTACGACG
>NZ_JBNJSN010000012.1:0-89380 GCF_050113845.1 Pantoea sp. FN0305 | reverse complement strand
CGATATACACCGACCGCTACGGGCGCATCAAGGTGAAGTTCCACTGGGACCGGGAGTCGAAGGGAGACGAGACGAGCTCGTGCTGGGTGCGGGTGTCGAGCGCGTGGGCGGGCCAGGGCTACGGCGGGGTGCAGATACCGCGGGTGAACGACGAGGTGGTGGTGGACTTCATCAACGGTGACCCGGACCGTCCGATAGTGACGGGCCGGGTGTACAACGCGGCGAGCATGCCGCCGTGGTCGCTGCCGGGGGCGGCGACGCAGATGGGGTTCATGAGCCGTTCAAAGGACGGAACGCCGGACAACGCCAACGTGCTGCGCTTTGAGGACCGGGCGGGCGAGGAGCAGGTGTGGATCCAGGCCGAGCGCAATATGGACGTGAACGTCAAGAACGATGCCAGCATGGTGGTTGAAAAGAATAATACCCGGTTTGTTGGTGAAAATGAGAAACAGCGCATTGTTCAGGATCAGGTAACAGGCGTTAAAGGTCACAGCGTTTCCTTAACGGGTAAAACGCGCACGGTTAATGCCGTCGAGCTTTTTACCATAGGTTCGGGAGAGGCGATTCGCCTGGAGTGTGGTAAAAGCGTTATTGAACTGACTTCAGACGGTAACGTAAATATTAAGGGCGTTAATTTTAATTTCACCGTGGAAAAAGGCGGCCAGATTAATACTACGGGCGGTGAATTACATCTTAATCCTGCAGGGGGCGCAGCCGCAACGATTGCACCAGAGAATGGTCATCAGGAAAAAATCAAAGCAGATCTGGACAGTTTGTTTGTTATTAATGCCAGCCAGGAAAAATAGTATGACGATTTGCACGTTGCAGGAAGCCACTCTGGAAATCCCTGATATTTATAAAGACAGAACAATCAATCTTTTTGTTCTGAGTGAAAACAGTGCCAGCGATTTCAGCTTCGTGGTATCACGCGGAACAGCAAAATTTGATGATAAAGTTCAGTCTGTCGCTGCCCGCCTGATAAAAGAACTGGAGCTTACCGTTCAGAAGTTCAGTCTGGTTTCTTCTTCCATGACTGTGATTGATGGCATGCCTGCCGCTGAAATATTCTGTCATTTTGAAAGCAATAATGCGCGGGTGTGGCAGAAGCAGACCATCGTTCTGCTGGATGACAGGCCAGCAGGGAAAAAGATGGTCAGTTATATTGGCTCTTGCCCTGACAGTTTTAATGAATATTATCAAAAGCAATATGCTGAGATTCTGAAAAGCATTAAATTTCATCGTTATGGCAACAGCAACTTTATTAGTGAAGTTGTTCCGGCCAATGCGCAGGATGTTTTTTTCGTTATTGATACCGATCTTCGCCAGCTTAGCGTTTTTGAAGGCCTTCATGCACTTTATCAGCATGTCAATTTACAACGTGCATTAAACGGGCAGTATCTGTTTTATTCTTCTGCCGGACACCCGCTTCATATTGCGGCGGTAGCGGACAGCGATCCGGTTCGTTATGGGCTCTGGACGTCCTCGCCAGAAGATTTCCAGCCTCTCTCATCCCTGTTACCCGTTTGCCGTTCTGTCAGCGGGCCAGAGGCCCTGAATAGCGTTGATAAAATAAACAAATTTATTTCAGATAAATAAGAAGAGGATTCTGTGTCTGAATTTAATGCTGCGCGGGAACAGGATGAAATAGCCCATACAGCGTCTGAAGGATGGCTGATTGCCGGTGCGATTGGCGGTGCGTTAGTGGCTGCCGCGGCGATTGCAGTAACCGGTGGTGCGGCTCTGGTTGCCGTGTCGGCCGTTGCAGCCGGTGCCTGTACCGGAGGAGGCCTGGGCGAACTGCTGGGAAGCATGTCCTGGGCGCCCCGCCATGTCACCGGTCAGCTGGCTTCCGGCTCATCTGATGTTTACATTAACAACCGCCCTGCTATCCGTGCCCATCTGTCTACAGGTGCATGCGATGAGCATAGCGGCAGTCCGCAGCGGGTTGCCGAAGGGTCAATAAAAGTCTTTATCAACAGTTATCCCGCAGCCCGTATCGGCGATCGCTTAACCTGCAGCGCTGAGATCTTTTCCGGATCGCCTGACGTATTTATCGGCGGCGGTATGATCCAGACGGATGAAATCAGTCCGGAAATACCGGACTGGATCAACTGGGCGATGTTGGGCATTGGCGGCGCTGCGCTGGCGGTGCTGGCTTCGCCTGCCATAGCAGTGCTGGGCACCCTTGGCGGCATGGGGGGCGGCTATGCCGGCAGTTATCTTGGCGGAGAACTGTTTGGCGAAGGGAGCGACGGCCAAAAATGGATGATGCTGGCAGGCAGTCTGGCCGGTGGAGCAGCGGGCGGCAAAGGCGGGATGAAGTTCGATACGTGGCATCAAAATCGCTTGATCAAAACCAATGGCGTTCCTGTATCGGAAGAAACTTTCAAAAATATACAAATGTTGCCGAAAGGCACTAAACCTTTGCCAGAAACCTATCTCCCCAAAAGCTATATAAATAAACACGCTAAGGAATTTGAGAGTGGCGCATCACGCCTGGTTGCAAGAAAAGATTATGATAAATATGGTTTGGGTAAACCAGATGAATGGTCCTCTGAATTTGTTAGTTCAAAAAGGAGCATGGATAGTATTATTAATGAGTCGGGTGGAATTTCTGAATTAATGTCGAACAGACTTGGAATACCAGCGGAGCAATTTGAAAATGGGAATCTGTTACGTGTTGAGTTTTATCCGACTGAAAACTACCAGCCTAAGATTCCCTCTGGTAATGAGTTTGGAGCAAGAGATACTGAGCCTTTATGGCTCCCTGGGGGTAAGTTACCTAATGGGGATTGGGAGGCTGTTATTTCAACGAAAGATATGGTAAAAGGCGTAGACTATGAAGTTTTTGATTTTAAAACAGGGGGTGTGTATGAATAGCGGGACACTTATTTTTGTAAGGAAAGGGGATTTTTGCATTATAAAATCAGAGGATGTTTATTATATGAATGTCCTGTTTCCTAATTTTTATCGTAACTCGCATTTTGATGTTAGTAAAGATTTTTTATTAGATATTCGTGAGTTTATTGAGAGGCGCGAATTTGATAAACTTTCATTAATTGCCGAAGATATACGTAAGAATTATGAAAATTATAAAGATAAGGAGGTTGAAGAAGTTGAAATTGTTAAAAAAGAACTTATATAATAACGTAATTATTGCATGTTTATTTTATCCATCTTTTTAGAGTGCGCCAAATAAAAGAATGAAATATAAATGGATAATTAATTCCTGTGATAAATTTAGAGACTGTTGTTCATGTTGAAAGAATGATTGATGGTCAGATTTATATTGTTACTGGTATATCTACAGGAGAGATATTATGAGTGATTTAAAACAAATCATGGTTAACTCTTGGGATTTTACTTTATATGTGTGTGGTAATGGTGATTATATTATAAAGGTAATATTTAGTGAAGGTCAGTACAAAGTTGATGTTGCCAGGTTCTTTTTATTGAAAAATAATGAAGTTGACTCATTCATAGATATGGATGAAGTGAGGAAATTTTCTGAAAAAATAAGGGAGGGTTACAGCGACTATAAAGATAAAGAGTTAACCAAGGATCAGTTTGATAATTTAAATTGATATGCAAAAAGGCAGGATTTATCGAATTATATGTAAATGACGCAATAATTAATCGCTATGCAAACAGGTATCATCATTACCTGCCGGAAAGTACACGCGTGATTATGAGGAAAGGTGATGATCGATTTACGAGAATCAGAATTTAAAATTTCTATTTATATTCAAAAATATCAGCACCTTATGCCTGTAGCATCCCGCGGGTTACAGCAACGTTTGGAGTATACTCCCATCGCCCGTGAGTCAGCAGGGGAAGATAAACCTATAAAACCTGAATGGCTCCAAACCAAGTTACAAAGAGTTGACGATACTGTCGCTCTTGATAAAGCCAGGGGCGCTTTGGTTGGGCTTGCTGTTGGCGATGCTGTTGGAACAACTCTGGAATTTCTTCCCAGAGATAAAGGAAAAGTTGAAAATATGGTTGGCGGTGGGCCTTTTCATCTTAAACCTGGCGAATGGACTGACGACACATCAATGGCTTTATGTCTGGCTGAAACTTATCTGGAAGCCGGAACAATGGACGTTGATTTGTTTAGAAAAAAATTAGTGCGCTGGTATCATTATGGTGAAAATAGTTCTAATGGACGGTGTTTCGATATAGGAAATACTACACGTTTCGCACTTGATGAATATTTAAAAAATGGGGAAGGATGGTTTGGTAACACATCTGAAGAAACCGCTGGAAATGCAGGTGTTATTCGTCATGCTCCAGTTGCTATTTTCAGAAGAAAATCTTTCCTGCAAATGTGGAATGATTCAAAAAGCCAGAGTCTGGCAACGCACGGTGCCGTTGAATCAATCAGTAGCTGTCAATTTTTAGGCGCAGTTCTGCATTATCTTTTGAACGGGTACAATAAAGAAGATGCCTTCTCACCTCACGTACTATCATCAGCATTGCGTGTAATGATCATCAACGCAGGCGAGTACAAGCAGAAAACACGCGATCAAATTCGTTCGAGCGGCTACGTTATCGACACGCTTGAAGCGGCGATGTGGGCGGTATGGAACACGGATAACTTCCGCGACGCGATTCTTCTGGCCGCTAACCTGGGCGATGACGCCGACAGCGTGGCCGCCACGGCAGGTCAGATTGCCGGCGCGCTGTATGGTTACTCAGGCATACCGCAGGAATGGCGCGACAGGCTGGTTCAGGAAAAAAGAATTGCTTCCATGGCGGAAGCACTGTTCAGGCAGGCACCTGAAGAAACGGCATAAAATCATGCCTTTTTTTTATCACCTTATGGCCTGTTCCCCTAATCTGCAGTGAATCTGGTCAATATCGCGATGCTAAATGTGCCCTTATTGCCTGATACAAAGGCACGTTGGCTTCTGCTTTTTAACTTAAGCTGAAGCCTCCGCCGTCTCGGCCAGTCGCGTCAGCAGCGTGGGCATAAACTCGCGCACCTGACGTCCCTGATCGATAAAATTATTGACCAGTTGGGTAAAGCGCGGCGCGTCCAGATGTTCCAGCGGCTGCTGGCTACAGAGCCGCAACGCAACTTCTGGATCCAGCGCCAGCCAGCAGCCGCGCATCGCATCCATCTCAAAATTCATTGCCAGCAGCGCGCGCCATAGCGCCGGGTCGTCAGTCATTTGCTGCGGCGGCATAATTTCACAGTGCAGCAGCAGATTCTCGCCCGGCGGTGCCTCAATAGTGACCAGTTCCTGCTGTTGCGCATCCAGCAAAACGCAAACGCCGTTATCCAGCGTCAGTTCGGTATTCAATGTGCGGCCATACTGTTCCAGCAGGCGCTGCAAATAGTGACTATCCATTATCCACTCCGTTAACTTTTAAGAACCCGACCGTTCTGCTGTGCGGCCTGCAACGGCTGCGCAAGCTGTTCAGTGCTGCGTTTAGCCAGCCCGCCTTCCAGCGTATAAGCAAGCGGGCTTTGCTGATCGCGACCGTAGCTGAAGCTGATTTTGCCAAGGTTGCGGCTTTTGGCGATAGAAACGTTGCTGCCGCCGCCCAGTAAAAACTGCGGCGTAGTGACGCCGTCGCTTTTGCTCTTGCTTTCGGTAAAGGCGATTGATTTGATGCGCATATTGCTGCGCGTTTTCAGACGCGTTTCCAGCTCGTCGCGGCTGATGCGTCCGGCCAGCCAGTCTGTATTAAGCTGCTCCTTGATGTCATCTTTCGGCTCCAGCGTCACTACCGCCTGGGTATCAGGAGAAAGCTGCATCTGTTTAATCAGCCCGCTTAAATGCGCATCCTGCTGCATCATGCCGTGGATGCGGTTGGCGTTGCTCAACTCATGATTCGACTCCGTCTCATGGTTCAGCATCTCGCCAAGCCAGTGCAGCAGCCCGTTGCTCTCTATTTTGGCGAGGTTGTTATAAGTGGACTGGGTCTCCGCCCCGCCCGGCAGCGGAACCTGTAGATTCAGCGCTTCCCGCTGCTGGCGCAGTTTTACCAGCTCGCGGATGGCGGCGTACTGAGCGTTACTGATGACCTTGCCCTGCGCTTCATGCTGACCAAAATGAGCCAGCAGCGCATCGAGTTTTTCATTCGGGGTTTTCGCCGTTTTACCACTGTTCGCGGCGGGATCCTTAAGCGATTCCATTAACTGCGCGGTGGCGCGATCGGTAAAGGCTTTACTCAGACTTTCCGTTACCTTGTCAAGGTGCGTCCCGGCAAGGCGATGCGGCTGGGTCAGCTCCAGGCTTAATGCCTGTTTGGTACGATTATCAAAGCTGAAGCGCACGCCAGCGCCGGTGGTCGCCATAATCGGTTGCCGCCCCTGGGAGGTTTGGTTCACTACTCCGCTCGGCGACATAAAACGCGCTTCCGCCGCGCCCTGGTTAAAGAAACGTACACGGTTATCGCTGCTGGTATGTTTATTGGTGCTGGCGTTACCGTTATTGTTGCGCTCGCGCGAGGCAGCCGCAATGTTAAGGTTAGCCGCTAAGCCGCCGCCAAAGCGTGCCGCGGTAACGTGCGACTTCTCGTTTTTATTGGTTACCGGCAGCCCAACGCTGGCCTGCGCAACGGCGCTGGTATCCAGGCTGGCAGTCCAGGTAGAGCCGTTTTTCACTTTATGCTCGTTGCCTCTGTCCAGCAGCTCCAGCGGATCGAGCTGGTCGCTGGCCAGGCGGTTCAGGAAATCGCTCAGCTCGTTGTCGGCCAGGCTAAAGGTAATGCTGTTTTGCGCCTGACGCTGCAAATTCAGCGAGGCCGCCGCGCCCAGTCTCACGACCGGCAGGGCGGAATGCTCGCCGTTTTTGCCAAATTTCACATCATCGGGATTGACGTGACCAGTAAGCATATTACGGCCGATGGCGGTAAAGGGCGTAATGCCGCCTGCGCCGTTGCGGCCGACGGTAACCGTTAGCCCGTCTTCGCCGCGGGTAAAGGCAAGGTTGTAGCCGCGATCGGCATTGGCGCGCCCGCCGACAACGTTCAGAACCTGACCGCCCGGCAGCACGGCGCTGGAGGCGAAGGCGCCATAGTTGTTGTTAAAGGTCAGGCTTTCGCCGTTGTTTAACGACTTCAGCTCATTCGCCAGGTTCTCTACCAGCTGTGGCTGGCTGCCAGCGTTAAACACGGTGCGCGAGGTTAAATTCAGGCCGTGATGCTCTTTGGCAAACGCATTGGTCATCTTCTTGATGGCGTCATAGTTCGCTTCCACCTGATGCGTATTGGCGAAGCCCTGATCGGTCAGCTTCTTCACCGGATTGCCCCCCCAGCTTTGATCGCGCAGCTCGTGGATGCGCTTCTGAAGATCCGCGCGCGCGGTGCCCGGGTCGTCTCCCAGATGCAGGCTGCGCTGATAGATACTCAACGCGTTGTGCAGCCGCTGCTGGGTCATGGCATCCAGAAACAGACGTGACTTCACCAGCCCCAGCTCGTCATGGCTGTCACGCGCCGGCTTATCGGTATTGTGCTTTAAATGATCGAGCGTCAGGTTGTTGGCGCGCATGCCGTTAATCACCTGCAGGGCAGAGGCCGTATGGGCGGAGGGATTGTTATTGATCAGCTGATGCAGCGTGCGAACCATTTTAGGATCGCGGTTGCTCGCCGAATTAAAGTGGCCGTGATGGGTGTTTTTTAACTTTTTCGGATTGGTATTCAGCTGGTTTTTATCATCCAGCACGCCGTAGTGCTGCCCAACCATCCGGCTTTGCAGCATCAGGCTGTGGCCCAGCTCTTCGGCAAAGTCATTGATCTCCTGATGCAGCCTGGGATCGCTGTTTTTAATATTCAACCGGCTCAGGCGTTGCTCCAGCGACGGATTACGCTGCGTAATTGAGCTATGCTGAGCGGTGATCTCCATGGCGATATGATTTTGCGCCGCATAAAGCGGGCTCAGCCCTTCACGTCCCTGCAGGCGGTGTTTGAATTCATTCCCCAGGTTTTTCAACGGACGCGGCCAGCCGCCGCCGGAGGTGCGCAGCACAAACGCCTCCATGCGTTTTTTAAACGGGCTGTTTACCTTAGCGGTGTCGTAGCCGCTGTGGCCGAAGATATCGATCTCACGTTTATAGGTAACGTTGGTGCCGGGAATGCGTCCTGATTTTCCCGCGCTGTCCAGCCGGTCAAAGGTTGCGGCTGAGGTGTTGTTTTCATATGCGTTCAGCGCCTGCCGGGGCTCAATCCTCTCCCAGTTACCCGCCTCCAGCCGCGCGGATTTTCCCTCGCTGTCCGCGACCATCAGGCGACCCTGCCCGTCGGTATGCAGGCTGGCAAGCGTGCCGAGGCCCGGGGGCAGGTGGGTAACCGGCTGCCATCCGTCGCCATTGTTGCCCTGCCAGGCTTTGTCATCCAGCATAAACAGCGCGCCGCCGCTGGTCAGGCCAAAGAGTTTGTTATGTTCATTCACCGCCATATCTTTAAGCTGCGCCTGCTTTGCTGATTCGCCCGTTAATCCCTCAGTGGAGGACAAGCCTGCTTTAGTGATGGTATGCGGTGGCTGCCGATCGCGGCGCAAACCAGAGGAGATCTGATGCAGGCGTATCTCGCCGCTCTCATCCAGCGCCAGCAGTCGACCATTACCCAGCGAGGAGATGGTCTGCGTTTTACTCTCTTTGCCGAGGCCGTGCAGCGCGAGATCCGCTTTAACGCTGTTTTTCACCTGGGTGAGCTGAAACAGATTGTTGTGGTGTGAGGTTTTGTTGCCCGCCTGGTTGACCTTCAGCGGTTTGACTTCGCCGCCCTCAACTTTTAACGGCAGTCCGTCATTGCCACGAATAAGGCGATCGGCTTTTTCGGAGGTCGCTTCCCAGCGTTGCGAAACCGTATCGTAAAAATGGACTTTGCCATTCATCAGCGCCAGTTTGCCGAGACGCCCGGCATCAACAACGGCATGCGGCAACGGCTCTTTGCGGCGCAGCCCTTTTTGGTAGTCCATTACCATGCTTTCGCTAAGGTTCCAGCCTGGCGTGATGCCCTGATCATCCAGCTCACAGCTGTGTTCATTATCCAGCCGGTCTTTTACCACCGCATGTAATTGCCCCTGACCGTTGCTGTGCAGCGCAGTGATCTGCGCACCTTCGCCGAACGCAGCGAGAATCGCCTGGTTGCGGCTATCGTCGGCAAAGTTAATTTCACGGGCCCCTTTGTCGGGACGGGCTGCGCTAAAGAGCCTGCCGTTGGGATCCACGGCGAGGATTTGGTTGTTATGCAGCGCGATGCTGTTGAGCTGGAAGTCGCCCGGCTGACCGTTAACGCTCTGCTTCATCTTTAGCGTCGGGCTTTGCCAGTCAGGCGCGTTGATGCCGTTCATCAGCTGCAGCTGTTGCTCATGCGTCTCTTTATCTTTCAGCACTACCGCCAGTTCGCCTTGTGCACCGGCGCTAAAAGCGGCGATCTTATCGCTAAACATCAGGCTTTTTTGCTGCTGGCTCAGGTTGTGCAGACGTTTGTCGCCCTGAATGGCATACAGCTGATTGTTGCCCTGGCGGCTGAGCTTATCGAAGGTTTTCTCATGATCTTTGTGGGTTGGTTCCCAGCGTTGATGGCCTGTATCAAAGCGGTACAGACGGTTTTCATGCAGCCGCAGATGCTCGCTCTGTGTGCCCTCTTCGCGCTGGTGGCTATAGATGCCGGTAAGCATGGAGTGTACCGCCGCGTCAGGCAGCGGGCGCTGTTGCTGTGTGTTGTTATGGTGCAGGGCGACACGCTGATTAGCGCTATCCAGCCGTGGCTGTTGCTCTGGCCTGACAGGCTTGCTGTGCGCTACGGCGGTAAAGGCCAGCGGCGAATCCTGTACGTTAAGCAGGCGTCCGCTATGATCGAGCAGAACATGATGATGTTCGCCGCTGCTCTGATGCCAGCGATAGCGCTGATCGGCTTTTCCCAGCGTCTGCTCCAGCAGCGGCTGCAGAGAGGATGAGGCGTTAATGTTAAGGCGGCCTGCGTTAACCGTCAGGCGGGTTAATTGCGCGCCCGGCGCGGCTGGCGGAGAGGGCGGGTCTGCTGCTTCATCAGGCGGTTCAAGTTCAGCGGCGTTTTGCTCCAGACGCTTGATCTGCGCCTGCTTCGTCGCCAGGCTGGTTGTTTCGGCAGCGCTTAGCGCGCTGGCATGGCGCTCCGACACCCTGTCGATAAGCTGCAACATATTGCTGCTCCAGTCGGCCAGCGAGGCGGACGTAATGCTGTTTTGTGGCGGTCTGTCAGCCAACGGCGGCGTAGCCGCAAGCGAATGGCGGCGGGCGGGCGCGGCGGGCCTGGGAGGCTCCGCTGACGTACCGTCAACCGAGTGACGTCGTGCAGGCGGCTTGTTCACCGGCCAGCTGTCTGTTGGCCGCGCCTCTTTTTCGCCGGTGGAGTGACGCCGCTGCAACGCCGGGCCGTTTTCCCCATTCTCACCAGCGCGGCGCGCTTCCGGCTGCGAATGCCGACGACGCAGAGAGCTGGCACCCGCTTGCTGCTGTGCGGAAACGGGCGCATGGGCGCGGCCCTGTAGCAGGTTACCGCTGCTGCGCTGGGTGGCGCGTGGCGCGCCCTGCGTCACAGCAGATTGCGCACGCGCGCCGACAGGACTGGCGGTGCGTACAACGGCTGCGGCACCGGCGATAACGGGAGGCAAAGCCATGCGTTTTTCCTCTTAATGTTTTCAGGGGTGAACCTGCACCTGGGTGTAATCGTAAGGGCCGTTGCGCAGTTCCGGCTGCCACCAGATGGTCAGGTGCTGCAGATCAGATTGCGGGCGACAGCGCATATCCTGACAGCCGGGCGGCGCTTTCGGCGCGCAGGCGCTAAGCAGCAGGCCGAGCAGGCCGGTAAAAAGCAGTTTGCGCAGAGTCATGATCATCATTCTCACTTTAGATCCTCAGGGTGTCAGACGGCTGCCGGTAGTAGCGGCGGAGAGCAACGAAACGCGCCCTGGCCGGGCAACGGCACCTGGTTCAAACGCCACGTAAACTTCAGCGGATTCGCCGGGACGCAGCTGTGAGCGCGGCCAGACCGCCACCGCCAGCGTGCGATCGCTGCGGCAGGTTGCTTCGTCAAAGCGCTGGGTGACGTTGCTGTTATTGGTGATCACGCCAACGGTGATCTGCACCGAACTGCTGCGATACCATTGGTGTCGGCGGTAATCATTGAACAGGCCGCCAGGCAGGCTGCACAGCGCGCTCAGCGTCTGGCCGCTGCCGCCGGTAGAAAAGCCGGTGGGCAGGCGGTTTTCAGCCAGATCGCGCAGCGCCGTTTCCACCAGGCTCTTCATATCGGTATATTTATGGCGGCGGTTAACGTCGCCCATGGCATCATTCAGCTGGCTGCGGTTTTCATCGGCGATATAGCGGGAAGGATCCACCTGATCGCCCACCAGATGTGGCGTGATAATAAACAGTCGTTCGCGCTGTGACGTTTCATGTTGGGTAGAGGTAAACAGCTTGCCGATCAACGGAATGCTGCCGAGGATCGGAATGCGGCGCTCGCGATCGCCGCTCTGTTTGGTATGGAAACCGCCCATCACCAGCGAACGCCGCTCCTGAACCAGCGCCTGAGTGCTGATCACGCCGTTGCTGGTGCCTTCTGCTTCGCCATTATCATCTTTATCCAGCCTGCCATCCTCTATATCCACAATCAGCTGTACCGATGATTTGGCGCTGCCGATGGCACGCGGCGTCACGCGCAGGCTGGTACCGGCGGTGACTGCCTGAATATCCGCCACCCGTTCGCCAATGGCGCGGATAAAGGCGGTATCGCTGAAATCGATCACTGCCGGCTGGTTTTCCAGCGTCATGATAGAAGGATTGGCGATAATCGAGGCGGTGCCTTCGCCTTCCAGCGCCTGAATATCGGCAAAGAAGCGACGGAAGTCGGTGACAAACAGCGTGCTGGGGCCGGAAAGCAGCGCTGAGCCGCCGCTGACGTTGCCGAACTGACCGGCCCAGCTGGTGGAAAGGCGCGCCAGTTCGTTGCGGTCGATATCCACAATCAGCGCATCGATCTCGATCAGCTTTTGCGGCACGTCGATGGTGGCGATCAGCGACTGATAGGCGCTGCGGTATTTCGGATCGTCACGCACCAGCAGAGCGTTGTTGCGCACGTCGGCGGAAACGCGTCCGGCCATGACGCTTGCCGGGCCGCCGCCGGAATCATGATCCTGATGCGTGTTGCGTCCCACCAGCTGGTTAAGGATGCTCTGAGACTCCATGCGCATCTGCTCCATGCCGTCATCGCCGCCCTGACCGCCGCTCATGCCTTTGGCGCTGTCACCGCTGCTTTGACCCAGCAGCTCGTTAAGCATGGTCGCTACGCCGGGCACCAGAAGCGTCTGGTCGCGATAACGGATATTACGATCGGCAACTGAGGCATATTTCAGCGGAAACGCCATCATCTCTTTGGGTTCTTTATCTTCTTTCGGCGTATCTGACTTTTTCGCGAAGTCGGCGATCAGATTGACATACTCTGGCGGGCCGGTGACCAGCACCACCCCTTCGTCGGGCAGTTCACCCCAGCCAAAGCGCGGCTCCAGCAGGCCGACGCCTTTCAGCGCCTGTTTGATATCGGGCGCGGCATCGGGCGAAATTTCCAGACGACGCGAGGTTTGTGCCGTCAGCGGACTGACGTAGAGCGTGTTGTTATAAACAAACCACTGAAAGCGATATTCCAGCGCCAGCCGGTTAAGAAACGCTTCCGGGCTGACGGCGCGCAGGCGGCCAGTGACGTTGCTGTCGGGTAAAGTGCCGAGATTAATATCCACGCCGAAGCTGTTAGTAAAATCTTCGAGGATAATGCTGAGCGGCGTGTTATCGGCCGAATAGGCGTAAGCGCCATTTTTCCAGGCTTCCGGGGTGCTGGCGTGCAGGGTGCCAGCGCACAGCAATAGCAGGGCGGCTGTCCAGCGCAGCAGCCTTTTCACAGCGGGCAGGGTGATCACACCTTACTCCTTTCTTCTGACAATCATCCAAACGGGAAAGCCTGTTAACGGCAGCCGTAGCTGCCGTCAGTTAACGCGCATCAGTTGATGGCATCAATAATCGCTTTGCGGATGCCGAACTTAAACTGGGTATATTGCGAGCTGGCCCAGCTGGCGTTAGACATATCCAGCAGCTGGTTCTGAAAGGCGTACATATCGCTAAGACTGAACGGCTGGCCAGAGAGCTCTTTGGCGAACTGATAGGTCTCGTTATGTGTACGGCTGGACTGGGTGGATAAGCGGCGTTGCAGCAAATCTCCGGAAGGCATGATTTGACTCCTCTGGTTTAAGGTTCTCCCTTGAGTGGTGCCTTTTGCCGTTGGGTTCCGTGCGGCTTGAAAAATTATCCGCCGCTCAGCGACTGGCAAAGCGCCTGCCAGCTGATCTGCAATTCCCCCTGTGCGGTCACCAGCCGCAGCGCGTCGATCTCCAGCCCTTCATCAGGCGTCAGCTGCCAGCGCAGCGCGGGGCGCGCGCTCAGCCAGGCGGCCAGCGGAGCCTGTCGGCAAGGGGCACAGTACAGCGTCGCCTGCGTCTCTGGCGGCAAACGATTCATCAGTTGAGTCAGCAGCGCCTGCAGCCGTTGCTCCGACGGCACTTCCGCCAGGCAGTGCGCCAGCGCCTGTGCCAGCAGCTGGCTGGCTAACGACACCACCTGCTGCTGCTGCGTTTCACGCTGCTCGTGCCAGTCGTCGAACAGCATTTGTGCCTGCTGCCAGAAATGCGCCTGCTGCTTTTCAAGTAACGCGTCGGACTCTGCCTGCGCCTGTTGCTGGATCTGCTGCGCCTGCTGATGGGCTTCGTCCAGCAGCCTTTGCGCTTCCTGCTCTGCCGCAACGCGTATTTGCTGCGCCTGCTGCTGTAGCGCCAGCGCTTCACGGTTAAGCAACGCCTGCTGCGGCTCCGGCGGCGTGAAACAGCTGAGCCGCCTAAGCTGCCACATGGTTATGCTCCCCGGACTGGCAGCGCCACAGCGCAGCTTCCCAGATCGGCTGTAGCCGTCGGGCAGGCAGGTCGGGCGGCGTGGCCGGACAGGCAAGCGCCGCCTCGCGAGGAAACGCCATGCGCAGGCGCGTCCAGCAGTCTGGATAAAGCGCCTGTAATAGCGCCAGTGCCATGGGGCGCGAAAGCAAGGCTTCCGGCAGCCAGCTTTCCGGGCGGATGCCCCGCGACAGCCGTCGACACCAGATTTTTTCTTCGCCGGTTAGTGCGGTCTCTGCGCCGCAAATCGCCTCAACTAACGCCAGCAGCCGGATTTTTTGTGGTTCGGAGAGCGCCAGCAGGCTAAGCAGCAGCAACTGCGGCGGCGCAACAGGCGAGGGCTGCACGCCCCACTGACCACCGATCGTCCCGGCACGCATGCGTGCCAGCGCCTGACGGCGGGCTTCCGGCAGCGCAAACCAGCTATCCTGACGCCAGCTTTCATGTGCCGTCTGCCAGTAGCCGCTGTGCCACCATGCCAGCCATTGCTGATTCATGACGATTTCCCTGGCGTGGCGACCGCCGTGCGTGCGCCTTTTTTACCAGAACGCAGCGCCATCACGCCCACAAGCAGCAGCAGCAGGATCCCCGCCACGCTCAGCACGCCTTTTACCAGCGAAAACTGGCCGGGAGAGAGGGTAAATGGCCCCATTTTCACGGTCTCAACCCGATCCTCATACACTTTGGCCGGCACAAAAACGATTGCCAGATCGCGATCGTCGCGTCCGACCAGACCGGGAATGCTGGTGGCGACCAACCGACGGATGCGCGGTTCGATGCTGTCGGGATCGAGCGTTTCATGATATTTGATAAACACCGAGGCGGAGGCGGGCTGCACCGGCTCGCCGGGCGCAATGCGTTCCGGCAGAACCACATGGACGCGCGCCACCACCACCCCGTCGATCTGCGCCAGCGTGGATTCCACTTCCTGCGACAGCGCATAGATATAGCGCGCCCGCTCCTCCATTGGGCTGGAGATCACGCCGCTTTTCTGGAATACCTCGCCAAGATTCGTGCGTGCCTTGCGCGGCAGCCCGGCAGCTTCAAGGATATTGACCGAGCGCTCAATATTTTCCGGCGCCACCAGCACCGAGACGCCTGCCTTATCCACGCGTTTGCTGGCGGGAATATGGTAGCGGTTCAGTTCGGCAATAATATCGTTGGCATCGTTTTCAGCCAGATTGCTGTTCAGCACGGTATCGTCGCCGCAGCCGCTCAGCAGCAGCACAAGCGAGCCGACCAGCAGAGCTTTTACCAGAAAAGGTCGCATAGGGTTTACTGTAGGTTGGTTAATTTATCCAGGCTCTGCACGCCTTTGGAGATAATTTTGGCGTTCATCAGGCTCTGCACGTAATAGTCCGACAGCGCGGCGTTGGCGGCGCTAAAGTCCAGCGAGCTGGTAGAGCGCGAAGCCACTTCCAGATCGCGAAATGCGCTCTGCTGCGCCTGTTGGTTGCGGCTGATAGCACCGGTCAGGCTGCTGATAATATCGGGCGCGCCGCCCGCCGGCGTGGAGGATTCAGGCGCATTCAGCGCCGCGCTGAACCACTGCGCATCCGACTTATTCACCTCCGAGGAGGCATCGTCCGCTTCTAACGTCACGGAGGTGGTCAGCGAAGGGGAGGTATTATTGACTTTCATCGGTTCGGCTCTTCGGCTAAAGGAAAGAGAGGGAGGAGCGTGGCGTTCTCCTCCCCGCCCGCGCGGCTTAGTAGGAGATCTTCACCTGGGCTGCGGCTGAACCAGCCTGGGCTGCGCTGTCGGCGATACCGTTGATGCGCTGGTTTTCTGCATCCAGCTTGGCCTTTGCCACCTGGTTCTGCTGCATCTCTCTCTGTACGCCCTGCATTTCCATCATAAAATCAGCACCGCCCAGCGCGCCTGAAATTTGGCTCAATGAACTGGCGCCGCCGGTGATCATGTTAGAGATACCTGATGTCATACCCATGGTTGTTTCCTCGTTAAGGTTTAAGGTGTACTGCGATGGTTTCGATCATTGAGTGGCGAGCGCACCGGGCGGGTTCCATAAAGAGGCAGAATTTTTTTCCACAGAAACAAACACCGCCGTCGGCTGACGGCGGGCAGGGATCAGGCGCTGAGCTTTAGCTGTTTCAGACGGTGATAAAGGGTGCGGCGTGGAATGCCCAGCTCATGCACCACCTCATCAATGCGGTTGCCGTGACGATGCAGACATTCATCAATCAGGCTGCGCTCAATACGTCGCAACCGCTCCTTCAGCATAATGGGCTCCGCCTGCGGGATCGCCTGCTGACACAACACCGGCAGACCCAGCACAAAGCGTTCCGCCGCCGCTTTTAATTCGCGAATATTACCCGGCCAGCTGTGCAGCAGCAGCGCTTCGTCCAGGCCGGGCTGGCGCGGCGGCAGCGGTTGATTTAGCCGCTGGGCGGCATCCTGCGTGAACTGACGAAACAGCGGGATAATGAGTTCAGGACGCGAACGCACGGTGGGCGTGACCAGCGTAATGGTATTCAGACGAAAATAGAGATCGCGGCGAAAGCGCCCTTCTGCCACCAACTGCTCCAGCGGCGTTTGGGCGGCGGCAATCACGCGCAGCGTAAGCGGAATGCAGCGGGTACTGCCCAGGCGCTCAATTGCGCGCGACTCAAGCATACGCAACAGCTTGGCCTGCACGATAAGCGGCATACTGTCGATCTCATCCAAAAACAGAATGCCGTTATTAGCGGCCTCGATATAGCCCGGACGCGAATGGCTGGCGCCGGTATACGCGCCGGAGACAACGCCAAACAGCTCGCTTTCCGCCAGAGTTTCCGGGATCGCGCCGCAGTTTACCGGCACCAGCGGGCCGCGACAGCCGGAGCTTTCATAAATTCGCCGCGCCAGCGTATCTTTGCCGGTGCCGGTTTCGCCTTCCAGCAGCACATCGACATTAAGCGGCGCAATGGTATCCACCAGCTTGTGCAGATGCGCATGAATATCTGTCGACGGAAAGCTACAGGTCGTCAACGTTGCAGGGTGCAGAGGGGAGATCTCAGCATGGCTGGTGCGCCGACTCTCATGCGCGGGGCAGCGCGTGCTGGTAGTAATCGCTTTAACCATAATGTCTCCAGTGACTCGACATAAAATTTTGCTGCGTGTAGGGGGATGTCGACGGTCTTACGTAATCGTGAAGTTTTTTTTATGGCATTTCGTTCATAAAAAATTACAAAAGCATTCGGTTTCCTTACTTTCTGCCATAACGTTCTGCCGCAGCTATCAGTCTGTGCTGATAAGTTGGTAGGGATTTACAACAGCGTTGTAAGGATTTCCTTACCGCGTGCCGCCAATCCCTTTCGCCGTGCCGCTTGTGGCGATGCCTTTGCTATCAGGGGTATCAGATGAATTTTTTATGTCTGTGGACTACGCCACATCTCTCGTTGCACTTGATGGAACTCCTTTCTCTGCCCTGCCACTTACAAAGTGAGCCAGAGCCTGCCATACCGTTACAAATGTCAGTACGGCGTAAGCGCAGGGCGGCCTGGGATGCTCGATTCATTCATAAACGTAACGTTTAACCGGAGGATGTATGGGATTTAAATTAGGTGGCTTAGGTGGTGGTGGCGCAGGCAGAACAACCATGCCGCCGCCAGATGTAACCGGCGCAGGACGTCAGGACATCGGACCAAACGGGCCACGAATGAATACCAATGCCAACAGCACCAACGGCACGACTAACGGTACCAACAGCCCTAACGGTACGAATACCAACGGCCAGGGCATTGATGGCAAGAATGGCAAAGGCGGCAAGCTCGGCGGCAATATGCTTGATTTCGGCCTGAACGCCGGTTCGGGCGCGCTGAGCCTGCTGGGTCCTGGCGCGCTGGGCGGCGCGGGCGCAACGGGGGGTACAGGGGCGGCTGGCGGACAAAACCTGACGGCTCAACCGTCGGGCGGCCAGAACGGCGGCCTGCTTTCTTCTGCCGGTAAAGGCGGCGGCATTGCGCAGATGCTACAGCAGCTGCTGATGCTGCTTGGCTTGCAGCAGATGCTGAAAGGCGGCGACAGCGGGCAAAACCCATTGCAGCAGGCGGGCACGCAGTCCGGCGGTAGCCCGGCGGCACAGGGTAATCAGGGCGGCGTTAACGGCATGATTCAGCAGCTACAGCAGATGATGCAGCAGATGATGCAGATGATGCAGCAGTTGATGGGCATGCAGCAGGGCGGCGGTAACAGCGCTGGCGCGCAGTCAGGCGGTCAGTCTGCTGGCGGCCAGACCAATGCGCAGTCCGGTGGCGGCAATATGCTGAGTAACCTGCTGAACTCGGCGCTGCAAATGACCGGACTGAACGCAATTATGTCACTGTTGGGCGGTGGATCTAACAACGGGGTGAAATAATGGCCTTGAACGTTAACGGAGGGGGAGCAGTCCCCCTTTTACCGGAACTTCCCGGCCCGCAGCCTGGCGGCGCGGAAAACGCAGGCGCACAGCCCGGCACGCTGAAAAGCACCGGCGGCGTGCTGAACTACGGCGGGGCGGCGGCTAATTCACCGCTGCTGGGTGAAGCGTCCGGCGACGCGTTACAGGCGGGCAGCGGTCAGCAAAGCGGCGGGATGCTGCAAGGGTTGATGATGTTTATCGGCCTGCAGGCGCTGTTGCAAACGCTGTTCTCGTCGGCGGGAAGCCAGCAGGCAGAGCAAACTGCTCAGAACGGCGCGACCGGCGACGAGCTGCAGGCATCCTCACCGCTATTGACGCAGGGCGGTGCAGGCACAGGACAGGTGCGCGCCAGCGAGCATGACATCAGCGTCAGGCCAACGGAGGAGAACCTGACTGGCCGTCCGCCTGGTGATAACCGCAGCGCAGAGCAGATTCTGGATGAGAACCCGGTGCTGAAAAATTTGGGTAATCAGAAAGACATCAAACGCGATCAGCTGAAGGAGCGTTTCGGCGACTGGACCGCTGATAACCCGGATCCCAAAAGCCGGGCGGATGCGGCTTATAACATGGCCTGCGTGTTGAATAGCGTCAAAGGGCTGAAAGATCGTGAAGGCGGCGATCGCGGCGATGTGCATACCAACGGCAAAATCGAAGGGATCACCAAAGATGGCGATGCCCGTCACGGAACCGAGGCAGGTGTGCTGAAGGATATTGCGGAAAAAGGACTGAGCGCGCTGCCAGCCGATGGCAATCTGCCGCAGACCAAGGATACACACGTGCGTAAGGATGGCACCAATAAAGATAACTTCCAGTGGGGAATGGGCGAGATTGGACGCGTGCTGTCCAATATCCCGATTCTGAAATCAGTGCTGGCACCGGTATTTAACAATATCGGCGAGGCGCGAACCCTGGGCGAGGTCTTTACTGGCGGGCTGAAAGGTCTGGCGGAAGGGGCGATGAGCGCGGCGCGTGGTCCGGTGGGTTGGGCAGTGACCGCTGCGACTGATACCATTTCTATCGTGTTAGAAAATGTTAATAAGAATAAAAAAGATCCACCGCCTTTTTCCTGAGCAATGGACCTCAGTTTTAAGTCCCTGCACCCGATGTGCAGGGACTTTTTTTATCAGGCTGGCAGCTGGCCCTGGCCGCTACTGATAATCGAGGAGAAGTTCATGACCTTATCGACGTAGGTGGCGTCGCCGGTGCCGGTTTTCGAGATATCACTTAAATTATCCA
The DNA here is from genome assembly GCF_050113845.1 of Pantoea sp. FN0305. Taxonomy (NCBI): domain Bacteria; kingdom Pseudomonadati; phylum Pseudomonadota; class Gammaproteobacteria; order Enterobacterales; family Erwiniaceae; genus Pantoea; species Pantoea sp. FN0305. The sequence goes on along the minus strand of NZ_JBNJSN010000012.1, from coordinate 69,818 downwards.
CGTTAACGTTAAGCGGACCGGAATTATATGCCCGCAGCGCCGCGCCCATATTGCCGTCAAAGGCGTTGAGCTGCTCTTTCATATAGAGCGCGCCCGCCATGATGTTATCCGTTGGGTTATTGGCGTTAGCGTTCGGCCCTAACAGGTCGGGATTTTTGCGCTGCAGGTCGGCAAAGGTATTGCTGTTGACCTGCATCAGGCCGCTGTCCTGTAACCCGTTGCCGCCGTTAACGGTGCTGGCGCCCAGGCTGCCACGTGACTCCTGCCAGATTTGCGCCGCCAGTACCTCGCCCGGCACGCCGGTTTTCGCTGCGGCATTCTGTATCGCGCCTTCATACGGCTTCAGCGCATCGGGCAGATGCAGCCCGCTGGCGCCTGATTGTGTCACGCTCTGGCCAGTGCCATTGGTGGCTGCCGTACCGGCAGGCGAGCCGTTCTGCCCACCTGCGCTGGCTATATTGCCGCCTGGCGCTGGGGCGTTTTGTCCGGCGCTGCTACCGTCGATAGGCTGTGCTGGATTGCCGCCCGTAGCCAGCTTTTGCGGCATGCCGCCACCGGCACCACCGGAGGTGGGTTGCCCACTCTGCTGCTGGTTTTGCTGGCCGGTGAGCTGCTGTAACAGCGGCATCAGCGAGTTAAGCAGCGCGCTAATCAGCTGAGTCAGCGTCTGAGCAATTTCATTATTTAGCGCCTCTTGCGTGGCGCCGCCATTCTGGCCAAACAGCGCATTAAGGTCGGTGCCGCTATTGCCGCTTTGACCAAAATCGATTGCGGTCATGCCGCCGGAAGGCGAAAAAGCGCCATTGTTCATTAACGGCAGTTTATCTGACAGGCCGTTCAGATCAGGCGGCGTGAGGGTTTGAGTTGGGCTTAGCGCTCCAGGTAGTGTGATCATTAGTTCATCCTTATCGCTTAGGGGGTCAGTCTGTTAAGTGGCGCGATAAGGCGGTTGGTTCCTGTCAGGATGCAAGTTCATACGTAAGTCGAGCTTCACTCTGTGCGGCATCCCACAAAACAGTAATTCCCCGGCGCGGTTGCGGTTGCAGCGGCTGACTTCGCGGCATCATAGCCTTGCGTTGTAAACCGGGGAAATCATGATGCGTAAAGATAAACTACTGAACTTCTTAATTAATCAGACCGATTTTTTTGATCCGCAGCAGGTCAGTGAAGTGTTTACCGCCGCCTGGCTGGCACAGCGCTTTGCCATGCAGCGTAATACTGCCAGCCACTATCTTAACCAGCTGGTGGCGCAGGGCGAGCTGATAAAAATTAACGGTCGTCCGGTTTGCTTTCTGCATAAAGCCAGCTTTGAGCAACAGTTCTTTCCACTGTCGCGCAACGAATATGCCAGCGTCGCCGAGCTGCTGGCGGAAGAGGGCGAGCCTGCACCGCAGGCTGATCATTTTGCCCTGCTGATTGGTCATGACGGCAGCCTGAAAAAGCCCATCGAACAGTTAAAAACCGCGCTGTTTTATCCCGACGGCGGTCTGCCGCTGCTAATTACCGGCGACAGCGGTACCGGAAAAAGCTATATGGCACAGCTGCTGCATGAGTATGCCATTGGCCAGCAGGTTATCGCGCCCGATGCGCCCTTTATCAACTTCAACTGCGCCCAGTATGCCAGCAACCCGGAGCTGCTGACCGCTAACCTGTTCGGCTATGTAAAGGGCGCATTTACCGGCGCGGTTAACGACAGGGCGGGCGCGTTTGAGGCGGCGCACGGCGGCATTCTGTTTCTTGATGAGGTTCACCGCCTGCATCCGGAAGGGCAGGAAAAGCTGTTTACCTGGCTCGATCGCGGGGAGATCTACCGGCTGGGTGAAACCGCGCAGGGACAGCGGGTGCAGACGCGGCTGATCTTCGCCACCACCGAGGAGGTGCACAGCACTTTCCTGATCACCTTTATTCGCCGTATACCCATTCAGGTGACGCTGCCCGATCTGGCAAGCCGCAGCCCGCAGGAGAAGCAGGCGCTGATGATGCAGTTTTTCTGGCGCGAGGCGCAGAAAGTCGGTGGGCGGTTACGGCTGAGCCCCCGGCTGATTACCGCACTGGGAAATCATATCTGGCGCGGCAACGTAGGGGAGATGAAAAACGCGGTGAAATATAGCGTTGCTTCCGCCTGGGCGCGGCAGAGGAACCGCGAGACGATCGAGATCACCCTGCACGATCTGCCAGAAACGGTGATGGCGCAATTGCCAGCCATTGAAGAGACGCAGGCGGAGCCGCTGGTGATCGATCGGACAGTTGCGCTGCCCTGGCTGCTGCGTCAACAGGATAGCGCGCGGCTGCTGATTCAGGATGCGCAGCTCGGCGTGCTGTCGCTGTTTGAAAGCTGGCGCAGCGGAAAGCTGACGTGGGAAGAAATGGAAAAACGCATGGGCAATGAAATTGAAAGCCTGTTCGACCAGCTTATTTTTACCCATCGCGATCAGCAGGAATCTTCCATGCTGCTGCTGACCAGCAGCCAGGTGCGTGAAGCGTTTTATCAGCTGGAAAAGCGCTTCAGCCTGCAGTTTAACGGCAACTGCATCTATGCGCTGAGCCACTATCTGCTGCATCGCGCCAGCGAAACGCCTGCCCGCCTTAACGCGGAACTGATCCGGCAGCTCTCTCACAGCCTGGAACAGCGCTATCCGCTGCTCTGTGGTTTCTGTCACGAGGTGCTGGCAGCGGTAACCCATAAGCTTGATCTGCATCCACAGCGTATTGATGCGCTGCTGCTGATCCTCTGGTTACAGAAAACCGGCGTGCTGAGCCAAAAACAGGTCACGCGGGCGGTAATTCTGGCACACGGCTACGCCACCGCCAGCAGCATCGCCAACGTGGCGAACCGTCTGCTGAAAAGCAACCTGTTTGAATCTTTTGATATGCCGCTGGACGTGACGCCGGAAGCGATCGCCAGCGAAGTGATGCACTATATCGAGCGCAACGCGCTGGCGTCCGGGCTGATAATTTTGGTGGATATGGGCTCGCTGAACGCCATTTATCAACACTTTCATCGCCATATCACCACGCCGGTGGCGATTATCAATAACGTCTCGACGCGTATGGCGCTTTACGTGGGCGAGCGCATTCTGCGTGGCGATCTGCCTGAAGCGATAGTGAGCGACGTGGCGGAGGATCTGCCGGTTGAGCATCAGCTTATCTGGCCGGTACGGAATAAACCACGGGCGATCGTTACCACCTGCGCGACCGGCCTGGGCGCGGCCAATAACCTGAGTGCACTGCTAAAGGCCAGCATCCCGGAGACGCTGGCGATTGAGATGGTCGCCTGCGATTACAGCAGTCTCACCGATCGCGCACAGCGTGAACCGCTGCTGGCGCGCTACGAGGTGTTGGCGGTGGTCGGCACGATCGATCCGCATCTGCCGGTGCCGTGGATTTCACTGGAGTCGCTGATCTCCGGCACAGGCAGCGCCACGCTGAGGGCGCTGTTCGGGGCGCTAACCAGCGCTGAACAGGTAGAAGAGATCAATAACCAGCTGGTGAAAAACTTCTCGCTGCGACGGGTGATTGAGTCGGTGACCATTCTTGATACCAGTAAAGTGATCAATCAGGTGGAGCAGTTTTTGCTGCGCTATGAGCATCTTGCCGGACTGAGGCTAACCAACGATCGTAAGGTGGCGCTTTATATACATATCAGCTGCTTGATCGAACGGCTGATCCGTCAGGCGGCGATCCAACGCTACAGCGGAACGCAGCGTCCGTCTCAGCAGCTTAACGCGCTGCGCGAGGCGTTTAGTGTCATTGAGGCCAGCTATAGTGTCAAAATTCCCGACGCCGAGCTGCATTACATCCACGATATTCTGCACCGCGAAACTGAATTTATCCCGTCCGATCAAGCGTTTTAGTCTCTCTTCTCTGTGCATGACGCGGCGCGCCACTATTCCTGGCACGCCGCTTGCTCTTATTAACGCGTGGAACCGCTTGATGAGGTCAGGATGAAACGTCACTACATTTTTGCCAGCCACGGCTCTTTTGCCGCCGGCATCCGTCAATCCGTTGAGCTAATTCTCGGAGAACAGCCGCATCTGCATGCGCTGTGCGCCTACGTAGATGAAAACGACGATTTAACCCGCCAGGTCGATAGCCTGATGGCCGCGTTTACGCCGCAGGATGAACTGATCGTCATCACCGATATTTTCGCCGGCAGCGTGAATAACGAATTTATTCGCTATCTGCATCGGCCCGATTTTCATCTGCTGGCCGGATTAAACCTGCCGCTGGTGATTGAGATGCTGATTGCGTCGCCCGACGAGCCCGCGATAGCGCTGATAAACGAAGCGTTGAGCAACGCCCGCGCGGGAATGCAGTACTGCAATCACACCATTAGCAGCGCCAGCTGCGTGGATAAAGATTTCTGAGCGAGGAGGATAACAATGATAAAGCTCTTACGGGTCGATCATCGACTGCTGCATGGCCAGGTCGCCTTTTCCTGGACGCAATATATTGGCGCCGATTGCATTTTGATCGCCAATGACAGTGTGCCCAACGATGAGTTGCGCAAAACCACCATCAAGCTCGCTAAGCCGCCTGCGGTAAAGCTGGTGATTAAAAATATCGACGACGCCATTGAGGCGATCAAAAGCGGCGTCACCGACAAATATAAGCTGTTTATTGTGGTGGAGTCGGTGAACGATGCCTGGCGGCTGGCCACGGCGGTACCGGAGATCACCAGCATTAATCTTGGCGGAATCAAGGCCAAAGAGGGCAGCCGCAATATTTCTAAAGCGATCAATGTATTGCCGGATGAAATTTCGCTGCTGGAGGCGCTGGTTCAGGCGGGCAAAGAGATTGAGATCCGCCAGGTGCCGGGCGACCGCAAACAGCTGTTTAGCGAAGCGCTGTAGCGCGGGGAGCGATGATGACAGAAGCATTGTTGTTGGGGCTGGTGGCGTTTATCGCCCAGTCTGAATATGCCTTAGGCACCTCACTGCTCTCCAGGCCCATCGTCACCGGTTTGTTGACCGGCCTGGTGCTGGGCGATGTGCAAACCGGCGTGATCATGGGCGCGACGCTGGAGCTGGCGTTTATCGGCTCTTTCTCGGTTGGCGCTTCGATTCCGCCTGATGTGGTAACCGGTGGCATTCTTGGCGTGGCCTTCGCCATTACCTCCGGCGCAGGTACTGAAACGGCGCTGCTGCTCGGCCTGCCGATCGCCACGCTGACGCTGGTGCTGAAAAATATCTATCTGGGGCTGTTTATCCCCACGCTCAGCCATAAGGCGGATCTGTATGCGGAGCAAGGCAACACCGGCGGCATTGAGCGTATGCATCTGCTGGCGGGCTTCGGTCTGTCGCTAATGCTGGCGACCATTGTCACCGTCTCCTTTCTGGTAGGCAGCGGCGCGGTAAAAAGCCTGCTCGACGCAATCCCTGAGTTTATCAAGCATGGACTGAGCGTAGCGACCGGCCTGATCCCGGCGCTCGGCTTCGCCATGCTGGCGCGGCTGCTGATCAACAAAAAGGTCGCGCCTTACTTTTTCCTCGGCTTTGTGCTGATGGCCTATCTCAAGATCCCGGTGACCGGCATTGCCATCCTCGGCGCAATTGTCGCGGTGGTGATGGTCAATATGACGCAGCAGCCGGTTCAGCGCGCCTCAACGGCAGAAGGAGTGAACGATGACGAAGATGATTTCTGATAACGAACCACAGGCGGAGCCGCAGATTACGCCGCGCGACCTGCGCCGCGTCTTCTGGCGCTCTTTCCAGATGGAGTTCTCCTGGAACTATGAGCGGCAGATGAACCTGGCCTTTGTCTACGCCATGATGCCGGTGCTAAAAAAGCTCTACACGCGCCATGAGGATCTGGTGAGCGCGCTAAAACGCCATCTGGTTTTCTTTAACACCACGCCGCATATCGTCACGCTGATCCTCGGCATTACCGCCGCGATGGAGGAGAAAAACCGCAACGGTGACGGGCTGGACAGCGCGTCGATCGATAACGTCAAAGCGTCGCTGATGGGGCCGCTGGCCGGGCTGGGCGACTCCTTTTTCTGGGGGACGCTGCGGCTGATCGCCACCGGCATCGGCACCAGCCTGGCGCTGAAAGGCAATATCCTGGGGCCGATCCTGTTTGTGCTGATCTTCAACGTGCCGCATATCCTGGTGCGCTGGCTGTTTACCCGCTGGGGATATGTGCTGGGCACCGGCGTGCTTCAGCGCGTCCAGAAAAGCGGGATGATGGAAAGCCTGACCTACGGCGCTTCGATTATCGGTCTGATGGTGGTGGGCGCAATGACCGCCTCAATGATCGATATCACTATTCCTGTGACCTTCGGCGCGGGCGAAGCGAAAACCCAGGTGCAGGGAATTATTGACGACATTATGCCTTGTCTGCTGCCGCTGCTGAGTTTTGGCATTGTCTACTGGCTGTTGGGCAAAAAGGTACAGCCGCTGGCGATTATTGGCGGGATGGCGCTGGTCGGCATCCTGGGTTCATGGATTGGTCTGTTCTGAGGAGATAGCGATGTCGGTCACGATGATGGACTGTATCAAGCGCGAACCGGAAGTGCTGGCGCGTATTTTAGATGAGTATCCGCAAAAGCTGGCACCGGCGTCGGGATTGCTGGCGCAGGGAGCGGTGCGGCGACTGCTGATTCTGGCAACCGGATCGTCGCTGAATGCTGCGCAGTGCGCCGCTTTTGCCTTCAGCCAGTGGGCGAATATTCAGGTAGAGATCAGGGAGCCGTATCCCTTTACCCACTATGAGCGGTTTGATGAGGCGACCGACTGGGTAATCGCCCTGTCGCAGAGCGGTAAAAGCCACTCGACGCTGGAGGCGCAGCGTAAGGTGCAGGCAGCGGGCCGCAAGGTTTACTGCCTGACCGCCGACTGCACCAGCCCGCTGGCGCGCGAAGCTGATGCGGTGCTGGATATTAACTGCGGCATTGAGCCGGTTGGCTTTGTGACTCTGGGCTTTAGCGCCACGGTTTTGAATTTGCTGTTGATCGCGCTGCTGGCCGCAGAAACGCAGGGAACACTGGATGCCCGTGCCCGCGACAAGACGTTGAACGCGCTACGTAACATGGCGCAGCGGCTGCCGGAGGTGATACGCCGCACCGATGATTTCATTACGCGCCATCAGGCGGTGCTGGCTGCCGCACCGCGCTATGTCGCCATCAGCTACGGCGGGCTGGTGGGCGTAGCGAAGGAGTTCGAAACCAAGTTCACCGAGACGGTGCGCTGCCCATCAAGCGGTTTTGAACTGGAAGCCTACATGCATGGCCCCTACCTGGAGGCCAATCATGAGCATCTGCTGCTGTTTATTGAAGATGCGCCGCATCCACGCCTTGCCGCCCTGCGTGACTATATGCGTCTACACGTTAAAGCGGCCTTTACCCTCAGCGCCCAGGGTGAAAGCAGTGAAAGTCAGCTGGGACTGAATTTCCCCATCGATCCTTTACTGGCACCGCTGTTATTAATCGTGCCGGTACAAATAATGGCTTATCGGGTTGCCATGCTTAAAGGCATTAATTTAAGCGTGCGGATATTTGACGATTTCGACAAGGTGCTGCAAAGCAAAATTTAATTCCTCAGGAGAAAAAATATGTTGGGTTTTAATCAGGACGAGTACCTGAACAGTGCTCGTGAGATCATCGCTGCGCGTAAAATTGCCGAACAGGTAGCGGAAAATATTCATCAGGCAGGTTACAGCAATCTGTTTTTCGCCTCGGTAGGCGGCTCGCTGGCGCCTATGATGGCAATCAATGAGTTTGCAAAAGAGTGTACTTCGCTGCCGATATATACCGAGCAGGCGGCGGAATTAATTAATAAGGGCAATAAGAAATTAAATAAAGATTCTGTGGTGATTACGCTTTCTAAATCGGGTGATACCAAAGAATCAGTCGCCATTGCGCAATGGTGTAAAGCACAGGGTATTCGCGTGGTAGCGATTACTAAAAATCAAGATTCGCCGCTGGCCAACAATGCTACATGGCATATTCCGATGCGCCATAAAAATGGGGTGGAATATGAATATATGCTGCTTTACTGGCTGTTTTTCCGGCTGGTGGCGCTAAACGGCGAGTTTGCCGACTATGAGCGCTTCGCCAGCCAGCTGGAGCTGCTGCCGGAAAATCTGCTGCAGGCCAAACGTGATTTTGACCCACAGGCCGATGAGATCGCCCGTAAGTACCATGACCGCGACTATATGATGTGGATCGGCGGCGCGGAGATGTGGGGCGAGGTCTACCTTTTCTCAATGTGTATTCTGGAAGAGATGCAGTGGAAGCGCACCAAATCGGTAAGCTCGGCGGAATTCTTTCACGGCACGCTGGAGCTGCTGGAGAAAGAGGTGCCGCTGTTCCTGGTAAAAGGCGAAGGTACATGCCGCACGCTGGACGATCGGGTAGAAGCCTTTGCCCGTAAAATCAGCGATTGTGTGGTAGTGATCGATCCACTCGATTATCGCCTCAATGGAATAGATGACGCTTTCCGCTGGATTGTCGCCCCTTGCGTTGCTTCCACGCTGCTGGTGGATCGCCTGGCGGCACATTTTGAGAAATATACCGGACACGATCTTAATATCCGCCGCTATTACCGCCAGTTTGATTATTAATGCCCATTGCCCTTTCTGGGGCAGGTGAGCACGGCTTTCGGCTTAACTTCACTCTGACTAAGATGCATAATATATGCATCTTTTTTTTGAGTGAAATAATGATGTCTGAGAGTAATAAAGCAGGACATACCTTTCTGGCCAGCCTGGGAAAAACCCGGCTGCGTCCCGGCGGCACAGAGGCGACCGAATGGCTGATGGCGCATGCCGGGCTAAATGAACAGAGCCGGGTACTGGAAATCGCCTGTAATATGGGCACCACGGCTATTGAACTGGTTTCGCGCTTTGGCTGCTATGTACACGCCGTGGATATGGACAAGCAGGCGCTAAGCAAAGCGCGTGAAAATGTCGCCGCCGCTGGTCTTAGCGAGCGTATCCAGGTCAGCGAAGCCAATGCGCACCATCTTCCTTTCCCGGATAACAGTTTTGATATGGTGATCAATGAAGCCATGCTCACCATGTATGCGGATAAGGCGAAACAGCGTCTGGTGCAGGAGTATTATCGTGTATTAAAGCCCGGCGGCTGTTTGTTAACCCACGATATTATGTTAACGCAGGGGCAGCTACCGGCCAGCGCGGATTCCCGGCTACAGCAGGTAGTGAAATCTAACGTTAGTCCGATGAGCAAAGAGAGCTGGCAGCAAATGTTCCTGCAGAGCGGCTTTAGTCAGGTGCAAACCCATAACGGTAAAATGTCGCTGATGTCGCCACGCGGCATGATGAAAGATGAAGGGCTATTAAGAACCGTGAAGATTATATTTAATGGCCTGAAGAACCGGGAAAACCGCCAGCGCTTTCTGGGCATGCTGCGTTATTTCCATGCGCAGCGGCATAATATGAATTATATCGTCTGCTGCTCACGCAAAGCCTGAAACGCGGCGGGCGGCGCACTCGCCCATACTGCCGGTGCCAGCGTTCTGTGCTTATACAGATGCTATCACGGGTAGGGGTGGTCAGGATGGGGATATTGCAATATTCGCTATTGTACCGGCCAATGGATTATTGGCATTTGCCACAAATATAAATAATCACAGCAGAGTCGGCTGCTGTGGCGCGTTATAGTCGGCATCTGGATAAGGGAGAGTTTACAGGGAGAGCACGGGAATGGATACCACAGAGGAACTTAACGGAACCTACTTTTATGCAGGAAGATCTAATCTTTCAGCCAGTGAATTACTGTTCATGATATTTTGCGAGAATGTAGCGGATCAACTCGGCGTTCAGGATTTCGGCGCTATTATTTCCATTGTTACCGGCCTTAATATTTTGTCGACCCGTGGAAAATTTGCTAATGCCACGCCGGGCACATCTTTAGCATCACGTGGAGCAAGAAAAGTGTTTGGTAATGCGCAGTTTCCATGGGGGCTGGAGCTTCCTTCTGTCGTCGGCGGGTACCCGCCTCATCGCCTGAAAATTCTCATGACACATAAAATCGGTACGTTTGTCGGCAGAGCCATTCCGATTGTCGGATGGGTTATACTCGCAAGTGATGTTTCTGTAATTACATTCCAGACTATAAAAAAATATAATTATCTTGCCAGAGGAGGAGATAAAATTTGGTAAGTGACACAGAGATACTGGCATTTTTTCGTGGTGAATTATCCAGGCAAGTTAACCGAAAGCTCCAGACGGTTCCGCTTGAGCTGGAAACATTGTTACAGGATTATGCGCCAGCCGATGAATTACCTTATGTGATTAGTGATTACAGTAACAAATATGGTGTTGATATTTCTGCTTTGGATATGCGCAACTACTTTCCCTGGGAAAACCTGCCATTAACTACCCGTGTTTTCAAAGGGCGTAATTTCAGGGCGTCAGTAATTGCAAACAGAAAACCATTGACGGTAAAAATGTTTGCAGAATCCGCCAGGGCGGGTCGCTGGTTGTATGATTAGCTTCGCGTGCAGGTAGCCCAGCCAGTGGTTTTTTTGATCTGATGCGTTGCCATATCTTGCCTGTTTCCGCCGTTGAGCAAACCACTATTCAAAGCCAGTGATATCCTGCGTCTGAAAATACCGCCTCAGCAACCGGTCAGGCAGCCCGCAGTCTGCGGTTTACAGCCGGATCAAGGTCGCTCTTTGACAACAAAGTTCACAATAAAAGTTGTGCCTGCTGACGTAACCAGGGTTAATTTGTTGTCACTAAGAATAAGCGCCCGCAACAACAGGGCAGGGAAATCAGGAGAAACTATGCGTAACACCACTAAGATTTTATTTTCGGGCGCATTGATCGGCGCGCTGGCATTTACTTCTGTTACCCATGCGGAAGGAGAGCCGCAGACCGCTCCGGCGGAAACCGTGCCGCAAACGCCAGCCCAGCAGGATCCGAATCAGGGCGTGCCGCAAACGCCAGCTCAACAGGATCCGACTCAGGGCGTGCCGCAAACGCCAGCCCAGCAGGATCCGAATCAGGGCGTGACGCAAACGCCAGCTCAGCAGGATCCGACTCAGGGACAAACTCAGGATGCGCCAGCATCCGCCGTGCCGCAGGAGCCTGCCGAGACTCAACCACAGGTTGAGCCGGCAACGCCTGATGCCGCAACGCCGGATACGGCTCAGCAGCAGCCGAAAGAGCCTTATGAAGTAACCGAATTCTTTAGCGATGCGCAGCGCTACACTATTGGTTCGGTAGTGCCGGAAAAGTATCGGACAAAGACCTACGAGATTACCGAATGGCAAAAACGCCACCTACCTGCGCCGGATGCTGACAGCCACTGGACCTATATGGGCGGTAACTATGTGCTGATTTCCAAAGCGGACGGCAAAATTATCAAAGCCAGATCGGGCGATATTTTCTTCCATTAATCAATTACCGGCCAGCAGCGATGCTGGCCGTTTTTTGTTCCCGTAACCTTAAGCCTTTATTTAATGACATTATGACGGAGCCGCCAAAAGCGGGCATCAAATGGGATGACATTATATCGCTTATAGAAGCAGTAGGCGGTGTCGTTAAGAAAAGCAGCGGCTCACGCCGGAAATTTCAACTCGGGAATACCAGGAAATCAGTTCATTGTTGATCTGCTGGAGCGCGAGTTATCCGCACGTTAACAGACCGCAGCCCGGCGGGCTTCTTGCTTTAACCGAAAAACTTACAGCCCTAAAACAACCTTTATCAATAGGATGCCTTAGGGCGTATCTTTGGGCTTAATCGCCTAAATGGCCGAATATGTTACCGGTGCGGCCTGATGTCGCTTTTAAGCCTGCGCAAAACGCTCGGCACGGAAGGTCGCAAACATGGGATGCGGCTCGCCGCTGATCATTTCTTCCGCCAGCAAATCACCGGCAATCAGCGCCAGCGTGGCACCGGAGTGAGTAAAGGCAACAAAGCAGCCCGGCACCTTTTCCAGCTCGCCAAAAACCGGATTGCCATCGCCAGGAATCGGCTTCAGGCCTATCTTCCAGCCGCTGGCGCGCAGTGCAGGCTTGCCAGCGATCAGTTTGCTGGCTTCATCCAGCAGCTCCTGCACCACCGGCTTCGGGATACGGTATTCGCCATCGCCAACAGCAGAAATATGCTCTTCATACCAGTCATGATCCACTGCCAGCGTGTTGCCTGGGTTGGGCCGTACAGCGGCGCGTGGCGTATTCATCACCACTTCAATCGGCTTATCAACGGGATCGGTGGTGACCAGCATTGAGACCGGTGAGCCGTCAGGAATAGTGACGCCAAGCGGTGCAACCACCTCCGGCGTTTGCGGCCCGCAGGCCACCAGCACTTTATCTGCCGACAGCTCACCGGCACGCGTGGTGCTGATGCCGCAGACGCGTCCGCTGGCATCGGTTTTCACCGTGGCCTTCCCGCCATGCTCAATCAGTTGACCGCCCCGCTGATGAAATTCTTCCATCAGCCACCCAATCAGATGCGGCAGGCTCACCCAGCCCTCACCGGCGTTATAAATGGCGCTGTTAGCCATTGCCTGCGGCGCAATATTCTGCGTAAAAGCATCGATATTTTCCGGGCTGACCAGCGCAGAGTCGTAGCCATGCGCTTTTTCATATGCGTGGCGCGCCTGGGTACCGCGATCGTCATCCGCAGCCCAGTAAAGGCCGCCGTCAAAACGCAGCCAGGGGAGATCGGGATGGTGGGCAAACAGCGTGCGATAGCGATCGATGCCCGCCATACGCAGCGCATGATATTCACGCGCACGTTCTCCAGCGGAATTGAGCCAGGAAAGGGAGCGTCCCGATGCGCCGGATCCCAGCGCCGCTTCGGTAACCAGCGTTACCTGCACACCCTGACGCAGCAGATGTACCGCGCTGGAGACGCCGATAGCGCCGCCGCCAATCACCACCACAGGTTTCTGATTATTTTTCAGTGACATCACGATGTTCCTTGTTCAGATAAGAAAACAGGCTGTCCGTTTCAGGCAGTGCGGACGGCGTAACGGGTATGTAAATCTTCAATCAGACGCAGCGCCGCCAGCGACTCTGCGGCATCTACCGGCAGCGGAGCACCTTCCAGTAATGCATTCGCCAGCTGGCGATAGAAAGCGGGATAGTCGCCGCGCTCGGTCTCGATAATGCGATCCTGGTTATTGCGGGTCAGCGTGCCCCAGCGGCTGGACTCTTCCAGGCCCCAGGCGGCATCCAGCGGCGTCATGCCGGTCGCCAGCGCAGGCTCCTGATTATCCAGTCCCCATTTGCTAAAGCCTGCCTGGCTGCCCAGCAGATGAAAACGCGGTCCCTGGCGCGCGGCGAGCCCGTTCATCCACAGCCGGGTACGCACGCCGTTAACGTGCAGCAGCGACACAAAGCTGTCTTCGTCGGCATCGGAAAGCGCGGGCTGCGTATGGCGCGCCAGCTCGGCGTAGCTGTCGGCCACCGGGCCAAAGAGCTGTAACGCCTGATCGATCAGATGGCTGCCAAGATCCAGCAGCAGGCCGCCGCCTTCTGCGATAGTTGCGTGGTCGCGCCAGTTGCCGAATCCCTGCGGTCGCCACCATTCAAAACGTGATTCAAAAATGCGGATTTCGCCCAGCGCATCCTGACTCAGCAGCTTTTTCACCGTCAGGAAATCACCGTCCCAGCGGCGGTTTTGAAACACCGTCAGCAGTGTCCCGGCAGCCCGGGCGGCGGCGAGCAGCGCCTCGCCGTCACGACTGTGCGGAACAAAAGGTTTATCAATCACCAGATGCAATCCGCGCGCAATGGCAGCTTGCGCCTGTGTGCGATGTCCCTGCGGCGGCGTGCCCAGCACCAGCAGATCCAGTTCAACATCACCCGCATCAATCAGCTGTAACAACGCGTCCCAGCTCGCTACCAGCCGCGCCTGCGGATAGCGCTGTCGGGCCTGCGCCCGGCGTTCAGCATCGCCGGTAACGATAACGTCCAGCGCAAAATGCGCATCGGCAGCGAGCAACGGCGCGTGAAACACCTGACCGGAAATGCCGAATCCCACCACCGCAGTACGAATTTTTCCCTGTATTAACGCCATTACAGTACCTCTGATAAAAAGCGGCGCAGGCGCGCCGACTGCGGATGTTCAAAGATCGCTTCCGGCGTGCCGGTTTCCACGATTTCGCCTTCATCCATAAACACCACCTGATCGGCAACTTTGCGGGCAAAGCCCATTTCATGGGTAACCACCACCATGGTCATGCCGCGCTGGCAAAGGTCCGCCATCAGGTTAAGGACGCCTTTCACCAGTTCAGGATCGAGCGCCGACGTCGCCTCGTCGAACAGCATTACCTCCGGGTCCATCGCCAGGGCGCGGGCAATGGCGACACGCTGCTGCTGGCCACCGGAAAGATCGCGCGGTCGATGATCGGCGCGCTGCGTTAACCCCACTTCATCCAGCCGCAAACGAGCAATCGCCATCGCCTGCTGTTTCGGTAGCTTTTTGATCTTCCAGGGTGCCAGCGCCACGTTTTGCAGCGCGGTATGATCGGGAAACAGGTTGAAATGCTGGAACACCATGCCGATGCGCAGGCGCAGCGCGTCCGGTTTATCTTTCAGCACCGAGCGGCCAGCAAGCAGCACATCGCCCGCTTTCGGCTCGTGCAGCCGGTTGATACCGCGCAGCAGCGTGGATTTACCTGAGCCGGAGGGACCGATAATGCAGGTGGTGGTGCCCGCCGGGATCTGTAGCGAGACGTTGCGCAGCACCTCGAGATCACCATAGGCCAGCGTCAGGTTGCGCAGTTCAAGACTGGCGCCGTGAAATGCCGCTTCCTGCTGGGGATCTGCGGCTAAGGCATTATTCAGCATACTGTTGCTCCCGATGGCGGGTGAGAGGGGCGGGTCGTCCAGTCTCCAGCGCTTTTCCGCTGTGCTGTTGCACTTCATCAACTTCTTTCAGCCCGCTTTGCGGGGTGCTGGCGCGGCGGCCGCCGTTGCGATAGCGCTCATCGATCACATTGACCAGATGCGTCATCGGCACGGTGATCGCCAGATAGAACAGGCCCGCCAGCATCAGCGGCGACAGGTTGCCGGTGAGCACGGCGGCATCCTGCCCCACGCGAAACAGTTCGCGCTGACCCACCATCAGCCCAAGCAGATAGACCAGCGAAGAATCTTTGATAATGGAGATAAACTGGTTTACCACCGCAGGCAGCACGCGGCGAATGCCCTGCGGGATAATGATCAGCGCCATCGCTCGCGCATAGCTCATGCCCAGCGCGCGGCACGCTTCCAGCTGACCTTTTTCCACGCTCTGAATACCAGAGCGGAAAATCTCGCCCATATAGGCGCTGGCGATCAGACTAAGGGCGAAAATACCGAGCGGATAGGGCGTAGGGCCAAACAGCTGATAGCTAAAGCGCGCCAGCCCTTGACCAATCAGCAGGATGGTTAAAATCGATGGCAGGCCGCGAAACAGATCGGTATAGATGCGCGACGGCAAACGCAGCCAGCGCGAAGGGGAAATCGCCATTAACGCCAGAATCAGGCCAAAAGTGGTGCCCAGCACCGTGGCGGCAAGAGAGATGATCAAGGTATTGATTAACCCCGTTCCCAGCAGCTGGGGGAAAACAGCCAGCATCGAGGGGAAATCGAAGAAGGTACGCGACAGAATCTCGAACAGGTCCATAGTAAGCACTCGCTTTTTTTAGGGGCCGGGATGTAAATATCCCTGCCCGGTGGATCGGGCTATTCGCTAAACAGGCGGTATTATTGTGCGTCGGGCAGGTACTGTTTCGGCATCGGTGAGCCCGGGAACCACTTCTCATAGAGACGTTTCCAGGTGCCGTCCTGCATCGCCTCTTTGATCGCGTTATCCAGCGCGGCTTTTAGCTGCGGTTTCTGTTTAGCAATCGCGATGCCGGCAGGCGCATCAAAAGAGGGAATATCTGCCGCATGAACCAGTTTGAAGCGGTCGGCGTAGCTTTTGGCTGCCTCGTAATCAAGGAAAACCGCATCCAGCGTGCCGTTATTAAGCGAGGAGATGGCGGCATTGTTATCGGGAAAACGCACCAGGTCGGTTTGCGGGAAATGCTTCACCGCATAGCTCTCCTGCAGCGTACCCTGCACCACGCCCAGCCGCCGTTTGACCAGCGCATCGACACTCTTTATACCGGTGTCGCTGCGCGTCAGCACCGACAGATAGCCGGCAAGATAGCCGGTCGTGAAGTCCACGGTTTTGGCGCGTTCCGGCGTAATGCCAATCGCCGCCACGCCCGCATCATACTGACCGTTCGCCACCGCAGGCAGAATGCCGGAGAAATCCTGACCGATAAAATCGACCTGTTTTATGCCCAGCCTGTGAGCGACGTTGGTAAAAAACTCAATATCAAAGCCGGTAAAATTGCCTGCGGCGTCGGTAAAGGTGTAGGGTTTCGCATCGCCCAGGCTGGCAACGCGCATATGACCCGGTTCAATCAGGCCATAAGGGTTATTATCCGCCGCGCTGGCCGGGATGGAGAGAGTGACGATTGAAGCCGAGGCGATGAGCGCAACGGCCATTCTGAACAGGATGTTGTGCGATTTCATAAGTAGTCCGTTTTTGTTGTCTAAACATCAACGACTATTGAAACCGGGGACGTTTAATTAGTATGAGTCCGGTCTCAATGCAGGTGCTGATTAGTGAGAAGTCCGCTTGTGAGACCGGTCTCAAATCAGTTACAGTGATATTAAGCACAGCCTTTCAGAGCCGTCAACGATCGATCCTTCAACCTGTGATTCGAATTAATTATGACAAGTAAAATGATGCGAATGAAAGCGCCTACCGCTGCCGATGTAGCGCGTGAGGCAAGGGTATCAAAAGCGCAGGCGGCAAGGGCGCTGGGCGGTTACGGCGCGGTCAGCGACGAGGTAATGACGCGGGTGCTGGCAGCGGCTGAGCGGCTGGGGTATCGCCCCAATGAGCTGGCGCGCAGCATGAATACCGGGCGCTCTAATACGCTGGGCGTGATAGTGGGCGATATTGAAAACCCGCATTTCGGCCTGGCGCTACGCGGCATCTCGGACGTAGCGCGCCAGGCGGGCTACCACGTTATCCTCAGCAACAGCGATGAGCAGGTGAGCATTGAGCAGGAGGCGGTCCGCGTTATGCTGGAAAAGCGGGTGGATGGGATTATCGTCGCCCCCAGTAGCTCAGCCGCCAGCGATAATGCGCATTTAACTCAGGTGCTGACGGAAGGGCGGGCGCTCACGCTGTTTGATCGGGCGGTTTACGATCTGGATGTTGAAGTGATCGGCGTCGATTTTACCCGCTCAGCGCAGCAGGCAACGCAGGAGCTGCTGGAGGCCGGGCATCGACGCATCGCCTACGTCACCAGTATGAATTCCAGCGAACCTTATCGCCGACCGGAAGATATGGGGCTGACGCCGGTTGCCCAGCGTATCGCCGGGATGGAGCACGCCTTCAGCGTGGCGGCGGTGCCTTTTATTCCGGCGCTGATCAAACCCAATGCACTGGATGATGCGGCTGTTGCGCGTATCGTCAGCGAGCTGTTTGATGACGCCGCGCCGCCCACGGCGGTGATCGCTTCCGACAGCCTGATTGCTCAGGCGCTGCTACGTGAGTTCCATCTGCGCGGCCTGCGCATTCCACAGGATCTGTCGTTTGTAATGTACGATAATTTCCCCTGGACGGAGATCGTTTCGCCGCCGCTGTCGGTGATCGCGCAGCCCGTCTATGAGATGGGCTGCGAGGCGGCACGACGGATTATTGCGCAGATCCGTGGCGAAGAGCCTGGTCCGATGCCGCAGTTTGAGACGCGCTATCTGCGTCGGGGTTCGACCGGACCGGCACCACTTTGATGTCGACCAAACCGATCCCCAGTTTGCGTGGGTCCTGCCCGATAATGTTGCCTTCATTAGAAAGCTCCGGCTCCGGCGGGGCGATCACCAGCTGGCGGCTGCCTGCAGGATTATTGAAGCGCAGCGTTACCGTGCTGACTTCATGGCCCAGCGTTAGCATCTGCTGCTGATCGCCTACACGAACCGGGATCGGATGTCGGGCATTAGGTCCAAACGCTTTTGCCCGGATCACCAGATCAAAACTTGGCGGCAGCGGCCGGGCGTACTCAATTGTCACCTCCGGCGCGAGGTTGGCGTTGGACCAGCGCCCCCAGCTTTCAGAACGGGAGATGCCGCTAAACGCTTTCACCGCCAGCGGCGCGCCCGGCACGTCGAATTTAAAGCTGTCGGCCTGATAGCGAATATCGTTGTCGGCGACTTTTAGCGCGGCAACGTTCTGCTGCCAGCGCTGCTTATCCAGCGGCCGTTGAGGGATATTGACCGTGCTTTCATAGTTCGCCTTATCAATATGCTGAACCTGCGGCTGCGCACCCAGTTGCCCCTGCGCCACGCAAAGGTCGGTGGATATGGCCAGCGCAGGCTGCCACAGGCGTGCCATCTTAAAGCAGCGATCCACCCAGACAAATTTATCTTCGGCGGCGAAGTCAGCCAGCTGGTAGCGCAGCGGCGCGGCATATTCGCCTTCCGGCAGCGGCTCAACTTTGTCTTTACCGATTTTCAGCAGCAGCGGCAGGCTAAAGTGCGCGCCGGAGAAGCTGATGCTGTTTTTCTGCTGGTCCACGCGAAAGCGCTCGATACGTTTTGGAAAGCCCCACAGCTGGATCACATCCGGCTTCCATTCCAGCACTTTTTTCTTCATCTCAAACTGCTCCGACAGCGAGCGATCCGACAGCGAACTGCGTCCCAGGGCAATGGCCTTATCGCCGCCCAGCAGATCCAGCACCGTTGCGCCGTTATCCAGCGAACTGCGTTTCATGCTCAACAGCTGCGGCTGTGCGCGATCGCCGCGAATAACCATAAACAGATTATCGCGCTGATGGGCGTTAAGGTATTTCCACGCGGTGTTGTTCATCGCCAAGTGATCGGAGGAGACCACAATCAGGGTATTTTTGGCCCACGGCGATGCCAGAATGCGCTCAATTAGCCGGGCAACATGCTCCTGACTACAGGCCACGGCGCTGAAAGACTGGTTGGGCTTACCTTCATAGCTGTAGCTTTTATGCTGGCAGCTACGGGAAATAAAGCCGTCAGGATGATGGGTATCTACCGTCAGGGTAAAGAGTGCAAACCGCTGTTTCTGCTGCGACAGCTGTTCGAACTTTTGCCATACCTCATCCATCACCGTATCGTCATAAAAGCCCCAGTTGTTGCGATAGGCGGGGTCCGCAACCCGATCTTTTAGCTCCTGTAAGCCATAGAGATGATCGATGCCGTGCGATTTCAGGAAAGTATCTTTTCCGGCAAAGCGCAGATCCGCGCCCTGGATAAACCAGGTTTGATAGCCGGAATTTTTTAAAATATCGCCAAGGCAAGTATTCTGTGGGAAAAAGCTGGAAAGCGAGGCGGAGGCGTTGCCTTCAAAGGGCGCGAACAGCGGAATGCCGCACTGCGAAGCCACCATACCGGCAATGGTATATTCGGTGCCCGGCAGCTGCTCGGTTTGCGCGAAATCCAGCGCCTGCTGCTTTCTGAGGCGGCTTAGCTCCGGCGCCAGCTGAGGAAATGCCTGCTCGTTAAAATAAGTGCGCTCCAGGCTTTCACCATAGATATAAACCAGGTTGAATTTGGGGTTAGCGATCTGCTTCTGCGGTTCGTGATACCACTGCGCAAAGTCAGATTCGTCGCCAGGTGTCTGCGAGACGAACAGGTCGGCGACCTGCTGAAAAGCGGGCGTGGTTTTAATCGAGGCAAGCGCCAGCAGCAACGCCAGCAGGCTGTAGCCGAAATGGTGCGGGCGATCGCCGCGCCGCCGCAGTAGCCAGGAGAGCAGACAGAACACCAGAAACAGCGCCAGTATCAGCCCGATGCCGGGCAGCACATATTTACTGACCCCCGCGCCGGTCAGGCTGTTGGTTAAGGTATAGAGCACCGCATCGTTAATCCCTTCGCCGGTAAAATAGTTGCTGGCGTAGAGCGTGGCGTTGAGAATGATAAACAATCCCAGCACCAGCAGCAGGGAAAGGTACCAAAAAGTGTTTCGTCCGGCTTTGTAAGCATAAATGGCAATGGATGCCACAAATAAAATGACTGAAAAGAGTTCAGACAACGGGATTTCCTCATGCGGAAACGGGCGACATGAGTGGCGCCAGGCTCGCTTTCTTTATCAGGGATATCACAGAATTTTTTCAATCTATCCTGACTGTCATATCCCTGCAATACGCGAAGTCACAACTGTCGGGCGGAGCGCGCAAATTCAGACATCGGACGTGACCTCATGCCAGAGATCGTCCATGGCTAACTCCAGTTTTTTAAACATCTGATAGCGCTTTGAGTGAAAAGTATGGCGCGCCTCATCCGGCAGCAGCACGCCGGGATTAAGCTGAACTGCCTGGGTTACGCCAGCGGTCAGGTTCGGCCATAAGCCGACGCCGACCCCAGCGCAAATGGCCGCACCCAGCGCGCCGGTCTCCATACAGGTCGCGACGCGAATGGGAATGCCCAGCACGTCAGCAAACATCTGGGGCCAGACGGCGCTGCGCGCTGCGCCGCCGGAAAGGGTAGCCTGGCTGAACGCTATTCCAGCGGCATGCAGGCGATCAATGTGGGCGCGATGTGCAAAGGTTACGCCTTCAAACAGCGCAAACAGCATATCGGCGCGGGTATGCCAGCCGCCAAGCCCGTAAAAACCTGCTCTGGCGGGGCCGGCTTTACGGCCGGAATAGAGGTAAGGATGATAAAGCGGCAGCTGCATATCAGGCCTGACCTGCGCCACCAGATCGCTGCTGCGTATCGCGCCCTGGCCGCCCCGGCCATCATCAAACTCACGTACAAACCAGTCAAGGTTGGCGGCGGAGGTGGCGCTGGCTTCGATCGCCATATAGCGATCGCGTTCAATAATGGAATTCATAAACACCGGACGCCGATATTCCGGCTTTTCGACCACCACCTGATTGATGCTCCAGGTTCCGGCGACAATCGAGGCTTCGCCACAGCTCACGACGCCTGAACCCACCGCGCTCGCCACCACATCGAAAATGCCCGCTACCACCGGAATGCCAACCGGCAACCCGGTTAAACGGGCTGCCTGTGGCGTCACCCGGCCTGTTACCGCACAGGATTCGTTCAGCGGCGGCAACAGCGCCAGCGCCTCCTCCACGCCATACAGCGCCATCAACGATGCGCTATAGCCGCGTTGCGCATAGTCGATCAGACCAGCACCGGCAGCGTCCGAATAGTCGGCGCTGACAGCACCGCAGAGAAAATGATTAATAACATCTTTGGCGCACAGAACGTGGCCGATGCGGGCATAACACGCCGGATCGTATTGCTTCAACCAGCGCAGCAGTACCGGCGTGGCGGCAGGCCAGGGCTTTTGCAGGGCGCGTTGCCAGATAAGCGCCGCATTCCCCTGCTGCTCCAGCTCGCTAACCAGGCCTGCGGCGCGCATATCGATCGACTGGATGCCCAGCAGCGGCTGCTGCTGTTTATCCAGCGCGTAAAGGCCGTTGCCGTGTCCGGCCGCGCCGACGGCGATCACCCGTCGGGCAGCATCGCCCGCCTGTGCCAGACAGTCGCGTACCGCCCGCTGCACGCCGTGCCAGACATCGGTTACTGGCCGTTCGGCGTAGCCGGGCTGCGGCTGGTGGGTTTCTCCGGCGCAGCCCGCCACCGACAGTACCTGACCGCTGGTGTCAAACAGCACGGCTTTGATCATGGTATTGCCGGCATCAATGCCGAGTAAGCAATGGCTCATCTGAATACCTCGCGTTTACAGGCGGCAAGCGAACTGTTTCGCTTACCTTCTGGCGATGCGATGGCGCACTGCTTAAGCGCCGGAGCGGCGTCAGGCCTGGCGGTAGATCTCCAGTGCTTCCGCGCCGCTGACGCCCTGATGGATAATCGCCATCAGCGCTTTAACCACACGCGTTGGGTTATCGTGCTGATAAACGTTACGGCCATAAACCATGCCCGCTGCGCCCTGGGCCATCAGCGCCGCGCTTTTTTCCAGCACCGCGCCCAGCTCGCCTTTGCCGCCGCCGCGTACCAGCGTTGGGCAGCGCGCGGCCTCCACCACACGGTGGAAATCCTCCACGTTTTCTGTGGGATCGGCTTTGATGATATCGGCCCCCAGTTCACGCGCCAGCCGCACCAGCGGCACTATCTGCGCTGCGTCGCCCAGCGAGCCGTAGGCTGGCCCCTGACCCTGCGCCGCCATCACCAGCGGCTCAATCATCAGCGGCATGGCATATTTATCGCAGGCGTGACGCAGGCGGCCAATATTTTCCACGCACTGCCGAAAGATGCCGGGTTCATCGGGGATTTGGTAGAGATTCACCACTACCGCCGCCGCATCCAACTGCAGCGCCGCCAGAATCGGCTCTTCCGGATTGTGCAACACCGCCCACATTTCCCGATGGCGCGCGGCGTTATAGGCGTTGCCGACGTCGGTACGCAGCACCAGCGCCGGTTTCGGCGTAGCAGCCTGCTGGAGCAGATCGGCCTGACCGTAGTTAACCTGAATGGCGTCCGGCTGTGCGGCGATAAGGCTACGCATCACGCTGGATATATCCTCCAGCCCCACAAGGAAATCGGGTTCATTGGCGATGCCGTGGTCGATCGCCACATCCAGGCATTTTCCCTGCTTAAACAGGCGATTCAGCCGCACTTTAGCGCTAACCGACATGCAACACTCCTGCGGGTTGGGATTGGCAAGCTAAACGTAGACCGGAGACGCCATGCAGGCGCGCCAGACGGGAGAGCGTCATCTCCAGCTGTTGCTGGCGACAGGCGTCGCTCCACGCCATTTCCTGCGCCATCAGATGGGCGATCTCCGCCATTAGCGGCGGCGTCAACTGACCAGAGATCCCCAGCGCGGTTCGGCGCAGCAGTAAATCTTCCAGCATGACCACCTGTTCTTCATGGATCAGCCAGCGCAGCTCGGTATCGCTGTAGTCGGCATGATGCTGCAACGGCTGCTCGTCCTCTGCGGCAATCAGGCGCAGCAGCAGTTCGGCACGGGTGCCGTAGCGATCCACCAGCTGAGCCACACGCGGTTCCGCCAGCTGATATTTATCGCTAAGCTCGCGGATCCAAATCGGCAGACGTTCATGGCAGGGGAAATTACGACCGCCGCCAATCGCCATATCGACGGTGCTGCGTCGGCGCTTTTCACCCAGCAGCTTTAATACCCGATCTGCCGCCTGTTCGCCGAAGCGCCGGAAGGTGGTCCATTTGCCGCCGACCAGATTCAGGATAGAAAAATCGTGGCTGGCATCCGGCGGGAAATAAACCAGCGAGTGGTTACGGCTTATGCGACCGCTGATTTCCGTATCGCTGGCAGGCAGCGGACGCACGCCGGAGAAGGTGTACACCACATCTTCAGCGCTCACGTTGATATGTGGAAAAATAAAGTGCAGCGACTCCAGGATATAGCGCTGCTCTTCCGGCGTGCAGGCGATATTTTCCGGATCGTCGACGCGAATATCGGTGGATCCTACCAGCACTTTGCCGTACCACGGAAACATAATGCAGACGCGCCCATCCTGATTTTCGTAATAGACCATTTCATCGCGCAGCTCTGCCAGCAGCGCCGGACTGTCGATGATCAGGTGCGATCCTTTGGTGCCGCCAATCAGGCGGCGCGGATCGGCCGGGGCCAGTTGCTGGTTGAGGTGATCGATCCAGGCGCCGGTAGCGTTGACCAACACATGCGGTTCAAGGGTAAAAAGCGTGTTGGTCAGGTTATCACGCAGCGTTACCCGCTCGCCGTCGCTTGACACCAGACTGACATAATTCAGCGCCAGCGCCCCGGCGTTACTCTGTTCCGTATCCAGCACCAGCTCGACGCCAAGCCGCTCCGGCGCTTTGATCCACGCATCATAATAGGTGGCGCTGTATTTCACCCAGACGGCAAAGCCGGGCCAGCGGGCGCGGGTTTCGGCGGTATTGTTCAGGCGATGGCGCGGCATGCTGCCCTGTTGCCGCGTGTAGAGATCGTACAGCGCGAGGCCGGTTTTTATCAGCAGCACGCCACGACGGGTCGGCTTTTCGCCGAGGCGCAGAAAGCGTTTGCTGGCGTTAATCAGCCCGCCGCCCCAGCTATCGATCGGCACCGTGGTACGCAGCGGAGAAACATAGTGAGGGGCATTTTTCAGCAGCCGATCGCGCTCCTGTACCGACTCTTTTACCAGATCAAATTCGCCGGTTTCCAGATAGCGCAGACCGCCATGGATCATGCGCGACAGTGCGCCGCTGGCGGCCTGACACCAGTCATCCTTTTCGATCAGCACCACCGGGATGCCCTGCAGCGCCAGCTCACGAAAGGTGCTGATACCGTTAATGCCGCCACCGACAACCAGCACCGGCACGCGATTATGCTGGCGCAGCGCAGCAAGTTTTTCCTGTCGGCTGCGCTTCACCACCACTTCCTGTTTCCGCATTCTTCTCTCCTCTGCCCGCCACGATTTGTGCAGGCTCAGCGTTAACGGCTTGCTTCTGCAATTATTTTCGCCGGGAGAGAAGAGGGCAAAAAAACAGCGGCTTAAAATACGTAACTGTGAGCCGGATCGATAATATGCTGTAAACCTGCCTGATCGTTACAGCTCACCGGTCAGGTATTGCGCGACACCGTTGGCAAAGCTCCAGTCGCCTTTTTCATTGGTGATAAAGCTGATCATCAGATCGCTGCCGCGCACGCCGCAGCTGCTTTCCAGTTCGCGGGCCAGCTCGGCCATAAAATGCTGCTTTTGTTCACTGCTGCGCGGGCTGGTATAGACCCGTACCATCACCAGGTTGTCGCTGCGCGTCAGGCCAAGCCCGGTATCTTCAAAGACCAATTGAAATCTTTTGTTTTCATGAACAATCTGATAACGATCGCGCGGCGGTACGCCAAACGCGGTCAGCACTGCCCGATGCGCTGCATCCAGCAAGGTTTTCAGTTCAGCTTCAGAGCGTCCTTCAATCAGATCAAATTGCAGTAATGGCATGCTTTTCTCCGTTATCGCGTGGTTGGATCCCTATCCTGCACGCGCTTTTAAAGGAGAAAAAGCGCTATAGTTGAACGCATTGTTTACTATTTTGAACAATCTGATGAATACGAAAACTGATGCACTCTGGCTACATTTGCACTGGCTTACGGTGCTGGCAGAGCAGGGAAGCTTTACCCGGGCGGCGGAGCGGCTTGAAGTCAGCAAAGCGGCAATGAGCCAGAAAATTAAACAGCTGGAGATGCTGGCGGGCGTCCCGCTGGTACAGCGCACCACGCGCAGCGTGCGACTGACCGAGGCGGGTGAGAAACTGGTGCAGGAACTACGCGCCCCCTTTGCGGAAATTGAACAGAGTTTTTACGCCGTGCGCGACAGCAGCGGCCCATTACGCGGGCTGGTACGAATAACCGCGCCGGTAGCCTTCGCCCGTCAGCAGCTTCAGCCGCATATTCGGGACTTTTTGCGCCTGCATCCGCAGCTGCGCATTCAGCTTGAGGTAACCGATCGACTGGTATCGCTTGCCAGCGAAGGGTTCGATCTGGCGATCCGCCACAGCAATGCGCTGCCGGAAACCCATGTCGCCCAGCTTTTATGCGAAACGCAGACCTTGCTGGTGGCCTCTCCCGCCTGGCTGGCGGCGCACGGCGAGCCGCAGCATCCACAGGAACTGAGCCAGCATGACTGCCTTTATTACCCGCGCGGCACTGAACTGCCGCGCTGGCGCTTTAGCGATCCGGCACAGCCACAGCAGGAAATGGTGGTAAATGTCAGCGGCCCGTTTGCCACCAATAACAGCGAATCGATCCGTGATGCGGCGCTGGATGGTCTGGGAATCGCCATGCTGCCCGATTTCAGCGCACGTCAGGCGCTGGGGGAAGGCCGTTTGCGTCAGATATTGCCGCAGTGGCATATCCAGGGTGCGTTTGCCCGCCACGTCTGGATCGTACGTCCGTGGGCGGCGCGGGTGCCACGCGCGGTGACCGAACTGAGCCAGTGGCTACGGCAGCGTTTTCAAACGGGCACGGTGGGATAAGCTTCACAGTTGCCCACACTGAATGTGCATCTTTTCTAAAGTTTTACAGGGGGTTGCCGATGAGTGCGATGAATTCCCTGCGAAAAACAATTAGACCTCCAACATTCAGGACAAGGCTTGTCTTATGACTACCCAATCTCACGTTACGCAACAGGCATGGCAGCTTGACGATGACATCACGCTCATGACCACCACCGATGCGCAAAGTTATATTACCTATGCTAATCAGGACTTTGTTGACGTCAGCGGTTATGAACGCGATGAAATTCATGGGCAACCGCATAATATTGTGCGCCATCCCGATATGCCGAAAGCGGCTTTTGCCGATATGTGGGCAACGCTGAAGCAGGGGCTGCCCTGGACCGGACTGGTGAAAAACCGTCGTAAAAATGGTGACCACTACTGGGTACGGGCGAATGTGGTGCCGGTGATCCGTAACGGTAAAATTACCGGCCATATGTCAGTGCGTATCAAGCCAGACGAGCAGGAAGTGGCCGCGGCGGAGGCGCTTTATCAGCAGATGCGCCACGGTAAACTGCGCGGCTGGCGGCTGCATCACGGGCTGCTGCTGCGTAGCGGTGCATTGAGTCCGCTTTCATGGCTGAAAACGATGCCGCTGCGCTGGCGTATTCGCAGCGGCGTTGCCTTTTGCTGGCTGAGCATGACGCTTAGCGCGATAACCGTCGGATTGCAGGGCGGCGCGCTTGCCGCCTTTAGCGGTCTGGCGCTGCTGATGGCTTTTATCACCTGCGGCTGGCTGGAATGGCAAATTTCCCGGCCGCTGGAAAGGGTATGCAGGCAGGCGCTGGATGTGGCGACCGGCGCGTCTCATCAGGTTGATCATTTTGACCGGGTCGATGAAGTGGGCATGACGCTGCGGGCAGTAGGGCAGCTGGGCCTGATGTTTCGCTGGCTGGTTAAAGATGTGCGCGATCAGGTCATGAGCGTGCATCAGGCCAGCGATGAGCTGGCGCAGGGCAATGAAAAAATCGCCAGCCATACCGAACAGACGGCAGCCAGCGTGCAGCAGACCGCTGCGACCATGAATCAGATGACCACCACGGTTAACAGCAATGCGGAAAGTACCGGGCAGGCGAATAATTATTCGATGACCGCCAGCAAAGCGGCGGTGCAGGGCGGCGAAGTGATGAAGCAGGTGGTTGGCACAATGGATGAAATCGCGCAAAGTTCACAGCAGATCGCTTCTATTACCGGCCTGATTGACAGCATCGCTTTCCAGACCAATATTCTGGCACTGAACGCGGCGGTTGAGGCAGCGCGTGCCGGCGAGCAGGGTAAAGGCTTTGCGGTAGTGGCTGGTGAAGTCCGGAATCTGGCAAAACGTAGCGCCAGCGCCGCCAGTGAAATTCGTGATTTAATCGCTGCCAGCGCGTTGAAAGTCACGTCTGGCACCGGTCAGGTGCATCAGGCCGGTGAAACCATTGCCGATATCGTGGAAAAAGTGCAGAACGTGACGGAGCTGCTGCAACAGATCAGCACCGCCACGCGTGAGCAGGGCACTGGCCTGAGCGAGGTCGGCAAAGCGGTAGAAGAGTTGGATCGCATTACCCATCACAACGCTTCGCTGGTAGAAGAGGGCGCGCAGGCCTCGGCGCGGATGAAAAATCAGGCGCATCGACTGGTAGAAGCGGTCGATGTATTTCGTTAAGCCGCTGTTCTGCTAAAACTCCCTGCCGGGAGAAGAGGGCAGAATGTCTTGGTCCTGGCTTTACAAAAAGCCGCGGTGATAAACCGCGCTGCTCCAGTAGCGGCTGCTGGCATGTTTTTCTGCCAGCCAGCCCTGCCGACGTAATTCGCGCGCAATCAGCTTATTCATAATTCCATGACCCACCAGCAACACAGTACCCTGTTCGCTCAGGCTAATCAGTTGGCTGGCGGCCAGCCTCGCGCGTTGACGCGCATGGCGAAAGGATTCTACCGAGCCGGAATAGCCGCACAGCCACAGCAGACGTAGCAGAGAGAGCCACAGCGTGGGTGGAAGCGCGGGCGTCGCCAGCGGTAGCGCAGGCAGCGCAACTTCCCGAAATATGGCGTCAGTGTACGTGGCGCGCAGGCCCAGTTTTTCCAGCGAGCCCAACGCACGCGGCAGCGGACTGACAACGATGATCTCTGCCTGTGCGGCGAGGTCGATACAGCGCTGCGGTGGCATATCGCTGATGAGCGCACTGTCATAACTGGCGATCCATTGCGCCATCGCTTTAGCAGAAAGATGCTGAGGTGAAAGGCCGCCCGGTTTACCGTGACGCATTAAAATAATCGGCATAGATTCTCTGGATGTTTAATTCCTGTAGACCTCTGAAATACACGTGATTCGCCAGGCTGCGTTAATAATTTCTACAAAACTTTTCCTGTCATCAAGCTGTCATTGCGCCAGGCCATTCAGGATCGCAGCCTCAGCTTAGGCGTGATGAGTTGCAGCATGCAAAGCAGGCTGGTCGCACGCCAGCCTGCCACCGCGTTACGCCCGCTGCGCGCGATACCAGCGCCAGGCATCCAGCAATAAAAACAGCAGCAGACTGATGCCCATGACCGGCAGGCTAAAGGCCAGCGCTGTTACCACCACCGCCAGCAACAAGCGCAGGCTAAGGCTCATGCGCTGCCAGGCCTGAATCAGCGTATCCGCCGGATGCTGTTGCGGCTGCGCGGGACGGCGCTGCCACCACAGACGATAGCCGAGCACAATCAGCACGCACAGCGCCAGACCAAACAGCGCCAGCACCAGCTGATTCGCAACGCCGAACAAAATGCCCATATGCGCATCAACGCCCCAGCGCGTCAGCTTTGCCAGCAGGCCAAAATTCGCGAATTCAATTTTATCGGTAACGCGCCAGGTATGGGGATCCACTGCCACGGCATCCACCTGCGTTGGCCAGCGACGATCGATTTCACCCACAATCCATGCTTTGTTGGCCTGATAAGAGGGACGGATTTCCAGCTTCGCCGCATCAATACCGCTGGTGCGCGCGGCGGCCAGCACGCCATCAAACTGGGCGGCGCTTAACGGCATATCCGGCGTGTGATGCATCATATGCCCATGATGCTCAGCATGTTCATCCATCATCATCGGCGGCATGCTGCTATCAAGCTGCGTATTTACCGCCGGGGTCAGCCAGCCATAATGCGCGCGCAGCACATTGATATTATCACCGGCCCAGCGTGACCAGGTGAGGCCGGTGGCAGAGAGAAACAGCATCCCGATCAGCAGTGCAACGCCCAGTAAGCTATGCCAGCTCCGTAGCCGCAGCAGGCGCTGCGTACGTGAGGCGCTTTCTTTTCTGACGCGACGCGGCGTGCGCTGTACTGCCCAGAGCAGCGTGCCGCCCAGCGCGGCCACCCACATCCAACTGGCGGCTAATTCGCTATAGTTACGCCCCAGATCGCCCAGCAGCATGCTGCGGTGAAGATAATCCAGGGTAGTACGCAGCGGCAAAATCCCGCTGGTGCCGTAGACGGTGAGATCGCCACGTACCGCCAGCGTTTTGGGATCGATAAATATCGCCCGCGTTTCTGACGGCGCGCTCTCCGCGAAGCGGAACATCACGCGCGTGGTTTCCGTATCGCTTGATGCCGGACGCACGGCGGCAATTTTCGCCTGGCTGCCGGTATAACGCAGCGCCGCATCGATCTGTTTTGACAGCGGCTGGGCAGGGCCTGGCGCATTGGTCGTTAGCTGTTGCGCATAAAGATAATTTTCAAGCTGCGGCGTCAACACATAGAGCGTGCCGGTGAGCGCAGCGACAAAAATAAAGGGTCCGATAAACAGGCCGATGGTGAAATGTAACCGACGCATAAGCTGCAGGAATGCCTGTGCATTCTGCGTTTTTTCAATCTGTGCCGAGGCCGTCGGCACGATTTTTTCCGACATAATGGTTCCTTTGCCCGATTGCGGGCTGTAGAGAAGGCGTTGGGTTAAACGAGTGAATACCCGCTAACCGGCGGCCCGCGCGGTCGGAACCAGATCGGGATCCAGCTGGCAACAAAAGGTTGTAGCTGGAGAGGAGCGGCTGGAATGGCCTCTTGCAGTAGCGTCCAGAGCTGCGGCAGGCGAACGGAGTCCAGCGGCAGATGGATTAACAGTACGCAGTAACCACAGGCGCTGTCGTCCATCATCGACATATGATAATGCCGGTGATGGGAAACATCGGCGAAGGAGGGGAGCGCGGCGATCTCTGTAGCCGCATGATGGTGAACATGTTCCGCTACTGGCGGGCTTTGTTGCCTGGCACTGTCTGCCGCGCAGCCCTGGTCATGGCTCGCGTCTTCTGCCTCTGTGGGCTCACTCATCGCCATTGCTGACATATGCGCCATCATCAGCGAACTATAGCCGTGTTGAGCCATCAGCGATTTTGAAATCACCGGGGCGACAAACAGCAGCAGCATAGCCAGCAGCGCCAGCCATGCCGGGAAACGGCTGCGGGCGATGGCGAAAGAGATCAGCGACACAAAAAATCCTGAAAAAAATAACCGCGTAATTGTATGCGAATTATCCGCCCAGCAATAACGAATTAAGCTGAAGTCGGATCATTTTGGCAAACATCCACCCATACGGCATCGGTAAGCTCCGCCATTCTTTCTGGCGAAATCCGCACTGCGCTATGAATCGATCCTGCCGCTGGCAGCACTTCGGCAAAGCGTCGCAGGGAAATATCGCAGTAAACCGGCAGAGGGTGCTCAAGGCCAAAAGGGCAGACGCCGCCGGGCGGATGCCCCGTCCAGTTCAGCACCTCATCGGTGGTTAACATGCGCGCTTTCGTGCCCAGGGTTTCTTTTAGTTTGCGGTTATCCAGACGAAGGTCGCCGCCGGTCACGATCAGGATGACCTGATTCTTCACTTTTAACGACAGGGTCTTGGCAATCTGTCCTGGCACAACGCCATGCGCTTTAGCAGCAAGAGCCACGGTTGCCGTGCTCTGGTTTAATTCAATGATGGCGATTTCAGGGGCTCGCTCGGCAAAGTAGTGCCGTACAGACTCCAGGCTCATGTTGTGTTGCTCTTCACAATAAAAACGGGGGTGATAAAGCTGCCATAACCGGGAGGATCTGTAAACGTCAGGCGGCGGTAAAGCGCCGCCGCACCAGAAAAGAGCGCGCCTGCTCTGCGGGAAAATCAGACGGATTTCAGGGTGCAATCGCCGCAGCGCTCTACGGCGGGCAGGCGATAGCGTTGACAGCAGCTGCGACGCTGCATTGCGCCGTCACGCGGAATGACGGTGCGGTAAAGCGGATTATCGCTGCCGTCCAGCAAATGGCGTGAGAAAAACAGCGCATGCTCCAGGGTAAGCAGCGTGGCGTCATCTACCCAGCTTTTCATCTCGCCTAAAAACCAGTGCATCAGATAACCGGTATTATTCCAGATAAGTTTGGCGTTGATTTCGCCATGCTGTTCGATGCCCTGGACCGCAGGGATCAAATGCTTCTGGATAAGTCGATCGATACGTTGATGGGCGTTCAGGTAGCGTGCATCTTCATCTTCATGCACATCGATCCAGAACTTTGCCGGACGGCCGCTTTCATGGAACTGCAGATGAAAATGTTCCAGCGAGCAGTCGAGCGCGCGTTTTTCCATTACCAGCGCCAGCATCAGCGGCGGCACGATAAGGCCAAAATACCACTGCGCCCAGAGAGATTGCAGCGGCTTGGCCTCGCGCGGCATATCTGCATGCTCACGATAGATCTCATCGCCATAGCGCGCCAGCAACTGATTAAAGTGGGCGCTTTGTGACCATTCCGGCTGGATAAGGGTATCGCCAGGAGCGGCGTCATTCAGGGTGATAAACTCAAGGAACCAGGAACGGTGTTCGCTGAACAGGCTATGCAGCGCAGCGCTCAGCGAACTGTCGCTCTGCATAAAGATCACTGGAGACGAACCGTACTCATAAGCCTGACGCGTAACGATGGCCATAGGGCTTCCTGTGTAATCCACTACCGAAATGGGGATAAGAAAACAAATGATAATCGTTCTTGATTGTATCCAGGAAGGAATAAGGTGGCAAGTAGGGGTTTCGCTGTATTGTCGACAGGATGTCTCCAGCGATCTGGCGTATATAACCAGATAAAAAGTCAGGTTTTTAGCAAAAGCAGAAAATCATTCTGCGCTATGCGCAACCGGCATGTAAAAATGCCAATGTAAAAATAAGTGCCTGCATTCTGTTGGTTGCTGACTGATTTTTTATTTAGCGCGGTTGAGTGGATAAGTGCTTTTTAATTTTTAATTTGTATTAAGGGAGATTATTTATCATGGCTAAATAATCCCTCAAATAAATGATGAATTTACCATTAAATTAGAACTATCGGGCGGTTATCAGCTTTTTTTCGCAAAGCTCTTCCCAGGAAAGAATAGTATTTCTGCCGCGATTCTTTGCCACATATAAAGCCCGATCGGCATTTGCCAATGCCTGTTCAAAATCTTCTTCGATTATCGGGGCAATACCGGCGCTAATGGTGACATGTGTGGATACACGATGGTTAAACCGATGGGGAATTTCCAGATCCAGCACGTACTGGCGAATACGCTCTGCCAGCTTCATAGCAATAGAAGCATTAACATTGGTCATCAGAACCAGAAACTCTTCACCGCCATAACGGGTCACGATATCCCGCGAGCGTACCGCATCACGAATTGCTGCCGAAACGCGCGTCAGCGCCTGGTCGCCCATTGCATGACCATAGTTATCGTTGTAGGACTTAAAATTATCGATATCAAGCAGCATAACGAAGTGGCTGCCGGTCTGGTTCTCTAAAAGGTTCTCCAGTCGGTTCTTCAGGCCGCGACGGTTATAAAGGCCGGTAAGCGGATCAAGCATACTCAGGTCGCTCCAGGTCTGTTTCTCCTCATACAGTTGAAACAGCAAGCGTCGCGTGAAATGGTCGCTGCGACGCTGCATCAAACTCTGAAGCGTAAAGCCGAGCAGCGGTAGCGTGATGGTAAACAGCAGCGTCAGCGGATGCTGGCCGCGATCGAGCAGCATGACGGTGAGGGAAGGCGGCGCGATATGCAGGCAAAACGCCAGCAGGTGTTCATTCAGGGAGATAGTACCGATAAAAAAAACCGCCATCAGGCTAATCAGCAAAAAACTACCGTCAAAATAAAAAACCAGCTCGCTTTTATGCGCAATCAGCCATGACCAGAGCCCGCCCATAATTAAAGCGGTAAAAGATAACAGCGGCCATTTTTTTTCAGGTTTCAGGATCCAGAAGGCTAATTGCAATAAACTCAGCACAACTATCAGCATTGCCGGCAAAGAGAATGAAAGATTTTCTCCTTTATTTATCGGTAACATAAAAAAAAGTGATGTTGCCATGTTTAAAAAAAGATAAAGCATTAACGACAGGCGGTATTTGCTGTGCAGCAATTCTTCATACGTTTGTAATTTCATTTTTATACACTCGTGACAGCCCTGAAATATCAAAGCGCCATTACCACAGTAAATGAATTTACTCTGGAAAGGGTATTGAGTAGTTATTATTGGTGTCTGGAATCAGATCAATCCTGGCAATCTATCACTTTCTAACTGGTCTGTCATCTTCGTGTATAAAGATTCTACAAAGGAAGAGTGCAAAATGATAAAAGCTATCATATGATACTGGTAATCATTATCATTTGGTGGTGGCGGATATGCTGATGGCGATTATGGCAGCCTGTGGATTGTGGGGCGTAAGCTGGGTAATGGGGGAACGGTTGCGAAGCGCATGGAGTGTTCTTCTGCCCGGGGCGCTGATGCCGCTGGTGGCATCGATGAATCTTTCATTTGGTCAGTGGCGCTGGCTGCTGCTGGCGGCGCTGCTGATTACGGCAGGCATGCTGTTTCATCATCGGCTACGCCCCTATATCCTGCTGCCTTCCTGTATCGCTCTGGCCGGCGCGCTGGCTGCGGTATCGGTTAATGCAGGCGGGCTATAGTTAATGCACAGAGGTGGCTAAGGAGGGCTGCCCGGCAACGCTTAACATCGCGGTGGTATAGCTTTTTATAAGAAATTTATGCGAAAACGAAAGGCAATCTTTCAGAGAGTAAAAACAGGGAAGATAAGTTGCGCTGATAGCGAAGGCGTAAGGCCTGGGGAAGGCAACAGAGGTGATAACCAGAGAGTGACAATATTGGTGCGAAGAGAGGGACTTGAACCCTCACGTCCGTTAAGACACTAACACCTGAAGCTAGCGCGTCTACCAATTCCGCCACCTTCGCATAACATTGTCTTCATATCACCGCATTTGGTGCGAAGAGAGGGACTTGAACCCTCACGTCCGTTAAGACACTAACACCTGAAGCTAGCGCGTCTACCAATTCCGCCACCTTCGCGCAGATGCTGTGCGATATGAATTTTCGTGGTTTTTGGTGCGAAGAGAGGGACTTGAACCCTCACGTCCGTTAGGACACTAACACCTGAAGCTAGCGCGTCTACCAATTCCGCCACCTTCGCATTCCGGCAATGCTTTGCAGCACTGCAACCACGGAGGCGAATTCTGGAGATTTTTCCCGGGGACGTCAACAGATATTTATTAGCGGCGTTGCGATCGCTGTAAAAAACAGCAGCGCCCCGGGAAATAAGCACTTATTTGTCGCGGTTAGCTGCCTTAATCGCGCGGGCATCGCGTCCCCAGACGGCGCGATAGACCTTGAATCGGCCCGTTTGCGCCAGCACTTCATGATGACCAAAGGTTTCGTCCAGCACCTGTGGATAGGGCAGGAAGGCGTTCGCCACCAGACGCAGCTCACCGCCGCTGTTAAGATGCTGAGCCGCACCGCGAATCAGCGTGCGCGCTGCGTCAAGGCTGGTTTGCATCCCCTCATGGAACGGCGGGTTGGAAATGATCATGTCATAGCGGCCGGTGACATCAGAATAGACGTTGCTGGCAAACACCTCACCTTCGATCTGGTTGGCGGCCAGCGTTGCTTTACTGGCGGCCAGCGCGGCGGCATCCACATCGGTCAGCCACAGGCGCACCTTAGGAGAATGACGCGCCAGCAAGGTCGCCAGAACGCCCGCACCGCAGCCGATATCCAGCACTTTTCCTTTGGTATGCGGCGTAAAGGTAGAGAGCAGCAGTGCGCTGCCGCCATCCAGTCCGTCACGGCTGAACACGCCCGGCAACGTTTTAATGGTGCAGTCATCCAGCGTATATTCATCCCAGAAACTGTCTGCATCAAACGTGGGCTGCTGCGACAGGCGACCATGGTACAGACCACAACGGCGCGCGCTGTCGATTTTGTTCAGCGCCGCCCACGAGGCCAGCATAGTCTCGGCGCTGCGAACGCCGCTGCGGTTTTCGCCGATAACAAAAATATCGCTCTCCAGCGGCAGCAGCGATAGCAGGTTTTGCAGCTGAAACTGCGCTTCCGGCTTGTTTTTCGGCCAGTAATAGATCAGGGTATCGCACTCTGCTATCGCTTCCGCCGTGGCTACCAGGCCAAACTGCGCACGATCGCCCATGCTGCGGCTTAATGATTGCCAGTGATGATAGTATTGCGTATGAACGCGGCTCAGCTGGGTTTCCAGCTGCGCAGGCAGGTCATCCTGCAAATCGCCGGCAAACAGCACGCGGCGGTCTTGCCATTCATCACTGTGGCGCAGGATCACTTCACTCGCCGGGGTAAAAGCAGACATCAGATAGCTCCTCATAAATCAGAGCGCAGAGTATAGTGGTTTGTTGGCGCATGTTCGATGGGTTTGCTAGCATAGCTGCGCATTATAAGGGCGTAACGGGAATTTCTATGTCATCCAGACGTGACTGGCTACTACAGCAAATGGGCATTACGCAGTATAAGCTGCGGCGTCCGCGCGCGTTACAGGGTGAGATTGCGATAACGCTGCCGGCGGAGACGCGCCTGCTGATCGTGGCGGATATTCCTCCCACAACCGGGGATCCTTTGGTGGGCGATGTGCTGCGCGCGCTGGCGATTACGCCACAGCAGGTTGTCAGCGTGACGCCGGATCAGCTTGCTATGCTGCCTGAGGATCGCTCCTGCGCCAGCTGGCGGCTGGGAACCGAAGCACCGGTTATGCAGCAGGGTCCACAACTTTCCACGCCGCCGCTTGAGGCGCTCTATTTTGATGCTGAGGCGAAGCGTGCCCTCTGGCGACAGATTTGTGAATATGACGTCGATTTCTTTACTCACTCCGCATGACCTTCCGCAGGCGCTCGCTATTGAGCGGCGCAGCCACGCTTTTCCCTGGACGGAAGCGACCTTTGCCAGCAATCAGGGCGAACGTTATCTGAACTACCGGCTTGACGTTGAGAGCCAGATGGCTGCTTTCGCCATTACTCAATGGGTACTGGATGAAGCGACATTATTTAATATCGCTGTAGATCCCGCTTATCAACGTCAGGGGCTGGGTAAAGCGTTGCTGCATCATCTGATTGAACAGCTGCAGCAGCGCGATATTTTCACGCTGTGGCTGGAGGTTCGCGCTTCCAACCATGCGGCTATCGCGCTTTATGAACAGACCGGCTTTAATGAAGTTTCGGTGCGCCGAAACTATTATCCGGCAACGCACGGGCGGGAAGATGCTCTGATTATGGCGCTCAGCCTGTAAAAGGCGGTCGCCGCAGCGTTCCTGACGTGCCGTAACAGGAGAAAGCTATGCTACAAAACTGGGACTGGATCCTTTTTGACGCTGACGACACATTGTTTCACTTTGACGCTTTTACCGGCCTGCAACGGCTGTTTAAAGATTACAACGTTGATTTTACTACCGATGATTACCATGAGTATCAGTCGGTGAATAAACCCTTGTGGGTAGAGTATCAAAACGGCGCTATCACCGCATTGCAACTGCAGCATCAGCGCTTTAACGGCTGGGCGGAAAAGCTGAACGTCACGCCGGACGCGTTAAACAGCGGTTTTCTTAGCGCCATGGCGGAAGTATGCGTACCGCTGGAAGGGGCGGTAAACCTGATCAATGCGCTAAAGGGCAAGGTGAAGATGGGCATTATCACCAACGGCTTTACCGCATTGCAGCAAGTGCGTCTCCAGCGTACTGGCTTTCGTGATTACTTTGATCTGCTGGTCATTTCCGAGCAGGTGGGACATGCCAAACCGCATCCGGCGATTTTTGATTATGCGCTGGAAAAAATGGGGCGGCCCGCGCCTGAACGTGTGCTGATGGTCGGGGATAATCCTGATTCGGATATTTTAGGCGGCATTAATGCAGGCCTGAAGACCTGCTGGTTGAATGCGGACGGCAGAGAAAAGCCCGCAGCGATTACGCCTGACTGGCAGGTCAGTTCGCTCCAGGAGCTGCAATCCATTTTATTTGCTTAAGTTTTGATTCCAGTATTTTTTAGTTTGAAATTCTACTAAGGCGACCTGTGGGTCGCTTTTTTTATTGCTGATTTGAGTTAACTCAATATTAATAACTGATTATCGCATTTTAAACCGGTTTGTTAGAAACAAAATAGAAGAAATCAGGTCCAGAGGTGAAAAAAATAATTGTACAGAAGTGACCATTTTTTAGCCATTCTTGACCTTTTTTGCGATGCGAGTACAAATTTTCTGATATTTTGTAGGAATATTCCTATGGAAAGTGCTAAGAATAATCAGAATTTACCTTAATCTTGTTGGTTAAACTTTACTAATATAAAACCCTTTGCTACGCGCTCGTTGAATTATCGCAAAGACTATGTAAACTTGCGCGAAACAGGACAGCCTGAACATAAAAAAACACCAGACCCGGGGTTTGCTTTGCAACCTCGTGCGGTAGCAATGGCTGAATCCAGTATCAGCTTAAGGCTGAATTTCAAACACTTTTCTTCTTATCTGACATCGGCCGCAGATTTTCAGCAGCATGAAGACATGCATGCATGACCACGCGCTTTTAGCACGGTCAGTCAGAACTTTTCACCAGAGAATACCAGGAATGCAAGTAGGGAGCAGCCATAATGGTTGAGGGATATTCATCAAACCCTCACCGACAGGGAGCGTAAAACGTGTTTCCGGTAACCAATCTTCTTTGTGCATGGCTCAAATCTGAGATTTGTTGCGATGTAACAGGCATGTATCGTCCTATTAACGTATAAATTCTTCTTCTGGCTCTGTCGGAGCTGATAATCTTATTTGCTGTGCTTTTATCTGGCACGGCCAGCCATAGCTATGCTTTTTTTCTGCTTCTGGATGGGCAACGCTGTTTATAGTTGGCGGCTTATTCCCGTTTTGTTAATTACTTGAGATAACTTCATGAGGATCATGGTGAAAATTCGAATCGCATTAGGTCTGCTTTTTGTATTAAGCGTTGCGGGTTGTAAGTCGCCACCGCCTGTCACGGACGACACAATTGTGTCCAGCACCGTTGATGGCGTTACGTTGACCTATCGCCATGCGATCACCCCGCCAAAAACTTTTACGCCGATTAATGAAGAGTATCGCGCGTTGTATAACGCTTCAGTGATGAGCCGTCCCGACTTCGGCGGCAAGCTGGTGCGTCAGCTGGAAAATGCGCAGCCTTATACCGTGCTGGGCAGCGTGGAAAACAACTGGTACGCGATTGCAGAAAAAGATCAGGAGCAGCTGATCGGCTATGTGCCGCTGCGCGCCGTGGTGAAAAGCGAGCTGTACAATGACACCATCAAGGCTGACCAGCGCCGTAAGCGCGTGCGCGCTACCTCTGCCAGCAAGAAGAAAACCTGCGTTGCAGTTGATGGCGACAGTAAAGCCTGCCAGAACAGCAACAGCGGTACCTGGATTATCGATTAATCATTTCTAATGGGTAACCCATTATGAAACCACGTTCTTTTTTGCGCCTGAGTATTCAGGCGCTTTTCCTGGCGGCGCTTACCTTGCTGACAGGCTGTATGTCATCTACACACAACGATCCCTCCCGTTACAGTCTGTTATTTCAGGCGCACCCACCCGTCAATAACTCGGCACCGCTGAAGTTCAGAGTGCTGTTATTGAAATCGGATGCCGACTTTATGTCTGCGGATTTTTATTCGCTGCAAAATAGCGCGCAAACCGTGCTGGGTAGCAATCTGCTCACTAGCGAGCAGTTTTTCCTGTTGCCAGGTCAACTGAATAAAACCCTTAGCGGTCAACGTACAGCGGATGCCCGCTATATCGGCGTTATGGCCGAGTATCAGTCGCTTAATGGTAAAAAATGGCGTCTTTCTCTGCCGCTGCCCAATGCGGACGAGAGCGAGCCAACCAACGGCTGGTACAGGGAAGCGGATGCGTTGCAGGCCAGGATCGTTGCTGACGATAGCGGCGTACATCTTGCGAGCAAAGCAGAGTCAACGCCTGAATAACGGAAAGCCATTATGAACAAAGCAGAAAAGGTGGTCTGGAGCGAAGGCATGTTCCTGCGCCCGCATCACTTTCAGCAGTCGGAAAGCTACCTGCAAAGCACCCTGCGCGACTGGGGAGCCACACAGCGACCTTATCTGTGGGGCTTTACCGATCTGGAGTTTGACGAGGCGATGCTACGTCAGGGAAAAATTGCCTTGAGTGCTGCCAGCGGCCTACTGCCGGACGGTACGCATTTTTCCTTTCTGGATCCGCGCCAGGCTCCCGCGCCGCTGGAGATTGCGGATAACCAAACCAATGTCAAAGTTGTGCTGGCCTTACCGGCGCGGCGCGGTGGACGTGAAGACGTCATCTTTAGCGAGGCGGCGGATTCGCTGGCGCGCTATCTCAGCTTCGAACGAGAAGTCGATGACTTTAACGCTATTTCCGTTGGCCCGGCGGCGGTGCAGTTCGGCAAGCTACGCCTGAAACTGATGCTGGAAAGCGAGCTGACGGCGGAATGGACGGCGATTGGCGTGGCGCGCGTGATTGAAAAGCGCAGCGACCGTCAGCTACGGCTCGACACCGGCTTTATCCCTCCGATGCTTAATGCGATTAACCATCCCCAGCTGTTTGATTATTTGAATGATATGCATGGACTGCTGGCGCAGCGCAGCCAGCAAATCGGCCAGCGTTTGCAGCAGACGGGGCGGTTTAATACCGCAGAAATGGTCGATTTCATGCTGCTGGCGTTAGTGAATCATCATCTTGGTTTGGTCTCCCATCTGAAAAATTTACCGTTGCTGCATCCGGAACAGCTGTTCGGCCACTGGCTGGCATTTGCCTGCGAGCTGGCAAGCTGGACGCCACAGCGAGCGCCGGATGTTTCTCTGCCTGTCTACGATCACGACGATATTGCCCGCAGCTTTAGCAAACTGATGCTGATGCTGCGTCAGGGGCTGTCGCTGGTAATGGAAGAGAGCGCGATTCAGCTACCGCTGACCGAGCGCTCTCACGGCCTGAATGTGGCAACGGTGCCGGAATCCTCTATGGTGCGCGAATTCGGCTTTGTACTGGCGGTACGCGCCAATGTGCCTGCCGAGGCGCTGCAAACCCACTTCCCGGCGCAAATGAAAGTGGCGCCGGTAACGAAAATTCGCGATCTGGTGCAGCTTCAGCTGCCGGGTATGATGCTGCGCGCCATGCCGACCGCGCCGCCGCAAATCCCCTGGCATGCCGGCTACAGCTACTTCGAGCTGGAGAAAGGCGGCGAACTATGGAAAGAGATGGAAAGATCGGGCGCGTTTGCGCTTCATCTGGCCGGTGAGTTTCCCGGCCTGGATATGGAGTTCTGGGCTATTCGCAGCCAGTCCGTCTGAAACGAATAATGAGCGCTCACCATGCAGGAACGACATTTCACCGGCAGCGATGCCGCTTTTTCCGGGGCGAACAGCAATAACCCGCTGGTCGCCGCCGCGAACCCTTTGCTTAATGCAATTCCCCAGATTCGCCATTCCGTATCTCATGACGATCCGGCCGCACTGCGTCAACGACTGATCGATCAGGTCAGGCATTTTGAAAAAAACAGCCAGCGCGCCGGGCTGCCCTATGAGGTTATCGTCGGTGCGCGCTATTGCCTGTGTACTGCGCTGGACGAGGCGGCGGCGCTTACGCCGTGGGGAAGTCGTGGCGTCTGGCCCGGCAACGGTTTGCTGGTCACCTTTCATAACGAAACCTGGGGCGGCGAGAAATTTTTTCAGCTACTGGCGAAGCTGTCGCAAAACCCGCGTGAGCATATCTACCTGCTGGAGCTGATTAACTACTGCTTGTTGCTGGGGTTTGAAGGGCGTTACCGCGTGCTGGACAATGGCCGTTCACAGCTCGAGACCATCAAACAGCGTCTGCTGCAGATGATCCGTGGCGTGCGCGGCGGCTACCCGGCGCCCTTGTCGCCGCATCCGGAAGATCGCCCGGTGATGCGCAAAATGTGGCGTCCGGTGGTGCCGCTTTGGGCCTGCGCGGCGCTTGCCGGTTTTATCGCCTGTTTGCTCTATATCATTCTCAACTGGCGGCTGGGCGATTACACCAGCCCGGTGCTGGCCTCGGTGTATCAAACGCCGCTGCCGGAAGTCACGATTCATAATCCTGCGCCGCGCGCGCCTGCGGTGCTTAATCTGCGCGCCTTCCTGCGTCCTGAAATTGAACAGGGTCTGGTAGCTGTACGTGACGAGGCGGATCAAAGCGTCGTCACGCTGAAAGGCGATGGCCTGTTCGCTTCTGGATCTACTGCGGTGCGTGATCGTTATGAAACGGTGATCGACCGTGTGGCGCAGGCGATGGATAACGTCAGCGGGAAAATTCTGGTCATTGGCTACAGCGACAACGTACCGATTCGCAGCGCACGTTTTGCCTCTAACTATGCGCTGTCACTGGCGCGTGCGCAGTCGGTGCAGGAGATGCTGCAAAAGCATCTGTCGCAACCGGCGCGCGCCAGAGCAGAAGGGCGGGGCGAAACCAATCCGCTGGTGCCAAATACCACGGCTGAGAACCGCGCCCGAAATCGCCGGGTGGAGATCATCCTGTTAGTTTCGCCAGACAACACGCGGGCGGAGCTGAATGGACTGCAGCAAGGGAACTAACAGATGCTGAATATTTTGTTTTCCATTATAACCAGCCGGTTGATGTGGGGCTTTGTCGGCATTACCGCGCTCTCTTTTATTATCTGGGTGATCGGGCCGGTTTTTTCCATTGTGGATTCACGCCCGCTTGAGTCAGAGCAGAATCGTCTTATCAGTATTGGCCTGCTCTATGTAGTGTGGGGTATCAGCAACCTGGCGCCACGCCTGTATAACGCCTGGATCAACCGCAAGCTGATGGGCAGCCTGAGCAGCAGCGAGCAGCCTGACGGCAGTGATCGCAAACGGCTGACCAATGAAGAACAGGTACTGGCCGAGCGCTTTGATGAGGCTTCTCAGCTATTAAAAAAAGCGCACTTCAATCGCGCAGGCCGTGGCAATCCGTTCTGGGCGCAGCGCTTTAGCCGCCAGTATCTTTATCAGCTTCCCTGGTATGTGATTATCGGTGCGCCCGGCGCCGGTAAAACCACCGCGCTGGTGAATTCCGGGCTGCAGTTTCCGCTGGCGGATCGCTTCGGCAAAACGGCGCTGCGCGGCATTGGCGGCACCCGCAACTGCGACTGGTGGTTTACTAATGAGGCGGTGCTGCTGGATACCGCTGGTCGTTACACCATGCAGGAGAGCCAGCAGGCGCAGGATGCCAGCGAATGGCAAAAATTTGTCGATCTGCTGCGCAAGTATCGTGGTCGTCAGCCGATTAACGGCGTGATTGTCACCATTAGCGTTTCCGATCTGTTAACTCAGTCGGCAGAGGCTTCACAGCAGCAGGCGATCAATTTGCGCCAGCGCCTGATGGAGCTACATGAACAACTGGGCATTCGCTTTCCGGTCTACGTGCTGGTGACCAAAGCGGATCTGTTAAAAGGATTCCGTGCCTGGTTTTCTAAGCTGGACAAAGCGCAGCGCGAGCAAATCTGGGGCTTTACCTTTCCCTGGGAGCGCGCAAAGCAGGCCGACTTTGATTTAGCCAGCGCTTTTACGCAGGAGTATGCGCTGCTGCAACAGCGCCTTGACGCAGGTCTGGCGGATACGCTGATTATGGAAAGCGACGCTCAGGCACGCGCAGAAAGTTATCTTTTCCCGCAGGAGTTTGCTGCACTGCGTCCGCTGTTGGCTGACTATCTCAACATGGTGTTCGCCCGATCCAATTTTGAAACCCAGTTTTCGCCACGCGGCATCTATTTTGCCAGCGGCACGCAGGAAGGCTTGCCTTTCGATCGCGTGATGGGCGAGCTGAGCCGCGCGCTGCATCTGCCGCAGGTGGATGAGCAGGGCGGTAACAGCGGGGCCTGGAATAGCGTACAGAAAGAGGCGCCGATTCCGGCAGCCAAAGGACAGAGCTTCTTCCTGAAGGATTTGCTGACCAACGTAATCTTTCAGGAGGCGGGGCTGGCCGGCAGCAACCGCTGGTGGGAGCTGCGCAACCGCGCCGTGCTGTGGTCAGGCTACGCTGCTCTGCTGGCGCTGTTGATTGTGGTTTCGCTGCTATGGTTCACCAGCTACGGCAACAATAAAAGCTATCTGCAGGAAGTGCAGGCGAAAGTGCCAACCGTCGAAGCGCAGAGCAAAAATCTGCAGGCCAGTGGCGAAAGCGATCTGTTTGCTCTGTTGCCGTTCCTGGACAGCGTGCTGGCACTGCCGGAAAGCCAGGCGTTTGATCTTAACGATCCACCGATAACGCGTCGCATGGGGCTTTATCGCGGCGTCGAGGTCAGTGATGCCAGCCAGACGCTTTATCAAAAATCGTTAAAGCAGCTGCTGTTGCCACAGGTCGCCCAACTGATTACCAGCTGGTTACGCAACGATAATGGCAGCGATGCGGACTACAGCTATGAAGCGTTAAAAGCGTATCAGATGCTTTATCAGCCGCAGCACTACGATGGTAAATTTCTGCATGCCTGGGTCATGCTGAACGTGCGGCGCAACCTGCCACAAAACATTACTCAGACGCAGATCGCTCAGCTGGATCGACATCTGGCGCAGCTGCTGGAAACGCAGATTCAGGCCTCGCCTTATGCCCGGGATGAGGCGCTGGTAAAGCGCGAGCAGGCGCTGATTAATCAGATGCCCTTGTCTGGCCGGGTTTATGGCCGCCTCAGACGTCTGCTGGAACAGGATGAAAATCTGTCGTCGGTTTCACTTGCCGACCTGGGCGGGCCGCAAAGTGAGTTAGTGTTTACTCGCAAAAGCGGCAAAGCGATTAGCGAAGGCATTCCCGGCCTTTATACGCCGCAAGGTTACTGGAACAACTTCGATAAAAATATTGCGGCGGTAACAGCGGCATTGCATCAGGATGATGCGTGGGTATTAGGCGGTGCGGTGGCGGATGAGGATAAAGCACAAACCGATAACGCCGTGCGTCAGCTCTATATGAGCGATTTTATCCGTCACTGGGATAATCTGCTAACCGATATTCAGTTGAACAATAGTGCCGATCTGTCGCAGCGCATTAACAGTGCGCGCCTGCTTTCCAGCAACAGTTCGCCGTTACGTAAGCTGGTTATTAACCTCAGCCACATGCTGATGCTGGAGCGTCTGCCAGCGGAAAAAGATCCGCAGCAGGCGGACAAAAAAGGCAATAGCGCGACCCGCACGCTGGAGGCGCTGTTCCGCTCTCGCCAGCCCGCTCAGGGAGCCGCGACCCAGCAGCAGACGCCAGAGCAGCGCGTGACCGAACATTACGCGCCGATTATCGAACTGGCTCAGCCGCTGGAGCAGGGCGGAAAAACCATCGTCTTTGATGATTTCCTCAAACAGATCGACGAGCTTTATCGCT
The DNA here is from genome assembly GCF_050113845.1 of Pantoea sp. FN0305. Classification (NCBI taxonomy): domain Bacteria; kingdom Pseudomonadati; phylum Pseudomonadota; class Gammaproteobacteria; order Enterobacterales; family Erwiniaceae; genus Pantoea; species Pantoea sp. FN0305. Next base: position 25,237 of record NZ_JBNJSN010000012.1, on the reverse strand, counting down.
ATTTAACGGCGGTACAGGATGCGGCCAATAGCGGAATGCCGCCACCGCCGGGTGACGCGATCAGCCGTTTGCAGGCGAGCGCCGGCAGATTACCGGGATCGCTGCAAAATATGTTTACCAACATGGCCGTGGGTGCCAGCAGTGATGCGCAGCGGCGTGATATGGAAAACGTACGCAAGCGCATTAACGTTGAGGTCGGCAGCTTCTGCCGCCAGGCGATAGCCGGTCGTTACCCTTTGGTGCGTTCGGCCCGAAGTGAAGTCACACCGGACGATTTGGCACGCATGTTTGCTCCAGGCACCGGGCTTATGGATAGCTTCTTCCGCGATAATCTGGCGACGAAAGTGGATACCACGCATGCAAGCTGGCGTTTTATGCCGGGCATTGATGGTAAAAGCCTGCCGGGTGGCGAAGGGTTACTGCGTCCTTTCCAGCAGGCGCAGAGCATTCGTGACGCCTTCTTTGCCAACGGCGCCACTACGCCTTCGTTCCGCGTCACCATCCGCACGGTGCGTATGGATAACAACATTCTCAACCTGACGCTGGATGTTGACGGACAGCTGTTGCGTTACAGCCACGGCCCGCAGGCGGTGCAGTTGATGAGCTGGCCCGGTAACGGCGGCACGCGTCAGGTGCGTATGCAACTGGGGCTGGTGGATGGCACTACCTCTACGCTGGTTACCAACGGCGCCTGGGCGCTGAACCGCTTTTTCGATCGTGCGCAGCTGACCTCGGGCAGCAACAGCCTTAGCCGTCAGGCAACCTTCAATATCGATGGACACCGCATAACCCTGGAATTTACCCCGAACAGTATTCGGAACCCGTTCCAGCTTCCTGGTTTCGCATGCCCATAACCGCAAGGAAATGATAATGAGCCACTCTCCTGCGATCGGTTGGTACGGGAAATTGCCCAGCGCCGGTGACTTTTTGCAGCGCCGTTTTCCTGATGCGTTAGCCCGTCAGTGGACCCACTGGTTTCAGATAGGGCTGCTGAACTGGCAAAAAAATGAAGCGCAGCGTCCCGGTGAGCCGCACCGATTCGCGAAAGCGCCGGTATGGAATTTTGTGGTACCGCCCATGCTGGGCAGCCAGCTGGTGCAGATGGGATGTCTGTTGCCCGCGCGCGATAGCGTAGGCCGTCAGTATCCTGTTTGTGCTCTGTTCAGCTTTACGCCAGCCGAATGGTCAGCGGGGCGGCTGGCAATGGCGGGCGAATGGTATCAGCAGTTGGGACGCACTCTGATGCATGCGGTGCATAACGTCTACTCTGCTGAACAGCTCGATCGGGCGCTGCTGGCCATCCCTACGCCGCAGGACCCTGCCGGTCAGACCGCGCACTCGGATATTTTAGATGTCATTGGCTATGGCGATATCGCCACCAACCTGAGCTGGAAGCAGGTGGCCGACTGTTTTGATCCACAGCGTTATACCAGCTTTTGGTGGACCAATCAGGCCGACAACTATCCGCTTTATACCCACCTGCACAGCGGCAATTTTACCGGTCAGCTCTTTTCGCTGCTGTTCGACCCGGCAGGCGGAGCCAGACCTGGCCGACATGGGCTCTATCCGCCCATGTTTGAATAATCTTCCGACTTGAGAATAACGATGAATATCGATGCGTTACTTGCTCCGGTTAGCAGTGAAAAACCGTGCGGCGAAAATCTGGAATATGACGCTGACTATATGGCGATGAACCAGGCCAGCGAAGGGAAGGCGGAGCAGCAATTTGGCGACACCATTATTCCTGCCGAGCCTGCCGACTGGAACAAAGTGGAACGGCTGGCGACCGGACTGTTGGCACGGACGAAAGATCTGCGCGTGATGTTAGCACTTACTCACGCATGGACGCATATGAAAGGGCTTCCGGGCTACGCCAGCGGGCTGAAGCTGATTCAGCAGGCGCTGCTGCTTTATTGGGAGCCGCTCTATCCGCTGCTGGAAGAGTATGGCGAACGCGATCCCTTCTATCGCATTAACGCACTGGCGGCGCTGGGTGATAAATCTGAGCTGACTGCCGCACTGCGTCAGGCTCCGCTTCTGCGTACCGCCGCCGATCAAATCTCTTTACGCGACGCCTGCTCTTTACTGGATGGCAGCAAAACGGACGTGGCCGATTATCCCGGCGGACGTGCGCGCTTAAATGATGAACTGGCCAGAGGCGATCAGCCCGGCATTGAAGCGATTCAACAGATAAGTGAGCGCCTGCAAACTATTCGGGAAACGCTGGCGGAACACCTGGGTGAAAGCGGTGTGCCAGAGATGGAACAGCTGCAAAAAATGGTGAATCTGGTGGCGCAATCCTGCCTGGCCACGGATTTAAGCACGCTGATGCCAGGTAATGCAGACACTTCCGCGCAGCCTGCCGCTGGTAACACCGCGCCTGCCGCACCGGCGCGTTCGCAAACCGACTGGCGCAGCAGCGAAATCACGTCACGTGCTGAAGCGCAGTTAATGCTGGAAAAGGTAAAGCAATACTTCTCTCGTTACGAACCCAGCCATCCCGCTCCGCTAATGATCGATCGCGTTCAGCGCGTCATTGAACTCGATTTTATGGAGATCATTCGCGACCTGGCACCCGATGGCGTGCATCAACTTGAAAACATTTTTGGTCGCCGCGATTAAGCAGCAAACCCCTTATATGGCAGCGTGCCCGCTGCTGACTTTACCGCGCATATCCGATGGAGAACCTCATGGCATCTAAATCCAGTGGGCAGAAATTTATCGCCCGTAACCGCGCGCCGCGCGTGCAAATTGAATACGACGTAGAGATCTATGGCGCCGAGCGCAAAATTCAGTTGCCGTTTATCATGGGCGTAATGGCTGACCTGGTTGGTAAACCAGCAGAGCCGCAACCGGGCGTTGATGAGCGTAAGTTTCTGGAAATCGATATCGATAACTTCGACGAACGTATGAAGGCGCTAAAGCCGCGCGTGGCGTTCCAGGTGGATAATACGCTGACCGATGAAGGACGGCTGAATGTCGAACTGACTTTTGAAAGCATGGAAGATTTCTCGCCGGATGCGGTGGCGCGTAAGGTTGAGCCGCTGAACAAGCTGCTTGAAGCGCGCACTCAGCTCTCTAACCTGCTGACCTATATGGATGGCAAAAACGGTGCGGAAGAGCTGATTGCCAAAATTTTGCAGGATCCTACGCTGCTGAAATCGCTGGGCCATCTGCCGAAATCTGAAGAAACCGTTAAAGGTGATGAGGAGTAACAATGAGCAATCCATCACAACAACAGCTACAGCAGGCGCAGCAAACCTGGGATCAGGATGAATTTAGCGCGCTGCTGAACAAAGAGTTTCGTCCGAAAAGCGACCAGGCGCGTGCCGCAGTGGAAAGCGCGGTAAAAACCCTGGCGCAGCAGGCGCTGGAAAACAGCGTGACCGTGTCTGACGATGCTTACCGCACTATTCAGGCGCTGATTGCGGAAATTGATGAAAAGCTGTCGCGTCAGGTTAACCAGATTATTCACCATGAAGATTTTCAGAAGCTGGAAGGCGCATGGCGCGGTCTGAGCTATCTGGTCAATAATACTGAAACCGATGAGATGCTGAAAATTCGCTTTATGAGCATCTCTAAACAGGAGCTGGGCCGCACGCTGAAGCGCTATAAAGGCGTGGGCTGGGATCAAAGCCCTATCTTCAAGAAAATCTATGAAGAAGAGTATGGTCAGTTCGGCGGTGAGCCGTTTGGCTGCCTGGTAGGCGATTACTATTTCGATCACAGCCCGCAGGATGTAGAGCTGCTAAGCGAAATGGCGCGCATTGGTGCGGCGGCGCACTGTCCGTTTATCGCGGGCACCGCGCCGAGCGTGATGCAGATGGAATCCTGGCAGGAGCTGGCCAATCCGCGCGATCTCACCAAAATCTTCCAGAACAGCGAATATGCTGCCTGGCGCAGTCTGCGTGAATCAGAAGATGCGCGTTATCTGGGCCTGGTGATGCCGCGCTTCCTGGCGCGCCTGCCGTATGGCATTCGCACCAACCCGGTAGACAGCTTCGATTTTGAAGAAGAGACCGACGGTGCCAGCCACGGCAACTACACCTGGACCAACGCCGCTTATGCCATGGCTGCCAACATTAACCGCTCGTTTAAAGAGTTTGGCTGGTGTACGTCTATTCGCGGCGTAGAGTCGGGCGGCGCGGTAGAAAATTTACCGTGCCACACCTTCCCCAGCGACGACGGCGGCGTGGATATGAAATGTCCGACCGAAATCGCCATCAGCGATCGTCGTGAAGCTGAGCTGGCGAAAAACGGCTTTATGCCGCTGGTGCACCGCAAGAACTCTGACTTCGCCGCCTTTATTGGTGCACAGTCATTGCAGAAGCCAACGGAATATCATGATGCGGACGCTACGGCAAACGCCCGTCTCGCTGCCCGCCTGCCTTATCTGTTCGCCTGCTGCCGCTTCGCGCATTATCTGAAGTGCATCGTGCGCGACAAGATTGGTTCTTTCCGCGAGCGTGAAGAGATGGAGCGCTGGCTAAACGACTGGGTAATGAACTATGTGGATGGCGACCCGGCCAACTCCTCGCAGGAAACCAAATCCCGCAAGCCGCTGGCTTCAGCCGAAGTGCTGGTGGAAGAGATTGAAGATAACCCAGGTTACTACGCCGCCAAGTTCTTCCTGCGTCCGCATTATCAGTTGGAAGGTCTGACCGTATCGCTGCGCCTGGTTTCCAAACTGCCGTCACTGAAAACCAATGATGCGTAAATAAATTAGTCGGCTCTACGGAGCCGACACATTAGTAAGTTTGTTAGCGCTTGCAGGTTATTACCTTGCTTTGCGGTTAATTAGTTTTCGTTTTTGCTGTTGTAAGTGCCTTTACAGGCACTTCTGAGAAACCTTAATTTAAACCGAGGCGTGTATTATGAATTGCGAAGGTTAATTATCTAATTTGTAATTTATATTAAATGGGTTTTTTAAGTGCTAAAACAATAGTAAATGGCTATGTGGTCATAATTGGGAACTATAAATATTTCGAAGAGGGGTAATATGAGCAATTTTAAAAATTCTCAGATGCAGCCAGGCTTTTGTGTTGTTCAGGAGCAAGGTACACTAATACATCAAGCGCATAAGCTTTTTAATAGTGCAAATAAAGATGCTATTGACTTTTTTTTAAAAATTAATAGCGATACTCCATGTTTAAGGCCCGGACAGATTCTTATTGTTGCAGATCCCAGGAATGCTAACCAAACTTGTGAGTTAAATGAACTAAAGAAAGCAAAGAAAAAAGTCAATATCGCATTATTACCTCAGAAAAATAGCGTTGCTGACTTCCTGCACAGTAATTATGATACTATTGCTGCTTTGACAAGCATTGGCGATAAGACTACAGGCATACTTTCTGATGCCAGTGAAAGATATTTTAAAAAAATAGAATATCTTTTAAAAGAAATCGAGTTGACGTATCAGAATCAGTACCAGACACAAGGAAGTCTTATAAGTCAGCAGTTTTTTATAAAAAGACAAGCTCTTTTCAATGAAATAAAACCATTATTAAATAAAATAACACGTGTAACTATAAAGCATAAATCTTATGATAATATCAAACATGCTTTAGGCTTATCTAGTCGGTCTATTGTTTATGAATGGAGTCAGGCTGGGGTTGGCGCTATAAAAGGATATTCAGACTATATAAATAATGCAGCGCGCGCCGCTAAATTTATGAAAGCTGGTGGCTGGGTTTCATTGGGGTTTTCATTCTTAGGGACCAATAATAAAATATTAGAAGCTTGTCATATAGGACGAGAGAATGAATGTAAAAAAGCTGCTGTAAAAGAATATAGTAATTTCTCGTTAAGCACCGGGGGAGGGTTAATTGGCGGAGCTACAGCGAGTACATTTATGGGGGCTACTTGTGTGGCAATAGGCGCTGCCACAGCTGCCGTGGGAGGTATTGCTTGTGGCATAGTAGTTACTGCTGCAGGAAGCTATGTTGGTGGGGAATTAGGCGGGTATGCCGGAGACGCTGTAGGTAATGGTATTAACTATTTAATTTTTAATGGAGAATGATTTATTTTGAATTTAATTAAGGTGTTTATTTACCTTCAGTTGTCATTTACAATTGCATTTATTAGCGGCTTAGTATATTTGTTTTTTTTTACCAAACGAAATCTCCCAAAAATAAATGCTGCCTTTAAATATCTTGAAAGTAAGGGGATTTTAAAACCGGGCGACTATGGTTTTTACGAGCAATTGGGCATTTGGGGCGCAGGGTTTAGAATTTCCCTATTAAAAATAATGCTTAAAGGAAAAACGTTTAAGATAAAAGATGGGCGCATGATTGACTATGAAGCAAGGAAATGTCTTATTAGCAGTCCCGATGATTTTTTATGGATGAAAAAATACTTTTTAATTTTGTTTTTTTGTATTGCTTGTTTACTGTTTATCGTGCTTCTTGCTTTTATTTTGAAAAGCATGGGGCTGTGATTGCAAGTTTTAACTTTAATATTTGGATACGGACAGCAAGATTCTATCATTCGTTATCTTCAGCCGTCTGATGATAAATTTTTTTAAAAAAAATTGGTTTGATACTTTTTGAAATCCCACGCGGGAGTGATGCTGCAGGGGATGTCACGCTTTAGGATGGCTTTTAAAATGTTATTTGTTAATGAGCTAATCTCATTGTTTTTTCTAAAATAATCCCCTGATTCCTTGCTTCGGCAGGTATTACTGGTATGTTAAGTGTTGGTGCTTCAATTACTAAGTCAATTTATACGTCATATGAGCTTCGTAATCTGAATCCAGGAATACATAATCAATTGCGTGGGGCCGGACATTTAGATTTGCTCTATTTCTTAGTCGAAGAAAATTTAAATCCTTTTGTTGAGGCTATCAATTACCAGGCAAGTCATGGTGCTATAGATAAAAAAATATTTGATACATTTTTAGCTGGGATTACACATGTTTAATTTAATTATTAAATATTTTTTTTGTTTATACTTTAATGCTATTTTCATTTGCATTGTTTTTTTCTGTTATAGGTTATTATACTTTTATATTTGACTGGGGTGATAACCTGATCTGCTCACTAATAAATGTATTTATATTATTGATGTTAAGCTGTGTGTCTATCGCTATATATTATTTAGCAGAGAAGATTAAGTTGATTGTTTGATTTTTATGGGGCTTATTAGCAAGGGGTAGTAGGAATAAATTATTTATGCGTTTAATTCTATGAGTGCGGAATATTTTTTATTCTTAATTGTTGTCGTTTTCGTAATCTTCTTTTTTATTGCTACCATTTATACATACTATCTATATAAAAAGCATTTAAATAATTATGAGGATTTCTTTAAACAATACAGGCGGAATGGGCTTTATATTGATTCTATTAGCAATTTAAGTAGTGATTTTGGGTTCGTTCTTTATTATTTGAAAATAGCATTCTTTGTTAGGCTGCTGCAAGATAAAAAGATGTATGTTGAAAAAGGAAAGCTTGTTGATAAGGCATGTTATGAGTATATGCATAATCTTCCAAAAGAAAAAACTGCATGGATGCGGAGTTGGCGACGAGCTCACTTTATACAAGCATTCCTTTTTGTTATTTCGCTTGTTCTTGGGTTCTTACATAGCATATTTTATCACTACTAGAAATATATCATTTAATTGAACCGTCATTTCTTAATAAACCTAGTGTGCAGTGTATTCTTAAAATGGCTTTATTGCCTGAAATTAATATTTCCCTAATTAAAATTTTGCCTGCTTTCTTTGAGAGCAGGCAGAAACGAGGCAGAGGTAAAATATGGACTGTTTTATTCAGCCCCATGCTTTCCTGTTTGCCATATCACTGCTTTATCGAAAGCAACTTTAACCAATAAAGAGTAGATAATTATGGCTATTGATATGTTCCTGAAGGTTGACGGTGTAACCGGTGAGTCTCAGGACTCCAACCACAAAGGCTGGACCGACATCACTTCTTTCTCCTGGGGCGCATCCCAGCCGGGCAACATGGCTGTTGGCGGCGGCGGCGGCGCGGGTAAAGTGAACTTTAACGATCTGCACGTTAACGCGCTGATCGACAAGTCTACTACTGCGATTCTGAAGCATTGTGCCAGCGGTAAGCACCTGACCAAAGTTGAACTGTCTGTATGTAAAGCCGGCGGCCAGCAAGTTGAATATACCAAAATCACGCTGGAAGATGTGCTGGTTACCTCCGTACAGTATACCGGTTCTGATAATGGCGATCTGGTAGGCGTTGCCTATGCATTCCAGGCTGCGAAAGTTAAACAGCAGTACTGGGAGCAGACTTCTTCTGGCGGTAAAGGCGCAGAAAGCAGCGCTGGCTGGAACATCAAAGAAAACAAAGAAGCGTAATAGCTTTCACCCGCCCGTTTACGGGCGGGTATATTTATGGATAGCGTTGTTGAAAGGAATAGAGTGAATACGTCATTTCCGATTTTCTTTATCTGTCTTGCAACTATGCTTTTTTCAATGCGAGCTAATGCAAAATCAGAATACAGTGCTGAACAATACATAAAAAACTATGCTTTAAGCGTCTGTGTTGCTAAAGGGTATAATAGTAAGGAAGTTAAAGATGACGCTTCTGCTGCGGCACGTGGTTATCTGGAGTTTGGCGATTACTCTTTAGCTGCTCATAGTGCAGTAAGAAAGCTGGTAGATGAGTTTCTTGCAAAAACATATTCCAGTCAGTCCGGCGAGCCAATGACCTTAGCTAAATGTATCGATGTTTATCATAGTTCTGAACTGGAAAATATCGTTAAGCAATATAAAGGAAAAGAAGATGGCTAAGATGGCGGAGGTTATTATTACATCTATAAATAAAAGCTTGTGAAGTTTAATTTCGAGTTTTTGACTACGCACAGATAATGTAAAAGTAAAGATAACAATATGCTTGAAATAAATGTTAATGAAATCTGGCGATAAAAAGTCTTTTATATGAATATCAAAGTATTGTACCTGGGGCTCGCAATATTTCTTTCGGGGTGTCATTTGGAACGGCCATTTTATCACCCTTTGCCGGTAAAGGTTGAACAAGGGAGATTATGTTTCACTGCCCCTGAAGAAAATAATCATAACATTATTTTAAAAGTTGATACTCCCTACATTTCATTGCACAACGGTGATTCATGGGAAACAGTAATACTATCCGAGGAAGCTACTCAAGGACAGAAAGTAATAGCTGGAGAGTGTATTTTTTGGAATGAAATAAAATGGTTGCCTGGCGAATATGATGTGGCGGTCAAGATTAAAAAGGAGAGCTCTCTGGAAAAACGTTACTCCACTCATTTTATTTTGGGGAAAAATGAACAAGGGCACCTTTTTTTGGAGAAATAGTTCGATTGAGAATCAAACTTTAACTAAGGATCTCTCTGCTCGAAACTATACAGCTTATTGGTAGCAGGGAGTTAATATATAAATTACTAATGACTCTATTGAAAAGTATGCCACATACGGAGATACAGCCTTTCGTTTAGCGCCTTAAAGGAAAATAATTTTTATGATTGTCCAGTTAAAGCGTTTATTTACGCAGTCTCTGTTAGTTTGCGCTCTGTTTTTTAGCTTCACAGCAAATGCTGAGCAAAACAACGCTGAGCTATTGGCTGGTAAATGGCAGATAAAAAGAGTTTATGTTAATACGCAGCAAACAATGCGGCCATCTATTATAATGAATGACCCGACGCTGGTTGGCCGTACGTTGATGTTTACCACCAATTATATTACTGGCGAACCGTTACTTAATCATGGCTGTGAGCAGCCTGTATTAAAGGCACAGCCTGAAATCACATTAAATAAGCTTCTGGCCTCGACAATCGGAGCAGAGAGCAGTAAAGATCTATCAAATAATTATTCGTTAAAATTGCAGGGTACTGATAAGGTAACTCCAGTCTTTGTTCAATGCGGGAAAGGCATGCTTGGGCCTAAAGGCGAAGCTACTGATAACTGGTTGGTAAAGCTGGACAAACAAACGATCCTGACTAATTGGGACGATAATACATTACTTGCCTTACAAAAACTGCCAGCCGATGCGCCTGCAGCGCCTTCTTTTAATTGCCAAAAATCGGTAACCACAACTGAAAAGGCCATTTGTGCATCTTTTGATTTAGCCAGTTGGGATCACAGCGTTAATGATGCCTGGCAAATGGCAGTACATCAAATTAAGAACACCGGTGTGGATGTTACAGCTAAATTAGCAGCACTAAAAAGTGAGCAGCAGCGATGGCTTATTGAAAGAAACGCCTGTAAGGGCGAGCAAAATTGTATTAAGCAACAAATGGTGAGGCGCGTAACTGATCTGGTGGAAAGCGCTAAATAAGTATCCGTCAGGAAAAACGGCTCGTCAGCGCTGTTTATATTTGCCTTACAGACGAGCCTGATTCCTTTATTTACAATGAACTTTATTCCAGATATCCAATCGTTATCAGCCATTGAACGATTGAATTATTGCTTATTTAACTTCTTCGTATAAACCCCGCCGGTTTCGCCGAGACCTGCGTGGTTTGTATGCCGAATATCTCAAACGCAGGAAACCGTTATGCGCTTTACGATTATAACGAATAAACCGGGACATCAGCCGCCGCAGAGCAGCTGTGACTTTTTACCGCCCGGCGGCACCATCGGCCGTGGTGTCGATAACAATCTGGTGCTGCCCGATAATGACCGTACCATCTCCCGCCTGCAGGCGATTGTACATATCACCGCCGACGGCGAATGCCGGATCACCAATCGTGGCAACGTGACGCGTGTCGAGCTGAATGATATTCCGCTGGAGCGGGGCCGTCAGGTCGAGTTACAGGATGGCGATATCCTGGGCATTGATGAGTACCGTCTGCTGGTTAACGATCTGAATGCCACTGCTCAGCCTGCAGCACATGTTGCGCCGTTGGTTGCCCGTCCTGCGCCACAGGCACCCGCCCCGCAGGCTCAGCCAACGCCGCCTGCAAAGGCCGCCGATGGCACAGCGGCGATCCCCAGCGAAATCTGGGATAGTCTGGCAAAAGAGTTTTCTATTGCTGACAGTATCTCCACCAGCCGGATAAAACCCGCCGCGCCTGCGGCCGCGGAACATCCATTAACGGCTGTGCAAACAGAAAACCGTAACCCGGAAGATCCGCTGGCGCAGTTTAAAACCAGTGAGCCGCTGAGCCTCGACCGTCGCAGCCAGACGCCAGATGCGCTGTTTAATCAGGATGAACTGTTTAAATCAGACAGCATTTTCAACGACAGCACGCCGACCACGCTTGTTCAGCCTGCCGCTGATAAAGCTGCGCAGCCGCAGGCGAAGCCGGATGAGCTTGATCCGCTGGCGCTGTTTGGCGGCGGTAAGTCCACGCCAGCGCAAATCAACAGCGACGATCCGCTGGGCCTGATGATGGGCAGCGCAGTGCCGTTAGCGCATCCCGATGATGAAATGTCCGGCACGCAGCAGCCTGCAACGGCCGAAACGCATTCGGCAGAGAGCGGAAAGCAGGATCTGATTGGCGATAACGATGACATCGCGCGTTCGCCGCTGTTTGCTGACCAACCGCCTGCCGCCGGGGCCAACCCTGATGCAGCGCCTGCGGAAAACGCGTCCAGCGTTTCTTCCCTGTTTGCCGATGAGCAAACAGCCGCCCGGGATGCCGACTTTAACGACGCGGTAAAAGCCGATGATGACGCGCTCAGCGCCTCGCCACTGTTTGCCGATTTGCCCGCGGATAAGCCAAACAGCATTGAATCTTCACCGTTGTTTAATCAGGCTCCGCCACAGCCGGACGTCCCCGATTATGGCGGTATCACTCTGCCGACGCCGCAGGCGGTTCAGCGCAGCGTTACGCCACCGCCGAAAGGGCGCTTGCGTATCGATCCGGTTGCCAGCAACAGCAACAGTCAGCAGCACAATGCCTCTTCCGGCGGAGAAGCGCTGCAGGGTGAACTGCTGCAGGCGCTGCTGGATGGTATGGGGCTGAATGATATGCAGCCGACGCCGCATTTCGATCGGGAAAATATGCAGCAGCTGGGGCAGATGCTGGGCATGTTTTCGCAGGGAACGGTCGCGCTGTTGTCCTCGCGCTCCATCCTGAAACGCGGTGTAAAAGCGGATATGACCGTTATCCTGGATGATGCCAATAACCCGTTCAAGCTGCTGCCATCCGGTAAAACTGTATTGATGCAGATGTTCGGCAGCCGTATGCCGGGCTTTATGCCGCCGAAACAGGCGGTACGCGATGCGCTGGTGGATCTGCAGGCGCATCAGCTAGGGATGATTGCCGGTATCCGCGCAATTATTGCTGCGATGCTGCAATCCTTTAATCCACAGCAGCTGGAAGAGGAAGCGCGTCAGGAAGGCGTGACTTCGCGCCTTTCGCTGCCCGGCAGCCGTAAGGCGGCGCTGTGGGAGCACTTTAACCGTCGCTATAACGAAACGGCTGGTGAAATTGAAGACGACTTCCATACGCTGTTCGGCGAAGCGTTCCTGCACGCTTACGATATGGAAGTTAACCAGTATAAAGATTCACAGACCGCCTCGGACGAATAATGAATATCACCATTGCCTCAATGTCGAATCAGGGCGCCCGCGAGAGCAATCAGGATCAGACGGGCGACATGATAGGAGAGCGTTCGGCCTGCTTCGTGGTCTGTGACGGCGTCGCTGGTTTTCCCGGCGGCGATCTGGCCGCCAGGCTGGCGCGCAACACCATTATCGACCAGTTCGATGGCGATGCGCATCTGGATGCGCAGCAAATTCGCCAATACATCAATAATGCCAACCGGGCGATCCGTCAGCAGCAGAAAAGCGAGCCTGATTACAGCCGCATGGGCACCACGCTGGTCAGTTTGTTTATCGATCGTGATTATCAGCTGGCTTACTGGGCGCATGCGGGCGACAGCCGCCTTTATCTGTTCCGACGCGGCTACCTGTATCACGTCACCACCGACCACAGCCTGATTCAGCAGATGAAGGATGCCGGACATCAGACGGAAGGTATCAACAGCAACCTGCTCTATTTTGCACTGGGAATGGGCGACGAAGGGCGCGATGCCAGCTACAGCGATGTCGTGCCGATTGAAGATGGCGATGCGTTTCTGTTGTGTACCGATGGCTTCTGGCACGGCGTGTCGCATCAGCAGATGCAGCAGGCATTGCATATGGTTAATACGCCGGAAGAGTGGTTGACGCTAATGCATCAGGCGCTGAAAAACAGCGAGGAGCAGTCAGACGGCGAGCAGGATAACTACAGCGCGATGGCGGTTTGGGTGGGTTCGCCTCAGGATACTACGCTGCTGCATTCTCTCTCTGAAGCGGCGCAGTTTATTCCGCTTCGCGATTAAATAACTCTCAAGGGACCCTTATGAAATACTGGTTAACCGGCGCGTTAACGCTGTTAATGGCCTCCAGCGCCTGGGCGGATAATTACAATCTTGCCTCTTCACCCTCTAAAAAACTGGACGTATGGATCGATAACGTCAAAAGCCAGGAACCCGCCGACTGGTGCGCGCGCCAGCTGTCGCTACGTATCGTTGCCAAAGGCGATAAATCGCCAGCGGTGCTGGAGGAGTTTCTGCCACAGGTCGGCGCGCTGATACAAACAAAACAGTGCAGCAAGCTGACAACGCTTAACTGGCAGATGGAAGATGCCAGCGGAGCCCTGCTGGCAAAAGGCAGCGCAGCAAAGGCCAGCAACTGGCAGGTAAACGTCACGCCGCCGGAACCGGCTGCGGCAACCCCAACAGCCGCGCCAGCAGAGACAGTGATTAACCCGGAAGATCTTTCTCCTCCGGCAGATACCACACCCTGGCTGCAGTTCAGCCTGCTTGACGGCTGTCATTTTCGTACCTGGTGGCGTGACGGCGATCGCTCCAGCGCGCTGTTTGTGCCAACAAAAGAGGGCGTGAAGTGTGCCGATGATGGCTGGCTGAGCGGGCAGGCGCAGATGACGCGCGTGGGCCATGGCGCAGCGAAAAATATCACCGTCACCTTCCTACAGGGCTTTCCGGTTATCGGTCTGGCAGCAAAAAGCGACAAGCGCGGCCTGCAAATGACCACCGTCAATAACGAGCGCATGGTGCTGACTGACGAACGCTCGCCTCAGAGCTGGCTGATTCTGCCGTGGTCAAATGATTTTAACGGCTGGCAGGCTACCGGCACCGTAGCGGTACAGATGAATCAGGCGGAAGCCAGTGATGAAGGGGCGTTAAAGGCGCGGCTGAACGAAGTACGTAAAGTGTGGGCGCCTTATCTCAGCGATGCGCCTTTAACCATTCAGCTGGTACAAGAGCTGCATCCGCAGCTGAAAGACCCAGCCGCAGGCGCCTGGCGCACCATTAAATAACTCGCAAAAAGGAAGCGCTATGCACTCTTTACAACAACTGCTGGCAGGCGGCTCGCTGGATGATGCGCTGGCGCGCGTTGAAGCGCAAATTAAAGCGGCCCCGGCCAACGCCGATCTGCGTGCAGCTTTTGTCCAGCTGCTGTGCCTGGCAGGTAACTGGACACGGGCGCAAACCCAACTGAAATCCTGGGCGGCGCTGAAACCGCAGGCGCAGCCGACGGTTACGCTGCTGGAACAGGCGATCAAGGGAGAGCAGCAGCGTGCGGCGGTGTTTGCCGGGCAGGCTCAACCGCGTCTGCCAGGCGAAGCTTATCGCTGGGCTGAACAGCTATTCGCCGCGTTGCAGGCGGATATTCAGGGCGAGCGGGCGCAGGCGGATGATTTGCGTAACGGTGCGCTTGAGGCCGCCGCGCTTAATCCAGGCAGCGCGCGGGTGCAGGGCAGTGAGCAGGCAGAGCCTTTCGCCTGGCTGACCGACGGCGATGGCCGACTCGGCCCGGTGTGTGAACTGCTGGTAAGCGGTGGCTATTTCTGGGTGCCCTTTAGCGCCATTGCCGAGATGCGTTTTCAGGCACCTGCCAGCGTTACGGATCTGGTTTGGCGCCATACGCTGGTACGGCTGGTGGATGGCTCTGAGCAGGTTTGCCAGGTACCGGTGCGTTATCCTTTTGCTTCCCAGGCGCAGGACGATCTGCGTCTGGCGCGCGTAACCGAATGGCTGCCGCTGGATGAGGCGCAGCAGCACTATATCGGCCAGGGGCAGAAGGTCTGGCTGAATGACAGCGCTGAGTTTTCCCTGCTGAGCCTGGAGACGCTGACCTTCGTTGCCAGCGATCTGGCCGATGAGTAACTCACGTTCCGGTGATGGCGCTGAGCTGCTGCACAGCGGCTATCGCTTCCGTAAAGATCAATCGACCCTGAACGTGCGCGATAAGCTCCAGCCTTCGCTGCTGGACCGCCTGATGGATAATGAACCGGGTAAAAGTCAGGAGTCGGCTAACCAGCGGCTGATCTCGCACAGCACCTTGCGACGGCACGTGCTGCGCGATCTGCAGTGGCTGTTTAATACCATTAATAACGAAGCTCAGCATGACCTGGCACCCTTTAATCAGGTTCGCCGCTCGGTGCTGAATTTTGGCGTTGCGCCGCTGGCCGGGCAGCGTATGTCTGATATCGAATGGCATGATATTCAGCGCAAGCTGACCGAAGCCATTATTAACTTTGAGCCGCGTATCTTGCCGCAGGGTTTGCAGGTGCGCTGCATCTCCGATACCCGCTCGCTCAATCTGCATAACGTGCTGTCGATTGAAATCAAAGGGCGCCTGTGGTGCGTGCCTTATCCGCTGGAATTTCTGTTCCGCACCGACGTGGATCTGGAAAACGGCTATTTTGAGTTAAAAGATGTAGGTTAAGCATGGACAGTAAACTGCTCGAATACTACAACCGTGAGCTGGCGTACCTGCGTGAAATGGGCGCAGAGTTTGCGGAGCGTTATCCGAAAGTGGCCGGACGTCTGGGCATGCGCGGCATTGATGTCGCCGACCCTTACGTAGAGCGCATGATGGAAGGCTTCGCTTTTCTGACCTCGCGCGTCCAGCTAAAAATGGATGCGGAATTTCCGCGCTTTTCGCAGCGTTTACTGGAGATGATTGCCCCGGGCTATCTTGCGCCCACGCCCTCAATGGCGATTGCCGAGCTGCATCCTGACAGTAAAAAGGGCGATATCAATCGCGGTTTCCTGGTGCCGCGCGGCACCATGATGGACAGTCAGCTGCTGAAGAAAAACGGTGTGACCTGCAGCTACACCACGGCGCATGACGTTACGCTGTTGCCGCTGAACATCAAACAGGTAGAGCTGGGCGGCGTCCCGGCGGATATTCCGCTGGGTCAAATGGGCCTTAGCCAGCGCGGCGCGGTCAGTGCGCTACGTATTCGCCTGAGCTGTGAAAGCACCACTACGCTCGATCATATGGATTTCGATCGGCTGGACTTTTTCCTGAGCGGTCCCGATATCGAGGCGTTAAAGTTGCTGGAGCTGCTGATGCAGCATACGGTCGGTATCTTCTGCCAGACCGCTGGTGCCACGCCACGCCGCCATGTATTAAACAACAATGCCTTAACGCAGGAGGGCTTCGCGCCGGATCAGGCGCTGCTGCCGGACGATCTGCGAAATTTTGACGGCTATCGCCTGCTGCAGGAATATTTTGCCTTCCCGGCGCGCTTCCAGTTTATCAGCATCAGTCAACTGCGCCCGCTGCTGGCGCAGGCTAACGGCGAGCGTGAGTTTGATATTGTGCTGCTGCTTGATAAAGCGGAGCCTGCGCTGGAGCGCGTGGTGGACAGCAGTCATCTGGCGCTGCACTGCACGCCGGTTATCAATCTTTTTCCGCGTGTGGCCGAACGGCAGAAACTTAGCGAAAGCAGCCATGAATACCATTTAGTGGTCGATAATATTCGCCCGCTGGATTATGAAGTTTACTCGGTACAGAAACTCTACGGCACGCTGGAAGGCCAGCGTGAAGAGCAAATTTTCCGGCCCTTCTGGAGTACCTACAGCCACGACAGCGGCGACTACGGCGCCTATTTTTCTCTGCGGCGCGAACAGCGCACCCTGTCGGAACATGCGCAGCGTTACGGCGCGCGTACCGGCTATGTGGGTTCGGAAGTTTTCCTGTCGCTGGTGGATGAGCAACATACGCCCTGGCGTGACGAACTGCGTTATGTCACCGCCGAGGTGCTCTGTACCAGCCGTGATTTGCCGCTGATGCTGCTGCAACAGGATCAGCAGGGCTTTAAGCTGCCCGATTCGGTGCCTGCCGCCGGATTAACCATGCGTAAAGGGCCGACGCCGCCGCGTGAACCGCTGGCAGAAGGGCTGGCGGCCTGGCGCTTAATCAGCCATTTGCAGATGAACTATCTCAGCCTGATGGACAGTGATGACGGCGAAGGCGCTGCTGCGCTGCGCCAGATGCTGGCATTGTATGCGAACCTGGCGGAAGCCTCCGTTGCGCGTCAGATTGAAGGCATTCGCCATTGTCAGCTACGGCCGGTTAATCGTCGGGTGCCGGAGCCGGGGCCGATTGTTTTCGCACGCGGCATCGGCATTGAATTAACCGTTGATGAACAGGCATTCTCGGGCAGCAGCCCGTGGCTGTTCGGCAGCGTACTGGAGCGCCTTTTTTCGCGTCTGGTTGCCAGTAACAGCTTTACCGAGATGAGTCTGAACAGCCAGCAGCGCGGCGAGGTGGGTTACTGGCCGCCGCGCATGGGCAAAAGGGCATTGATATGACAAAGCCGGTGCGTATTTTACAGTGCCTGCCGGAAGGGTTCTGGAACGGGCTGATGCAGACGCCGTGGCGCTACGATCTGTTTCAGATGCTACGACGGATTGATGCGCAGGGCGGCGAGAAATATCCGCTGGGACGCGCGCCGCTGCCGCGTCACGAGCCGCTGCGTATCGGACAGACGCCTTCTCTGGCTTTTGCGCCTTCGACGCTTGCAGCGGTTAGCGCGCGTAAAGATAGCGAGCTGCATGAGGTTTCGATCCTGAGTTTTGGCCTGTTTGGTCCTAACGGGCCTTTGCCGATTCATATGACGGAGCATGCGCGAGAGCGTCTTTATCATCATCAGGATCCCAGCCTGACCGCCTTTGCCGATCTGTTTCACCATCGCCTGACGCTGCTGTTTTATCGCGCATGGGCTGATGCGCAGCCCACGGTATCGCTCGATCGCGCGGATGGACAGCGTTTCGACAGTTACCTTGCCAGCCTGATCGGCATGGGTCAGCCCGCGCAGCGCAAGAAAGGCTCTTTAAGCGAGCATGCCCGTCTAATGCTGGCGGGCCACCTAAGCCGCCACACGCGTGATGCGGAAGGGCTGGAAAAAATTTTGCGGCATTACTTTGGCGTGCCGGTGCGCATCGAACAAAATCTGCCGCAGTGGCTGGCGCTGGATAAGCGCGAACGTGCCCGACTGGGTGCAGGGCGCCAGATGTCACGGCTTGGCGAATCCGCTTTTTTAGGCGTGGCGGTGCGTGACGTGCAGCATAAGCTGCGCATCGAAATTGGTCCATTGTCGCTGGCGCGTTATCAGCAGTTTTTACCCGGCGAGAGACATGCGGAAGAGCTGCGCGACTGGGTACGCCAGTATCTGGGCATTGAGTATGTCTGGGAAGTGCGTCTGCTACTGGCAAGCGATGAGGTGCCAGGCATGGTACTCGGCAGCGAAGGACGTCTCGGTTACAGCGCCTGGCTCGGTAAACAGCCGATTCCCCAGCCGCGCGGCGATTTAACCTTCAGCCCGGAGGGGTAAAAAATTTATTTATAATTCATTCAAGGAGACGATATGAAAAACCATGAAAAAATGGATATTTTAAATAAAAAAGAAACAGAGTTAACTGACTATGCAAATAGTGTTGCGCTACAGCATTTATATAATTTTGATGTGAGGCATGATTTTTTACAGGAAATTATGGTTTTGATATCAAAAATTAGAGAGGAAGTTAGAATAAACTGCCTGTCGATTAATGGGGCTATAAAATATCTTGATGACGAAGTTAATCTTCTAAAAGCTCAGTGCGAAAAGTTAAGGTTAGAAAAAATAAATCAATACGTACTGATTGAAAAAGAATCCTTGGGTAAAAAGGTTAACCTTATTATTAAACAGATTGGTTTTGTTAGCGGCGGGACGCAAGTTTTCTCTGGGATTGGAGTCTGTGCCGCTTCCTTTGGGATGTCTTGTGCTGCTTTCGGTGCTCCACTTATTACCCATGGTATGAATAATATTTACGAAAATGGATACTGGCTAATTTTCAGGAGAAATAAAACAGGTTATACACGTTTATTCTATCATCAGTTGGTAAACAGATTAGGATACAGCGAAGGGGCTGCTGATAATGCCTATGCGTTAGTGGATATTGGCGTTTCAGCCTATGGATTAGGACGAATGGTGCTCAGACAAGATAGTTATCTTCTTTTTCGACATATTAATTCTGATTATATTCGAGGCTGGCAAGAAATGGGTGCAATTCCTTTAGTCGTTGAAATAACAGGAGATATTACAACCTTATCGGGAATGCGTATTATTAAAGGGAAATGACATGGCATATGACAGTGTAATAATCGACCAGCCCCAGGACTGGGTTTTGATTTTTTATATGGCGCTTTCTTTTATTTTAATGTTGATTTTATTAATATTAAAAAGAAAGGATGCGTATCCTAATGCTATCTGTAAATTATTGGGGTTTATAATTATTTTTACCTTGGGTGGAATTCAATATCTTGTTTTAAAGTTTGGCCTTTCCCCGTTATATGACTTTGTTGGTTCAATGCCAAAGGATAATTTGTTTGTGCGAATATGTGCATTGATATTTATGTTGTTTTATTTTTACTGCCTTCCTTTTAAAAGGGTAAGATAGCGTAATCTTTTTTTCGAAAAATTAAATATTATCCGGGGTTCATGCAAAAATATATCGCTTATCAGTGGATTAATAGCTCTTTTGATAATCGATTTTCTAATCTCAGATTTTACTCTCATTTTAGACCCTTAACTTATCCGTCAGAGATCATCATGTCAGAAATCAGCCGCGCCGTACTGTTCGGCAAACTGGACACGCTATTATTTACTTCGCTGGAGAGCGCGACGGCCTTTTGTAAGCTGCGCGGCAACCCGTATGTTGAACTGGTTCACTGGCTGCATCAGCTGATGCAGCATCAGGATGGCGATCTGCAGCAGCTGATCCGCTATTTTTCTCTTGATGAAGAAGCGCTGACGCGCGATATCGTTGCGGCGCTGGATCGCCTGCCGCGCGGAGCCAGCGCGGTTTCTGATCTCTCAGAGCATATCGACAGTGCCGTTGAGCGCGCCTGGGTTTACGGCTCGCTGAAATTTGGCGTGACCCGGATCCGTGGCGGCCACCTGCTGATTGGCATGCTAAAAACCTTTAACCTCGCCAACGTGCTGAAAAGCATTTCGCCGCAGTTCAGCCGCCTGAGCGCCGATCTGCTGATGGAGCAGTTCGAGGCGATTTTTGCCAACAGTAAAGAGGCGCAGCAGGCGGCCGCGCAGCCGGAAAGTCCACTGGCAGCACCGCAGCAGCAAGGAACGCTGGCGCAGTATGCGCAGGACCTGACAGCACGTGCGCGTGAAGGCAAAATCGATCCGGTTGCCGGTCGTGATGAAGAGATCCGGCAGATGGTGGATATTCTGATGCGCCGTCGGCAGAACAATCCATTGCTGACCGGCGAAGCAGGCGTGGGTAAAACAGCGGTGGTAGAAGGGCTGGCGTTGCGCATTGCCGCAGGTGACGTGCCGCCGCCGCTGCGTGATGTGCAGCTGTGGCTGCTGGATATGGGCATGCTGCAGGCGGGTGCCGGTATGAAGGGCGAATTTGAGGCGCGTCTGCAGGCGCTGATTAATGAAGTGCAGTCCAGCCCAACGCCGATTGTGTTGTTTATTGACGAAATTCATACGCTGGTGGGCGCTGGTGGGCAGCAGGGCACTGGCGATGCCGCCAACCTGTTAAAACCGGCGCTGGCGCGCGGCCAACTGCGCACTATCGGCGCGACCACCTGGGCAGAATACAAAAAATATATTGAGAAAGATCCGGCGCTGACCCGGCGTTTCCAGACGGTGCAGGTTCACGAACCCGACGAAGAAAAAGCGCTGCTCATGCTGCGCAGCACGGTGAGCACGCTGGAAAAGCATCATCATGTGCTGCTGCTGGATGAAGCGGTCAGCGCGGCGGTGAAGCTTTCTCATCGCTATATTCCTGCGCGCCAGCTGCCGGATAAAGCGGTGGCGCTGCTGGATACCGCCTGCGCTCGCGTTGCCGTTAGCCAGGGCGCACAGCCGCCGCAGCTTGAGGATTGTCTGCATCGCATCGCCGCGCTGGAGATTGAACATGAAATCGCTGAGCGCGAAGCCCGGCTTTCATCCGGGGTTAGCGAGCGGATCGTCCAGTTAGATGCTCAGCTGGTGACGCTGACTCAGGAACGCGATGCGCTGATGGCACGCTGGCAGCAGGAGCGTGAGCTGGTGGAGGCGATCATTGCTCTGCGCGCGCGGCTGTATAGCGAACAGGCTGATGACCTGGCGGCGCTACAGCAGCAGCTGGCGGAAAAACAGCAGGCGCTCAGCACGCTACAGGGCGAAGCGCCTCTGCTGTTCGCGGCGGTTGATGCCAACGTGGTGGCGGCGGTGGTTTCCGACTGGACCGGCATTCCGCTGGGGCGGATGGTCAAAAATGAGATCGATGCGGTGCTGAACCTGGCCGATACGCTCAGCGAGCGGGTGATTGGCCAGCATCATGGCCTGGAGCTGATCGCTAAACGTGTACGTACCTCGCGCGCGCGGCTGGACGATCCAAATAAACCGGTCGGCGTTTTTATGTTGTGCGGCCCTTCCGGCGTCGGCAAAACCGAAACGGCGCTGGCGCTGGCTGAATCCCTGTACGGCGGCGAGCAGAACATTATTACCATCAATATGAGCGAGTTTCAGGAAGCGCACACCGTCTCCACCCTGAAAGGCGCGCCTCCGGGCTATGTTGGTTATGGTGAAGGCGGCGTGCTGACGGAAGCGGTGAGACGTCGCCCTTACAGCGTGGTACTGCTGGATGAAATTGAAAAAGCGCATCCGGACGTGCATGAGATCTTCTTCCAGGTATTTGATAAGGGCTGGATGGAGGATGGCGAAGGGCGTCATATCGATTTTCGCAACACCATTATTATTCTGACCTCTAATGTCGGCACACAGCTTATCAGCGCCATGTGCGCCGATCCTGAGCTGATGCCGGAGCCGGAAGCGCTCTCCACCGCGCTGCGCGGCCCGCTGCTGGACGTCTTTCCACCGGCTCTGCTTGGTCGTTTGCTGGTTGTGCCTTACTATCCGTTAAGCGATACAATGCTGGCCGAGATTGTTCGCCTGCAGCTAAAACGCATCCAGCGTCGTCTTGAAGAAAATCACGGTATCATCTCGCAAATCGATGAGAGCGTGATCAGCCAGATTGTCCAGCGTTGCACCGAAGTGGAATCGGGCGGACGCATGGTCGATGCCATCCTGACCAATACGCTGCTGCCGCAAATGAGCCAGATTCTGCTCACGGCCAGCGCACATGATCAGCGCTACCGTCACCTGCGCGTCAGTTTTGACCAGGGTGAGTTTCAGTGTCAGTTCGAGGCGTAAGCTTTAGCTATCAGAGAGTTGTCCAACATGGCAGAACACGATAACAACCGGACGGTGCCAAACGCATTGCCGATTGGGTACCGTTTTAATGAGTTTGAAATTAGGGAAGTAATTGGCGGCGGCGGTTTCGGCATTGTTTATCGTGCCTGGGATCATCAGCTTGAGCGCACCATTGCGATTAAAGAGTTTATGCCTTCCTCGCTGGCGGTACGCAGCGATGACCTTAATCTGGTGCTGCGCAGCGAACGCTTTAGCAAAACGTTCCATGCCGGGCTGAACAGCTTTATTCAGGAAGCACGGCTGCTGGCGCGTTTTAACCATCCGAACCTGCTGCACGTTTTGCGCTTCTGGGTGCAAAACGATACTGCCTATATGGGAACGGTATTTTACAGCGGCACCACGCTGTCGCGCCTGGCCGCTCAACGCCCTGAGCTGGTGAATGAAACCTGGATCCGTCGCTTGTTGCCGCCGCTGTTTGGCGCTATCAACACCATCCATCAGGAAGGTTATCTGCATCGCGATATTTCACTGGATAATATTCAGATCCAGGAAAATATGATGCCGGTCCTGCTGGATTTTGGTTCGGCACGCCAGACCATCGGCAATCTCTCTGACGAGACTGAAACCATGCTGCGGCCCGGCTTTGCGCCGATTGAGCAGTACAGCGACAATAATGAAAGCGAGCAGGGGCCCTGGACCGATATCTATGCGCTGGGTGCGGTGCTGCATACGCTGATTGTCGGCGCGCCGCCGCCGGTTAGTGTGGTGCGCAGTATTGAGGATAACTACCAGCCGCTGGCCGAACAGCGCCCGGCCGGGTTCTCACTGCCGCTGCTGCACGCGATTGATAAAGCCTTGTCGCTGAAGCCGGAAGATCGTCCGCAGTCGATTGATGCTTTTGCCGCGCTAATGGAGCTGACGGTTTCCGATCTGAACGACATTCTGAATGTTAATCTTGAAGGGCCAGGCACTATGCTGGTGCCGGTAGAGCCGGAAGCGCCAGCGCCTGTGGCTACGTCGCCGCTGAAACGCTATATGTGGCCAGGGCTGGCAGCGGCAGGGGTGTTGGTCGGCATTGCCGTTGGCGCGATGATCGCCGGTAGCGGCGATGATACGCCGACCACCGCGACGGCACAGCCGCACAGCGCGGAGTCGGCTTCTGCTGTCAGCACGCCAGTGCAAACGGCGACCAACAGCGCGCCAGCAGACACGCCGCCGCAGCCTGCGGCGCAACCGGCAACGCCGCCGCCTGCGCCGGAGCCGATTGCTCAGGTTTATATTAAACTGCGGCTGGGCGACGATGTGGCGTTAAATGGCAATCAGCAGGCGCTGGTGCCGTCACCCAACGGCTTTGCCTCGCTTCAGCTGCCGCCAGGGGAATATACATTTACCGTGACCAATCAGGGTACATCGCGTGAACAGAAAATTACCGTGGATCGTGCAGGCGTCTGGTTGATTAATCCGCAAAGCTAAGGTAATAAAGAGTGGTCCTCTTTTTTAAGATGGCCACTTATTCCCCGGAAAAATAATTACAGGAAAGGAAATGGCAAATAATCCATGGCGCCTGTTAATCACCATAACGCTGGCGCTTTTTATTAGTGCATGTGATCAATCCTCTGATAAACCTCAAAACTCAGCTGCATCTGCTGCACAAACTCAAATTAACGATAAGTTCACCGCGTTTATTAAAGCGGCAAACAGTGAAAACAGCGTTAATTTTTACTCTTTGCCTGAGGCTCTGTATCACTATCAACAGGAGAGTAAGCCACAGCTGACAGCCAATGTGCCGCTGACAGCTTATACCGTGATCAATCCATCAATATTTCACAATATCAATGAGTGGTTGGATAAGGGCTTAAGCCTGCCGGGCCCGCTACCGCAGCTGGACAGCGCGGCGCAGGCTTATCAGGCCAGTATTAATAAGCTGCTTCCTCTCAGCGAAAAACTATACGATTATCAAAAAAATAAAGGCTGGTTAACGGATAATGGCGAGCTGGCACGGCGCAGTGATGCTGAATATGTCGATGCCTTTAACGCGCTGCTGACGCAGCGGAACGCTTTTTTAAAAGCCATTTCTGCTGCCAATAGCGAGCGGATAAAAATTGCCTACGAGAACTCACCCGCAGATAGCGTAGAGCATTATCGCAACGGCATCGTTTATCTTTCACGTCAGGCGCTGCGTGATTTAACAGAAGACAGAACGCCTGCTGAAGATAAAATCCTTAACAAGGAAGTTGAGACGTTAGAGCAACTTTCCGCGGGCTGGAATAAATTAATTCAACAGCGGGATGAGCAAGACTGTAAAAGTATTATCGATACGGCTAACGATTACATTTCTGTATTGCATGCCGCCATAAATCAACAGGCGCATGGCGAAGAGGTCATTCAAGAGAATATTATTTTGCCCTTTAACGCGCTGGTACATGCATTAAATAGCCATCGTAGCTGTTAATAAACTGATTTCTTGCGGCCTCTTTCTGAGGCCGCATTCCTGAAACAAACCCATTTCCTTATTATCACCGCCTGGCACCACGCCGGGCCCGCTGAGCACGGAACTCACCTATGTCTGAACGTATCACCGCACGGCTCCCGCAGGAGGGGCTGCTTTTCTGGAAGCTGGAGGGGCGCGAGGCGCTGTCGCATCCCTTCGAACTCACCGTCACGCTGCTGGGCCCCGACGCCCGCGCCGACCGCCACGCGCTGCTGGGCCAGCCGCTGACGCTGGACATCCCCACCGGGCGCTTTCTGGCGGGCACGCGGCACCTCAACGGCAAAA
>NZ_JBNJSN010000011.1:0-106623 GCF_050113845.1 Pantoea sp. FN0305 | reverse complement strand
GAATTTGCCTGGCGGCGAGAGCGCGGTGGTCCCACCTGACCCCATGCCGAACTCAGAAGTGAAACGCCGCAGCGCCGATGGTAGTGTGGGGCCTCCCCATGCGAGAGTAGGGAACTGCCAGGCATCAAATTAAGGTAATACCTGAAAAGGTAACACCGGTTATCAGCGAGACCCCGCTGGTAATGCAGTATTCGGTGGTGCGGTAGTTCAGTCGGTTAGAATACCGGCCTGTCACGCCGGGGGTCGCGGGTTCGAGTCCCGTCCGCACCGCCACTCTATTAGCTATAGCCCTGACAGTAATGTCAGGGCTTTTTGCTTTTTCGTTTCCAGAAAATCGCCCCCTTATTCCGCTATCAGGCAATGCTCAAACCCTGCTTCGCGTGACAAAAGCTGAGCCAGCCACCGCTCAGCTCAGCAAATATCCCGGCAACTGAACATGCCAGCGCTTTAACATAACTGACGGCGCGGGCAATTTATTACACGTTATGAATGTTAATCCATTCGCTCAGGAAATCGATGAATGCCCGGACACGATTATTAACGGCACGATCGCTGTAATATACCGCATTAAATGGCATGGCAACCGGTAAGCGCTTCTCCGCTAACACCTCAACCAGGCTGCCTGTCTCAAGTTCTTTATTGATCATATAGTCAGACAGGCAGGCAATGCCGTTGCCGGCAAGGCAAAGCTGCTTCAGGGTCTCACCGCTATTAGCCGAGATCGTTGGCTGGATCGTATAGAGCTCGCCATCTGGCTGAGCGACAGGCCAGCGATTAAGAGCGGGCGTTTCGATAAATCCCAGACAACTGTGTAACGCAAGTTCATCCACCTTTATCGGGATGCCATT
Organism: Pantoea sp. FN0305; assembly: GCF_050113845.1. Lineage (NCBI taxonomy): Bacteria > Pseudomonadati > Pseudomonadota > Gammaproteobacteria > Enterobacterales > Erwiniaceae > Pantoea > Pantoea sp. FN0305. Next base: position 105,775 of record NZ_JBNJSN010000011.1, on the reverse strand, counting down.
ACGCGCAAGATAGGCAGGGGAGGCGACCAGTTTACGATAGCTGCTAAACAAGGGCCGCGCGCGCAGGCTGGAATCGGTTAGATTACCGGCGCGAATGGCGACATCCACCTTGCGTTCAATCAGGTTGATGAAGGTTTCAGAGGAGAGCAGAGATAAGGTTACCTCTGGATAGCGTTGACGGAAAGGCTCGACCATTGGCGTCAACAAGTGTAAAACCACCGGCGTCGCCGCATCCACACGCAGCAGTCCACGCGGTACCTGACGGCTTTCCATAAGCTCATTTTCCGCCGCTGCCATCTCCTGCAAAAGTTTTTGCACTTTACGGAAATAGCCTTCACCTTCCTGCGTCAGATTGATTTGCCGTGTTGTGCGCGTCAGTAGCTCCACTCCCAGCTTCGCCTCCAGCTTTTTTACTGCACGACTCACCGCAGAAGGAGCCAGTTCGAGCTGCTTTGCTGCCCGGCTAAAGCTACCGCTTTCCACTACGGCAACAAAAATTTTTAGCTCTTCTGAAGACGCTTTCACATCTGCTCCTGTCGTAAATATATTGATTCCCACTGCGGGACGGATCGCGGATTTGCTGAGTTTGTTGCTATCGTAACATTTGCTTGCTTGTCCGAAAGGTAAATTCAGCAGCTTTGATTGAAACTCTCTGCTGAAGCCCCTATAACTGAAAGCAGTAACTCAGTGACAGACATTTTTCAGAAACGGGCGGTATTGTGCGGAAAAAAACCTATGCCATGAGGTATGTAGCTGGCCAGCCAGCGGAAAGAATCTTTCCGCCCAGTGCTATGCTGCCTGTAGGGCAAGCGCTTCCGCCAGGCGCGCCAATCACCCCAGGAGTAACGCTACGCGTACTGGTATGGAATATCTTCAAGCAGCAGCGAGCTGACTGGCTGTCGGTGTTACAAACGTTTGGCAAGGATGCGCAGCTGGTATTATTGCAGGAAGCGCAAACCACGCCAGAACTGGTACGTTTCGCCACTTCAAATTATCTGGCAGCCGATCAGGTGCCTGCCTTTGTTCTGCCCCAGCATCCCTCAGGAGTCATGACGCTGGCGGCGGCGCATCCGGTTTATTGCTGTCCACTGCGCGAGCGCGAGCCGCTGCTGCGGTTAGCGAAATCGGCATTAATAACGGCTTATCCTCTGCCGGATGGCAGAATGCTAATGGTCGTAAATATCCATGCGGTTAATTTCAGTCTTGGCATTGATGTTTACAGCAAACAGCTGGGACCTATCGGCGAACAGTTAGCGCATCATAACGGGCCGGTTATCATGGCCGGTGACTTTAATGCATGGAGTCGACAGCGCATGAATGCCCTGTATCGCTTTGCGCGGGATATGGGGTTACGGGAAGTACGCTTCACTGACGATCATCGGCGTAAGGCCTTTGGGCGTCCACTGGACTTTGTTTTCTATCGCGAGCTACAGGTGACGGAAGCCTCAGTACTGGTAACGCGCGCATCCGATCACAATCCACTGCTGGTTGAATTTGCCTCTTCAGGCTCTGAGACACCATAAAAAAGCCGATCGAAAGATCGGCTTTTTTAACAGCTATCCTGTGCAGGAAGTTTAACTGTCTGGCGTCGCGTTGTTTTTAACGAACAGGGTAATTTTATCACCCGGCTGAATCGCACTACTGTCACTCAGCACGCTGTTCCAGCGCTTGACGTCTTTGATATTTACACCATGTCGACGTGCAATACTGGCAAGAGAATCACCCTTACGAACCTTATAGGTGATGCTGTTGCCGTTATCGGCCAGTTCACTTCCTGTCACGCCACTGCCAAAGGTGAGCGTCTGTCCCGGTTTAATCTTGTTACCGCGCAAGTTATTGGTGCGCTGTAACTCTTTTACTGAAACGCCCATCCGGCTGGCTATGCCTGACAGCGTGTCACCATTACGTACCTTATAACTGCGGCTGCTCGCTGCGGCCAAACGCGTTGGCTGAACCGCTGCAATATCGCCAGAAGCCAGCGAATTACGTAACTTGGCGACATTCGCTTTTGGGACCATAATATAGTGCGGTCCGTTAGGCGCAGTAGCGCCGCGTTTATAGCCGGTGTTGTAGTTTTTCAGCTTGGTCACTGATAAGCCGGCCATTTCTGCCGCCTGCGTCAGTTCTATCTGCTGACCTACTTCAACACGCGCCAGCGCCCGACTTTCATTCGGTGCCGGTAAGCGTACGCCATAACGTTTGTTGTTTTTCAGGATATCCTGCAACGCCAGCATTTTAGGCACGTATAGCGTGGTCTCACGCGGTAGAGAAAGATGCCAGAAATCGGTTGGTTTGCCGCGCGCTTTATTTTGTTTAATCGCTTTCAGCACACGCCCTTCGCCGCTGTTATAAGCAGCGATGGTCAACAACCAGTCTCCGTCGAACATCCCGTTCAGACGTTCCATCATATCTAAAACCGCTCGGGTCGATGCGACAATATCGCGTCGGCCGTCATACCACTGATTTTGTTTTAAACCGTAATTCCGCCCCGTACTCGGCACAATCTGCCAGATGCCTGCGGCATTTGCAGCAGATGTGGCGTGGGGGTTAAAAGCGCTCTCCACTATGGGTAGTAGTACCAGTTCCATCGGCATCTTACGTTGCTTAATCTGCTCGACTATCCAGTACATATACGGCTCTGCCCGTAAAGTCACATCGTGGAGATAGCTCTTGTTTCTTAAATACTTTTGTTTCTGCTCTCGGATCCGGGGGTTTTCCGGAACCTCCATCTTCAGCCCGTCGCGAATGTAATTCCACAAATCCTGGTCCTGAGTAAGGGCCGTTCCATCATCCTGCCAACGCGGGGATAACATGCGATCTGTAAATTTTTCATTCTCATCTTGACCAGCTGAAGACAGACTCTGGGCATGCTGTTCAGGAATGTTGGCATCATGTCGCGATGCCTGGCATCCCATCAGCAAGACCGAGGCGAGAAGGATAATCGCTCTAGTCTTCATGTATGTGTCAATGGTTGCTTAAAAGACGAGCAATGATACGTGCTGGCGACCAACAACACAACCAGAAAAATCAAAAATCATCCTTCTTTTGACGTAGCAGGGCAAAAACGTCCCATGCGTGCTGAGGTGGGACTTTGAAGCCGAGGGCGCTTTGTAAATCAGTGTTTTGCGTACGTAAAAATAAATTTATTTGCCGTTCGAGCCCCAGTTTTGTGGGCAAAGTACTGCTGTTTTTGGCGCGTAATTCCTTAATTTTCTGATAATAGCGATTTATCTCCATATCTTGCGGCAGCGTAGCGTTAGCAAATTTTAAGTTAGAGAGTGTGTACTCATGAGCACAGCAAACCAGCGTCTCATCAGGTAATTCAGCAAGCTTTTGAAATGATTCATACATCTGTTCTGGCGTACCTTCAAAAAGGCGTCCACAACCGCCGGAAAACATCGTATCGCCACAGAAAAGATAAGGTTCGCTGTAATATGAGATATGTCCTAAAGTGTGGCCAGGCGTAAAAATTACTCTAAATTCGCAGCCTAAAACAGGCAGGGTATCGCCTTCATAAACGACTTGCGTAGCCCCTTTATCTTGTGTCTCCTGCGGCCCATACACCACAAGATTTGGCCATTTTGTTAACAGTTCTTTTACGCCGCCAACATGGTCTTGATGGTGATGTGTAAGCAGAATAGCCACCGGTGTCCATTGCTGCTGCTCAATAGCAGCCAGCACCGGCGCCGCTTCGCCTGGATCGACAATCAGGCATTGACCCTGGTTATCAGTTAATGTCCAGATGTAGTTATCCTGAAATGCTGGGATACTGTTAAGATTCATACACACCTCTCGCACGTCGTGAAGGAACACTGATGGTAGAACATGAAGCCAGCTAAAACACGTCAAATTCTGACCGCACCGCATTCATGGCGTGATATGCCGTGGGGAGAGTCGTTCCGCGATGCGTTAACCCAACATTTACAGCCCTGCCTTGGCAAACTGTATGGCTTTCATCTGTTAAAAATCGGCAACCTGAGCGTAGAGATTGATACGCAGGCCTGCGCTATTTCGCATCAGGTTAGCGTAGGGGATCAGGGACAGGAAGTGCAGGTGATTGCCGATCCGATGCATTTACCGTTTGAGGCAAAATCGATTGATGCCTGTTTGCTGGCGCATACGTTAAGCTGGAGTCAGGATCCGCACCGCATTCTGCGTGAAGTCGACCGCGTATTGATTGATGATGGCTGGATAGTGATCACCGGTTTTAATCCGCTAAGCCTGCTGGGAGTAGGCAAGCTGATCCCAGGTCTGCACCGCCGTCCCCCCTGGAGCGGGCGCATGTTCAGCCAGATGCGGCTGCTCGACTGGCTAAGCCTGCTGAACTATGAGGTCGTCTACCGCAGCAGTTTTCAGGTGGTGCCCTGGAATCGCCAGGGCGGACTGATGATGAGCCGACACGTGCCAGCGCTGGGCTGTCTGAATATCATGGTGGCCCGCAAACGCACGCTGCCGCTCATCATGACGCCAGCCAGAAAGCTGGCCAGCAAAGTAAAGTTACGCGCGACGGTTAACGCCACGCGCCAACTGCATTCGCTGGACGATCAGGATTCCGGCTGATAGCCGATATCTTCAAACGATGGATTGGCCGCTGCGGAGCGCGCCAGTTCATCGCAGCGCTCATTCTCCGGATGGCCAGCGTGACCTTTAACCCACTCCCAGTTAATTTGATGATGGCTGAGCGCCACATCAAGCCGCTGCCATAAATCGACATTCTTAACCGGCTTTTTATCTGCCGTCTTCCAGCCACGCTTTTTCCAGTTATGGATCCAGCTGGTGATGCCCTGACGCAAATACTGACTATCGGTGCTGAGCGTGATTTCACAGGGCTGGGTCAGCGCTTCCAGCGCAACGATTGCCGCCATCATTTCCATGCGATTATTGGTGGTGCGATAAAAACCGGCGCTAAAGGTTTTTTCATGCTGGCGATAGCGTAAAATAGCGCCATAGCCGCCAGGGCCGGGATTACCGAGGCAAGAGCCATCGGTGAAAATTTCTACCTGTTTGCGCATCTCTGGTAGACTTCCTCCTGATAAAACGCCAAGTCTGACATAAACGAGCCTTATGAGCACAGCAATTACACGCCAGATCGTTCTCGATACAGAAACCACCGGTATGAATATGGTGGGGGTTCATTACGAGGGCCATCGCATCATTGAAATCGGTGCGGTAGAGATCATCAACCGCCGTCTGACCGGCAACAATTTTCATATGTACCTGAAGCCGGATCGGCTGGTGGATCCGGAAGCATTCGGCGTTCACGGTATTGCCGATGAATTTTTGATGGATAAACCGACCTTCGGCGAAATAGCGGACGAGTTTCTGGATTACATCCGCGGCGCGGAATTGGTGATTCATAACGCGTCGTTCGATATCGGCTTTATGGATTATGAATTCAGCAAGCTGAACCGGGGCATCGGTAAAACGGAAACCTTCTGTCAAATTACCGATAGCCTGCTGATGGCGCGTAAGCTATTCCCGGGCAAACGTAACAGCCTCGATGCGCTCTGCTCGCGTTATGAGATCGATAACAGCAAGCGAACCCTGCACGGGGCATTGCTCGATGCCGAAATTCTGGCGGAAGTGTTCCTGACCATGACCGGCGGGCAGACATCGCTGGCGTTCTCCCTGGATGGCGAACAGCAGCAGGATGACGGTGGCGGTGAGTATATTCAGCGTGTGGCACGAACGTCCGGGCTGCGCGTGGTGGCTGCCAGCGATGAAGAGGTCATGGCGCATGAACAGCGCCTGGATTTAGTAATGAAAAAAGGCGGGAGCTGTCTCTGGCGCGCATAAATGCTTTATTTTGCGCTAAAAAAAGCCAGTTAGATGAAAAAGCAGGCAAACGAACGCCGCGGTAAGAAAAATCGTTGACGGCTACGCGCACTCCCCTTAATATGCGCCTCGTTCCCGACGGGGAACACAGCGCGGTGCGGTAGTTCAGTCGGTTAGAATACCGGCCTGTCACGCCGGGGGTCGCGGGTTCGAGTCCCGTCCGCACCGCCAACTATTCAGAAAGGCCGATTCAGCAATGAATCGGCCTTTTGCTTTTTTACTCTTTCTGCATGACAACCTGTGCCACATAAGGCGTTGCCGCCGCTTCTTCCCGATCTTCCCGCGCCAGCCAACGATAGCAGCCGCCGCCAAGCGCGACGCCGATAAACCAGCTAAAGCTGGCGATCTCATGCAGCGCAGGGACAAAACTGAGCAGCACACCGATTGCCACCGACGGCAGCAGGGCGGCGATCGCTTTGGGATTACAACCGCCGCGATACCAGTAGCGTCCTGCAGGCGTGGCATTAAACAGATCGTCTACCACTACCTTTCCGCGTTTAATCAGATAAAAATCCACCAGCAAAATTCCAAACAGCGGCCCAATAAACGCCCCCAGCACGTCAAGCGTATAGTGAATCAGCTCTGGCGACTGGAACAGGTTCCAGGGCGTCAGCAGCACCGATCCCACCGCAGCAATCATGCCGCCGGCACGGAAAGTGATTTTCTGTGGCGCGCAGTTTGAAAAATCGAAGGCGGGCGAGACAAAGTTTGCCACGATATTGATGCCGATAGTGGCAGTAATCATCGTCAGCAGGCCGATAGCCACCGCAAGGTCATTTCCCACCAGGCTGACGGTTTCAATCGGATCGGTAATCATCTTGCCAAACAGCGAGCGGGTGCCGGAAACAATAATCACCGTCACCACGGAAAACAGCAGAAAGTTAAAAGGTAAGCCCCAGCGGTTGCCGCGACGAATATGTTCCATACTTTTTCCGTAGCGTGCAAAGTCGCCAAAGTTCAGCAGCGGGCCGGAAAAATAGGAGACCACAAGTGCGGTAGCAGTGATCATTTGCCAGCTCTGTTCACTGATGCTCAGCGTTTTGCTGGTCAGCGTAAAAGAGATCCCGTCAAAGCCGGTTTTGTATACAATCCAGCCGGCCAGCGCCATCATCACCACATACACGGCGGGCCCGGCAATATCAATAAAGCGCTTAATGGCGTTCATGCCGTGCCAGAATACCGCCGCCTGCAGCAGCCACATAATACCGAAGCAGATCCAGCCGAGCAGCGACAGCCCCAGCCAGGAAGATTGCGTCAGCGGCGAGAGCGCAGGCCAGAATTTTAATAACACCAGCATCAGCGCATTGGAAGCCAGCCAGGTTTGAATGCCATACCAGGCGAAGGCGATCAATCCCCGGATCACCGCAGGAATATTGGCGCCAAACACGCCGAATGCCTGCCGACAGATCACCGCATAGGGAACGCCCGCTATCTGGCTCGGTTTTGCCACCAGATTGGCGCACAGTTGTACGATACAAATTCCCGCCAGCAAACAGATCAGGACCTGCCAGCTCGCCAGCCCCAGCGTAAAGAAGCTGGCCGCCACCACATAGCCGCCCATGCTGTGCACATCAGACATCCAGAAAGAGAAAATGTTGTACCAGCTCCAGCTCTGCTGTGGGACAGGAGCAAGATCCTCATTGGTCAGGCGCGGACTGTACTCCGCATCGCTGCGAGCCGTTGGAGAAACGCTGGAATAATTTGGCATGAAACCTGCTCCTCTTTGAAAGGGTAACGGAGAAACCTTGTGTATCAGCATCTGCAGGATTCAGGCCAAAAGTTAAATCTTGTATATAAGGCCGCCGCGCCGGACAGGAGGTTTTGTATACAACCCTCGCCAACGGAGTAGGTAATGAAGCATGAAACCGGCCAGAAAACGGCCTCAGACCTGACGGATAACCATGAACCGGTCTATCAGGCGTTACTGACCGCGATTGTGGAACATCAGTTACCGCCCGGCAGCCGCTTACCGGAAGAGGCGCTGGCTGAGGTGTTTGGCATCAGCCGCACCGGCATTCGTAAAGTGCTACAGCGCCTCGCGGCAGTGCAAATGATCAGGTTAACGCCCGGGCGTGGTGCGCAGGTCGCTGCGCCCGATGCGCAAGAGGCGCGGGATATTTTCCATACCCGTTCGTTGATTGAATGCGCCAATCTGCCTGCGGTGAGCGCGCGCCGTCAGCCGCCGCATCTGGCGGCGCTTGAGCAACTGCTGGATAAAGAGCGTCAGGCATATCGGCAGCATAACGGATCGGCGGCGATTCGCCTTTCCGCCGCTTTTCATATTCAGCTACAGGCGATTTCCGGCAATCAGGTACTCACGGAGCTGGTAACGCGATTGACGCAGCGCTCGTCGCTGGTGATTGCCGTCTGGGGCGCGCCCTGGCAACAGGGATGCCGCTGCGATCACCACCACAGGCTGGTGGACTATTTGCGTACCAGACAGCTAACGCAGCTGACGGACGCAATGCGGCAACATTTCGATCATATCCTTACATCACTGCGCTTTGAGCGCGGCGGTGACGTCCTGCCCAATTTTTCTCTGCTGTTTGCCCATAAAGGAGCGCCACAAAAATGAGTTCCCTCTGTATACAGGTCATCAACCCCAACACTACCCAGTCAATGACCGACACCATTGCCCGCGTCGCCCGTGCTGCGGCCGCACCGACAACGGAAATTATTGCCGTTTCGCCGACGCAGGGCGTGCCGTCGATTGAAGGGCATGCCGATGAGGCGATCGCCGCGCTCGGCGTGCTGGAGCAGGTGAAGCGGGGACGCGAGCAGGGCGTCGATGGGCACGTTATCGCCTGCTTTGGCGATCCTGGCCTGCTGGCGGCGCGTGAACTGACCAACGGGCCGGTTATTGGCATTGCTGAAGCGGCGATGCATATGGCGACGCTGGTGGCGACACGTTTCTCTGTGGTCACTACGCTGCCGCGGACGCTGGTCATCGCCCGCCATCTGGTGCGGCAGTATGGCTTTACGCATCACTGCGCCGCGCTGCATGCGATCGATCTGCCGGTCCTGGCGCTGGAAGAGAGTAGCGGTCTGGTGCAGGAAAAGGTGCGCAGCCGCTGTCTGCAGGCGCAGCGTGAGGATGGCTGCGGTGCGATAGTGCTGGGCTGCGGCGGGATGGCGACGCTGGCGCGCGATCTGACGCAGGAATTAGGCCTGCCTGTTATTGATGGCGTGGGCGCGGCGGTAAAGATGGTGGAGTCGCTGGTGTCGTTGGGGTTAGGCACCAGCAAATATGGCGATTTAGCGTTTCCACGTGAAAAAAAGATAACGGGTGCTTTCCAGCACCTAAACTAACGGAAATCATCTGCTCAAGAAAGGAGCCAGTGAATGAGTCAGTCCCCTGAGAAGAAAGAATACAGCTTCAATAAAAGCTATCCGCGCGATCTGCGTGGCTATGCCGGTCATCCACCGCATGCCGCCTGGCCCGGCGAAGCACGGATTGCGGTCCAGTTTGTGCTCAACTATGAAGAGGGCGCAGAAAATAACGTTCTGCATGGCGATGCCGGCTCTGAGCAGTTTTTATCCGATATTATCGGTGCGGCCAGCTATCCTGACCGCCATATGTCGATGGACTCGCTGTATGAATATGGTTCGCGCGCGGGGTTCTGGCGGATTCATCAGGAATTTCAAAAGCGCGGTCTGCCGCTAACGGTATTTGGCGTGGCGATGGCGCTGGCGCGTCATCCGGAGATAGTACAGGCAATCGCCGATGCGCAATATGATGTTGTCAGCCACGGCTGGCGCTGGATCCACTATCAGTCGATGGATGCGAAAACCGAGCGTCAGCATATCCAGCAGGCGGTGGATGTGCTGATGGATCTGTTTGGTAAAGCGCCCACCGGCTGGTATACCGGGCGCGACAGTCCAAATACGCGCCGGCTGGTGGTGGAGCAGGGCGGATTCAGCTACGACAGCGACAATTACGGCGATGATTTGCCGTTCTGGACGCGCGTCACCTGTCAGGACGGCACGGTCAAACCGCATCTGATTATTCCCTACTCGCTGGAAACCAACGATATGCGTTTTGCCACGCCGCAGGGGTTTAACACCGCCGGGCATTTTTACACCTACCTGAAAGACAGCTTTGACGTGCTGTATGAAGAGGGTGAAACCGCGCCGAAAATGATGTCGGTAGGGATGCACTGCCGCCTGCTGGGAAGGCCGGGTCGCTTCCGTGCGCTGACCCGTTTCCTGGATTATATTCAGCAGCATGAACGGGTTTGGATTTGCACTCGCCAGCAAATTGCCGATCACTGGATCAAACATCATCCGGCGCCGGAAGCCTGACGCGGCTGCCTGATCTGCCGCGAGCGCATCAGGCGCCCGCGGCTTTTTATTGTCCTTCCAGCAGGCTGACCTGTGCGGCAACGATCCGCCAGCCCTGCGGCAGCCGTACCCAGCTTTGCTGCTGTCGGCCAGGACGATCGCTGCCGGGACGGGTAAATTCGGTGCTGCAGACGGCAAAGTCAGTGCCAAAGGTGGTAATGACCGTATTGCGCAACTGGCGATATAAACCGGCGCTGGGGCGCGCGGCCCGAAATGCGCGAATCGCTTCAATGCCGTAAAGATTCTCTCCGGCTCCCAGACGCACCGTGCGATCGTCATGCCAGAACAGCGCATCCAGTTCCGCAATGTCATTGCTGATCAGCGCCTGCTCATAGCGCTGAAAGGCTTCTGTCACTTCCGCTACCACAGCTGGCAGATTAATTTCGTTATTGTTCACACCATTAACTCCCTGACATAGCCGCCGTACCATCGGGCATTTCCTGCTGCGCTGCCGTAGCCACGGTAATTCCCATCTGCTCCAGCGCGCGGGCAGCCCGCAGGCAGTTTGCCTCCTGAAAAGGCGCGGCGATCAGCTGTAAACCAATCGGCAGACCGCTGGCGGTGCGTAACGGTACGGTGGTCACCGGCAGGCCAAGGAAAGAGATCGGCTGCGTCAATATTCCCATACTGGCGCGCACCGGCAGCGTTTGACCATTAATCTGCATGGTTTCCTGACCGATAAGCGTGGCGTTGCAGGGGGTAGCAGGCGCAATCAGCACATCAAAATCATCAAACAGCGTCAGCACCTTTTGCTGGAAATAACGGCGGAAGCGCTGGGCCTGCAGATACCAGGCGGAGGGCAGCATGGCGCCTGCCAGTAATCGTTCGCGCGACAGCGGTTCAAAGCGTTCAGGCTGGCTGCGTAACGCTGGTAAATAGCGATTGCCGCCCTCTGCGGCGGTAATAATAAACGCTGAAGCGCGAGCAAGATCCATCTCCTCCAGCTCCAGCAGTTCGTGGGCCTCCAGCGCGTGCGCTGCCGTGGCGACTGCCTGCTGTGCATCGTCATTGCTGAATCGTTGAAAATAGCCGCCGAGTACCGCACAGCGTAGCCCTTCCAGCCCTTGCTCCAGCTGCCTCAGCGCGGGCTGAGGCGCAACCTTTGCCTGAAAGGCGTCTTCCGCATCCAGTCCCTGCAGGGCATCATAGACACGGGTTAAATCTTCGCAGCTGCGCGCGAAAGGGCCGATATGATCGAGGCTGGCGACAAAGGGATGAGTGCCGTGGCGCGACAGGCGGCCAAAGGTGGGCTTCAGGCCGAAAATGCCGCACAGCGAAGCGGGCACGCGAATTGAACCGTTGGTATCGCTGCCAAGAGAAAAATGCACCAGTCCGGCCGCCACGGCCGCCGCCGATCCGCCGGACGAACCGCCAGCGATACGTTGCAGATCGTGAGGATTGCGCGTCGCGCCGTAGTGGCTGTTTTCGGTAGTAAAGCCGTAGGCGTAAGCATCCATATTCAGCATGCCGCTCAGCAGCGCACCCGCCTGGCTAAGCCGGTCTACTGCCCAGGCATCGCGTTCGGCAGGCGGCCGATCGCTGAACAGGCTGGCTCCGGCCAGCGTGCGCTGACCCGCCACGTCAAACAGGTTTTTTGCCGCCCAGGGCACGCCTGCCAGCGGCAGCAGCGGCTGGCCTTCGCGTCGTAAACGATCAAGGCGATCTGCCTGCTGGCGCATGCGATCGGCAACGATCGTGGTCCAGGCGTTAAGGCGCGGATTTTGCTGCTCAATGGCGGCTAATGTTGCTTCAGCAATTTCTCCGGCACTCAGCTCGCCCTTTCGCAGCGCCTGCTGCAGTTGAGTAATGGAAAGTTCACTCAATCTCATGCCTGATACACTCCCGCCACGTCCAGCCGATCATCCAGCGGGAAATCCATCAGCGGTTCGGCCATCTGTGCGATGCGGGTAAACTGCAGCAGCAGCTCGGCGCGCCGCGCCTCATCCAGCTCAATATCCAGTATCGCCGTCATCTGATTCAGATAAGTCGTCCAGTCGTTTGCCATCATTTTCCTCCTGTCAAAAACCTGCCGCGCTGCCGTTGCTGCGCGGATCGAATGCGCCTTCCAGCATGCCGTTGGTATGACGCACAATCGCGCCAGCGTGACCGACCGCTTCGCTAAAATCGGGCAGCGTATCTGTTTGATGACCCAACGCCGCCAGCCGGGCCAGCGTATCGGCGCTGAAGCGGCCCTCCAGTTTCAGGGTGTCTGAGGCGTCACCCCAGGTGCGGCCCAGCAGCCAGCGCGGCGCGCTTACCGCCTCCTGAAGCGGCATGCGCTGAATCACATGACGGGTAAATATCGCTGCCTGGGTTTGCGGCTGGCCGTCGCCGCCCATCGAACCGTAAACCATTACGCGTCCATCTTTCAGACGGGCAGCGGCGGGGTTAAGCGTATGAAACGGCTGTTTGCCGGGCAGCAGCGACAGCAAATGGTGCGGATCCAGGCTGAATGCCGCGCCACGGTTCTGCCAGACGATGCCGGTATCCGGCAGCACTACGCCGCTGCCAAACTCATGATAAATACTCTGTATAAAGGAGACCGCCAGGCCGCTGCTGTCCATAACGCCCATCCAGACGGTATCGCCAGGCCCGCGTCCGCTTCCCCAGGGCGCTGCGCGCTGCGGATCGATTTGTTGCGCGCGGGTCGCCAGCAGGCCACTTTCCAGCAGCTGCTGCATCTCTTCACGCATATGCAGCGGGTCAGTGATATAGCGGTCGCGCAGGGCAAAAGCCTGTTTTGTTGCCTCGACAATACAATGAATTGTCTGCACCTCATCGGCTTCCGCCATGTTCAGGCAGTCGGTAATGCCGAGGATCGCCAGCGAAACCAGCCCCTGAGTTGGCGGTGCCATGTTGTAAATATCACCGTGCTGATGGGCCAGGTGCAGCGGCCTGCGGCGTTTTGCCCGATGGCGCTGTAAATCTTGCAGCACAATCGGCATTTCCAGCTGTTTCATGCCCTGCGCCAGTCGATGCGCCAGCGGGCCGCGATAAAAGCTATCCAGCCCGTTTTCACACAGCTCTGACAGCGTCCCGGCCAGCGCCGGTTGGGTAAAGCGGCTACCGGGACGCGGCGGTGCACCGTCGGGCATAAAAGTGGCGGCGAAGCCAGGCTGACAGCCCAGCTCCTGCTGTTTGGCGTGGGTGGCCGCAGCCTGGGAGGCGGTTACCGGAATGCCGTCGGTGGCATAGCGAATCGCATCGCGCAACAGGCGCGGCAGCGGCAGCGAAGCGCCGTCATATTCCTGCGCAAGCGTAAGCGCTTCCGACCAGCCGCTCACGGTGCCTGCCACGGTCAGCGCCGCTTTGGGGCCACGATGAGGAATATATGGCAGCCCCTGATAAAAGTCGGGATGGGCCAGAGAACCGGCAGCGCCGCTGGCGTCAATGGCGATGGGATCGCCCTGCGGCGGCATAATCAGCCAGAAGCCGTCACCGCCCAGACCGTTCATATGTGGATAGACCACCGCAATCGTCGCGGCGGCGGCGACCATTGCTTCGATCGCGTTACCGCCTTCGCGCAGCACCGCCAGTGCGCTTTCGCTGGCAAGATGATGCGGCGTGACCACCATTCCCTGAGGCGCCATATTACTTTGGATCATTGCGTATCCTTATTTGCTTCAGACAAAAACATCAAGCAAGAGCTGTTCCAGGTTTGGCAGGGCAGAGAGTGGATCGATTTATGCTATGTTCAGCTGAAACAAAAGTTACAGGGAAATTTATGAAGCAGCTTGATGAACGGCTCCGGCAACATTACGTTCAGCTTTCGCCGCAGGAGCAGCGCATTGCCGATTTTGTTTTTGACCATTTCGACGATTTAATCAGCTATAACAGCGCCGATCTGGCACGCCTGAGCGGAGTCTCGAAAGCCACCGTCAGCCGTCTGTTCCGGCGGCTTGGCTATGAGAAATACAAGGATATGCGCGATGAGCTGCGGACTCTGCGCCAGAGCGGCATGCCGCTTACCGATAATCGCGATGCGGTGCAGGGCAACACACTGCTGTCGCGTCACTATAAGCAGGAGATCGCTAATCTGACGCAGTGGGTCAACAGTATCGATCCGCAGTGCTTTAGTGAGATTATTGCGGCGCTGGGGCAGGCGCGACGTATCTTTATTATCGGAATGCGCAACGGCTGGCCGGTGGCGCTGCATCTGCGTCAGCAGCTGTTACAGGCGCGTGCGCAGGTACATATTCTGCCGCAGCCTGGCCAAACGCTTGGTGAAGAGCTGGTGGATATCAGCGCGGACGATCTGGTGATTGGCGTTGCCTTCCGGCGGCGTCCGCGCATTATGAAATCTTTACTGCTACAGCTCCAGCAGCAGGCGGTGCCGGTGGTATTGCTTTGCGAGCCGCAGGCGCAGTCGATTATTCCACTGGCACGCTGGCCGCTTTGTACCCCGCTTGACAGCGTTTCCGCCTTCGACAGCTACTCCGCCGCCATGAGTCTGGTTAACCTGTTGGCCAATGCGTTACTGCATGAAGGGCTGGCGCAGGGACGTCAGCGTATTCACGCTATTGCCGATCTTTACCAGCAGCTGGATGAGCTGGAACAGCGTTAATGGGGCACCAGTTTGGTGCTTTGCGCCTTTACAGCACACTCCATTTATCTCTCTGCTCTTTTGAGGACGGTCTGTTAAACGGGCCGTTTTACGCTTTTTATCTCCTTAATTCCTCTGTTCAGTACCTGGCACATTAGTTGCAAAAAGCTTTTTGACGAATCTTTTGTTGCAACGCTTCACTCCGGGGCAAAGCAGATATGAAAAAAGTATCCATGATCATGATGGGCGCGGCATTGATGTTCACGCAGTTGGGCAGCGCGCTGGCGTGGTAGATGCTGGAGAAAGTGGGTCTGGGCGATCGCATCGACAACTACCCATCGAATCTCTCTGGCGGCGGAGGGGATGACACCGATCCTGGTAACGCATGAAATGAATTTCGCCCGCGAAGTGGGCGACCGCGTGGTGTTTATGCACCAGGGGCGCATCTGGGAGCAGGGCGAGAGTAAAGCGCTGTTTGCCAGCCCACAGACAGCGGAGCTGAAACAGTTTATCTCTTCGGTTCGCGGACTTAACTGATAAGGAACAACGCATGGATATCTCACAATTCGAACAAATCAATCCGCCGCCGCGCCTGCTGATGGGACCTGGCCCCATCAACGCCGATCCGCGCGTGCTGCGTGCGATGTCGACTCAGCTGATTGGGCAGTACGATCCGGCGATGACGCATTACATGAATGAAGTGATGACGCTTTATCGCGGCGTTTTCCGCACTGAAAACCGCTGGACGATGCTGATTGACGGCACCTCGCGCGCCGGTATCGAGGCGATCCTGCTGTCGGCGATCCGTCCCGGCGATAAGGTGCTGGTGCCGGTGTTTGGCCGCTTTGGTCATCTGCTTTGTGAGATTGCGCGTCGCTGCCGCGCCGAAGTGCATGTCATTGAAGTGCCGTGGGGCGAAGTTTTTACGCCTGACCAGATTGAAGATGCCATCAGGCGTGTGCGCCCGCGTCTGCTGCTGACGGTGCAGGGCGATACGTCAACCACAATGCTGCAGCCGCTGGCGGAGCTGGGCGCGATTTGTCGGCGCTACGACGTGCTGTTTTACACCGACGCCACCGCCTCGCTGGGCGGCAATGCGCTGGAAAGCGATGCCTGGGGACTGGATGCGGTATCCGCCGGGATGCAGAAATGTCTGGGCGGCCCTTCCGGCACTGCGCCGATCACGCTCAGCGCGCGCATGGAAGAGGTGATCCGCAGGCGTAAACGCGTGGAGGAAGGCATCCGCACCGCTGAGCATCAGGATGGCGACGATCAGATGATCTGGTCCAACTATTTCGACCTCGGCATGATTATGGATTACTGGGGACCGGAGCGGCTGAATCATCATACCGAAGCAACCACTGCGCTGTTTGGCGCGCGCGAATGTGCCCGTTTAATTCTGCAGGAAGGGCTGGATAACACCATTGCGCGCCACCGGCTGCATGGCGAAGCGATGCTGACCGGTATCCAGGCGATGGGACTGGAGGTGTTCGGCGATGTGCGTCACAAGATGAACAATGTGCTGGGGGTCATGATCCCGGCGGGTATCAACGGCGAGCAGGTGCGGAAACTGATGCTGGAAGATTTCGCCATTGAAATCGGCACCTCGTTTGGCCCGCTGATTGGTAAAGTCTGGCGCATCGGCACCATGGGCTATAACGCACGTAAAGATTGCGTTATGCAGACGCTGAGCGCGCTGGAAGCGGTACTAAATCACCTTGGATTTAAAACCGTACAGGGCGCGGCGCTGCAGGCGGCATGGGACTGCTATAACCGCGAGGGCCGCCTGTGAATCCATCGATGAACCTCAGTGAGGCGGAGCGGGCTGCCGCCCGCGTAATGGCACGCTGCGATGCGCTGGCGCAGATCAGCGAAAGCCCGGATGGTCTGACGCGGGTCTATCTGTCGCCTGAACATTTGCAGGCTAACGCGCTCGTCGGCGAGTGGATGCGGGCAGCAGGCATGCGTGTCTGGCAGGATGCGGTGGGCAACATTTGTGGCCGTTATGAAGGGGCAGAGCCTGGCGCACAGGCGCTGCTGCTTGGCTCTCATCTGGATACGGTGCGCAATGCCGGGCGCTATGACGGCATGCTGGGAGTGCTGAGCGCCATTGAAATCGTCAGCTGGCTGCATCAGCTGCAGCGCCGCCTGTCGCTGGCGATTGAGGTAGTCGGCTTTGGCGATGAAGAGGGCACCCGCTTCGGCATCACGCTGCTGGGCAGCAGGGGGCTTACCGGCAGCTGGCCGGAAAGCTGGTCCGCCGTAGCCGACGGCAACTCAATTACCGTTGCGCAGGCTCTGAAAGATGTCGGACTGGATATCGCCAATATTGGCAAAGCCGCACGTGCGCCAGAAGAGATCGCCGCCTATCTCGAACTGCATATTGAGCAGGGGCCCTGTCTGGAGCAGGCCGATCTGGCGCTGGGCGTGGTAACAGCAATTAACGGTGCGCGTCGGCTGAGCTGCCGCTTTCAGGGCGAAGCGGGTCATGCCGGAACCGTGCCGATGGCACAGCGTAAAGATGCGCTGGCCGCCGCCGCCGAATGGATTGTTGATATTGAACAGATGACCCGCCGCTACGGACAGCAACGCGTCGCCACCGTTGGCACGCTACAGTGCACCTCCGGCGCGGTGAACGTGATCCCTGGCGAGGTGGAGCTGTCGCTGGATATTCGCGGTCCTGACGACGCGCAACTGACGGCGCTGCTGGTGGATCTGCTGGCGCAGGGCGAGGCGATAGCGCGGCGGCGCGGCGTAACATTTCACTCCACGGAATACTATGCAATCAACGCCACGCGCTGTGACTCTCAGCTGCAGCGGGCGTTAAGCGATGCGGTAGCTCAGGTGCAGGGACGTTCGCTTTCTCTCCCCAGCGGAGCCGGTCACGACGCTATCGCTATTGCTGAGCGCTGGCCGGTCGGCATGCTGTTTGTACGCTGCGCCGGTGGTATTAGCCATCATCCGGCAGAAGCGGTCACTCAACCGGACGTGGCTCAGGCTGTACAGGCTGCGCTGCTGACGGTAGAGCGTTTCGCCGCCAGTTTTACGCCGCTGGCGATGCCGAGCCGGGAGGTTGTCTGATGAAGCTTGCCGGTTTTAATCAACTTCCTCCTGAGCAGGCGCAGGCTGTGCTGGCCCATTGCGTGGCGATTAAACGCTGGCAGCAGGCGATGGTTGCGGCGCGTCCTTATGCCTCGCTGGGGGCGCTCTGTCAGCAGGCGCGTCTGCTGGCGCAAGAGTGGGGAGAAGCGGATTTTGTGCAGGCGCTGGCGGCGCATCCGCGCATTGGCGAGCGTGCCTGTGGAGAGCATAAAGAGGCGGCGTTATCGCGGCAGGAGCAGGCTGCGGTTGGTGAAGACGCTGAGCTCAGGCAGGCGCTGCGCATTGCCAATCAGGATTATGAGCAGCGCTTTGGCCATCTGTTTTTGATTCGTGCTAAAGGCCGCAGCGGCCAGGAGATGCTGGCTGAACTGCGGCGGCGTCTGGCGAATACGCCAGCGCAGGAGCTGGAGGAAGCGTTAGGCCAGCTGCGTGAAATTACGCTGTTGCGTTTACAGGAGAGCATTATATGAGTGCCATATCCACCCATATTCTTGATACCGCGCTGGGTACTCCGGCAGCGGCAGTTAGCGTGACGCTGGAGCAGTGCAGTACGGAAGGATGGCTGACGTTAACAGCGGCAAAAACCGATGCCGATGGCCGCATCAAAAGCTTGTCGGCTGAACCGCTTACGCCTGGTCACTATCGCCTGACGGCAGAGATTGGCGACTATTTTGCCGGTAGCGGGCGTGATGCGCTGTATGTCAGTGCGCAGATCGATTTTGTTATCGCTCAGGCGGGCAGCCACTATCATTTGCCTTTTCTGATTTCCCCCTGGTCCTGGTCAACCTATCGCGGTAGCTGAGCGGTCGCGTTGATTTCCTCCCTCTCCGGTGATGTGCCGGTCTGCAACTGCAAAAGGTGTCACGATGAATGAGAATCGCGTCAGGCCTGAAGATGTGCGTTATCCGCTGGGTAAGACTTTCGCTTGGGGAATGCAGCATGTATTAACGATGTACGGCGGGATTATTGCGCCGCCGTTGATTATCGGCAGCGCTGCCGGGCTTTCAGCAACGGATATCGGCCTGCTGATTACTGCCGCGCTGTTTGTCAGCGGCGTGGCAACACTGTTGCAGTCGCTGGGGTTACCTGGTTTCGGTGCGCGTCTGCCGCTGGTACAGGGCGTCTCTTTTGCCAGCGTTTCCACGCTGGTGGGGATCGCTTCCGGCTCTGGTGGGTTACCGGTGGTTGCCGGTGCGATTATCGGTTCGGCGCTGTTCGGGCTGTTGATCGCGCACTTTTTCGCGCATGTGATCCGCTTTTTTCCCCCGCTGGTGACCGGCACGGTAATCACGGTAATTGGTCTGTCGCTGATGCCAGTAGCGGCACGCTGGGCGATGGGTGGCAATACAAAAGCGCCGGACTGGGGTTCGCCGCAGAATATAGGGCTGGCGGCGCTGACGCTGGCATTGGTTTTGCTGTTAAGCAAGGTGGCGCGTGGCGGGCTAAAGCGTCTGGCGGTGCTGGTGGCGATGGCGCTGGGTACGCTACTGGCAGCGGCGGTGGGCAAGGCGGATTTTTCCAGAGTAATGAGCGGAAATCTGTTCGCGCTGCCGGGCGTGTTGAGTTTTGGTCTGCCGCAGTTTGATTTGGCGGCCATCTTATCGATGGTGTTGATTGTGCTGGTATTGCTGACGGAAACCACCGCCGGGCTGGTGGCGATAGGGGAGATTGTCGGGACGCCGGTTGATGAGAAGCGTATCGCGCGCGGTTTGCGGGCCGATATGTTAACCAGCGCGCTGTCGCCGCTGTTTAATTCGTTTCCGCAGAGCGCCTTTGCCCAGAATATCGGGCTGGTGGCAATGACCGGTATCAAGAGCCGGTTTGTGGTAGCGGCGGGCGGCGTGATTTTGATTTTGCTCGGTTTGCTGCCGGTGCTGGGCAGAGTGATTGCGGCCATTCCGATGCCGGTGTTGGGCGGGGCAGGCGTGGTGTTGTTTGGTACGGTTGCCGCCAGCGGGATCCGCACGCTGGCGAAGGTGGATTATAAGGACAATATGAATTTAGTGATTGTCGCCACCGCCATCGCTTTCGGCACGATTCCGGTGGTGATGCCGGGCTTTTACGATCGTTTTCCAGGCTGGGTGCAGACGCTTCTGCATTCCGGTATTAGCGCTGCCTGCCTGGTTTCTGTGCTACTGAATGCATTGTTTAATCCGCTGCCGAAAAGGCTGGCGGTGGCGGATCGGGGTTGAGTCGTCTGCTCGCCGCTCTCCATGCTGCTGAGCCGCCTGTTTGATACGTGTTCCCTCAGCTAAAAAGCCGGGCAAAAGGGGAAAGGGTCAGCAGATTAATCTGCAACTGGCTGTGCATTAGCATCACCACCAGAATCAGCGCGGTGCAAACCATCTGTGTAATTACCGCCTTATGCAGACGAGAAACAGACGCCTGCCAGCCCTCATCTCCAGGCTGCAATGTCGCCAGCGCATCATTAGCCGGATCGCGCAAACGCTTCTCCGCCAGGGAGTCCAGCACAAAAATCGCTACGCTAAGTAAAAACCACAGTTGAAAAACACGGTGCCAATCCAGCAGCCAAAACATCACCGTTCCGCTCAGCATTAATACCCAACCGGCAATATTGTAATATCTGTCGGTAGCATCCAACCCGCGAAGCAAAATGGCCTGATTTTGGGGCTGACCGCGCTTCAAATGCGCAGACATCCACGGGGCGAAAAGCAATGGTCCGGTTGCCGCTACGGCAGCCAGGGCATGAACCAGTTTTATAACGTCATAACTCAACTCTTTTTCCTCCAGTAATAACAGCAATAAGCCATAATTTACTGGAGTCTAAGGGCACCCAGGAATGTTCAAAAAAACCATTTTACTGATTAAGACAGACAGAATTTATTTATCAGACTTGTATAAAAAGTGGGACTGTAATTGTTTGCGCACCTTGCCTGGGCAGGTATTGGCTACGCGCCGAAACCAGTGGCCAAATGAATCGCTGGATGAAAATCCCAGCATTAACGACAGGCGATCGTTTGAGGCACCATTTGCCAGCCCCTGCCACGCTACGGCCAACAACAGACGATTACACCATTCCGTATAACGCAGGCCTGTCTCTTTACGAAATAAGCGGGCCAGAGTACGCTCCGTCGCGCCGACGCGTTTTCCCCACTCGGCCAGACCCAGACGCTGAGTGGGATCGGCTATCAAGCTATCGGTCACCTTCTTCAGCCGCGCATCTTGCGGCAAAGGCAGCGTCAGATTACTGTCGGGTTTTTCTTCGATCTCTTCAAACAACATCTGCAACATGCTATTACGACGCTTTTCAGAAAGCGGCATGCTGCTGTCAGCCAGCCGCTCACACAGAGCTGAAATCAAAAAAGAAGCGTCAAACAGCTTTAGATGGGATGTAAAGGAATGGCACAGTGCCGGAGCAATATACAGTACCGTCAGATCAACGCGATTATAAGCCTGCCCCCAGTGCATGGTATCGGGCGGTATCCATACCGCCATGCCCGGTTTCATCAACCAATGCTGATCGGGTGTGTGACCATGCAGAACGCCACGTTTTACCAGTACAAACTGACCGAGCGGATGACGGTGGGGAACATTCTCCTCCACCGCAATATGTTCCAGAACACGCTCTATTACCAGAGCATCATAGTCTAAGGTTGCTGATTTCATCTGTTGCCTGTCATGCTTATCTGGCCGGATAAGCGCGGGGTAAAAAACGGGTAAAAAGCAACCCTACCAGCATAGTTACCCCAAGAATAATAAAGCAAATCTGGAAAGCGTAAACGCCGCTAAGCTGCAGTTGCACCGTCGCCAGCACGTTGACGCCCAGCGCCGCTCCCAGATTCCGCAAAAATTGTACGGTTGCGGTCCAGGTTCCCAACTGTTCCGCCGGCGCCGCGTTCTGTGCCAGCACCAGCGTCGTGGTAGCGGTTAAGCCCATTCCCAGCCCGATAAGCAACAGCGCCAGCGCCATCGGCAACGTGTTTAATCTTCCTATGGCTGGAATCATCAGCAGGGCACCGAAGGTTAACAACAGCATGCCGTAAAAGGCCATTCGTCGATAGCCGATGATTGCCAGTTTGCCGCCGCAAAAGGCAGCGCCTGCTACCCATCCCAGCGCGGCCAGCATAATCAGCAGGCCCGTTGATATCCCTGCGCCAGCATGATGATTCATTGCTAGCGGCAGCAGCGTTACCGGGGCATAAAGTCCGGCGCTGGAAAGCAGCACCAGCATCATGACGGCAAACAGGTCACGATGATTAAAAAAGGGTAAAGGCACCGGGCTGCTGGCTGGCCGCTGACGCACGCGCGCGATCAACATCAGTAATGCCAGCGCCAGCGCTGCGCCCAGCATTCCTGTTATTCCCGGCAATGCCATCGAACCAGAAACCAACAGCAGTAGGCTGCAGGTGAATATAATCAAGGCCAGCTGCGCCCAGCCATCCAGTGGCGCTTTAGCGGCACCCTTGCTTACGCCGGGGGTCATAAACAGCAGTAGCAGGGCTACCAGACCCACGGGGATATTGAGCCAAAAAATAGCGCGCCAGCCGAGCGTGGCGGAAAGCAGGCTGCCGAGCAGCGGTCCCGCTACCGCGGCCAACCCCCACACGCCGCTCAGCATCCCCTGCATTTTTCCGCGTCTGCTGGCATCAAATAGCGCCGCCAACAGGGCGTAAGAAAGTACAATAATGCCGCCCGCGCCGATGCCCTGTAGCGCTCGTGCCAGGATCAATAGCGGCATGGTTGGGCTCAGCGCAGCCAGCACGGAGGCGGCCAGAAACAACAGCAGGCACGCTTTAAGCGTGACGGAAACGCCCAGCTTGTCGCCGCATGCGCCTGCCAAAGGCGCAAACAGGGCTACCGGCAATAAAAAGGCGGACATCACCCATGGATAGAGCGTTGGATGACCCAACTGCCCGCTGATGGTCGGCAAAACGGTACTGACTATCGTGCTGTCCACTGCGGCCAGAAACAGGGCGGTGACAACTGCCGCGAAGGCAGGGCCGCTCTTGTTTGATAGCGCCGCTGCCGGCGCTAAAGTGGTTTCTTTCATCGTTGCCTCTATCAATATGCGGTATGAACCCGTGACGCATGAGAGAATTGCTGCACAATCGCTGCCGTTTCCCCCTTCATACAGTCATCCTGTTTCACAAGAACTTATTCCAGCCCCGTTTCACAGAGGGATAACCATGAAAATGTTAAATTACTTTTATGTAGTAGAGGATGTTCAAAGATGACCAGATATCGAACAGAACCGACAAAAAGAGGAGAGAGGTGAAAAAATTAAAAAGAGCTTATTTGTAAGGCAGGGATGTAACTTTTCTAGAAAGGCGCTGATAAAATCAGTGACAATACAACAGGATTTGCTGTGTATTGAGCTGGTCTCTTTGCAGGACTGACCAGCCCACCCAATACTTAACGCCAGTCAAACGCGTCGGCATCGCGCCAGGCGGGGAAGCGTTCGCGATATGACCGTAGCTCCTCCAGCGATAGCTCAGCATGTAACACTGCTGGCTGATGCGCTTCGCCACGGCCCAGAATAATGCCCTGCGGCGAAATAATCTGGCTATCGCCACTGTAGCGCAGCGATTTGCCATCTTCACCCACGCGGTTGCAGCCAGCAACGTAAGCCTGGTTTTCAATCGCGCGCGCCATCAGCAGCGCCTGCCAGTGATGAGCACGCGCCTCCGGCCAGTTTGCGACATACAGCGCCAGGTCGTAATCGTCGCGGTTACGGGAAAACACCGGGAAGCGCAGGTCATAGCAAACCTGCGGCAAAATACGCCAGCCGCGCCATTCCACGATCTCTCGCTGACTGCCTGCAACATAATAGTGATGCTCGTCGCCCATGCGAAACAGGTGGCGCTTGTCGTAATGGTGTACGCGGCCATCCGGCTCCACCAGCAGAAAACGATTTACCGCACCTTTTTCCGTTTGCAGCGCCGCACTGCCGCCCACCATAGCGTTAAGACGCCGCGCATGCTGATGCAGCCAGGCGACCACCCGATGCTGGGATAACGACTCACGCGCCGCTTCCATCGCAAAGCCGGTGGTAAACATCTCCGGCAGCACGATTAAATCGCACCCGGAAAGCGACGCCAGTAGCGTATCAAAATGGGCCAGATTGGCTTCGCCATCCATCCAGACCAGCGGTTGTTGTAACAGTGAAAGCGTTAAATTTGACACAGGCGCTCCGCAGCAGCCAGCAGGGTAGTTTCCTGCTTGGCAAAACAAAGACGAATCAAGCGATGAGGAAAGGCGTCGGCACAGAATACCGATAGCGGGATCGCCGCCACGCCGACTTCCTCTGTCAGCCAGCGACAGAAACTGACATCATCCAGATCGGATATTGCACTGTAATCCGCCAGCAGAAAGTAGGTGCCCTCGCAGGGCAGGATTTCAAAACGGCTACGGCTGAGCGCCTGAACAAAACTATCGCGGCGCGCCCGATAAAACGCAGGCAGATCGCGATAATGCTCTGGTTCGGCGCGCAGCATATCGGCCAGCGACAGCTGAGCAGGCGTGTTCACGGCAAAGGTCAGATATTGATGCACTTTGCGGATCTCAGCGCTTAGCGCCGCTGGCGCAACGCAGTAGCCCACTTTCCAGCCGGTCATATGGTATGTCTTACCAAAAGAGGAGACGGCAATCGCCCGCTCGCGCAGTTGCGCATGCGCTAACACGCTGTGATGACCCTCGTCGGTGAAGCAGATATGTTCATATACCTCATCGCTCAGCACATAGATCTCTTCATCAGCAATGGCCTGCCACAGCGCGGCAAAGTCGCTCTGCTGCCAAACGGTGGCAGAAGGATTGTGCGGGGTATTCAGGATCACCAGCCGGGTTCGCGGCGACAGCAACTCACGAAACGCCTGCCAGTCAACGCGAAAGGCGGGTGGTTGCAGTGTCAGGCGCTTTATCACGCCGCCGGACAGCGTGACGGCGGGCGCATAGCTGTCATAGCTGGGATCAAAGCAGATCACCTCGTCACCAGGCCGCACCAGTGCAGTAATCGCAGCATATAACGCCTCGGTCGCGCCAGCGGTAATGGTAATGTCGGCGGTAGCGTCAGGGCGATGGCGGTAAAGTTCCGCCGTTTTATCGGCAATTGCTTCACGTAACGCCGCTACGCCGGTCATCGGCGCATACTGATTTGCGCCCTGGCTAACATGATGCGCCAGCCGCTGCTGCAAATAACGCGGGCCGTCAAAATCGGGAAAACCCTGCGAGAGATTAATCGCGTTGTGCTGCTGCGCCAGCGCGCTCATCTGGGTAAAAATGCTGGTGCCGAGCGACGGCAGCTTGCTTTGTGGGATCAACGGGTTAGAACGCATAAATAGCTCACCTTTCGTGCGGGTAGCGGCCCGATGTTACGGCTGTGTTGAGCCACTATAATCATGATGTTAGTATTTGGCAATCAAGATGGGTAGACGTCTAAAAGCAAAAATTTCCCGTAACGGCGAGGCCGATAAAAGGAGCGCAATGACCGTAACTCCACAACTGGCGCAGCTGGTGGCTGCCTGCCACTGGATTGGGCAACAGGGCTGGGCACCGGCGACCGGCGGCAATATGTCGATCCGTGCGGAGAGAGGATTATGCCTGCTCAGCGAATCTGGCAAGGACAAAGGCAGCCTGACCGCCGCCGATTTTATTGAAGTAGAGATCGCCAGCGGCCTGGCACCGTCAGGGCGCAAGCCCTCTGCGGAAACCGGCCTGCATACGCTTATCTATCGCCTGTTTCCGGAGGCGGGCGCGGTATTGCATACCCACAGCGTTAACAGCACCGTGCTGTCACGTATTGAAACAGGATCGGCGCTGCTGCTGCAGGGCTATGAAATGCAAAAGTCGCTGTCCGGTCAGCGCAGCCATCTGGATAGCGTAGCGATAGCGCTGTTTGATAACGATCAGAATATCAGCGCGCTGGCGGCACGTATTGAAGCCTGGGCGCAAACCAGGCCGCTGCGTTACGGTTTTCTGCTGCGCGGTCATGGCCTGACCTGCTGGGGCAGGGATGTGCAGGAGGCGCGTCGCCATCTGGAAGGGCTGGAGTTCCTGTTTAACTGTGAAATGCAACGTCGTTTGCTGGAGAGATAATGATCCGCGCAATTGTTACCGATATTGAAGGCACCACCAGCGACATTCGCTTCGTGCATAATGTTCTGTTTCCCTGGGCGCGTCAGCATCTGGCGGCGTATCTGCGTACTCATATGGCAGAACCGGCGGTGGCCGCTGCGTTGAACGATCTGCGTCAGGAGATCAACCAGCCGCAGGCGGATACCGAACAGCTGATTACCGTGCTGTATCGTTTTATGGATGAAGACCGTAAATCCACCGCATTGAAAGCGTTGCAGGGCATGATCTGGCGCAGCGGCTACCTTAACGGTGATTTTACCGGTCATCTCTATCCTGACGTATTGCCTGCGTTAAAGAACTGGCATGAACAGGGGATTTCCCTGTACGTTTATTCGTCTGGCTCGGTTGCTGCGCAAAAGCTGTTGTTCGGCTACAGCGATCACGGCGATATTACAGCGCTGTTCAGCGGTTATTTTGATACCCATGTCGGGGCCAAGCGTGAGGTCAGTGCTTATCAAAATATTGCCCGCCAGATTAATCTGCCTGCCAGCGAGCTGCTGTTCCTGTCTGATATTCGCCAGGAGCTGGATGCTGCGCAGCAGGCCGGTTGGTACACCCTGCAGTTGATTCGCGGCGAAGCGGATAATAAGAGTCTTCATCGCCAGGTAAACCGTTTTGATCAGATTAAGCTGGAGCTGTTTTCCTTATGAGTGAATTGACCATCTATACCGAAACAGAAACCACGGTGCCGGTGTGGCACAGCACCGATCCTGAGGCGATTCGCGAGCAGCTCAACGCGCGCGGTGTACGCTTTGAACGCTGGGAAGCCAACCGCGAATTAGGCGAAAACCCTGATGCGGAAACCGTGATTAATGCTTATCAGCATGCCATCGATCGACTGGTTGCGGAGAAGGGCTATCAAAGCTGGGATGTGATCAGCATGCGCGCCGATAATCCGCAAAAAGAGGCGCTGCGCAGTAAGTTTCTGGCGGAGCATACCCATGGTGAAGACGAAGTGCGCTTTTTTGTCGAAGGGGCCGGGCTGTTTTGCCTGCATCTGGAAGGGCGTGTCTACCAAATCCTGTGTGAGAAAAATGATCTGATCTCCGTACCGGCCGGTACACCGCACTGGTTTGATATGGGATCGACCCCGCATTTTACCGCGATCCGTATTTTCGATAACCCGGAAGGCTGGATCGCCAACTTCACCGGCGATCCGATTGCGGTTAGTTACCCGCGTCTACCCTGATTCTGGTTCATCGCGGCTGGAAATAACCGGCCGCCACCTCTTCAGGCGTTACCACGCCGCTATCCAACACCCAACCGCTGATTAATTCTGCTGGCGTCACGTCAAATGCCGGATTCCATACCTGCGCATTTTCCGGCGCCCACTGTAGCTGGCCAAAGCTGCCGGATACGCCAGTGACCTCGGAGGCGGCGCGCTGCTCAATCGGGATGGCGCTGCCGTTGGGGCAGTGCGGATCGAGTGTGGTATGCGGCGCGGCTACGTAAAAAGGGATGTGATGATAGCGCGCCAGCACCGCCAGACTATAGGTGCCGATTTTGTTAGCGACATCGCCGTTAGCGGCAATACGATCGGCACCGACCCAGATGGCGTCCACCTGTTTTTGCGCCATCAGCGCGGCCGCCATAGAATCGCAGATCAAACGATTGGGAATGCCCAGTTCGGTTAGTTCCCAGGCCGTCAGGCGGCCACCCTGTAATAGCGGGCGAGTTTCATCCACCCAGACCTGTTCGACTTTTCCCTGCTGAAAAGCCAGGGCGATAACGCCGATGGCGGTGCCAACGCCAGCGGTAGCCAGACCGCCGGTATTGCAGTGGGTTAAAATTCGGCTGCCGGGCGCTACCCGTTGGCTGCCCGCCTGAGCGATGCTGTCGCATAGCGCTTTATCTTCTTTCACCAGCCGCAGCGCTTCAGCGCTTAACGCATCAACGAAATTCTCCTGCAGCAGCGCCTGCTTCATCCTGTCCAGATTGTTCATCAGATTAACGGCAGTAGGACGCGCGGCGCGTAAGATCGCCAGCGCCTGCGTCAGCTGGTTTTTGGACATGCCATTTTCCGCCAGCAGCGCCAGCAGTAGACTGGCGGAGAGGCCAATTAATGGCGCACCGCGTACCCGCAGCGCATGAATATGGCTAACCAGCGCTTCCACGCTGCTCGCGTCCAGCCAGTTTTTTTGCTGCGGCAGAGCCTGCTGATCGAGGATCCACAGCTGGTTATCACGCACCTGCAGGCTGGTGGTATGAAGAGTTTGCATAACAGTGAAATCCATGTTGCGTTAATGCAGCATATTGTGCCAACATGCGAAACGGAAGTATAGACGTCTGAACGGCTTTTACTACAGATTTGCAGAGGAAACGGATAATGTCGCAATACCGGACGTTCACTGCCGCCGATGCGGTAGAATATGCGCAGCGATTTGGTGGGCTAAGTGATGCATCTTCGCTGGTAACGGCTGAAGAGATTGGTGACGGTAACCTTAATCTGGTATTTAAAATCTTTGATCGCGACGGCATCAGTCGCGTTGTGGTAAAGCAGGCGCTGCCCTGGGTGCGCTGCGTTGGCGAGTCCTGGCCGCTGACACTGGAGCGTGCGCGACTGGAAGCTGAAACGCTCACGGAACATTATCGGCACTGCCCGCAGCATACGGTAAAAGTATTGCATTACGATGCTGAGCTGGCGGTGATGGTGATGGAAGATCTCTCCAGCTATCGTATCTGGCGCGGTGAGCTGGTACAGGGACGCTACTATCCGCAGGCGACGCGTCAGCTGGGTGAATATCTGGCGCAAACGCTGTTTCATACCTCCGATTTTTACCTGCATCCTCATGAGAAAAAGGCGCGGGTTATCCGTTTTACCAATCCTGAAATGTGTGAAATCACTGAGGATCTCTTTTTTACCGATCCCTATGAAGATCATCCGCGCAACGATTACCCGGCACAGCTGGAAACTGAGGTGGCGGAGTTGCGTAGCGATGAACGGCTGCGTAACGAGGTCGCCGGACTAAAGCACCGCTTTTTCTCCCATGCGGAAGCGCACCTGCATGGTGATATCCACAGCGGTTCCGTGTTTGTTGCCGACGGTAGCCTGAAAGCAATTGATGCCGAGTTTGGGTATTTTGGGCCAGTGGGTTTTGACGTGGGTACGGCGTTGGGTAACCTGCTGCTGAACTATTGTGCGCTGCCGGGGCTGCTGGCGACGCGTGAAGCGGCCGACGGGCGCGAGCAGCGTTTACAGGATATACGCACCCTGTGGCTGACATTTGCCGAATGCTTTCAGGCACTGGCAGCGGAAAAAAGCCGCGATCGCATGCTGGCGTGGCCGGACTATACCGCGACCTGGTTGAAGAAAGTATTTGCGGACAGTATCGGTTACTGCGGCAGCGAACTGATTCGTCGTACAGTCGGCATGGCACACGTGGCGGACCTGGAAACCATTCAGGATGAAGCGATGCGCATTGAGTGTATTCGTCACGCGATTAGCCTGGGGAAAACGTTAATTGTTGCCGCGCCGCATATCGATAATATCGATACGCTGATTGCCCGTATTCGACAGAACGGCTAGGGTTTGCCCTGACTGCATGTGCAACCTTCCGTGGTGAAGGTTGCACATCGTTACAGACAAGAACAACAGAGCTGAGAGGCGCAGATTAAGGTTAGATCTCTCCCTGAGCCCGATTACGTCCGTTGCGTTTGGCATGGTAAAGCGCATTATCTGCCTTTTTCTTCAGCAGCTCGGCTTCGTTGTCCTCACCATTTGAGATAATCGTACCGCAGCCGGCGCTGATAGTGACCACTCTCTCCGGCAGTTCCGTCGAGGTATGGACAATCGCGGCATCTCTGATCACCTTAACCGCCCGGTCAGCAAACTGCCTGGCATCCGGTGCGCTGGTAAAAGGCAGAATGATAGCGAACTCCTCGCCGCCGTAGCGCGCCACCAGATCGGTATGACGGTGAGTCGCACCTTTCAGCAGGCCGCCTACCTTTTTCAGACACATGTCACCTGCTACGTGACCGAAGGTATCGTTATAGCGTTTGAAAAAGTCGATATCTATCATGATTAATGACAGCGGCTCGCCAGTTTTTTTCGAGCGCTGCAGCCCTTCTTCAAGCACCACATCAAACTGTCTGCGGTTAGCCAGGCCGGTCAGGCCGTCAATCAGCGCCATCGACTGCAGGGTATGGTTAATGGTGGTAAGTTCATCTCTGACCTGCGTCAGCTCAAGCTGGTTTCTGACGTTGGCCCTGATTTGCTTCAGAATAAATACTCCCATTCCCATTATCATGGTCAGCAGGATCAGGTTAAGCACCACATCTGTGAGGTTGGTTTCAAGCCACGCTTTCTGCACTCTGTCACGATCATAGCCAGCGGTGACGACCAGCGGATACTGCTCCAGCCGGGCATAACCATAAATACGCTCAATACCGTCCAGCGCGGAGCGCCATGTTGCACTGCCGCTGGCGGATGTTTTAAGCGCGATTCTGAACAGCGGGCTGGCAGAAAGGCTTCGGTTAATCACTGAATCCGGCAGGGGGCGCATATACAATACGGTGGTATCGGCGAGGATAAGCCCCAGAACATCGCGTGCTCCCAGGGTGTAATAACCGTAAAATTGCCTGAAGTAGTCCACTTTAACCGTGGCCAGTGCGACGCCGGCAAAATGACCGGCGCTGTCGTTCAGGCGCATCGATACCGGGATAACCTGTTCACCAGTGGAACGGCTGCGAATAACGTGACCGATATGAACAGAGGTATCAGAGTGGCTACGGTGCCAGACAAAATATTCCCGATCTGCATTGCTGCCCTTTGAAGGGATATAATTGCCTGATGTGGCGATCCAGTTTCCCTGTGCATCGTAAATA
Organism: Pantoea sp. FN0305; assembly: GCF_050113845.1. Lineage (NCBI taxonomy): Bacteria > Pseudomonadati > Pseudomonadota > Gammaproteobacteria > Enterobacterales > Erwiniaceae > Pantoea > Pantoea sp. FN0305. Next base: position 75,039 of record NZ_JBNJSN010000011.1, on the reverse strand, counting down.
AAAAGCCCATGCAGCTGCTGCAGTTTACCGTGCTGCTCTTTCAGCTGACGTGAAAAAGCCTCCGTTTTTGCATAGTCTGGCCCCTGCTGCGTGAGCTGCCTGACCGCATCAGAGAGGGTAATATCCACCTGAAGAAAGGCGTCTTCTGCCTGTTTTGCCAGCGAGACGGCGAGATTACGGGCATCCTCTTCGCGCTCTGTAATTCGCTGTTGCCAGGAGCTCCAGAGTGTCCAGGCATTAATGCCCATAACGGCCATGGCTGTCAGCAGCAAAAAGGCCGCCATACTCCTGCCAAGAGGCGTATGTCTGAGGCGGGAGGAAGTATTTGACGAATATTTATTCAAGGCCAGGTTGTCCTGTTTCGTGCCGATACATAAGCGTAATTTATAAATTCACCTGTTACAACCGACAACGTTTTTAGTTCCACCGCTGACCAGGCGTGACAGCCAGTTTTATGGATGGGCTTTCCGTGGCCACACTCCTCAGAGCGCACAATACAATCTTCTGTAGATAATGAATATATTCATCCGTTGCTTTATCTGAGTTTGTGATATGCCCGGTAAGAAGGCATCATTGCTGCCGATCTTTTGTCATCAGGGAGCCTTGCTTTGCAACGCTATCTCACACTCAATTTTTCACAGGTGCGCGTGGTTATTCACCTGTGCGGTTTTCTGGTGTTTTTGTACAGCTTTTCCATGCTGCCGCCGATGCTGGTCGCTTTGTTCAGCAAAGAGCGCAGCTGGTTTGCTTTTTTTACTACCTTCTTCACCTTTTTTACCCTGGGCGGCGGTGCCTGGCTTGCCACCAAACGTGCCGGTATACAGCTTAAAACCCGTGACGGCTTTCTGATTATTGTTCTGTTCTGGCTGTTGTTTTCGGTTATCAGCGCCATGCCGCTCTGGCTGGATGATTCGGTGGGGCTGAGTTTTATTGATGCGCTGTTTGAAGGGGTATCCGGTATCACCACCACGGGCGCCACCGTGATTGGCGACGTTAGCAACCTGCCGGCTGCCTATCTCTATTATCGGGCGCAGCTCAATTTTATCGGCGGGTTGGGAGTTATTGTTCTGGCGGTCGCGGTACTGCCGCTTTTGGGAATTGGTGGGGCGAAACTTTATCAGTCAGAGATGCCCGGCCCTTTTAAAGAAGAGCGCCTGACGCCGCGTCTGGCCGATACTTCACGCAGCCTGTGGCTTACCTATCTGCTGCTGGGACTGGCCTGTTGCGCCGCTTATATGCTGGCGGGGATGCCCGCTTTTGATGCGCTCTGTCATGGCCTTTCTACCGTGTCGCTGGGCGGCTTTTCCACACGCAGCGAGAGCATTGGTTACTGGAACAGTTCTGCGATCGAACTGGTTGCCGGGCTTTTCTCGCTACTGTCAGCAATTAACTTTACCGTGTGGTTTGTTGCCTTTACCCGACGCACATTACAACCGTTTCGCCGTAATGCAGAGCTACGCTTTTTCCTGCTGGTGACGCTGATTATAGTGTTGATAACCGCATGGCAGCTCTGGCATGTCGGCATGTATAACGCAACGGACAGTCTGATGCATGCGTTCTTCCTGACCAGCTCTATGATTACCGATAATGGCCTGGCGACCGGCGACTATGCCAGTTGGCCTGCACATACTATTGTGCTGTTACTGACGGCAAGCTTTTTTGGCGGCTGTGTGGGCTCTACCTGCGGCGGTATAAAAGCGCTGCGCTTCCTGGTGTTATTTAAGCAAAGCCGCCATGAGCTACATCAACTGGCGCATCCTCGTGCGCTATTAAGCATTCGGGTTGGCGAGAGCGTGGTGACGGAACGCGTGTTGCGCTCGGTATGGAGTTTCTTTTTTCTTTACGTACTGTTCACGGTGTTTTTTGTCTGGATGCTCAATATCATGGGCTATGACCTGATGACCGCTTTCGCTACCGTTGCGGCCTGTATCAATAATATGGGGCTTGGCTTTGGAGAAACGGCATCCACATTTGGTACGCTTAGCGAAGGGGCTAAATATTTGATGTGTGCCGCCATGATAATGGGACGTCTTGAAATTTATCCGGTGCTGATACTTTTCTCGCGCTTTTTCTGGCGAAAATAGAGTCTTGCTCAGTTTGAAAACGATGCTTATTGCTGCGGCTGGCGTATTGATAATGTCGATACGTTGGCCGTGCTGGTTCAGCATACATTCAAGCTAATCTGCTCCAGGGTTCACTGCCGCACAGGCAGCTTAGAAAAGTATTACCTGTGGATTGAGGATGAACACGATGTTCACTGCCGTACAGGCAGCTTATCAAACGACTTTTACTGGTTTCTCGGTGGTATTTCTTGGGATCATATAAAGATTGATTAAAAAATAGTCCGCCTCACCACATACTGCATGTACGGTAAGAGACCGTACATGCAGGCGTATCAAATCCTGAAACTGTATTGCATAGCAATGCGTCAGTCATATGGACATAGAGGAAACATGGCAAACACATTAAAGAAACAACGCATCGATCTGCGTTTATCTCCAGAAGATAAAACGCTTATCGAAAACGCGGCCTCTCTCAGCAATCTAACCATCTCGCAATTTATGCTGGCAAGTGCTTCTGAACGGGCAGCTGAAGTCATTGAACAGCATCAACGTATAGTGCTCAATGAAGCATCATGGAAGCAGGTTATGGATGCCATCAGCAATCCACCTAAACCTAATGTAAAGTTAAAGCAAGCGGCCCAACGTCTACAGAACATGGAGTAAGTTTTGGACACTTTAAAAGTCGAGCTTTTCATGGATGAAGCTCAGTACAAAATAAATAACTTTGATTGTGGCAAAACAACTTTAAATAAATTTCTGCTCGAGCATCTCAGACGTCAACATAACGGGGAAATATTAAGAGCGTATGTGCTGATAAATCATGAGGCGGAGCCAAAAGTCCTGGGCTATTACACGTTATCCGGCGGTAGTTTTGAAAGATCTAGCTTGCCCTCTAAAACGCAACAGAAAAAAAAACCATATAAAAATGTGCCATGCGTTACCCTTGGCAGGCTGGCGATAGATAAAACTCTGCATGGGCAAGGCTGGGGAAGCATGTTGATTTCTCATGCGATGAGCGTTGTTTATCACGCGTCATTGGCGGTAGGTATACATGGCATGTTTGTCGACGCCCTGGATGATGAGGCTAAACAATTTTATACCAGTCTCGGTTTTATTGAATTGGCAGGTGAAAACGACAGTTCATTATTTTATCCAATACAATCCATTGAAAAATTATTTCAATAATAATCCAGATGTTTATGAACAATGTGCCAGGGGTTTCAGCGAGGTGTTAATATAGAGTTAAGGAAATATTTTTTCTGCGCCAAAACAAAGTTTCTATATTAATTTTTTTTGCCTAAAGAAGTTATTTTTTGGTCTCGCCACTTAACTGAAAACGTTAAAACCTTATGCGCTTGTTCACTGCCGCACAGGCAGATAAAAGTAAAACTTCCGTTCCTGCTTTTCATAAAGAAAAGGCCCGAGCGTTACCGCTCAGGCCCTGGTTGCCACGCTAAAATGTCCGGTTTATTACCGCAAACGTGACGCTTGCTGGGTAGTCTTTATTTTTATTCGCCCTCAGGCGGCTTCGCTTTTACGCTCATGCGTCTGATCCTGCTTTACCGGCTGGGTAGCCAGCGCATCCGCCTCAAACTCATCAACGTTAATCGAACGCAGGCGACTGGCTTCGGCACGCACTAAAACATCCGCCTCCTGCTGTGTGATCCACTCCTCCTGCAAGGCGCGCTGTGCCAGCTCATCAAGTCGGGTAAATGACAAATGCTTTTTCAACTGCTTGCAAAGACGGTCGTGAATCACTTCCGCAGCCATTACATCCTGTAGCGCCGCTTCCAGCTGTCCGGCAGGATTATGTTCGCTCGGCGTTAAATACTGGCCGCGTCCCAGGCGAGAGCGCGTTGCGGACGGCGTCTGCAACAGTTTCGCTAACTGATGGTCCAGACGATCCGATGGCGCACGGCAGTGGCGGCCTGCCGGGAAAATCATCACACGCAGTGTGGCTGCAACCGCCGCGTTGGGGAAATTACGCAGCAGATCGTCAATAGCATTCTCTGCCTGATTCAGCGCATCCTGCACGCCCCAGTGCAGCAGCGGCAGATCCGCTACATTACGGCCTTCTTCGTCGTAACGTTTTAGCGCCGCCGAGGCAAGATAAAGCTGACTCAGAATATCGCCCAGCCGGGCTGAAACGCGTTCGCGTCGCTTCAGACTACCGCCCAGTACCGACATCGAAATATCTGACAGCAGCGCCAGGTTCGCGCTGATGCGGTTCAGATGCTGGTAATAGCGGCGGGTTGCATCGCGGGTTGGCGCAGCGCTGCCGTAACCGCCGGTAACACCCAGCCACAGGCTGCGAATCAGGTTGCTGCCGACATGTCCAATATGACTGAATAGCGCGCGATCAAACTCTGGCAGGTCGTTACGCTCTGCGGCGCCCATCTCACGCAGGATATAAGGATGACAGCGGATTGCGCCCTGACCAAAGATGATCATGCTGCGCGTCAGAATATTCGCGCCTTCGACGGTAATTGCGATCGGTGCGCCCTGATAAGCACGGGCAAGGAAATTGCTCTTGCCGAGCATAATGCCTTTACCACCAGCAATATCCATCGCATCGATAATGGCGCGCTGGCCGCGATGGGTGCAGTGATATTTAACTATCGCCGAGAGCACCGCTGGTTTCTCGCCCTGCATAATGCCGCAGGTAATCAGCGTGGCGGCGGCATCCATCACATAAGCGTTGCCGGCGATGCGCGCCAGCGGTTCTTCAATCCCTTCCATCTTCCCGATAGAAACCCTGAACTGGCGACGAATATGCGCATAGGCGCCCGTTGCCAGCGCCAGACTTTTCAGGCTGCCGGTGGAGTTGGAGGGCAGGGTGATGCCGCGACCTACCGACAGGCACTCAACCAGCATGCGCCAGCCCTGACCGGCCATTTTAGGCCCGCCGATGATGTAGTCGATAGGGACAAAAATATCGTTACCGCGTGTCGGGCCATTCTGGAACGGCACGTTAAGCGGGAAATGGCGTTTGCCGATCTCAACGCCTGGCGTATGGGTTGGGATCAGCGCACAGGTAATGCCCAGCTCTTCGGTATCGCCCAGTAAATGCTCAGGGTCGGAAAGCTTAAATGCCAGGCCCAGCACGGTGGCAATCGGTGCCAGGGTGATATAGCGCTTGTTCCAGGTAAGACGCATACCCAGCACCTGCTGGCCCTGCCATTCGCCCATACAAACGATGCCGATATCGGGGATCGCGCCTGCATCGGAACCCGCTTCCGGGCTGGTTAATGCAAAGCAGGGGATCTCCAGGCCCTGTGCCAGACGCGGCAAATAATGCTTCTTCTGCTCATCGGTGCCGTAGTGCTGCAGCAATTCACCGGGGCCGAGCGAGTTGGGTACGCCAACGGTAATCGCCAAAATGCCGGATACGCCCGCCAGCTTTTGCAGCACGCGTGCCTGGGCGTAGGCAGAAAACTCCAGTCCGCCATACTCCTTTTTAATAATCATGGCGAAGAAGCGATGCTCTTTCAGGTAAGCCCACAGCTCCGGCGGCAGATCGGCCATTTCATGGGTGATCTGAAAATCGTTAGCCATACGGCAGGCCTCTTCCACCGGGCCATCAAGAAATGCCTGTTCTTCAGCGGTCAGACGCGGCTGCGGATAGTTGTGCAGTTTTTGCCAGTCAGGATTGCCACGAAACAGATCGCCTTCCCACCAGGTTGTGCCCGCATCGATCGCCTCTTTTTCAGTACGTGACATCGGTGGCATCACCTTACGGAAGGTGCGCAGCATGGGGGCAGAGACCATCGAACGACGCATCGACGGCAGGTTTAACGGCAGAAGTATCAGGGCCAGCGGAAGCAACAGCCAGGGCGTCCAGAGATCGAATAGGGCCATTGCTGCACTCCATAACAGCAGGATAGCGCTGCTGGCTGGAAGCGAAATGCGGTGCCAAAAAAGCGCGCCGATCAGAATCAGCGTCGCGACAATGCTAAGAACCATCATAATGAACCGCTCCGTAACAAGTAAGAGGTCTGACCTGTTGGTCTGGCTACAGGTTTAAAGCAGTTCTGTTTATTTAGCAATCTGGCAACAGAATAATTACAACCTGGCTCACATTCCATTCGCATCATTCGTCAAAGCATGAATTTTATCCCAGCCCGTTGTGGATTAAACCGATTATTACCCTGACAGCGCCCCGGTCTTTACATCTCAGCTTTACCCTGTAAGGCTTTGCGACCCGCTGGCATTTCGGTAAACTTGCGCTGACTCTTTCTCCTCCAAAGGACCTCCCTATGTACCAGGATATTATTCGTTCAGAACTTAACGAAGCAGCGGATACGCTAAATAAATTCCTGAGCGAAGACGCAAATATTCATGCGATCCAGCGCGCTGCCGTGCTGCTTGCCGATAGCTTTAAGGCGGGGGGCAAAGTGCTTTCCTGCGGCAACGGCGGTTCGCACTGTGATGCCATGCATTTTGCTGAAGAGCTGACTGGTCGCTATCGCGAAAACCGCCCTGGCTATCCGGCTATCGCCATCTCTGACGTCAGTCATCTCTCCTGCGTCAGTAATGATTTTGGCTACGACTATGTCTTCTCTCGTTATGTTGAGGCCGTAGGCCGTGCGGGCGATGTGCTGCTGGGTATTTCCACCTCGGGGAATTCCGCCAATATCATCAAGGCGATTGAGGCGGCGCGCGCGCAGGGCATGAAAGTGATCACCCTGACCGGCAAAGATGGCGGCAAAATGGCGGGCAGCGCAGACATCGAAATCCGTGTGCCGCACTTTGGCTATGCCGACCGCATTCAGGAGATCCATATCAAAGTGATTCATATCCTGATGCTGTTGATCGAAAAAGAGATGGAGAAAAAGTAACGGCGCACCAGCCGTTAACTTTGCCGCGTCAGCCCCGGCGCGGCTAATCCGAAGCAGCAGGGCGCTTGTCGCGTTCTGTTAACAAAAATGCTCTTCCGCTGCCAGTCTCCATTTGATTCGTTATAATCGTCACAAAACCGCGCCGGAGGCCTCTCTATGTGTGAACTGCTCGGCATGAGCGCTAATGTCCCAACTGATATTTGCTTTAGCTTTACCGGACTGGTGCAGCGCGGTGGTGGCACCGGGCCGCATAAAGATGGCTGGGGTATCACCTTCTACGAAAACAAAGGCTGCCGCACCTTTAAAGATCCGCAGCCCAGCTATAACTCGCCAATCGCGCGTCTGGTGCAGGAGTATCCTATTAAGTCCTGCTCGGTGGTGGCGCATATTCGTCAGGCGAACCGGGGGCAGGTGTCGCTGGAGAATACCCATCCTTTTACTCGCGAGCTGTGGGGACGTAACTGGACCTATGCGCACAACGGGCAGCTAAGCGGCTATCGCCAGCTGGAAACCGGTAATTTTCGTCCGGTAGGCGAGACAGACAGTGAAAAGGCGTTCTGCTGGCTGCTGCATAAGCTGGCGACGCGCTATCCGCGAACGCCGGGCAACTGGCCTGCGGTGTTTCGCTATATTGCCGAACTGGCGACGGAACTGCGGCAGAAAGGGGTGTTTAATATGCTGCTGTCAGATGGCCGCTATTTAATGGCCTATTGCTCGACCAATCTTTTCTGGATTACGCGACGTGCGCCGTTTGGTAAGGCGAAGCTGCTGGATCAGGATGTAGAGATCGATTTTCAGAAGCAGACCACGCCAAATGACGTGGTCACGGTGATTGCCACTCAGCCGCTAACCGGCAATGAGACCTGGCATCGTATTGCGCCAGGCGAATGGCAACTATTTTGCCTTGGAGAGCGCCAGGAATGACTGTGAAGCGGCGGGCGTGCCGCTGACCGGTGAGCCGTTCAGCACATACCTGCCGTTATTTACCGCTATCGTTGGCGGCTGGCGATGCTGTACAAACCACGCATAGCCCGGCTGCAGCTGTTTCCAGAAACTGGCGTAATAAGAGTTCCGGTGACGCTGCATATTGCTTTCGGTCATGCGGAACGGATAGATACTGACGGCCACTTCAGGCTGACCGTTACGCAAAGCCGCGTTTACGTAGCTGAAGATCTCATCCATATAGGCATTTGTCATGGCGTAACAGCCAACAGAGACGCAGGCGCCATGGATCATCAGGTATTTGCCGTCATAGCCCTGCTGGCGGTCGTACTGGTTAGGAAAACCAATATTGATTGCGCGGTAAAAACGGCTGTCCGGCTTAAGCTGGCTCTGTTTTACGCTGTAAAAGCCTTCCGGGCTTTTAAAATCGCCCTGACGGCGCTTTGGCCCAAGGCCGCCAGAAAAGTTACAGATGCGATAGCTATCGAGCAGGCGGAACTCATTGCCGATCTTGCCGTACAGTTCCAGCGTGCGTTCTTCTTTAAATATCTGAATGTAAACCGGCGTACCTAATAACTGCTTCTTTAACTCTTTGCTGACCGGTGCCAGTGGCTGAACTGGCTCAGGCGCGCTTGCCATGCTGAGGGCTGGCAGAAGAATCATCGCAAACAAAAGTGCGATTTTGCCCATTCTTGTTCCCTTGATGATGAGGGGGATTAAACTGCAACGCCCTGCGGCGTCTGTAACATGCATATAGGATAATTCCGCTATTGCTGCGCAACATTATCACTGTCTGTTTTTTTATCAAGATGCCAGCTAAGAAATAGCTGTTATTCCGGAGATGGCCCGCAAATTAACGTATGCCGTTACTGCATATTCATCGCGCTACGCCATTGAATCCCCTTAAGTTGGCTGTATACTTATCCAGTAATGGCGGAGGGGGCTATGCGCAAAATCATTCATGTCGATATGGACTGCTTTTACGCGGCGGTGGAAATGCGTGATAACCCCAGCCTGCGTGATATTCCGCTGGCCATTGGCGGCAACCGGACGCAGCGCGGCGTTATCAGCACCGCTAACTACCCGGCCCGTAAATATGGCGTGCGCAGCGCGATGTCCACCGCGATGGCGTTAAAGCTCTGTCCGCACTTAACGCTGCTGCCGGGCCGCTTTGATGCCTATAAAGAGGCTTCCGCCCATATTCGCGAAATCTTTTCACGTTATACCGCGCGTATTGAGCCGCTGTCGCTGGATGAAGCCTATCTTGACGTAAGCGACAGCCCGCACTGTCACGGTTCGGCAACGCTGATGGCGCGTGAAATCCGCCAGACTATCTCCCGTGAACTGGATCTTACCGCATCAGCGGGCGTTGCGCCGATTAAGTTTCTTGCCAAAATCGCTTCCGATCTGAATAAGCCAAACGGCCAGTATGTGATTACCCCGGATGAGGTGCCGCAGTTTTTACTGACGCTGCCGCTGGCCAAAATTCCCGGCGTCGGCAAAGTAACGGCAAAGAAGCTGGAAGATTTAGGGCTGCGCACCTGCGCCGATGTGCAAAACAGCGATCTGGCAATGTTGCTAAAGCGCTTTGGTAAATTTGGCCGGGTAATCTGGGAGCGCAGCCACGGTATTGATGAGCGTGAAGTGATTACCGATCGCGAGCGTAAGTCGCTCGGCGTTGAGCGCACGCTGTCGGAAGATATTCATCACTGGGAGCAGTGCCTGGAGATTATTGATTTTCTTTATGACGAACTGGAGCGGCGGCTGACGAAAATCAAACCGGATCGTCATATTGCGCGCCAGGGCGTTAAGCTTAAGTTCAGTGATTTTCAGCAGACCACGCAGGAGCATGTCTGGCCGGTGTTGAATAAAGAAGATTTGATTGCGGTAGCGAAAGAGGCCTGGGAAGAGCGCCGTGCCGGCCGCGGCGTCAGGCTGGTGGGGCTGCATGTGACGTTGCTGAATCCTCAGCTGGAACGGCAACTGCTGCTGGGGCTGTAGGATGGTTAAGCCTTCTCACGCCAGAACTGATTTTTGAATACAGTATGTATCGATAAATAAACATAAAATGTGCTGCATGTAAAAGTAGCTGTTGTTATGTTCCTGCTGCTGACAGCCCCTGATTACTTTATCACGCGTTTAGAAAATTAAATTTGGTTAGCAGGCGTACTTCCTAACTTTGAATTTAACGCCCAAAGTAATATTTAATAGGCTAGCTATGTTCTGTGGTTTATTTTTATAGTTTATTATTGCTTTAGGATAATTTATCATTCATGCACCGCTAATCAGTTTTATCATGGAATGAAAGAGGATAATAATGAGTTTCACTGGCTACTCATCAGAAAAAAGCATGCTAAGTTATGATTTTGGTGGCATTTCTAACGCTGGAGTGAAAGCAGCAATGGAGGCGGGGCGTTACCCCAAACGTTTCCCCACAGAAGCTATTTAATGCCAATTACAAAGAGAATTATTAATTGCGATAAATAATACAGTAACTTTTTCTGGCAGTGGGGTGACAGGGACAATACGGAATCCGCAAAACATGGGGGTTAGCGCCAAATATGCCATATCTACTCTCCAGTCTTTCTCTGGTTTTTAAGGAATAAAATGTTATTAAAGATTTTCCTGGCACGCTTCCAGCGCTGTCGGGCAATTGAGCATGAGATCAAAAGTGCTTCGGTTAACAAGTTTTCAGCCCTGCAAGAAAAAATTAACGCAGAGATGAAGGATTCCGTCGGGATGTTTAATTTTGCGTTTCCGCTGGTGCTTAGCGCTTTTTTTATGATTATGAGCTTTGCTATAGTGCAGTTTTCACTATGGCAGGCTGTAACGCAGTGGCTATTATTGCCACCTGCCATGACCATGGTCTTTTTGGTGATTGGTTCGCTGATTTGCGGCATACTTTATGTAATGCCAGTGTTTATCATGTCGAAGGGGTTTATGGCCGGTGCCAGACTTCATCTGATATTGGCATATTTAACACTGCTAAGCGCCATTATATACTTTCTGAGTATGGTTATAGAGTGGATAGCTAGCGCGTTTACGGCATGGGGAGGAATTATTAGCGCCTCATTAGCGTTAATCTTTATTGGTCTTAGCCTGTTTATCATACGCACCGAGCGCTTTTACTCATCCCTGTTGTTTACACTCTATTGCCGAACGCTCAGAAAATTACAGGTCAGCTGCGTTAAACAACGCGCTATAAAATAAATTGCGTAAAAAATAAAAAGGCCAGAAATGCTCTGGCCTTTGATTTTACTGATTGCGACGCGTTCCAGACGAAATTACTTCGCCGGAATCACTTTCAGCAGTTCGGTCAGCAGCTGCCAGTAAAGCGCTACGCTGCCAATATGCACCTGCTCATCCGGCGAGTGCGGGCCGGTAATGGTCGGGCCGATGGAAACCATATCCATATCCGGGTAAGGCTTCTTGAACAGACCACATTCCAGCCCCGCATGAATGATCTGAATATTCGGCGTCTTGTTAAACAGGCGCTGATAGGTCTCACGCACCAGCGCCATGACCGGCGAGCTGGCGTCCGGCTGCCATCCCGGATAGCTGCCTTTTGCTGCACCTTGCGCACCGGCCAGTTCACACAGCGAGCTCAGCATTGTCACCACATAATCTTTGCCGCTGTCGATCAGCGAACGGATCAGGCAGTTGATTTTTGCTTCCTGCTCGGTCATGGAAACCACACCGACGTTCAGCGACGTTTCCACCACGCCTTTCGCCACGTCAGAGTTGCGGATCACGCCGTTCGGCGTGCTGTTCAGCAGGGCGATAAAACGATCGCGGCTGTCAGCGGTCAGCGCCGCGCCACCCGCCACCGGCTCGGTTTGCAGGGTGATATTCTTCTCAATCAGGCCCAGCTCGTTCTGCAGGGTCGCCAGATAGCCCATCGCCGCAGATTTCAGCGTATCGATTTTTGCCGCTGGCAGAGCGAAGGTAGCGTAGGCTTCACGCGGAATCGCATTGCGCAACGTGCCGCCGGTAAAATCAATCAGACGCAGATCGTATTCACGTGCATACTGTGCCAGGAAGCGCACCAGCAGCTTGTTGGCATTGCCCAGGCCCAGATGGATCTCTGCCCCGGAATGACCGCCTTTTAACCCTTTCAGCGTCAGGCGCAACGTTTCGTAATCGGCAGGAACCGCTTCACGCTGCAGCGGCAGCGTAGAGGTAAAATCGATACCGCCGGCGCAGCCCATATAGATTTCACCTTCTTCCTCAGAATCGGTGTTAATCAGGATCTCAGCCTGCAGCCAGTTCGGTTGCAGACCGAATGCGCCGTCCATGCCGGTCTCTTCCGTCATGGTCAACAGCACTTCCAGCGGACCGTGTTGTACGCTCTCATCAGCCAGTACCGCCAGCGCAGAGGCCATACCAATGCCATTATCCGCGCCCAGCGTCGTGCCGCGCGCTTTTACCCATTCGCCATCGATCCAGGGCTGAATTGGATCTTTAGTGAAATCATGGGCCGTATCGTTGTTTTTTTGCGGCACCATATCCAGGTGCGCCTGCAGCGCTACCGGCTTACGGTTTTCCATGCCTGGCGTAGCTGGCTTACGGATCAAGATATTGCCGACCTGGTCACGGTCGCACCAGAAGCCTTTTTCCTTTGCCCAGGAGAGAATGTGCTGCGCCAGCGCCTCTTCGTGAAATGAAGGATGCGGAATGGAGCAGATTTTAGCGAAAATATCCCACAGCGGTTGGGGAGAGAGTTGAGACAATTCAGACACGACAGGTCTCCTGTGTCATCGGTGCGCGGCTGCGCATCATTGCGAAATTTCCAGTAATCGATCGCCGTCAGCGAATCTGACGTGATGGGGTGAGAATAACATCCTTTATTGTCTGCTGTGCAGTCGGGCGCGTTAAAATGCGGCAACCGCGCAATCCGGTGCTGGTTTTTAACGCGTCAGATCCTTATAATGCCGCGCAACCTTTTCCCATTGCATATTTTTTAGGCCAATTCGATTGGTCGGGATTCCTTTTATGAGCGAAAAATACGTCGTCACCTGGGACATGTTGCAGATTCATGCCCGTAAACTGGCTCAGCGCCTGCTTCCTGTTGAACAGTGGAAAGGCATTATTGCCGTAAGCCGCGGTGGTTTGGTTCCGGCTGCGCTGCTGGCGCGTGAACTCTCTATCCGTTATGTCGACACCGTTTGTATTTCCAGCTATGACCACGATCATCAGCGCGAAATGAACGTGCTGAAGCGTGCGGAAGGCGATGGCGAAGGCTTTATCGTGATTGATGACCTGGTTGATACCGGCGGCACCGCTCAGGCGATCCGTGAAATGTATCCGAAAGCGCGTTTCGTCACTATTTTCGCTAAGCCTGCTGGCGCGCCGCTGGTTGACGATTATGTAGTGGATATCGCACAGAATACCTGGATTGAGCAGCCGTGGGATATGGGCGTTGCCTTTGTTCCGCCGATCGTCGATCGCTGATTGACCTGCATCAAAACAACGCCCGGTTCGTCCGGGCGTTGTCGTTTCTGCGGGTCGCACCCTGGGGATGGGTGAAGTACACTGTAGTCTCGTGATTGCGCGGCGGCAGGAGAGCGACACCATGTCAGCAAAAAATCTCAGCGAAGAGCTATTCAAACCCCGATTTAAACACCCGGAAACGTCATCACTGGTGCGCCAACGGCATCACGTTACTTCGACCGTTCAATCCACGCTGGATGGTGAGAGCCATACCGGCTGGTATCGCATGCTCAACCGCCTGCTCTGGAGCTGGCGCGGCTTGCCGCTGATTGAGATTAGCGAAGTGCTGGCGCGGATTGCTGTCAGTTCAGCAGAGCGCACCAGCGAAGATCTGCTGGATACGGTCATTGGCTATCGCAGCGGCAACTGGATTTATGAATGGAGCAAACAGGCGGCGCTATGGCAGCAGAAGGCGATGGACGCAGGCGAAACGCCGGAAGCGGGCGAGCACTGGCTGCATGCGGTTAATCTCTACAGCCTGGCCGCGTGGCCACATATCAAAGGCGATGAGCTGGCCGAACAGGCGCAAACGCTGGCTAACCGCGCCTATGAAGAAGCTACGCTGCGTCTGCCTGGCGAGCTGAAAGAGTTATCGTTCCCGATTCAGGGCGGCGGCTCGATTACGGGCTTCCTGCATATGCCGCCTAATGTTAGCGCGCCTTATCCTACGGTGCTGCTATGCGGCAACCTTGATAGCCTGCAGATCGATCACTATCGCCTGTTTCACGATTACCTGGCACCGCGCGGCATCGCGATGTTGACGATTGATATGCCGTCGGTGGGTTTTTCCTCTAAATGGAAACTGAACCAGGATACCAGCTTTCTGCATCAGCAGGTGCTACGCGGTCTGGATGCGGTACCGTGGGTCGATCATACGCGCGTGGCGGCGCTGGGCTATCGTTTTGGCGCTAACGTGGCGGTACGTCTGGCTTATCTGGAAGCGCAGCGTCTGCGCGCCGTCGCTACCCTGGGGCCAATTGTTCATGCGTTGCTGGCTAACTCCGCTCAGCAGGAGCGTGTGCCGGATATGTATATTGATGTGTTAGCCAGTCGGCTGGGTATGGCACGCGCCACAGATGACGTACTGCGCACTGAGCTAAATCGCTATTCGCTGAAAACCCAGGGGCTGTTGGGACGCCGTACACCAACGCCAATGCTGGCAGGCTACTGGCAGAACGATCCCTGGAGCCCGGAAGAAGATGCGCGTCTGATTGTTAACTCATCCGCAAACGGCAAGCTGTTGCCGATCGGCTTTTCGCCGGTGTTGGGCAACTTCGATCGGGCACTGCAAACCATCTGCGACTGGCTGGTACAACAGTTGAAGTGATAAGTTGCTATTTTGCATTAGTTTGCTAAAACTGTTAGCTCATTTAAGGAGGTGTAAACCATGACGTTACCGAATGGACATCCACGAAGCCGGTTGCTTAAACGTTTTACCGCGCTGGGTCCCTATATTCGCGAGAACAAATGCGAAAATGAGCGGTTCTTTTTTGATTGCCTGGCCGTTTGCGTCAATGTTAAACCTGCACCGGAAAGCCGTGAATTCTGGGGATGGTGGCTGGAGCTGGATGCGCAATCCGATCACTTTACCTATCAGTATCACTATGGCCTGCACGATAAAGATGGCAACTGGAAGCCATGCGCTATCAAAGGCAAAGAGAATGAAGAGAAGCTGGAAGAGACGTTGCGTAACTTCCACGAACGCCTGAAGTCTACGCTGGCTGAACTGGAACTGGGGTTATTGCCTGCTGAAGGCGCTAATGAACAGACGCTTAAGTTAACCGCCTAATCAGTCGTTTTTACAAAGAAAAGGGCAGACGCGAAGTCTGCCCTTTTCTGTATTATTACCGCATCAGGCGGCCCGCCTTCTGTTGCAGCAATACCGGTGTATTCAGAAGGCTGACCGGATGATGCCGAATATCAGAACTGGTAGGTCATACCCACTGCAACGATATCGTCAGTGTTGCGGTTCAGCGTGTTGTCATCATCCAGCAGGTTGATTTTGTAATCCACGAATGCGGACATGTTTTTATTGAAGTAATAGGTCGCGCCGACGTCAGCGAACTTATGGTAATCCGCATCACCGATGCCGCCTTCAATATCCTTCACCTTGCTCTGAACATAAGCCAGCGACGGACGCAAGCCGAAATCAAACTGATACTGCGCTACGATTTCGATATTTTGCAGTTTGTTAGCGTAGCCGCTGATATCTTCTACGGTGCCGTTAACGTTAACATCATTGCCGCTAATCGGGTTCATATTACGGGTTTCAGCGTAAGTGGCCGCCAGATAAACACCGTTGTTGTCATACTTAATGCCGGTTGCCCAGGCTTCGGCTTTCTCGCCACCGCCAAAGTCGCTGTTTTTCTGATTCAGCGTACGGTTAGAAGAAGAGACCGCGCCTTTAAGGCTCAGGCTATCGAGGATTTTATAAGAAAGCGATGCGGCCATGCCGTCGCCGTTAGAGACGCCGTCGCCGCGTGACGAGCTTTCATTTTTGCCCTGATATTGCAGCGCAAAATCCAGGCCATCTACCAGACCAAAGAAATTGCTGTTGCGATAGGTGGCGACGCCGTTAGCGCGGCTCAGCATGTAGACATCAGCGGATGTATATGCAGTGGCACCAAATTCCGGCATCATATCGGTGATGGCTTCAACATCATAAATCAGGCCGTAGTTACGACCGTAATCCAGCGAGCCATAATCCGTGACTTTAATCCCGGCAAAGCCCAGACGCGTTTTATTGCCTGCGTTAGAGTCGCTTTCTGGGTTATTAGCGTTGTACTGATATTCCCACTGACCGTAACCGGTCATGATTTCGTTAATTTGCGTCTGGCCTTTAAAGCCGATACGCACATAAGATTTGTCGGCGTTGCTGCTGGCATTGGTTTCAGCATCGCTCATGTAACGCATTGCTTTCAATTTGCCATAGAAATCCAGCTTGTTACCGTCTTTATTGTACACTTCTACTGCCTGCGCTGCGGTGCTCAGGGTCAGGGCGGATACCAGTAGTGCCAATGCGCTCTTTTTCATTTGTTATTAATCCCAATGAGTAAAAAAATGTACCGCTCGGAAAACTCTTATGACTGCGGAAACGTTTTTACCGGGATTTGATGAATGTTTTATGAAGCTTTTCCGCTTTTATTGTTAAACGCGAACTTTTGGTCTACGCGGTTGTCAGGCATTTTCCAGGCTTTTCCCCTTAGTGCCTGTTGGCATCCTTGCCCACTCCTGATAAAAAGTCCTTTCAAAGACATTTTTACTACGGCAGGAAATCATGAGCGGCAGTCAGACCTTAGTGGTCAAACTGGGTACCAGCGTGCTGACCGGCGGATCGCGTCGGTTAAATCGGGCACATATTGTGGAGTTAGTTCGTCAGTGCGCACAGCAGCACGCGGCGGGCCATCGAATTGTGATTGTTACCTCTGGCGCAATGGCTGCCGGACGTGAACACCTGGGTTACCCGGAACTGCCGCCTACCATCGCCTCAAAGCAGCTGCTGGCTGCGGTGGGGCAGAGCCGTTTGATCCAACTGTGGGAACAGCTGTTCTCTATCTATGGCATCAATATTGGTCAGATGCTGCTGACGCGGGCGGATATGGAAGATCGCGAGCGCTTCCTTAACGCACGCGATATGCTGCGTGCGCTGCTGGATAACAATATCGTGCCGGTGATCAATGAGAACGATGCGGTGGCGACGGCGGAAATCAAAGTCGGCGATAACGACAACCTGTCGGCGCTGGCAGCGATGCTGGCCGGTGCCGATAAGCTGCTTTTGCTGACCGATCAGCCGGGGCTGTTTACTGCCGATCCGCGTCATAATCCGCAGGCATCGCTTATTAGTGATGTGCATGGCATCGATGATGCGTTGCGCACCATCGCTGGCGACAGCGTTTCCGGCCTTGGCACCGGCGGCATGGCAACTAAACTACAGGCGGCGGATGTCGCCTGCCGCTCCGGCATTGAGGTGATTATCGCGGCGGGCGGCCGTCCGAACGTTATTGGCGATGTGATCGAAGGCAAACCGGTGGGTACGCGTTTTCATGCGCAACAGTCGCCGCTGGAGAGCCGTAAGCGCTGGATTTTTGGTGCGCCGCCTGCCGGTGAGATTATTATTGACGACGGCGCGCTGTCGGCAGTGCTGGAGCGCGGCAGCTCGTTGTTGCCGAAAGGCATTCGCGAAGTGAGCGGCAACTTTTCACGCGGCGAAGTCATCCGCATTCGCAGCCTGTCTGGACGTGATGTGGCGCATGGCGTTTCACGCTATAACAGCGATGCGCTGCGGATGATTGCCGGTCACCACAGCCAGGAGATCACCGATATCCTGGGTTATGAATACGGTCCGGTTGCCATGCACCGCGACGATATGATTGTCAGCTAAGGAGCCTTCAGTGTTAGAAGAAATGGGTAAGGCGGCCAAAGCGGCCTCATATCAGCTTGCCACGCTGAGTACGACGGAGAAAAACCGTGTGCTGATGACTATTGCCGAACAGCTGGAAGCGCAGAGCGCGGAGATTCTGGCGGCTAACCAGCAGGATCTGGCGGATGCGCGTAATAACGGAATGAGCGAAGCGCTGCTGGATCGTCTGATGCTCAATCCCGCGCGTCTGAAGGGGATTGCTGATGATGTGCGTCAGGTTTGTCGGCTGGCCGATCCGGTAGGGCTGCTGATTGACGGCGGTCGGCTCGACAGCGGTTTACGCATTGAGCGCCGTCGCGTGCCGCTGGGCGTGGTGGGGGTGATTTACGAAGCGCGCCCGAACGTGACCGTGGATGTCGCCTCGCTGTGCCTGAAAACCGGCAACGCGGTGATCCTGCGCGGCGGTAAAGAGACCTGGCGCACCAACGGCGCAACGGTGCGCGTTATCCAGTCGGCCTTACAGCAGCACGGTTTGCCAGCAGGCGCGGTGCAGGCGATTGAAAGCCCTGACCGTGAGCTGGTTAATCAATTGCTGAAGCTGGACCGCTACGTGGATATGCTGATCCCACGCGGCGGTGCCGGATTGCATAAGCTATGCCGTGAACAGTCAACCATTCCGGTGATTACCGGCGGCATCGGCGTTTGCCATATCTATATTGATGTCAGCTATGAGCCGGAAGCGGCGCTGAAGGTGATTGTTAATGCGAAAAAACAGCGTCCCAGCGCCTGTAATTCGGTGGAGACGCTGCTGGTTAACGAAGCCATTGCCGGCGCTTTTCTGCCTGCGCTGAGCCAGCGTATGGCGCAGGAAGGCGTGAAACTGCATGCCGACGCGCTTTCGCTGCCGCTGTTGCAGCAGGGCCCGGCAGCAGTGGAAGCGGTGAAACAGGGCGAATATAACGACGAATGGCTGTCGCTGGATTTAAATGTGCGGGTAGTAAAGGATATGGACGAGGCGATCGCGCATATTCGTGAGCACGGCACCCAGCATTCCGATGCTATTTTGACGCGCAATACGCGCACCGCTGAACGCTTTGTTAATCAGGTGGATTCTTCAGCGGTATATGTGAATGCCAGCACCCGCTTTACCGATGGCGGTCAGTTTGGTCTGGGCGCGGAAGTAGCGGTAAGTACTCAGAAACTGCACGCTCGTGGTCCGATGGGTCTGGAAGCGCTGACCACCTATAAATGGGTGGCTTATGGTGATGATACGGTGCGTTCATAGCTTAATTTTCTATAGCTGATGATAAAACCAGCATACGATGCGGCGCCTCTTGACTCAGGCGTCGCTTTTTTTTAACGTTACAGCCCGTAGCACCTCTCCGGAAAGCCGATATAGCTCAGTTGGTAGAGCAGCGCATTCGTAATGCGAAGGTCGTAGGTTCGACTCCTATTATCGGCACCATAAAATCAATAAGTTACATCCCATCAGTACCATCCCTTAACTCCATGTGGGACAGATTTGGGACAATCCTTCCGAAAATCGCATCAATCTGCTTCGCGTGTTCGGTCAGATGACTGGGTGCCAGGTGCGCATAACGTCGAACCATTTCGATACTTTCCCAGCCTCCCATTTCCTGCAGAACCGATAATGGCACTCCAGCCTGAACCAGCCAGCTCGCCCATGTGTGTCTCAGGTCATGGAAGCGGAAATCCTCTATCCCTGCCCGGCGAAGTGCGGCTCTCCATGCGGTGTTTGCGTCGTAACGCATTTTCCTTACCGTTGGCACTTTCGACCCGTCCGGTCGCGCGCTGCTTTCCTGATAAACAAAAAACCATCGATGATGGTTGCCGATTTGATTTTTCAGCACCTCGCATGCAGTATCGTTCAGCGCTACGCCAATAGCCCTGTTTGACTTACGTTCCTCCGGGTTTATCCACGCTACCCGGCGCTGCATATCGATTTGCTGCCATTCCAGATTGATGATGTTCGACCGCCTCAGTCCTGTTGCCAGTACAAACCTGACTACGGATTTAAGCGGCTCCGGGCATTCATCAATCAGCCTTTTCGCCTCGTGCGGTTCCAGCCAGCGGATTCGTTTGTTCTTCGGCTGCGGAACCTTCAGTACCGGCGCTCGGTCCAGCAACTTCCCATCCCTTTCTGCTGTCCTGAGCAGCGCCTTTATGAAGGCAAGATGCGTGGCCCTGGTCGCTACAGATGCGGGTTTCGGCACATACTCCGGCACTGGATTACCTCTTTTCTGTAGCGCATCAGCCTTCATCTTCCAGTTCTCATGATGACGCCGGTTCGGCATGCGCTGTATAGCGTTGTAAATGTGGTTCTTAGTAAAGTCCTTCAGATGCATCCCTGCAAGGTGCTGGAGCCAGAATCCGATCCGGCTCTTGTCGTCATCGAGTAACTTCTTATTCGCTCTTTCTTTCAGCCAGCGCACGCATGCCTCTCCAAACGTTACGGCCGGAACTTCACCCAGTTTGCTGACACGCCATGCTTCGGCCTTCAGCTTGTCGTGAAGCTCGCTTGCCTGCCTTTTGTCCTTTGTCCCAAGAGACTGCTTAAAGCGCTTGCCGTCTGGCGCTGTGAAACTGGCGTACCATGTTTCACCCCTACGGAAGATGGACATGATGATTTCTCCTCATATGCACCTGCCGCGCTCACGGCGACAGTGTGCAACGGATTATTGAGAGCGGCAATACATGCCTGGCGGGTGACGAGATAGGGTGACTTCGGTTTGGACGGGTCTTTGCGTGTTGCTGCCAGGCGTCCCGATCGTATCCAGTTGCTGGCCGTGGGTCGGGAGATGCCGATAAACGCGCAGGCCTCATCCAGGGTAAGCGCGTAAGCTTCCATAGATGACCTCTACAGGTAGTTGAATATTGCTCTTGCGATGATGATCGCAATGATGGTGATGAGAAGGTGGAGTGTGGTGATCATGCGTAGCGAGGCCCCAGTACATGCCTTAACCACCACCTGCGCAGCATGTACAAGGTTATGGTGCCGATCCTGGTTGGCGCTCAGGGCTGTGGCAAATCGTCCGGTGTTGCGGCGCTGGCACCCGCGCCGGAATTTTTCACTGAAATATCGTTTACTGAACGCGACGACGATCTGGCGCGCAAAATGCGTGGCCGGCTCGTTGCGGAGATTGGCGAGCTGCGCGGGCTGAATACCCGCGACCTGGAAACGATAAAAAATTTCGTCACGCGTATACATGAGCATTGGGTACCGAAATATCATGAGTTTGCAACGCAGTTCCCGCTCAGGCTGCTGTTTATCGGCACGACAAACGAGCCCGAGTTTTTCAACGACACAACCGGCAATCGGCGCTGGCTGCCTGTTGACGTGCAGCGGTCGGTCGATGTCGCCGCGATACAGAGCGATTTGACGCAGCTATGGGCGGAGGCGCGGGAGGTGTTTAAACATGACGGAATCCAGTTCCGCGACGCGGAGCGGCTGGCGGGCGGTGTGCATGAACAGTACACGATACGCGACGCGTGGCAGGAGACTGTTGAGGCGTGGCTCGACACGCCAGATCTGATAACGGGTAACATTCTGCGAAATCGCGAATTTTTACGCGCCAGCGATGTGCTGCATGACGCGATTGGGCTGGACGCGTCGCGAATCAGCAAGCGCGAGGAGATGCGAATTAGTAATGTTTTGCGAAGCCGCGGATATTTACGCGTTCAGCGTCGTATCGATGACGTAAAAATGAGGGTTTTCGAGCCAGCGTCCCAGCCTGTCCCAACCTTGAAATAGAGGTTGTGGTTCTGTAATTATATGATTTATAGGGTTATTTACAACCGTTCCAACCTTTTTCCCAGAAACCCCATTATATATATAAGGCGCTCAGGGGAAAGGTTGGGACAGGTTGGGACACCCCCGGATACGTAAAATTTTACAGGTAATGAAATGCCAGTGATTGCGACAATAAAAACTGACTGGTTCCGCGTCATTTCAGATATCAACCGGCAGGGCATATCACTGAAAGAGATCGCGCGGGAGCTGGACGTATCGAAATCCGCTGTTATCGGCTGGCGAGCCGGTGCAGAACCCGGTCACGGTAAAGGCGAGGCGCTGAGCGAATTCTGGCAACACGTCACGCAGCGACCGCGCGACGACTTGCCCGTCAACGTCACCGGCAAGCGGTTTGTCTATTTCAGTAAATAAGATGATTTACCGCATGTAAACATTTAAATAACTGAAATTGATTTGTGTTGCTTATGTATCGTACGGAATATGGAATTCCTGTTTAATAAAGGAGATAGGTATGAAACTATTAACTACGACAGAAATCAAAAAAGTTTCCGGAGCTGCTGGCGGATTTTATGAGGGATCTGTTAGTTGGCAATGTGCGTTCAATGCAGGTTTTTTGATGATTTCCCCATTCGGCGGGCCGTGGGCAATAGCGGGCGCTGCGGTCGGCGCAGCAACAGCGTGTCTCAGTTAATTGGCCTGTCCAGTGCTGGATAAACTCATTGATATAGAGCGCAAATCGATATTATTTACGCATGCACGATATAATATTATCGCATCGCTAATAATTTCTGTGCTATTTGCCGTTAGCATGTTCTGTGTTGAGAACAAAACTTGGTTGGTTTTTTTTACAGCTTTGCTGTTGTTTTGGGAGCGAGTATTGATATTAAAAATACATGCGCTAAAAAAACAACGTAGTAATTAACTGAAAAAAATCAAATTAAAAGCCCGTTAAATGCGTAATATCAGTTAAGGATCACTTGAACGATCCTACCGCTGTGTGAAAATCCGTAATTTCCTTGAGATTACGGATTTTTTTATGTTACTGAGTCAGGCGCTTGATGCCGTTCTTAAATTCACTCCTAAAGAATTTGCTGCATTGTCCGATTTGCTCTCACCTGAGCTTATCGATGAGTGCCTGGCCGATACGGGCGTCGTGACGATTCGAAAGCGCCGTCTCCCCATGGAGATGATGGTCTGGGCCGTGGCCGGTAACGAACGTCAGCGAACCCAGTCTTCCAGTGTCAGCCCCGGCACCCGCGCAAATTCCCGCACATTATTTGTGACCAGCACGGCGCCGGTGGCGATGGCATGCCCGGCAATCGCCGTGTCGTTCGGGCCTATCGGCGTACCGGCCAGCCGCAACGCGACCTGAATGTCCGTGGTGGCGTCCACTGCGGCGCGGTCCCAGGGCAGGATGGCATCGAGGCGGGCGCAGAATGCATCGACCAGCTGAATGTGGCGTGGCGAGGCCTTCGGGCCAGTGGCGCCGAAGCGCATTTCGGCGTAGGTAATGGCCGAGACCACGATGCGCTGGTTGCGCAGCACCGCCTGCTCCAGGCGCTTCAGTACGGCTTCCGGCTGCTCACGCATAATGAACGAGCAGATACAGGTATCGAGCATATACATCTTGTTCATAAATCAAAACGTCCTTCGTCGCTGACAACGTCCTCACGCTCTGCCATAAAGTCCGGATCGGCCTTTTCCAGCTGCGCGAACGAGCCCCAGGTCGGCCGGACGGGACGCAGGATGATGCTGTCTCCTTCCCGGACGATCTCCAGCTCGCTTACTCCCTCAAAATCCAGATCTCGGGGCAGACGGATGGCGCGGTTGTTGCCATTTTTGAAAATGGATACGGTTCTCATGTACTTTCTCTCCCAGCAGATAGATATGTGGTGCATATTCGGAATGATGTTCAGGGTACCGGGTATGCGCATATGCTTAGTATAGGCAGATGCGTTGCCTATGTATATGCCCAGCATATGTAGATACCCAGGATATGAATGTGTATGACATATGTAGATGTAAGGCACATGGATATGTGTGGTAATGCTTACTTCTCTCTTTTTCCGGTCAGATCCGAAAAAAGGCGGAACCGGATCTGCCGGTCATGATGTAAATATCCCGCATAATCGTGCCATTCACATTCAGAGATCCTCCGTCATTCTTATCCTGCCAACGCAGGAGGTCGCTATGCCTAAAGCTCGTTTTACTGAACATCTGATCATCGCTATATGCAGGAAAGTTCAGCAGTAACAGAAGAATGATAAGATTGTTTCCTGTTCCCTTTCAAAAAAGGAAGCCTGCATGAGTAAAGTGATTCGGAAGAATTATCCTGAGTTAGTGAGGTAAAGGCGCCCTATGTCCACTCAGTAAAGCATGATAATACGCTGTATATTTCGGGATTGACTGCGTTTGGCACGGCCTCTCAAAACGCAGGCATTACCGAACAGGCTGAAGAAATCCTCAGCCAAATCAGGAAAATCGCCAGCGCAGAAGGCACTGATTTTTCGGCGCTTCTTAAGGTGACCATTTTTATAACTTCTTTTGAAGAAATTAACGACCTGCGTAAGGTTCTCTACCAAAATTACGGTGATCACTTACCTGCCAGTTCTCTTGTTGAAGTCAGCCGTCTTTTTTCACCTGATCTCAAGATTGAAATTGAGGCCGTATTTGGTCTCTAATCTATTGCTTACAGCCGGGCAGCTATAGCCGTTCGGCTTTATGAGCATGTACCAAAATCAATAACAGACCTTGCGTACATAACGGCGTGTTAATCAACGGGGAGCAGGTTACTACCAATCACACAACTTGCCACTGCAGCGCTGCTGCCTGGTAGGCTAGCCGCTGCGTTCTTGAATGGCTGGCAGGTCAATGTATAAAGTTGAAGTATTATAATCCACGCGTTCTTTTGCCCTAATTTTACAATAACGATGATAAATAAAATCCTGGTAAGTGCCTGCCTGATGGGCTTCAAAGTCCGTTATAACGGAAGTGAAAAAGCAAAAATGGTCGCTCAGCTGGTGCGTTGGCAACAGGAGCAACGTCTGGTGATCCACTGCCCTGAACTGGCGGCCGGGTTGCCAATACCACGCCCCCCGGCAGAGATTGTTTCTGCTGATGGTAAAGATGTGATGCAGGAGCGAGCCAGAATAATAGAAGATACGGGACGGGACGTGACTGAGCATTATCAGCTTGCAGCCTGGTTGGCACTCCGCACAGCACAGGAGGCTGGTTGTACTGCTGCATTATTAACTGACGGCAGCCCAACATGTGGTAGTCAGTTTATCTACGACGGCTCTTTTAGCGGCCAGCGTAAGCCAAGTATGGGAGTCGCGGCCTCACTACTCATTGAGCATGGTATCGCAGTGTTTTCTGATACACAGGTCGCTGAGCTCGTTGCCTGGATTGAGGAGAGGGAAAACCGAATCCCCATTAATGATGGAGTTGTTGGATAACATTGGTTTGCTGTATCGCTGACTTAGCTGACTTAGCTGACTTAGCTGAACGATGCCAGGTTCTTGATGAGTGCCAAAGGCAAACATTTCTCGCACCGCGATAAGTTCATGAATCAAAGTAGTTTATCAATATAGCGGCGCATGGGGAGTCGTTTCATCCCATGCGCCCACTATGTTGCCCGTGCTATCGGGCTTTGTGCGAGTCGGGCAGCGTTATTCTAACAGACCCCGGTGTAACGCTTTGACCGCGCTGTCTGCGAATTCCGCCGGAAGCAGGAAACAAAGAGTATGGCTGGACGCGCCGTGGCAGATCATGCGAACCGGGTGTTTTTCCAGTTCAGCAAAAACCTCTTTGCACACCGCAGTGGCCTGAGAGAGTGCGTTGCCAATCAGCGAGACGAGCGCCAAACCGGACTCGATTTCGACATGGCAGTGCGGCGACAGCTCGCTAAGCAGCGTAGCGGGCAGCATATCCGCCTCACCTGACGTTGAACTGGTGGCATTGAGGATCAGTGCGATACTCTTTTCCGAGATGGTCACCAGATCGGTCGCTATGTCGTGACGCGACAAAATCCCAAATATTTCAGCTAAAAAGCGGTGGGTGGGTTGCGCATTAATGCTGGATAATTTCAACAGCGTCTGCTGGCGGCGCACGGCCAGGGCGCGATAACGCGCTGGCTCCGGCACATCGCGGCAAACCAGCGTTCCGCCCGCTGATGGATTGTTGCTGGCGCCAACAAAAACCGGAATGTTTTTGCGTATTGCAGGCAGCAGCGTTGCCGGATGCAGCACTTTGGCTCCAAAGGTCGCCATTTCGCTGGCTTCAGAGAACGAGATGTTATCAATACGCTTCGCCTGGGCGACGATCCGGGGATCGGTGGTATAGATCCCAGCGACATCGGTCCAGATATCCACACGTGAGGCCTGTAGCGCCTCTGCCAGCAGGGAAGCGGTATAATCACTGCCGCCGCGACCGAGTGTAGTGGTTTGCTCTGCCGTATCGCTGCCGATGAAGCCCTGTGTCACAACCAGCGCCTGTTCAATACGCGGGCGTAAATGTTTTTCTGACAGATCTGCGATCGCGTTTATCGCCGGTGCCGCACAGCCAAACGTATCATCTGTGCGAATAACTTTGCGGGCATCAAACCATTGCGTTTCCACACCCTGTTCACGCAATACTTCCACAAACAACAGGGAAGACATCAGCTCCCCATGGCTAACTAACTCATCGCACAGCGCGGCTGAACGGGAATCGACAGCTATTTCAGCCAGGCGGCTAATATTGTCCAGCAGATGATCAATCTGCTGACTAACAGCTTCTGGCTGTTTCAGGCGTGAAATAATGTTGTATTGCAGGGCGCGCAGGGTTTCAATTTTGTCCAGCCGAAGGCTGCTTTCCAGACCGGAAGCAAGGCCAACCAACAAATTAGTGACGCCTGCAGAAGCAGACAATACAACCAGACGAACGTTTTTATCAGCAAGGACGAGGGTAGCGCTACGGCTCATCGCGTCAAAGTCAGCAACGCTGGTTCCGCCAAATTTGGCAACGATGATGTGTGGATAAATGCGAGTCATAACAATCTCATATCAGGGCGCCATAATCATATGGCATGAAAATTTTCATTCTCGGCATAAGGGAAGTGCTCTTCGCCTTACGAAATGTCCGCCCGCGAACATTTCTGTTTAAAACTCAGGATTCTGCTCCTGCTGTCGATAACCTGTATTGCCACTCACGGGTTACCGGGTATGATGCGCATTAATGGTTAAATAGTTATTTCCTTTTTTTCGTTTTAGGATTTTTAAGGCGGGCATAGTAAGTGAATAAATCCGCTGAATCGATATTTTCCTTAACATTTATAGTAAGTGGATGGAAAGTATCACTATTTTTTTTGCGCTTTGCGGGCAGGATTTTCCGTTAATAACATTGTGGCAACATAAAAGGCCATAAATGTTAAAGATATAGCGTTGTATACAATGCAGCCAATAATAGGCTTACACAGACCTGGTTACAATTTATACTGAGCGAATCCCGTTCAAAAATAAGCTTTCCCATTGATTTTTAAAGCAAATGATATAAAAAGCCCACACAAAATATAAGATTGAGAACGCTGCTGAAAAAACATATATTAGCCGCGTTTTTTTTACCCCCCTTAAACCTTTATCCAACCCGGTGTTAAAACGACCCCAGGTTGTAGGAGAGATATGATGACGGATAAAGTCCGTATTGATTCTTTGAATGCTAATTCATTACCGCAAAGCAATGAAACCTTTTTAGCCAGACAAGCTGAGTTTGAATCCAACGTCAGAAGCTATCCACGTAAATTGCCGTTAGCGATTGCTAAAGCGCAGGGCGTATGGTTAACCGATGTTGAAAATAAACAATATCTTGACTGTCTTGCGGGCGCAGGAACGCTGGCGCTGGGCCATAATCATCCTGATGTGATTCAAAGCATCCAAAGCGTCATTACCAGCGGCTTACCGTTACATACGCTTGACCTGACCACGCCATTAAAAGATGAGTTCTCCGCTTATCTGCTCTCTTTGTTGCCGGGTCAGGGGAAAGAGTATTGCCTGCAATTCACCGGGCCTTCCGGCGCGGATGCCGTTGAAGCGGCACTGAAGCTGGCTAAAAAAGTGACCGGGCGTTCTGGCGTGATCAGCTTCTCCGGCGGTTATCACGGTATGACGCATGGCGCGCTCTCCGTGACCGGTAACCTGTCGCCGAAAGAAGCGGTTAACGGCATGATGCCGGAAGTACAGTTTATGCCTTACCCGCACCAGTACCGTTGCCCGTTAGGCATCGGTGGCGAAGCCGGTGTGAAAGCGCTGACCTACTACTTTGAAAACCTGATCAACGACGTTGAAAGCGGCGTGCGTAAACCTGCTGCCGTTATCCTGGAAGCCGTGCAGGGCGAAGGTGGCGTTAACCCGGCACCGGTCGAGTGGCTGCAGCGCATCCGTAAAGTAACCCAGGAACATGGCATTCTGCTGATTCTTGACGAAGTACAGGCGGGCTTTGCCCGTACCGGCAAGTTGTTCGCCTTCGAACATGCTGGTATCGAACCGGACATCATCGTGATGTCTAAAGCGGTAGGCGGCGGTTTACCGCTGGCTGTGCTGGGCATTAAAAAACAGTTTGACGCCTGGGCGCCTGGTCATCACACCGGTACGTTCCGTGGCAACCAGCTGGCGATGGCGACCGGCCTCACCACGCTTAAGATCCTGAAAGAAGAGCGCATTGCCGATAAAGTCGCTGAGAAGGGCGAGTGGCTGAAAGGCAAACTGGCTGAAATGCAAAAACGTTACCCGGTTATCGGTCACGTACGCGGTCTGGGCTTAATGATTGGTATTGAGATCGTTAAACCGCATGAAGCGCAGGATCACATGGGTTGTTACCCGGCGGACGGCGAACTCAGCGCGCTGTTGCAGAAGAAATGTTTCGAAGCGGGCCTGATCCTCGAGCGCGGCGGCCGTGGCGGTTGCGTACTGCGTCTGCTGCCGTCGCTGCTTATCAGCAATGCCGAGCTGGAGATTTTCCTCGATAAGTTTGAAACCGCGCTGCTGGGCGCTGGCGTAAAGCCTGTTTAATCGGAGCAAATGAACGAATGTCTGATTTAAATCCGATTCTGTCTGGTTCCGCGCAGAGTATTGCCGCCTATCAGGAAGCGATTGAACAGAGCACAAAAGCGGTTGTGCAATGGCTCAAGCAGCCTGAAATGTACCAGGGCAAAACCGTCGGGGAATTACGTGAGCGTATCAATTTAGAGTTTAATTCTCAGGGCCTGGGCAACCAGGCCGCCATTGAGCGCGCCGTTGAGTATTTCCTCAAAGACAGCCTGTCCGTGCACCATCCGCAGTGTGTGGCGCATCTGCATTGCCCGAGCCTGGTGATTAGTCAGGCTGCGGAAGTGCTGATCAACGCCACTAACCAGAGCATGGACTCCTGGGACCAGAGCCCGTCGGCGACCATCATCGAGATGAAGCTGATCGAGTGGCTGCGTGACCAGGTCGGTTACCCGGCAGGCGATGCTGGTGTGTTCACCAGCGGCGGTACACAAAGCAACCTGATGGGCCTGATGCTGGCGCGCGATGCCTTTTTCGCTCGCCAGGGCCACTCCGTTCAGCTGAACGGTCTGACCGGTGATCTGAGTAAAATCAAAGTGTTATGCTCTGAAAATGCTCACTTCTCTGTGCAGAAGAACATGGCGCTGATGGGGCTGGGTTACCGGTCCGTAACGCTGGTGAAAACCGATGAATTCTCGCGTATGGATCTTAACGATCTGGCAGAGAAGCTGGCGCAGGCGAAAGCCAGAGGCGAGCAGGTGATGGCTATTGTCGCAACTGCCGGGACTACCGATGCAGGCGCGATCGATCCGTTAGCTGAAATTGCTGCGCTGGCGGCTGAACAGCAGATTTGGGTGCATGTGGATGCGGCATGGGGCGGCGCGCTGCTGCTGTCTGAGAAGTATCGCCACTTCCTGAATGGCCTGGAACTCGCAGACTCCGTCACGCTTGACTTCCACAAGCAGTTCTTCCAGACCATCAGCTGTGGTGCGTTCCTGCTGAAAGATGCGCATCATTATCAGCTAATGCGTTACCAGGCGGCGTACCTGAACTCTGACTTTGATGAAGAGCATGGCGTGCCAAACCTGGTGTCGAAGTCGCTGCAAACCACGCGTCGTTTCGATGCCCTGAAATTGTGGATGGGCCTGGAAGCGCTGGGTAAAAAGCAGTACGCCGAAATCATCGATAATGGCGTGACGCTGGCGCAGCAGGTGGCACAGTATGTTGCTGAGCAACCGCAGCTGGAGCTGGTAATGCAGCCGCAACTGGCCAGCGTCCTGTTCCGTTTCCGTGCGGAAAACAGCAATACCGCAGACGTTGCGTTGTTGAATCAGCGTATCGGTGATGCGTTGCTGGCCTCCGGCAGCGCCAACGTTGGCGTAACGGAAGCTGACGGTGTTACCTGCCTGAAAATGACGTTGCTCAATCCAACCGTTTGCCTGGAGGACGTGAAAGTTCTGCTGGCGAGCGTGATAGCCTGTGGGCAGCAGTTGCAGAACGCCTGATTGCTGCAGCAATAAAAAAAAGCCGACAACAGTGATGTTGTCGGCTTTAAACATCCACCTGATTTTCTCCTGTTTTTACCGCTCATCCCTTTTCCCCAAACCCTGTTCTTTATTTATAGATAGATCTTTCGCGTCTCACTACACATACAGAATCGCTAAACGCTCTTTAAGCCCATGTTTAAAAACAATAATGCTTCATTGAGCCTAATCTGACATGGTGTCAACGATTATCCCGTTTTTACCGACATAAAATCTGATAAAGTAGACGCTTGTCGACTTTTCAACTTTAAGTTTTGAAGATAACACTAGAAAAAACTAGCATCCCGTTGTTAAGCGGTTAAATACTGTTTTATGAAATGTTAAAACACGACCTGACAGCCAGATGGTCGACGTGCATTCAGCGCGTACGGGCACTGTGACACACCTTTTGGGAGAATTTATGCGTTCCTCTGTTCATAAAAATGAAAGCCGGACCTTCTTCGGTCATCCTTATCCGCTGGGCTCGCTGTTCTTCACTGAAATGTGGGAACGTTTCTCGTTTTACGGCATTCGTCCGTTACTGATCCTGTTTATGGCGTCTGCTGTCTACGAGGGTGGAATGGGGCTGGCGCGTGAAAATGCGTCGGCAATCGTGGGTATTTTTGCCGGTAGTATGTACCTTGCTGCGCTGCCGGGAGGCTGGCTGGCAGATAACTGGCTTGGTCAGCAGAGAGCGGTCTGGTACGGCTCAATTCTGATTGCGCTTGGTCACCTCTCAATCGCGCTCTCCGCCGTGATGGGTGACAATCTGTTTTTTATCGGCCTGATGTTTATCGTACTGGGGTCCGGCCTGTTCAAAACCTGTATCTCTGTGATGGTGGGCACGCTGTATAAAAAAGGCGATGCGCGTCGCGACGGCGGCTTCTCGCTGTTCTATATGGGCATCAACATGGGCTCGTTCATTGCGCCGTTGATCTCCGGCTGGTTAATCAAATCCCACGGCTGGCACTGGGGCTTTGGCATTGGCGGCATCGGAATGCTGGTGGCGTTGGTTATTTTCCGCATGTTCGCTGTTCCGGCAATGAAACGTTATGACAGCGAAGTGGGGCTGGATTCCACCTGGAACAATCCGGTGGCGAAAAAGCAGGGCGTGGGTGCCTGGCTGCTGGCTCTGGCGGCAGGCGTAGCGGTCATTACGACGCTGATCGCAATGGGCGTGATTGTGATTAACCCCGTAGCGGTTGCCAGCATGCTGGTCTATGTGATTGCGGCTTCGGTGGTGCTCTACTTTATCTATCTGTTCATGTTTGCTGGCCTGAACCGAAAAGAGCGCGCCAGGCTGTTGGTCTGTTTTATTCTGCTGGTTTCCGCCGCTTTCTTCTGGTCTGCATTCGAGCAGAAACCGACCTCATTCAATCTGTTCGCTAATGACTACACCAACCGAATGATCGGTGATTTCGAAATCCCTGCCGTATGGTTCCAGTCGATTAATGCGCTGTTTATCATTCTGCTGGCGCCGGTATTCAGCTGGGCGTGGCCGATGCTGGCGCAAAAAAACATCCGTCCGAGCAGCATTACCAAATTTGTTATCGGCATTTTATGTGCTGCCGCCGGTTTTGGCCTGATGATGCTGGCGGCGCAGGATGTGCTGAATAACGGCGGGGCAGGCGTATCGCCGCTGTGGCTGGTGGGCAGTATCCTGATGTTGACGCTTGGCGAGCTGTGTCTGAGCCCGATTGGTCTGGCGACCATGACGCTGCTCGCGCCGGAAAGAATGCGTGGTCAGATGATGGGGCTGTGGTTCTGTGCCAGTGCCTTGGGTAACCTGGCGGCAGGCCTGATTGGCGGTCATGTTAAGGCGGATCAGCTGGATATGCTGCCCAATCTCTTTGCGCGTTGTTCTGTCGCGCTGCTGATCTGTGCTGCCGTGCTGTTCTTACTGATTGTTCCGGTGCGTCGTATGCTGGAAAATGCGCAGGTTAAGCATCAACAGAAACCGGTAACCACCGCGTAACGGGCAATACTCCTACAAACCGGTGTTAACGCGCCGGTTTTTCCAGCCTTTAGTCATCTCTGCATCGCAGATAAAATCCTGGCTGGCTGGCTGGCTGGCTGGCTGGCTGGTTGGCTGGTTGGCTGGCTGGCTGATTGGCTGGCTGCTGTGGGTTTGCTATTTCAATGGTTCAGGTTTTAGCAGGTGGGTTTTTGCCTTCGCTATAACATCTATAAAATCATCATAGTTAAACGCTATAACCCTGGCTGCGTTATTGCGGTTAGCTGTGGCAGGAAAGCGCGGCCTTGATTATTTTATACAGAACTAAACTAAAGTTGTTTTGTTAAAATAGATTACCACCCGGTAAGGAAACCGGGTTTAATTGTTAATTAATAGAAATTGTCCTGTGTAAGCTGCCTTCCCGTCGCAATAACTTCATCTTTATCAAAATATAAAAGGTATTCTTCATTATAAGGCTTTATTGAATATCCATATAATATGCCATCTTCCTCACTTACCCCCATTACTCCCCTTTTTTACCTGCATACTTCTTATTTATCTCTTTGCAATCAGGCGATATTGTTATCTCCTTTGCGGCCACAGCCTCCACTGTCGCCAATTCTATCGCACTTTTTCCGGTCCCGATATTTATCCTTCCCAGGGTTAAGCCAGCCGCGATTGAGGTGCCAGCAGTCAGTAAACCTTTGGCCCGGTCAGACATCATTTGTTCATAACCGGCAGGCGCATTGCTTCCCAGTTGTTCAGCGGTTTTTCTGAAATCTTCAGGATTGCCGTTATATATCCCTCCGGCCGCCAGTAGCCGTCCGGCGGCTTTGCTGTTGATCGGGCTGAGCGGAGCGGGCTGCGTTATCCCGGCTGGCAAAATGGTAGAGTGTGGTTTTCCGCCTCGGTTACTGTAGCCTCGCCGGGCGACGGACCTTTTATATTCACGAATAATGTCCTGCGCGCCGCCATATTCAAAATCAAAGGGCGAGCGACAAACCAGTTCACCGCTGTCGTCAATATAAAACAGCCAGCCCGCGGAGGAATAAGCGCTTTGATAAGTGGATAATCTGATGACCAGCGATCGTCAAAAACGTATTCGCGGTCAATGCACGGCCAGGCGAGCGAAGGGCTGAAAATGAATTCAAACTTAGATTTCTGGTAGCAAGTGAATTTTAATAAAATGCGCTATTCAGTGTTTTTGCAATGTAGGGAAAGGCATAAAGCTGGAGCGGTTGGCAACCCAACGTTGTCATAAATCCTTCATCAATTACTCTTATAACAGGCTCTTTCCCATTATGGATGTAAGCTGATGAAAATTAAATCTCTTGCCTTGCTGTGTGCCTCTCTGTTTCCGTTATATGCCAGCGCGGCGCAGCCGCAAATTGAACGTTACGTGGTGAGCTTCCCGCAGGGCGACCGCGTAGCGTATCAGGGTGCGTCAGCCAGTGCGTTTCCTGACGGCCTGCCGGTGGGGGTTGGCTCTGGCCTGCATTTTCTGCGTAAAGAGGGCGACGATCTGCTGTTCACGACCCTGACCGATCGCGGTCCCAATGCGGATGCGCCTAAAACCGGCAAGCGCGAGTCTAAAATTTTCGTTAATCCGGACTATACGCCGCTGCTGATGACAATCAGGGTTGGCAATAATAAGGCGGAAGCCATTGATGCCCATCCTCTGCATGACGAACAGGGCAATATTTCCGGGCTGCCGCTGCCGGAAGGTTTTATCGGTGCCACTAACGAAGCGGCGCTGAGCGAGTCGTTGCAATTACTTGGCAGCGACAAGCGCGGGCTGGATACGGAAGGCATTACCTCAGATGGCAACGGCGGCTACTGGATTTGTGATGAGTATGGTCCGTTTATCGCTCACATCAGCGCCGACGGCAAAATTTTGCAGAAGTATGGCCCGCAGGCGGAGTCCAGCGAGCAGAGCGTCGCCGGTGGGCTGCCGAATATTGTGAAATGGCGTCAGCCCAACCGTGGGTTCGAGGGGCTGACGCGCATGCCGGATGGCCGGATTATCGCTGCGGTGCAAAGCACGCTGGATATTGACGGCAAAAGCAAAAACAGCGCCCGCTTTACCCGTTTAGTGAGCTTCGATCCAGCGACAGGTAAAACCGCCAGCTACGGTTACCCCATTGATATTGAGGCTTATAAAAAAGCCAAAGATGCCAAAGTAGGCGATATCGTCGCGCTGGATAATCACCGCCTACTGCTGATTGAACAGGGCAAAGATAAAGAAAAAAACATGCGTAACCGCATCTATTTAGTGGATCTCAGCAAAGCCAGCGATCTGACCTCGTTCGACAAACAGCCGCCGGAGTTTGATGATGAGGCGGCGCTGAAATCACGCGGTATCGTTCTCGCCAGTAAACAACTGGTGGTGGATCTGCGTGCGTTGGGCTGGCAGCAGGAGAAAGTTGAAGGCCTGGCGCTGATCGATAACAAAACGCTGGCGGTGATAAACGACAATGATTTTGGCGTGCGCACTGAGCTGACCGACGCGCTATCCGGCAAGGATAAAATGGATGATTACACCGCTGACGGCAAAGGGCATCTGTTGGTCGACGGTGAAGTGGTAAAAACCAAAATTGCCGTGCGGCCACTGAATAAGCCAGAAAGCGAAAATGAACTGTGGGTCATTAGCCTGCCAGACGCGCTATAGCGCGCGCTGTCTAAAAAGCCTTTTTTGCCACACCGCGCAGCGCTTAAGTGAATAAAAGCAACCCGCCGCGCCTTTCGGGGCGCGGCTATATAAAGAGAGCGTTATTCAGTTATAAGGCGGGTATTATATGGGGTAAAACAATCCTCATACCGCCTCGGTTTGCTCTTTTACCAAATGCACATGGATAGATTGCCGCTCCAGCATCTGCTGATATTCAGACGATAAACCCGGATCGCTTATAACATGGCGGAAGGGTTTTTCCGGGGCGAGAGGATAGGGATGGATCAGGCCAAATTTAGAGGCGTCGGTTAAGGCGAAGGTTTCAATATCTTTTGCCATGACGGCATTCACAATATCGCTACGTAGCATATTTTTGCCGGTAAAACCGGTATCGGGATGCCAGCCATCAATACCGATAAAGGCTTTCTGAAAATGGACCTGATGAATACAGCTACGCGTTAACGGGCCGACAACCGATTCGCTGCTTTTCTGATAAAGGCCGCCCAGCACAATCACTTCACAGCGCGAATCTTTTAATAAACCGGCAATGTAATGGCTGACCGTGACAATGGTGATGCTGTCGTCGTTAGCAAGATAGCGGGCAAGCAGGGCATTAGTGCTGCCCCCTTCAATAAATACTGATTCACCGGCGTTAACCTGAGAGGCGGCATATTGCGCCAGGCTTTGTTTCAGTGGAAAGCGCGACTGCATCCTGGCCGCAATACTATCGCTTTCCATCGACACGGCAGAGCCATGAACGCGTTTCAGATAGCTGTTTTTTTCCAGCGTATTTAAATCCTGACGAACGGTAACCTCTGAAACTTTGGTAATACGGGACAGTTCGCTGACGCTGACGCTTCCTCGCTCATTAACCAGCTGAATAATCTGTAATTGCCTTGCGTTCATCTAACGTCTCGCCATCTGTTGCGGGGAAGGAAGTATATCAAAAGCGCAGAGGGATCACATTTGAGCTGGATCCCCTGCGCGT
Source organism: Pantoea sp. FN0305 (assembly GCF_050113845.1). Taxonomy (NCBI): domain Bacteria; kingdom Pseudomonadati; phylum Pseudomonadota; class Gammaproteobacteria; order Enterobacterales; family Erwiniaceae; genus Pantoea; species Pantoea sp. FN0305. The sequence goes on along the minus strand of NZ_JBNJSN010000011.1, from coordinate 39,422 downwards.
TAAGCGTGTTATCAATTTTCAGGTCGTTGGTGCATCAAAAGCCAGCAGTACAGCGTGACGCTATTCCATGCCCAGGGCGCGACGGCCATTGGCATTAAGATCGCTTAGCTGAAAGCGGTTTTGCCATGTCTGCTCATAATCTTCACGCGGAAAATCTGCCGGCGACGCGCCTTTTTCCAGCGCGGCGCGTACGCTGTGCGCATAAGCAAGGTTTTTCGCGCACGCCGGCGCGGCCGGAATATACATTACGTTGCCCCAGCCCTGCTGGTTTTCAACCGGCGCCACGGAATGAATCACGTCGCAGTGCCACCATACTGAATCTCCTGCCTGCAGCGTCGGGATGCTGCACAGCCCGGCGATCAGATGAGGATGCCACTTCTCCGATACCGGCAGCACTCTGCCTGGCGCAACGCCGCACAGTTCATCTTCAGGCACATCATCCAGTAAAGGGCGCAGTAATACATAGGCCATCGCTTCCGGCACCGGTACCACATGCAGCAGGCCCTGTCCGGCAATCATATCCGACAGCGCCGTCCAGCCCTGGAAAGTACGAAACGCTGAGCATTTGGTGGTGTTATCCACGTCATATTCATTAACCTCCGGGCGATAAGCCGCATCCCACGGATCATATTCCGCAAAGCGGTTAGTGAATATTTTGCTAAATACTTTCTGATAGGCGGGCAGCAGCCAGCGTTCCAGCGCGCCGGAATCGGTATGCGCGCCAAGCCCTTTCGAGGTAGTACCCGGCAGACGGCGGCGAATACGGTCGGGATAAATGATGTTTACTTCCGGGTTGAACCCGTCGCCGTCAGCATGCTGAAAGGTCCACAGACAGTTAAGGAATGTTTGCGTGGTGGCCATTTGCTGACTCTGGCGCGCTTCCATTTGCGCTTTTGACCAGTAGATAGGGTAAATTTCCGGGCGCGAAGCTTCCAGCGAACCAAAGAAATTATCGCCTGGCCCGCGATAAACCTCATCAAACTGGTTCTCATCCAGATAGCCAAGCATCGATTGATCCATTGCCAGCGCATGATCCCGGCTGAAGGTTTGTCGCACTACCAGGCAGCCACGGCGCTTGATATGTGCAATCTGCTGTTCGCTAATATTGCCCGCCGCCAGATCGGTATAGTTAACTTCCGGCCAGGCGCTGCCGTTAGCTTGTTCTTCAGCGCGCGCTGCGGCAAGCTCAGCCTCTATTTTATCGCACACCTGGCGAAAGAGTCCTTCAACATCACCGATCTGTTCACGCAGAATGCGTTTCATTGCCACGATATTCTGTTTGTAATCTTCAGGTAGGGTTACTGAAGTAAAGGATGTATTCATCATCGTCTCCGCTGCTCAGGGTCAGGTGTATGGCTGAATGAAGGTTTTTTACTTTCATTCGAAAGTAAAGAAAATGTAGCAGAGTTGATAACACAAATATGTGAAGCTAAGCGTTGTTTAGCATTTTTTTGGCTTTCATTCGAAGATATGCGGCTATCGACACCAACGGAAGGGAGACCGCCGCACGAATAATCTTTTATTATTTAATTATTTAGAAACCAGGCGCGCCAAATGCGGCTAACCAGTCCTGCTCAAATTTTTCTACGGCGGCGCTTACCGCTGGCATGGCGATCATCTGCTCTGCAACATCCAGCGGCAGCGTAATAGATTCACAGCCCGTCAGCAGACAATCCAGCGCCTGGCGCGGCGTTTTAAAGCTGGCCGCCAGCACTTTTGTTTCTGGCGCATGCAGTGTGAGTAACTGCTGTAACTCTTTTACCGTCTGGATGCCATTGCCGCCCTGCGCATCAATCCTGTTCACATAGGGTGCGATATATTCCGCACCGGCCAGCGCCGCCAGCAAACCCTGCGCCGCGCCGTAAACCGCCGTGCCCAGCGTTGGAATGCCTTGCTGTTTCAGCAGCTTAATCGCTGCCAGTCCCTGGGCCGTTACCGGAACCTTAACCACCAGATCAGGGATAATGGCGCGCAGTTTTCTGGCTTCCTCCACCATCTGTTCAGCGTCTCTTGCCATCACCTGCGCAAACAGCCGACCTTTTCCGCCCAGCACTTGCTGGAGTTCAGGCAGCACCACTTCAAGCGGCCTTTTACCGCTGGCGATAATGCTGGGATTAGTGGTCACGCCAGCCAGCGGGAAGATCTCCGCCAGGCGTCTCACGGCCACGACATCAGAGGTATCGAGATAGAGTTCCATAAAGGGTTCCTTAATAAATCGTGATGCTTAGCAAGTTTCGCTGAGTATATCCTCAGCGCGCGCTTTTTTATTGACTGAAGTCAACATGACTTTCTTTCGAAAGTTATTAAATCTTCAATCGTAAAAGGGGGCTTTATGATTTTTAATATCCAGCGCTATTCCACCCATGATGGTCCAGGTATTCGCACCGTGGTGTTTTTAAAAGGCTGTTCGCTGGGCTGTCGCTGGTGTCAGAATCCCGAGAGCCGTTCCCGCCAGAAAGATCTGCTATATGATGCCCGGCTCTGTCTGGCAGAGTGCGATCTGTGTCAGCAGGCCGCGCCAGCGGTGATTCAGAAGACCTTAAATGGCCTGATTATCCTGCGTGAAAAAATCGAACCTGACCATATCGCCGCGCTGGAAAATTGCTGTCCTACGCTGGCGCTGACCGTATGCGGCGAAGAGAAAGATGCCGCAGAGATTATGGCCGTGGTCAGGCGCGATCGGGCCTTTTACCAACGCAGTCAGGGCGGCGTCACGCTCTCTGGCGGCGAACCCTTTATGAATCCGCAACTGGCGGCCACATTGTTCCGTCAGTGTCAGCAGGAGGGGATCCACACTGCGGTAGAAACCTGCCTGCATGTGCCCTGGCGCTATGTCGAACCCTCGCTGCCGCATATCGATCTCTTCCTGGCCGATCTCAAGCATGTTGATGAACGCACCTTTAAGCAGTGGACCGACGGCTCGGCGAAACGCGTGCTGGACAACCTGCGCCGTCTGGCGGCGGCAGGGAAAAATATCACTATCCGGGTACCGCTGATCCCGGAATTTAACGCCAACCCGGGCGCGGTTACCGACATTGTTAACTTCGCTGCCGATGAGCTTGGCGTTAAAGAGATTCATTTTCTGCCTTACCACACTCTGGGCATGAACAAATATGCCCTGCTTCATCAGCCCTATCTGGCGCCGGATAAACCGCTGGATTGCCCGGCGCTATTAACTTTTGCTGAGACATACGCAAAACAAAAAGGCCTGACAGCGACATTAAGAGGATAAGAACATGACTACCCTGAAACTCGATACCCTGAGCGAACGTATCAAGGCCCATAAACAAGCCTTAATCCATATTGTTAAGCCGCCCGTCTGCACTGAGCGTGCGCAGCACTACACCAAAATTTATCAGGAAAATATGGATAAGCCGGTACCGGTGCGTCGGGCGCTGGCCCTGGCGCATCATCTGGCGCACCGTACCATCTGGATTAAGCATGATGAAATGATCGTGGGGAATCAGGCGAGTGAAGTCCGCGCCGCGCCGATCTTCCCGGAATATACCGTAAGCTGGATCGAAAAAGAGATCGACGATCTTGCCGATCGTCCCGGCGCGGGTTTCTCCGTCTCTGAAGAGAACAAGCGCGTGCTGCATGAGGTGTGTCCGTGGTGGCGCGGGCAGACAGTGCAGGATCGCTGCTACGGCATGTTTACCCATGAACAGCAGGCGCTGCTTGCCACCGGCATTATCAAAGCAGAAGGAAACATGACCTCCGGCGATGCGCATCTGGCGGTAAACTTCCCGCTGCTGCTGGAGAAAGGGCTGGATGGTCTGCGCGACAAGGTGGCGGAACGCCGTGGCCGCCTTGATCTTACCGTGCTGGAAGATCTGCATGGTGAACAGTTCCTGAAAGCGATCGCTATTGTGCTGGAAAGCGTTAGCGACCATATCAAACGCTTCGCTGAGCTGGCGAACCAGATGGCAGCGCAGGAAAAGCGCGGTGCGCGTAAAGCGGAGCTGCTGCGTATTGCCGAAAACTGTGAAGTGATCGCCCACCAGCCGCCGCAGAATTTCTGGCAGGCGTTACAGCTTTGCTATTTTATTCAGCTGATCCTGCAAATTGAATCCAATGGCCACTCGGTATCGTTTGGCCGGATGGATCAATATCTCTATCCATTCTACCGGCGCGATGTCGAACTGGAGCAAACGCTGGGTCGCGAACAGGCAATTGAGCTGCTGCACAGCTGCTGGCTTAAACTGCTGGAGGTCAATAAAATTCGCTCCGGCTCGCATTCAAAAGCTTCGGCGGGCAGCCCGCTCTATCAGAATGTCACCATCGGCGGTCAGAACCTGATTGATGGCCAGGGCGTGGATGCGGTTAATCCGCTCTCTTATGCGATTCTGGAATCCTGCGGTCGCCTGCGCTCTACCCAGCCCAACCTGAGCGTGCGTTATCACGCAGGGATCAGCGATGATTTCCTCGATGCCTGCGTGCAGGTGATCCGCTGCGGCTTTGGCATGCCCGCTTTTAACAACGATGAAATCGTTATTCCGGAATTTATCAAGTTAGGTATCTCGGCGGAAGATGCTTATCAGTATGCTGCTATCGGCTGTATTGAAACCGCAGTGGGCGGTAAGTGGGGCTATCGCTGCACTGGCATGAGCTTTATTAACTTCGCACGCGTAATGCTGGCGGCGCTGGAGGGTGGACGCGACGCCACCAGCGGGAAAGTCTTTCAGCCGCAGGAGCAAGCCTTGTCAAAAGGCAATTTCAACAGCTTTGATGAGGTGCTGACGTGCTGGGACAACCAGATCCGTTACTACACCCGCAAATCGATCGAGATCGAATATGTGGTGGATACCGTGCTGGAAGAGAACGCTCACGATATTCTCTGCTCGGCGCTGGTGGATGACTGCATCGAACGCGCCAAAAGCATCAAGCAGGGCGGGGCAAAATATGACTGGGTATCGGGCCTGCAGGTGGGGATCGCTAACCTCGGCAACAGCCTGACGGCGGTGAAAAAACTGGTGTTTGAACAGGGCATGATCGGTCAGCAGCAGCTGGCGGAGGCGCTGGCCAGCGACTTTGACGGCTTAACGCATGAGCAGCTGCGTCAGCGCCTGATTAACGGCGCGCCAAAATATGGCAACGATGATGACAGTGTCGATGCGCTGCTGGTACGCGCCTATCAGACCTATATCGACGAACTTAAAAATTATCATAACCCGCGCTATGGTCGTGGCCCGGTGGGCGGCAACTATTATGCCGGCACCTCGTCTATTTCAGCGAATGTGCCGTTTGGCGCGCAGACCATGGCCACGCCCGACGGCCGTAAGGCGAAAACGCCGCTGGCGGAGGGTGCAAGCCCGGCTTCCGGCACCGATCATCTGGGGCCAACCGCCGTTATCGGCTCGGTCGGCAAGCTGCCAACCGGCTCTATTCTGGGCGGCGTGCTGCTTAACCAGAAACTGAATCCGGCGACGCTGGAAAACAATAACGATCGCCAGAAGCTGATGGCGCTGCTGCGCACCTTCTTTGAAGATCATAAAGGCTGGCATATTCAGTACAACATCGTGTCCCGAGAAACGCTGATCGAAGCGAAAAAGCATCCCGATCAATATCGTGATTTAGTGGTCAGGGTTGCAGGCTATTCGGCTTTCTTTACCGCGCTCTCTCCGGATGCGCAGGATGATATTATCGCCCGAACCGAACATACCTTGTCTTAATATCCTAAGGCGCAGCGAGCGATGGCTGCGCCGATTTCTCTGTTTATTGGTTTCCCTGCCCTCATCTGTTTTTGATCATCAACCGTAACAAATGGTGCGTTCCGCCCCTGTTTGTTATTCAATAATGTTATGTTATAACATTTAAATCAACGGCCGGAACGCGCGTTTCCTGTGCTGACATGGTTCTACACAGGTGGTCATGCCGCAGGCAGTGCGCGCGTCTTCTCATGTAACTAACTGATATTGAGTAACGTATGTTTGAAGCTTTCTCTTTCCGCAGGCGAATGGGTTTTACCTTACTGGCCCAATCCGCGCTTATCCGGGCGCTCTGGATCAGCCTGTTGCTGGCTGTACTGTGGGCTGCCATTCAATGGGCGGACGCCATCGCATGATTACGCTGGAGAAACTGGTTACAGGCTATCGTGGAGAGGCGCTAAGCCAGCCGATTAGCGGACAGTTCCGGCGCGGTAGCCTGACGGCCATTATGGGCGTTAACGGCGCGGGTAAGTCCACGCTGCTTAAAACCATTGCCGGTTTGCTCACGCCGGTCAGCGGGGCGGTGCGTTTTGAGCCAGAGGGCAGGCAGATCGCCTGGCTGCCGCAGCAAAGTGAGATCGACCATCACTTTCCGCTGCGGGTGATTGAGGTGGTGGCAATGGGAAGCTGGCCAGCAAACGGCATGCTCAGGGGCATCGGCTGCAGCTTGCATGAGCGGATTGAGACGGCGCTGGAGCAGGTTGGTCTGCTGGATCTGGCGGGACGGGCAATTAGCCAGCTTTCCGGCGGCCAGTTTCAGCGCATGTTGTTTGCACGCATGCTGGTGCAGGATGCGTCAGTGATCTTGCTGGATGAGCCTTTTACCGGCATCGACAGTCAAACCAGCACTTTTCTGCTGCGGGTTATCGAGAGGCTGCATGCGGAAGGCAAAACCATCCTGACCGTTTTACATAACCAGCACATGGTGGAGCATCATTTTCCGCAACTGCTCTATCTGCATGACGGGCATTACCACTGGGGAAAAACCGCTGACATTATGCCGGAAAACGCCGGGCGGCCGCTCTCGCTGGTGCGCAGCGCGGTGGGGCAGGGACTACGTTTATGACGCAACATATCCTTGAGGCCTTTACCGCTTTTGGCTTTATGCGCCGCTCGCTGGTGGCCTGCCTGGCCTTATCGTTAAGCGTAACGCCGCTGGGTGTCTTTTTGCTGCTGCGGCGCATGAGCCTGATTGGCGATGCGCTTTCGCATGCGGTTTTACCTGGCGTGGCGGTTGGCTACCTGCTTTCCGGCATGTCGCTGTTGGCGATGGGAGCGGGGGGATTTATTGCCGGTTTGCTGGTGGCGCTGCTGGCGGGCTGGGTAAGTTCTGTGACCACGCTACGTGAAGATTCCAGCTTCGCCGGGTTCTATCTGGGATCGCTGGCGCTGGGGGTGGTGCTGGTTTCACTACGCGGTAGCGGCGTCGATCTGTTACATCTGCTGTTTGGCTCGCTGCTGGCGGTGGATCGAACGGCGCTGATCTTTATCGGCATTATCGCCACGCTAACACTGTTAACGCTGGCGTTGGGCTACCGCGCGATCGTCGCTGAAGCCTTTGATATGACATTTTTGCAAGTGCGCAGTCAGCATACTCCACGGCTGATCCATGCGCTGTTTCTGGCGCTGGTGGTGATGAATCTGGTTGCCGGGTTCCAGATCCTCGGCACGCTAATGACGGTGGGGCTGATGATGCTGCCCGCCATCGCCGCGCGCTGCTGGTCAAATCGCTTACCAATTATTTTGCTGCTGGCGGTGCTCATCGGCATGGCCAGTTCCTTTATCGGGCTTACCTGGTCCTGGTATCAGTCGATACCGGCTGGGCCAGCTATTGTCTTAACCGCCAGTCTGGGTTTCCTGATTTCGGTGCTGTTTGGCGTGGAAAAAGGTCTGTTTCGATTAACTTATAACCGGGTAAAAGGGTGAGGAAAACATGAAGTCTGTGTTGTGGAAATATTCTGTGCTGTCGTTGTTTATGGTCAGTCCGGCGCTGCTGGCAAAAACGGTCACCGCCGTCGCCAGTTTTTCGGTGCTGGCTGATATTGTGCAGCAGGTTGGCGGCGAACATGTGACGGTAACTTCGCTGGTGGGACGCAACGGCGATCCCCATGCGTTTCAGCCATCGCCCAGAGATAGCCTGGCGCTGAATAAGGCTGATGTGGTGTTTGTCAGCGGGCTGGGGCTGGAAGGCTGGATGGATCGGCTGGTCACTGCTTCCGGCTACAGGAGTAAAGTGATCACCGCTTCTGAGGGTATTCATACTCGTAGCATGGAGGAGGAGGGGCAAAAGGTAACCGATCCTCACGCCTGGAACAGCGCTAAAAACGGCGCGGTCTATGCGCGCAACGTGATGGAGGCGTTGATTGCCGCCGATCCGCAGGATAAAGCCTACTTTGAGCAGCGCGGCAATGCCTATATTCAAAAGCTGGAGAAGCTGGATGCCTGGGCCAAAGAGACCTTTGCCGCCGTACCCGCAAGCAAGCGTAAGGTATTAACCAGCCACGACGCGTTTGGTTATTTCGCCGCTGAATATGGCGTGCATTTCCTGTCACCGGTAGGCTTTTCCACCGAAGCGGAAGCCAGCGCCAGCGAAGTTGGCCGCCTGATCCAGCAGATTAAACAGGAAAAGATTAAAACCTATTTCATTGAGAATCAGACCGATCCGCGTCTGGTGAAACAGATTGCGGCGGCCAGCGGCGCGCAGCCGGGCGGCGAGCTTTATCCGGAGGCGCTCAGTGATGAAAAAGGACCGGCACCCACCTATGAAGCCGCATTTAAACATAACGTCGAGACCATTTACGCCAGTATGAAATAACGGTTATCGGCTATTTCCCAGGGAAGGCCGCTCGGCTTTCCCTTAACCAGCTTCCAACTGTGGCACGCCAGCAGTAAAAGGCTAATCCCGCCCGCCGCTCTGCTTCTTATCCCTTGTTTTCAACGTGCGCCTGTAACGCCGTAGCCGCCTTGCTTTGCTGTTTATGATCTAAAACGCAGCGATCGGATTGTTTTGTCTCTCAGCAGGAAAACTGCGATGCGATGCACAGTTCCTTTTGAAACCGGTTGCAGAAAATAGTCTCAATGCCAGGATGAAACCGGTTTCAACTATTGAGCAGCAGGGAATGACCATGGGAAAAATAAGAGATTATTTTAAATTAGCCTCTGAGATTCTGAATGAGACGGGAGGGGAAACGAACCTGATCGGCTTTACCCGCTGCGCAACGCGCCTGCGGCTGGTGTTAAAAGAGGTGCCTGCCGGCGCGGTTGAAAAGGTTAAACAGCTGCCCGGCGTGATCACCGTAGTGCTTAGCGGCGGCCAGTTTCAGGTGGTTATTGGCACGCACGTCGCGGATGTTTATGATGCGCTTGCCGCCATCGTTGATCCCGATAAGCTGCAAAACAGCAGCGAGAAAAGGCGCTTTTTTGATACGGTGATCGCAACCATGTCTGCGGTATTTGCGCCGATTATCTATGTGCTGGCGGCAGCCGGTATTTTGCAGGGAATTTTGATCACCGTTAACTGGTTTCTGCCCTCGTTTCAGCAAACCGGCGCCTTTAGCGTGCTTAACTTTATCTCCTGGACGCCCTTTGCTTTCCTGCCGGTCTTTATTGCCGTTACCGCCTCTAAATTCTTTAAGTGCAATATGTTTATTGCGCTGTTCTGCTGCTGTGCGCTGATCAATCCCGACTGGGCGGTAATAGCCGCGCAGATCGCTAAAGGCGATGCGGTAACCTTTTTCTCTTTGCCGCTGGCTGAAACGGTCTATACCTCATCCGTTTTGCCGCCGCTGTTCCTGGTGCTGGGTCTTGCTTATCTGGAACGTTTTGTTGAGCGCGCATTGCCGCAGGTCATCGCCCCGCTGTTTACGCCGCTTATCTGTGCGGTGATTATGGTTCCCCTGACGTTGGTGCTGATTGGGCCGGTGACCTCTGGTCTTGCCAATGGCATCGCCTGGGGCTACAACTGGCTGTTTGACACCGCGCCCGCGCTGGCGGCGGCGGTAATTGGCGGCGTATGGCAGGTTATCGTGATCTTTGGCGTCCACTGGGGGATTACGCCCGTGGTCATGGCCAACTTTGACCTGCACGGACGCGATTCATTTCAGGCTTTTCAGACCATGGCCGTGGTCGGGCAGATGGCGGCCGCCTTCGCCTGCGCGCTGAAAGCCAGGCAACGCGGTTTTAAAACCGTGGCTTACTCTGCCGGACTGACCGGCGTGTTCGGCATTACCGAGCCTGCCATTTATGGCGTAACGCTGAAGCTGAAAAAGCCTTTTATTTGCGGCTGTATCGGCGGCGCAGTGGGGGCGATTGTCACCAGCCTGTTCGGCAGCTATTACTACGCCTATGCCGGTCTGCCGGGGCTGTTAACCATTGTGAACGCCATTAGCCCGGAAAATCCGATGTCCTTTATCGGGGAAGTTACGGGCGTGCTGGTGACAATGGCGGTAACCTTTATTCTGGTTTTCCTGGTGGGCTTTAAAGAGCCAGAAGCCAAAGCGGATGAGACGCGCGCCGCGTCGGGCCCAGCGTCCTCTGCCGCTGCCTCCAACACCGCCTCTCAAAATGCTGCCGCCCCACAGGCTGCTGTTTCCGCGACCGCGACCTTAGAGCGCGCCTCTGCAAATGTTACTTCAGCCTTAACGCTGATGAGTCCCGTGGCGGGCAAAGCGCTGCCGCTGAATGAAGTTAGCGATGAAATTTTTTCCGGTGGCCTGCTGGGCGACGGTATCGCCATCGTGCCGGAAGAGGAGACAATCGTCGCGCCCTGCGATGCTGAGGTGGCCAGTACCGTCGACAGCCATCACGCTGTAGGGTTGCTGTGCGCTAACGGCGCGGAATTGCTGATACATGTTGGCCTGGATACGGTGAAGCTCGGCGGGCAGCACTTTTCCACGCTGGTCAGCGTTGGGGATAAGGTCACGGCAGGCACGCCGCTGATCAGGTTTCAACGCCAGGACATTATCGCCGCCGGCTATGACATCACCACGCCTTTCCTGGTTATCAACGGTGAAGATTATCAGTTAACCAAATATATCCATAACGGCCCGATCGTCTCCGGCGCACCGGTAATGGCGCTCAGCTAACGATAAGTTAAAGGGTTCATCAGAACCCTTTTTATCGCCGACAACTTACTACTACCGGATGATCTTTACGCTATACTGGCGCCCGTTTTAGCCGCTCCTGTTAAAGGAGATCGTTCTCTCTATAAGCGAGGCTGTAATGGTGACAATGCTGGACGTTGCGCGCTGTGCCGGGGTATCCAAATCCACGGTATCGCGCGTACTAAATGGTAAAAACGTCGTCAGGGAGGAAGTTAAAGCGCTGGTGTATAAAGCGATTGCCGAGACGGGCTATCGTCCCAATCTGCTGGCGCAGCAGCTGGCCACGCAAAAAAGCAGCATGATTGGCCTGGTAATCACTAACGAAGTGTATAACGGTCCCTTTTTCTCTACGCTGGTTTATAACGCAGCGAAATTTTGCGAGCAGCATGACCACCGGCTTATTTTTGCTGATGGCAAACATTCCGCTGACGAAGAGATCAACGCTATCGATTTTCTGGTGCGAATGAAATGCGCCGGCATCATGGTCTATGCCCGCCATACCACCCAGGCGCAGCTGGAAAAAATCATTAATGAAAGTCCGGTGCCGGTAATGATCCTTAACCAGCGGCTTACCGTGCGTGCCGATCGCAATATTTTTATCGATCACTATCGCGGCGGTGAAATCATGATGGAATATCTGCTGAGTCAGGGACACACTCGTATTGCTTATATTTGCGGCAAAATGCCGTCTCCCAGCAATAAAGCGCGTCAGCGGGCGTGGCAGGATTACGTCAACCCGCACAGCGCCGCGCTAGTTGCTCAGGGCGACTGGAGTATGGAAAGCGGTTATCAGGCAGCGCTGACGCTAATTGATAGCGCAGAGCCTTTTACCGCGATACTGGCCGCCAACGATGACATGGCGCTGGGCGCGATCAAGGCAATTAAAGATCGTGGGCTAAGCGTGCCGCAGGATATTTCCGTCGCCGGGTTTGATAATGCCATAATCGGTCACTATTTTTCTCCGGCGCTGACCACGCTGGATACGCCAATTGAGCAAATGATCCAGTGCGCGGTAGAGCACATTCTTAACCTGTCGCCTGTTACGCCAGAGCAGGGCTTAACCGGAACCCTGGTCATCCGTGATTCTGTCGGCCCCGCGCCCGTATAAACTCTCCGTTAATGCTGCGGGCGCGTCAGCCGATAAACTCTTTTTTGCTCTCCGCGCTTATTCTCTGCATTAGCCATAAAGCCCCGTTGCCTCGCGGTCGATAACCCATGAACGCACCACACTGGAGGCGTTTTTTTATCACCACGGGAAAAATATGAAACTCAATCAGTTCAAAATCGGGCAACGTCTCGGTTTCCTTGCCACATTATTGCTGCTGGCCACGCTGTTTTGCGGGCTGCGCGGTATTAGCGTTAATGCCGAGGGGCTGGAAAAGATCAACGAAATCATGACCAGCGAAATGCGAGTGGCCGAAAGTATCGATACCGCGCGTAACGCCCAGGTGCAGTTCAAACTGCAGGTGCAGGAGTGGAAAAATATTCTGCTGCGCGGCACCCAGGGCGAAGAAACATTCAATAAATATCGTGCGGCGTTTCTAAAGCAGAGCGAGCAAACCCAGGGGTTATTGCAAAAGCTGTTAACGTTGCAGCAGGAGATCGGTATGGACCCGCAAGTAGTGCAGAAGACGCTACAGCTACATGCCAGCCTGCAACAGCAGTATATCGATGCGCTGCAACAATATGATGTTTCAGATGCCAGCAGCGCCCAGCGTGTGGATCATCTGGTTTCCGGCATCGATCGCGAACCAACCAAAATGATCGACGAAGTGGTCACGCGAACCCTGGCGCATGCCCAACTGCTGAATCAGCAGATGTCAGAGCGCAGCCTGACGCAATACCAGCAGACACGTAACCTGCTCTGGCTCACGATGATTGCGGTATTGCTGGCAGGCAGCCTGATCACCTGGTGGCTGGTACGCAGCATTACTCATCCGTTGAAAGCTGCCGTATCGGTCGCGCGTACCGTGGCGTCCGGTGATTTGCAAACCGTTATCACTCCGCAGGGACGGGATGAAACCGCTGAGCTGATGACGGCGCTGCGCGAGATGAATGATAACCTGGCGTCAATTGTCGCTGGGGTACGCAACGGCACCGAAACCATCGCGACCGCTTCTATCCAGATCGCGACCGGCAGCCGTGAACTCTCTTCACGCAACGAATCACAGGCCAGCGCGCTGGAACAGACTGCCGCCTCGATGGAAGAGCTGACATCGGTGGTGAAAAACAACGCCCGCAACGCCGGTCACGCCAGCGCTATCGCCAGCGATACCAGCAAAATGGCCGGGCAGGGTGGCGAGATGGTGGATAAAGTGGTGGAAACGATGGGCGAAATCCACCAGTTTTCACGGCAGATTAACGACATTATTAGCGTTATCGACGGCATCGCTTTCCAGACCAATATTTTGGCGCTCAACGCCGCAGTAGAGGCGGCACGAGCCGGGGTAGAGGGACGCGGTTTTGCGGTGGTCGCCGCCGAAGTGCGCGCGCTGGCGCAGCGTTCAGCCAGCGCCGCGCAGGATATTCGCCGCCTGATCGACCGCTCAGTAAGCTGTGTAGAGGAAGGCAACGAACTGGTGAAAAGCGCGGGCGAGACCATGGCGGAGATTATTACCGGCGTGAAGCGCGTTAGCGAACTGATGGAAAGCGTTTCGGCTGCCAGCGAAGAGCAGAGTACCGGCATCGATCAGGTTAACCTTGCAGTCACGCAGATGGATACTGCGACTCAGCAAAACGCCTCGCTGTCGCAGGAATCCACGGCGGCGGCGCAGTCGCTCCAGCACCAGGCGGAAAAACTGCTGGAAAGCGTTGGGGTCTTTAAACTGCGTTCATCGCAAACAGAAAGCTAATGGGTAACCGTACGGGCAACAGTTGTGCCCGTACGGTATTCCATGCGCGGTTTCGCCAAAGCCACGATGTTTCGCGTGTCCGCTGGCCGCTTTACAGCCAGCGGGCGCGTTTCAAACGTAGATAGAGCGCCCCACAGGCCGCCAGCGTACCGCCAATCGCCAGCGGGTAGCCAAACGGCGAATGCAGCTCCGGCATACTTTCAAAGTTCATTCCATACATACTGAAAATCACCGTCGGGATCACCAGGATTGCGCCCCAGCCCGCCAGCTTTTTCACCACTTCGTTTTGCTGTACCGTCACCAGCGCCAGGTTGACATGCATGGCGTTGGTAAGAATTTCGCGCATATCATCGGTATCGGTGACCACGTGATGCGCATGATCCTGCACGTCGCGGATATAGGCGCGCAGCGGTTTAGGAATAATGTTTTCATGCAGGCGAATCAGCTGGTTGCATATCTCATCAACCGGCATCGCTGCGTTACGCAGTGCCAGCAGCTGACGTCGCAGCGTATAGACCTCCTGCACTGACCGGCGATCGAATTCGGTGCGGAACATCGCGCCCTCCAGCTCGTTGATACGCCCGCTGAGCGCGGCGGTGATGTTGCTATAGTTATCCACGATAAAGTCAAAAATGCAGTAAAGCGGAAAGCCGACCCCTTTCCCTAACAATTCGGTACGCTCTTCCGCGCGCAGGCGGATCGGCGCATAGCTGTCTGAAGCCCCGTGACGCACGGTAATCAGGAATTTTTCGCTGACAAAGAAGTGGGTTTCGCCAAATTCAATGCGGTTCTCTTTGGTCAGGTGCGCCGTTTTCAGCACAATAAATAGCGATTCGCCATACTGTTCAATCTTGGGACGCTGGTGGGCGGTAAGGGCATCCTCAATCGCCAGTTCATGCAGGCCAAATTCTTCCTGCATCTGCTTCATAAACGGCGGATCGGGTTGGTATAGCCCCAGCCAGATAAACGCATCCGGCTCATTGATAATGTCGCTGATATTTTCGGGAGCAATCACTTCTCCCCGCTCTCCGTTGCGATAAACGATACTGTTCACAACCATAGCTTACGTGGCTCCCTTTATAATCTGGTTTCTTCCCAGAATAAGGGTAGACGTTATTGTCAGCGCAGCTAAAGAAAATCTGGAAAATCACCGGCTTCGGGTCGATTGCTGGGAAACCCTAACCTCTCTGAATTAACATAGCTCACCGCCAGCATTCGGCTTTAGCGGACATTATTGATTTATGGGGTTGTTTATGGCTGTTGTAGCAGATAAAGCATCATTACCCGTTTTGTCTTCGGAAGAGTGGATTCGCATTGGACAGTGGTCAACGCTGCTGCGTGAGCTGCTGAAGGGAAAAGGAGAGATGTGGAGCGCGGCCGATGAAACGCTGTTCATCCAGTTGCAGACCGCGTTGCAGTTAACAAATAAAGAAAGGGTGGAGAGCAAAGAGCCCGTTACGCCGTAAAAGAGTGACGGCATCGCCTTTATCATGTTGCCGACAAGGAAATTCGTTCCGGGAAATTGACGCCTGTGGATGAACCAGGCAGCGGGCGCGCTTTCAGCTAACGGAAAGCGCGCCGCACAGGTTATTTCAGCAGAATAGCGCGGCAGCTTTTGCCCTTGATTTTGCCCTGTTTGAGCTTGATCAGCGCCGCTTTCGCCTGAGCGGCGGCGATAGCCACATAGGCGTGCGTTGGGGTTAAATCAATCTTTCCGATCAGATCGGCACTGAATCCCGCCTCGCCGGTTAGCGCGCCGAGAATATCGCCCGGACGGATTTTCGC
Source organism: Pantoea sp. FN0305 (assembly GCF_050113845.1). Classification (NCBI taxonomy): domain Bacteria; kingdom Pseudomonadati; phylum Pseudomonadota; class Gammaproteobacteria; order Enterobacterales; family Erwiniaceae; genus Pantoea; species Pantoea sp. FN0305. The sequence goes on along the minus strand of NZ_JBNJSN010000011.1, from coordinate 23,975 downwards.
TTTGCGACCACCGTCGATACAGAGCGTCATCATCGCGGCGGGCAGCGCCTGTGACGGCTGATTTTTTAGCGTAGCCGAAGAGACCCAGTTCAGCGTCTGCTGTAAATAGTCTTCCAGCGCATGCGCACGCACCATCTCGTCCGGCGCGACAAAGCTGACCGCCGTACCTTGTTCACCGGCACGCGCGGTGCGGCCAATACGGTGAACATGCACTTCCGGATCGAAAGAGAGCTGATAGTTCACTACCATCGCCAGCGCTTTGATATCCAGCCCGCGTGCGGCGACATCGGTTGCCACCAGTACCCGGCAGCTGCCGTTAGCAAAGCGGATCAGCACCCGATCGCGATCGCGCTGTTCCAGATCGCCATGCAGCGCCAGCGCACTGATATTGCTGTTCTCCAGCGCGGCGGCAATATCGTCGCACTCGCGTTTGGTATTGCAAAACACCACGCAGGAGGTGGGCTGCCGCTGGCTGAGCAGGGCGATCAGCAGCGTTAATTTTTCCCGGCTGCTCGCCTCATAAAAGTATTGTTCGATGGTTGGCAGCTCGGTGACATCTTCCGTGGCGATAGAGAGCGCATCACGCTGAAAACGCTTGCTGATGGCAATAATGCCGTGCGGCCAGGTGGCGGAAAACAGCAGCGTCTGACGCTGCGGCGGCGTATGGCTGACAATCACTTCCATATCTTCCAGGAAGCCCATCTCCAGCATGCGGTCCGCTTCATCCAGCACCAGTGAACGCAGCTGAGAAAGATCCAGCGTTTCACGCTTCAGGTGATCCAGAATACGGCCCGGCGTGCCCACCACAATATGCGGCGCATGCACCAGTGAATCGCGCTGTGCGGCTACCGGCTGGCCGCCGCACAGCGTCAGAATTTTGATATTGCGCGTAAAGCGCGCCAGGCGACGCAGCTCATTGCTGACCTGTTCAGCCAGTTCACGCGTAGGGCACAGCACCAGCGATTGGGTCTGGTATTGCGCAGTATCAATATGTTGCAGGATGCCCAGCCCAAACGCAGCGGTCTTGCCGCTGCCGGTTTTTGCCTGGGCGCGCACGTCGCGACCGTCAAGAATGGCGGGCAGAGAGGCGGCCTGAATGGGCGTCATGGCATCGAAGCCCATTTCGCGCAGGTTATCGAGCTGGCTGGCGGGCAGTTGCGTCAGGGTGGAAAAAGCAGTCACGGGAAAATCTCTAATCAGGCGGGTTTGCGGCGCTCAGTTTAACAGAAGTTGCGCGGGCCGACAGTAAAACGCGCAGCAAGGTTATGCCTGACGGTATAGGCTTTAACCAGCGGCAGAGTATTGTCAGTAAGACGATTGACTGTCAAAGCGACAGCGTTGGGTAAAGTCTTTTTAACAATCTGGCGTAGCGGTGAGTAATGTAACTGATTGACTTTACAGCGCTTATCCAAGGTGGCACGAAGGTTGCACAACAAACATTAGTAGAAAGATTAAATGAAAAACAAGAGGATTTATCATGGCACATCGCATTCCTGCCCATTTCGTACATACCCGTTCCACCCCGTTCTGGAATAAAGAGAGCGTGCCGCGTGCGCTGCTGACCCACCACAACACTAAAAAGGGCGTTTATGGTCGCCTTTCGGTGATGCAGGGCGCGGTGAAATATTATGGCTTTGCCAGCGAGCATGACGAAACGCCGGAAATTGAAGTGGTGATCGAGGCCGGGCATTTCGGCATCAGCCCACCGGAATACTGGCACCATGTGGAACTGCTCACCGACGACACCTATTTCAATATCGATTTCTTTGCCGATCCGGCAGAAGAGCTGCAGGGCAAGGGCATCGGTCAGGTGGTGAACACCCATAAAGGCGCATAGTTTCTTAGCCTGGCGTGTCGGCAGGCGCATCGCTACCTGCCGACGCTTATGCCAGACAGGCTTATTCCGGCAGCAAAATAGCCTGAATTTGCCGATCGCTTAAGCTAACGCCAAAAAAGTCGTGGTAAAAACGCCGCGTTTCCTGCTGCATATCAATATCCTGAAAGCGCTGCGGATAAAGCGTTTTGCCAGCCATAAAAACTGTAATGCTTATTCTCTGGTTTTGCGGCACCACCAGAACATCCCTTGCGGGTTGACATAAACGCGATGCTGTTGCATCGCCGCAATTCCCTGCCACTGTGCGGAGTTGCGTATAATTTCGGCATCGCGCCGATTCATCGCCACCATTACATCGGGATTAGCCTGCGCCACTCAATAACGAAGCCGCGAGTATTATTCCAGTAAATAGACGTATATTTACCAACAAAAGTTGACGCCTCTCACAAAATAATATTCTGGAGGGATAACAGCCAAATTAAATAACTGTAATGTTCGTGATCTTACACAGGATATGATTGCCTCTGCGTTAACCGGAGGAGCTGTCGGAGCATTTGGCGGTAGTGTAGCTGTTCCTGTTGTCGGTTCAATTCCCGGATGGTTAGCTGGCGCCATATCTGGCGCGGGCATGGGCGCACTTACTTATGGAGCTTCCTGCTGGTGGTAGCAACGAGAACGAGATTTATTAAATCGTTATGTGGCACGATATTTTTTATAGTTGCATTCTCAATCTTTAAATATTTCACTACGGAGAATTTTTTTGACTTAAAAATTATATTCCAGATCGGAATGACTGGCGTTTTGATGGGTGCCATTTTTTACAGATTTCTATTCAAATAACAAAGGCGGGCCATCGGGTCCGCCTTTGTTTGTTTTTAGCGTCCTGCTCAAATTTTTGTTAAATGGTGGAATTCGCCGCGTTGCTCGTGGTATCGGCCTGAACAGCCCCTGGTAAAGTCAGCATTAAAGCGGCAAAAGAGAATTTGTTTATTATCTGCTCACTGTCATATCAATATTTATATTACGGTGGCGAAAATTAGCACCTTTTGATTTTCATCACAAATCATGGCGGGAATAAACATCTTGACGGCGGCGACTGTTAACGGGGCGCGCCCGCAGGCCGCGGGCGCAAGAGAAAGGGTTAACGGTAGTAGATAGCGACAGGCTGGCCGTGCAGGGTTTCGATATGCACTTTGGTATCGAAAATCGCTTCGATAATCTCCGGTTGCATGATTTCCTGCGGTGTACCGCGATAGAGTACCTCGCCCTGTTTCATGGCGATGATATGGTCGGAATAGGCTGCGGCGAAATTGATATCATGGATCACCAGGATAATGGTTTTATGCAGCTCATCCGCAGCGCGACGCAGCTGTTTCATCATCGCCACGCTGTGTTTCATATCCAGATTATTCAGCGGTTCATCCAGCAGTACGTAATCGGTATCCTGGCACAGCACCATCGCAACGCAGGCGCGCTGACGCTGGCCGCCCGACAGCTGATCCAGATAGCGGTCTTTCAGCGGCAGCAGATCGAGAAACGCCATTGCCGTAACAATATGCTGATGATCCTCTGCGGTTAACCGCCCTTTAGACCAGGGATAGCGTCCAAAGCCGACTAAATCTTCTACCGTCAGGCGGCTGGTAAAGTGGTTTTCCTGACGCAGCACCGACAGCACTTTCGCCATCTGCTCATCAGGCGTTTTCGCCACCTCCAGGCCGTTTACCCATACGCTGCCGCCGTCAGCCGTCAGCAGGCGGCTGATCACCGACAGCAGCGTGGATTTTCCTGCGCCGTTAGCGCCGATAATCGAGGTAATGCCGCCCGCCGGAATGGTTTCGCTGATGCGGTCCAGCACTTTACTGTTTTGGTAGCTTTTACAAATCTCTTTAACTTCAATCACACCGCAGCCTTTTTAATCAAAAACCAGAGGAACAGCGCGCCGCCAACGAACTCAATCACCACGGAAAGCGAACCGGCCATATGTAGCCCCCGCTCCAGAATAACCTGACCGCCGACCAGCGTAATGATGCCGATCAGCACCACGCCGGGCAGCAAATAGTGATGACGATGCGAGCCAATAAGCTGATAGCTCAGGTTTGCCACCAGCAGGCCGAAAAAGGTGAGCGGCCCGACCAGTGCGGTAGAAAGCGCCACCAGCAGCGAAACCAGCAACAGAATCCACGTAACGTGTCGACGCCACGGCACGCCCAGCCCAATCGACATATCGCGTCCCAGCGCAATCACATCCAGGCTGTGACGCATCCGCCACACCAGCAGCGCTACCGCCAGCACCGCCACGGCGGAAATTGCGATGATCTCCGGCGCCGCGCGGGTAAAGGTAGCGAAAATACGGCTTTGCAAAATAGCGAATTCGCCCGGCTCCAGCAGACGCTGCAGCAGGCCGGAAATGCTGCGAAACAGCGTGCCGCACACCAGGCCCACCAGCAGCACCATATGGAGATTGATACCGATCCTGCCCAGCAGCCAGCGGTAAAGGAAAGTGGAAAACAGCACCAGCAGCGCCGCTTCACAGATAAACTGCCCTACCGTGCCCAGCATCTTTAAGCCGTTAGCATCAATAAAAAAGATCAGCATGGTCTGGATCAGAATAAACAGCGTCTCCAGTCCCATTACCGAAGGGGTCAGGATGCGGTTGTTGGTGACGGTTTGAAACAGCAGCGTGGCAATGCCAGAGGCGAACGCCACCAGCAGCATAGTGGCGAGGATCAGGCCGCGATGCATCAGAATATAGTTAATATTGCCGCCAAGGTTGATGGTCATAAACAGCACAATGGAGAGCAGCGCCAGCGCGCTTAAACCCATTAACCGTTTAGCGGGTGTAGCAAAGCAGAGACGCAGCGAACGCCGCGCCGGTCGCATTATGGAACTGTCAGCCTGCATAGCGGCGGCTCCTTAAAATCAACAGCAGAAATATCGCCGCGCCCAGGCAGCCGAGGATCACGCTAACCGGGATCTCCCACGGAAAACTGATCAAACGACCAATGATATCGCACAGCACCACCAGCCCGCCGCCGCACAGCGCTACCCACGGAATGGTGCGGCGCAGGTTATCGCCGATGGCCATGCTTACCACATTGGGTACGATCAGACCAAGGAAGGGCAGTACGCCCACCACCACGATCACCACGCCGCTGATCAGCGCAATAATCGCCATACCGAGAAAGACCACCTGGCGATAGTTCAGGCCGACGTTAACCGCGAATTCCCGCCCCATCCCGGCGACGGTAAAGCGGTCAGCGATAACACAGGCCAGCACGGTTAAGATGCCGGTCAGCCACAGCAGTTCGTAGCGGCCCTGCAGTACGCCGGAAAAATCTCCTGCTTCCCAACCGCCCAGCGACTGCAGCAGATCGAATTCCATCGCCAGAAAGGTGGTCACCGCGCTGAAAATCGCGCCCAGCATAATGCCGGTAAGCGGCACCATCAGCGGCGTTTTAATCCGCATCCGCTGCAGTACCAGCAAAAACAGGCCGGTGCCTGCCAGCGCAAACAGCGTGGCGACACCCATCTTTACTATTACCGGCGCGGCAGGATTGACGATCATCACCAGCAGCAGGCCAAGGCTGGCGGATTGCGTGGTGCCAGCAATGGAAGGCTCAACGAAGCGATTCTGCGTCAGCATCTGCATAATCAGCCCGGCCACGCTGACCGCGCTGCCGGCCAGCAGCAGGGCGAGGGTGCGCGGCACGCGGCTGAGAAAGAAAACGTCGCGCACTTCCGCATCGCTCCACAGTCGGGAGAAGGTAACGGGGCTAACGCCGACAAACAGACTCCAGGTCATCAGGCCCAGCAAAATGACCAGGCCTGCGACAAAGCTGAAACTCTTCATTAGGTTAATGATTACTCGCTTTCAGCGCTGTCCGTGGCGCTTTCTGTGTCAGCGCCGGTGCTTTCCATCGTGCCGTTAGCGCTTTCCATGGCGGCGCTGGCGCTCTGCTGTGACGCGCTGGCATCGTTCAGCATGGTGCTGATGTTATCCATCAGGCGCGTATAGCTCTGAATACCGCCAGCGATATAGAGCGACGAGGAATCAAGGTAGACGATATGTTTGTTCTGCCAGGCTTTGGTTTTATGAATCAGCGCGTTATCCAGCACCTGCTGAGCAGATTCCCCTTCGGCGCGACCAATGGCGCTGTCGCGATCCAGTACAAACAGCCAGTCAGGATCGGTATTCATAATAAATTCAGATGTCACCACGTTGCCGTGCTTGCCCGCCTGAGAAAAGGTGGCCGCAGGCTTAAAGCCCAGCTCGTCGAAGATAAAGCCAAAGCGGGAGCCTGGCGCATAAGCAGACATTTTGCCGCCGCTTACCATGATCACCATAGCGTTGCCGGCATGCTCAGCTTTTTCGCGTAGGGCAGCGATTTTTGCCGTAAAGGCATCGGTCAGCGCTTTCGCTTCTTGCTGCTTGTTAAAGATCTCACCCAGTTGCCCTACGCGTTGGATCAGACTTTGCGTGAACTGTTTGGTATCGACGTCCAGCGCAATGGTCGGCGCGATCGCGCTGAGCTTATCGTAGGCGTCGTGGGCGCGGCCGCCCGCAATAATCAGGTCAGGTTTGGCATTGCTGATGGCTTCAAAATCTGGCTCAAACAGCGTACCGGCATTCAGGTAAGCGTCGCCCTGATATTTCGCCAGGAAAGCGGGCAGGTGCGTACTGTTTTTCGGCACGCCGGCGACCGGGATCTGTAATGCATCGATGTTATCCAGCGTGGAGGGATTCAACACAATGACTTTTTTCGGTGCCTGAGCAACCTCGGTGGTGCCCTGCGCATGCTCAACTTTAAGGGTATTGGCTGAGGCAGCGGTTTGTGCCGTAGTGTCATCACATCCGGTAAGCGCTAAGGCAGAAGCCAGAATCGTAGTGGTAAAGAGGGCAGACAGACGCATTTTCTCTCCTGAAAATGTTAACAGAACAAAAGTAACTGTTAATGCATATGATTCGCATTCTTGATGCAGCGCCCGAATCATACCGCCGTCTCGCCAGCTTGAACAGCACTCTGTCGCCGCTCTCATCCGGGAAAAAAGAGCAGAATTCGGTAACCAGAAGCGGTCACTTAATCAGCTAAAATAACTTATATAATTGTAATTAAAGAATTTTTATTGAGATGGTATAGGTTTGCTGTTTTTTATAGCGGTGAATTATGGAGATTTTGTGAAGATTAGTGTTTAGGGAGTGTAATGCAAATAATTATCGTTATCATGCATGCGCAGAAACAACCTTATACATTTAACAGGGATTAGTAGCATGATTCATATAAAACCTTTTCAGATGCGTCCTTGTGCACTGTTATTACTGCTTTGCTTTAACGGTAGCGCCCTGGCGGCTGATGAAACGCCAGCGGACGAAGGCGTAATGACGGTGCGCGCCACGGCAGAAGAAGAACTCAAACAGCAGCCTGGCGTTTCGATTATCACTGCTAAAGACATCGAAAAAAGCCCGCCCGTAAACGATCTCTCTGACATTATCCGTAAGATGCCGGGCGTTAATCTGACCGGTAACAGCGCCAACGGCAGCCGTGGCAATAACCGCCAAATTGATATTCGCGGCATGGGCCCGGAAAATACCCTGATTTTAATTGATGGCGTGCCGACTACCTCGCGTAATGCGGTGCGCTATAGCTGGCGCGGCGAGCGCGATACGCGCGGCGATACCAACTGGGTGCCGCCGGAAATGGTGGAACGCATTGAAGTATTACGTGGTCCGGCGGCGGCGCGCTATGGCTCCGGCGCGGCGGGAGGCGTGATTAATATCACAACCAAACGTCCGACCAACGACTGGCACGGCAGTATGTCGCTGTTTACCAGCCAGCCGGAAGATAACAAAGAGGGGGCGACCAAACGCACTAATTTCAGCCTCAGCGGACCGCTGGCGGGCGATGCGCTGACCATGCGCCTCTACGGCAACATCAACAAAACCGACGCCGACGCCTGGGATATCAATAATGCGCAGAATGGCTCTTTTGCCGCCGGACGCGAAGGGGTGCGCAACAAAGACATTAACGGCTTGCTTTCATGGAAGCTGTCCCCAACCCAGATCGTGGATTTTAATTATGGTTATAGCCGTCAGGGCAATATCTACGCGGGCGATACCCAGTACAGCAACGGTAATATCAGTCCCGGCAACCTGATCCAGACGCTTTACGGCCACGAAACCAACCGCATGTACCGTCAGTCTTACGGCATTACCCATAACGGCATCTGGGACTGGGGGCAGTCGCGCCTGGGCTTTACCTATGAAAAAACCAATAATACACGACTGCAGGAAGGCGCAGGCGGCAGAGTTGAAGGGATGATTAACAGCACCCAATTTAAAACCAGCCGTCTGGAAAACTACCGTGCCAACGGCGAAATTAACCTGCCGCTGGATCTGCTGGTAGAGCAAAATATTACGCTGGGCGCGGAATGGAACCGTGAAGAGCTGAACGATCCGGCGTCCACCTCAATGCTGAACGTTGGCGATATCGATATTGGCGGTGTCTCTGGCGATCCGGCGAAGCGCAACAGCAAAAACAATGCGGATCTCAGCGCCGTTTATTTTGAAGATAATATCGAGCCGCTGGCAGGGACGAACCTGATCCCTGGCCTGCGCCTGGATCATCACAGCAAGTTTGGCAACAACTGGAGCCCCAGCCTGAACTTGTCACAGGAGCTGGGCGACTATTTCAAGCTGAAGGCGGGCATTGCGCGCGTCTTTAAAGCGCCCAATCTTTATCAGTCCAGTGAAGGCTATCTGCTTTCCACCAGGGGCAACGGCTGTCCGCTCGGTATCAAACGTCAGTGCTACCTGATGGGCAATAATGATCTCGACCCGGAAGTGAGCGTGAATAAAGAGATCGGGCTTGAGTTTACCAATGAAGACTACAATGCCGGTATTACCTGGTTCCGCAACGATTACAAAAACAAAATTGTTTCCGGCACCGAGCTGGTTGGCATCGCCAGCAATGGCTACCATGTACTGCGTTGGGAAAACGGCGGCAAGGCGGTAGTGGAAGGGCTGGAAGGCAACCTGGTGATCCCGGTGGTGGAAGATACCCTGAGCTGGCGCACCAATGTCACTTATATGATCACCTCGGAAGATAAAGAGACCGGCAACCCGCTGTCGATTATCCCGAAATATACCATCAACACCATGCTGGACTATCAGGTCACCGATAAGCTCTCGGCGAATGTTAACTGGACGATGTACGGTCGTCAGAAGCCGCGTGCCTATGCGGAAATCAATAAAGAGCAAAAAGACGGCATGTCAGATAAAGAGGTCGGCGCCTATTCTGTGGTTGGCCTGAACGTTAACTATGATCTGATGAAAGATTTACGGCTGAACGCCGGGATCAGCAACCTGCTGGATAAACGCGTTTACCGTGAAAACGATGGGGCTTCCACTTACAACGAGCCGGGTCGCGCTTATTACGCGGGCGTCACTCTTTCTTTCTGATTTCCACTATTTCACTCTCCCGGAGCCTGCTTTAACAGCGGGCTTTTTTATTTGCCGGTGGGAGAAAATACAAGTTAAATGGTTTACTTATGTCACTATTAACCTGGGAAACAAAAAGCGAACGGTACTATTTCACTAACATTTATTTTGCCTGATGGTGCAAAAAACTCACGCTGAGCAGGCAAATAAATAGATTATTTATGTTTGTGGAATAATAAATTTTTCTCTAACTAAAATAATTAAAGAATCGTCTTTTTTTTTCGCTATCGGTGAAACTTTAATTGTTTAGCTGTTATTCTGTGCGCCATTAAAAATAAGATTAATCTCATTCACCATTTGGCCCTTAATGATGGCAAAGACAAGGAAAAGAGTCGCGCTGGCCGCTGCGTTATTCCTGACGAACGCCCACGCGGCGCTGCTTTCGCCTGCGGATCGCAATCAGGTTGAGTTTGAACAGCAGCGGCTGCTGCAGCAAAACCAACAGCAGCGCGATGAGTTACAGCGCAGCACCGACACCGATACGCATTTGCCCATCAGCGCTGCGCCCGGTGAGGCACCCGATGGCTGTATCGCCGTGCAGCAGATCATTATTGAACAGGCCACACGGCTTAGCAAAAAACAACAACAACGGTTAACAGCCCCTTATTCTGGCCACTGCCTGGGCATGCCGCAAATTAATCAGCTGATCCGTGATGTATCGCAGTGGTATATCAGCCGGGGCTATATTACCAGCCGCGCCTTTATTACTGAACAGAACCTTGCCAGCGGTCAGCTGCATATTACCGTGCTGGAAGGAAAACTACAGGCAATTCGTCTGAACGGCGGCGATGCGCGCCAGTTAAGTATGGCGTTCGCGGGTCTGGTCGGCAAACTGCTTAATCTGCGTGATATTGAACAGGGCATGGAGCAAATTAACCGGCTGCGCACCACACCGGTTCAGATTGAGATATTGCCTGGCGATAACCCCGGCTACTCGATTGTTAATTTAACCGCCACGCCGGAATTCCCGCTCACCGCCTCGCTGAGCTTTGATAACAGCGGGCAAAAAAGCACCGGCATGGGGCAGCTTAACGGCTCGCTGACGGCTAATAACCCGTTGGGCCTGGCGGATAAATGGTTTATCAGCGGTGGCCGCAGCAGCGCTTTCTCTCACGCGCGCGATGCGCAAAACGTTCAGGCTGGCGTCAGCGTGCCTTACGGCTACGGCCTGCTGGATTACAGCTACAGCTGGAGCGATTACCGCAGCACCATCAATAACAACGGCTTTAACTGGCTATCACACGGCGACAGCCAGGCGCATCGTCTCTCCGGCTCCTGGGTGCTGTTTCGCAACGGCGATATCAAAACCGGCCTGATGGCGGGCATAAGCCAGCGCAGCAGCCATAACTGGCTGAACGACACCTTGCTGCACAGCAGTAGCCGTCGCCTGACCAGTTTTCAGCTTGGTATCAATCATACGCAGAAAATCGCAGGCGGCGTTGCCACCTTTAATCCCACCTTCAGTCGCGGCATGCCCTGGTTTGATGCCGAACATGACGCAGGGAAAAGCGGCGATCTGCCGAAGGCGGCATTTCGTAAATGGAGCCTGAACGCCAGTTTTCAGCGTCCGCTGACTCAGGATCTCTGGTGGCTGACCAGCGCCTATGCACAGTGGTCGCCGGACCGGCTGTACGGCAGCGAGCGCCTGACAATTGGCGGCGAAAGCTCGGTGCGCGGCTTTAAAGAGCAATATCTCTCTGGCGATAACGGCGGCTACTGGCGCAACGAACTCAACTATCGCCTTTTCACCCTGCCATATATCGGCGACGTGAGCAGCACGCTGGCGCTGGACGGCGGCTGGCTGCAAAAGGATGCGCAGGATCCCTGGGCAGCCGGCACGCTGTGGGGCGGCGCCGTCGGGCTTGGCAGCCGTAATCGCTACTTTTCTACCCAGTTCACGCTTGGCGTTCCGCTTAGCTATCCCGGCTGGCTGGCACCGGATCATCTCAGCATTAACTATCAGGTCGCTTTGGTTTTTTAAGAGGCAAAGATTATGGACAATCAACAACAACCGGTACGCCGTTCTCAACGTCTGCTGAGTTACCTGATTTGCGCGTTAATTGCCTGGCAACCGCTATTGCCCGCGCTGGCGGCGGGCATCACCCCAACCAGTAAAGGCACCCAGCTGGATAAGGCCGCTAACGGCGTACCGGTGATCAATATCGCCACGCCAAACCAGGCGGGTCTCTCTCATAACCAGTATCAGAATTACAATGTGGGCAAAGAGGGGCTGATCCTTAATAACGCCACCGGCCAGCTCACCCCGACGCAGCTGGGCGGCCTGATCCAGAACAACCCCAATCTGAAAGCCGGGCAGGAAGCCAAAGCGATCATCAACGAAGTAACCGGCGCGAACCGTTCGCAGCTACAGGGCTATACCGAAGTGGCCGGGAAAGCGGCCAACGTGATGGTGGCGAACCCTTACGGCATTACCTGTAACGGCTGCGGTTTTATTAACACACCTAATGCCACTCTGACTACCGGCAAGCCGGTCATGGATGCGCAGGGCAACCTGCAGGCACTGACGGTCAGCAAAGGCACCATTACCGTGGAAGGGCAGGGGCTGGATGCCAGCCAGAGCGACGCGCTTTCCCTTATTTCACGCGCCACCGAAATCAACGCGGCGATCCACGCCAACGATCTGAAGCTGATCGCCGGGGCCAACCGGGTGGCGCAGGATGGCAGCGTCACGCCGATTAGCGGCAGCGGCGCTGCGCCGGGCGTGGCGGTGGATACCGGCGCGCTGGGCGGCATGTATGCTAATCGCATTCATCTGGTCTCCAGCGAAAAAGGCGTCGGGGTTAACCTTGGCAACCTGAATGCCCGCCAGGGCGATATGGTGCTGGATGCCAGCGGCAGGCTGACGCTGAAAAACAGCCTGACCAGCGGCGCGCTGACGGCCAAAGGCGAGAGCATCGCCCTGAGCGGCGATCATAAAGCGGGCGGCGCGGTAACGCTGAACGGCGTACAGGAGGTGGCGGTTAATGCGGGGTCGCTGGTCAGCGATAGCACTATTAGCCTGACCGGCAACGGCAAGGTTGCTCTTAACCAGGGCAAACTCACCGCCGGAAAAGATATTCAGCTCAGCGCCGCAGAGCTAAAAATCGATAAGGCAAGCACGGCTGACAGCGGCGGCAATATCAAACTCACGGCGCGCAACGGGGTAGATAACGCCGCGCAGCTTACCGCAGGTGGCACACTGACGCTTAGCGCAGCACAGGCGAAAAACAGCGGCGCGCTACTGGCGCAGCAGCAAACGCTGCATGCCGATACGCTGGAGAACAGTGGGCAGATTCAGGGCGGCCACATGCTGGATATTAGCGCCGCGCAGATCGGCAACAGCGGCACGATGCATAGCAACGAGGCGTTAACGCTCAATGCCGGACAGCTGAACAATAGCGGAGAGATGCAGGGCAATCGCACGCTGGCGCTGACGGCTGATGCGCTGGAGAACAGCGGTACGCTCTCTGCCGATAGCCTGACGCTGAAAGGAAAAACCCTGACCAACAGCGGCGATATCCTCGGCGGCAGGCGCAGTGAAATTAGCGCCGATCGGCTAACGCAAAACGGCACGCTGAGCGCACAGGGCACCACGCAGATCGCGGTGACGCAGCGGCTGGATAACGGCGGCGAAACCAGCGCGCAGGAAGCGCTGAATATCAGCAGCGAAAGCCTGTTTAATCAGGGATCGCTTATTGCGCCGCAGCTGTCGCTCAACAGCCCGCAGCTCACCAATAGCGGCCTGATCCAGGGCAACAGCATGCTGCATATCACCGCCGACGAGTTGAATAATGGCGGCAGTCTGACGGGCGATGACCTGCTGGTTCACGGCAAGAACCTGACCAACAGCAAAGATATCCTCGGCGGCAAGCGCAGCGAAATCATCGCCGATCGGCTGACGCAAAGCGGCACGATAAACTCAGGCACCACGCAACTGACCCTTGCTGATACGCTGGACAACAGCGGCGCGATTGCCGGTCAGGATGCGCTGATGATCACCAGTGGCAATCTGTTTAATCAGGGTTCGCTGAGCGCGCCGCAGCTGACGCTCAACAGCCCGCAGCTTACCAACAGCGGCCTGATTCAGGGCAGTAAAAATCTGGGGCTGACTGCCGATCGGCTGGATAACCTGAGCGGCGGCAGTATCGCCTCCGCCAGCGACCTCTTGCTTGACTTACCTGAGCTTAACAATAGCGGCCTGATCAAAAGCGACGCCGGACTGCTGCTCAGCGGCGACAGCTTAATCAACAGCGGCGAGATCAACGCTGCCACGCTCAACGCCAGCCATAACCAGCTGCTTAACCAGCAGGGTGGATATTTGCTGGCGCAGGGGGCGATGCAGCTACAGCAAAAACAGCTGAGTAACGAGGGGCAACTGGCGGCAGACAGCCTGGTGATCAACGCCGATACGCTGCACAACAACGGCCTGCTGCAGGGTAACAAAGATCTTGCCATTACCGGCAGTGACCTGACCAACGGCGGAACGCTGCTCAGCGGCGGCAAACTGACGCTACAGGGCGACAGCCTGGATAATCAGGGGCTGACGCAGGGCGATGCGCTGGCGGTAAACGTTAACGACTGGCAGAACAGCGGCAACGCGCTCAGCGAGCACGACGCCGACTTACAGACCAAAACGCTGCACAACAGCGGCAAAATTTTAGGCCAGCATGGCGTTCTGCTTCAGGCTGACAGCAGCGATAACAGCGGCTGGCTGGTGGCTCAGGCATTAACGCTGCGCGGCGATCTGATTAACAGTGGCCTGCTACAGGGCAACGACGAGCTAACGCTGCATGGCGACACGATCGGCAACCAGCGCGGCGGACAGCTGCTCAGCGGCGGCACACTGGATCTCGCCGCCACGCAGCTGGATAACCAGGGCGTTTTGCAGGCGGATACGCTGCGGGTTAATGCGCAAAGCTGGCAAAACAGCGGCAGCGCACGCGCCTCCTCGCTGCTGGATGCGCAAGTTAATAATGACATCAACAATGGCGGCAGCCTGGTGAGTGAGCAAGCGCTTACTTTAACCGGCGATCGCATCCTTAACCTGGGCAAGCTGGCGGCGGATCGCCTTAACCTTACCTCGCCGCAGCTCACCAACGGCGGACTGCTGCAGGGCAACAGCATCCTGACGCTGAACAGCAGCCAGCTTAACAACCAGCAGGATGGCGAACTGCTGAGCGGCGGGCCACTGGCGTTAACGCTGGATCGGCTGGATAACGCCGGGCTGTTGCAGGTGGATGGCGCACTGGATCTCAACGCTCGTCAGGCCGGCAACAGCGGCAAAATGCTGGCCGATACGATTTCCGCTCAGGTTAATGAAACGTTGACTAACAACGGCGAACTGCTGGCGCAGCAGGCCACGCTCGATGCGCAAACGCTGGAGAACAACGGCGCGCTGGCCGCACAGAACCTGACGCTAACGGCCAATACGCTGCATAACCGTGGTGCGCTGCAGGGCGATAGTGTGCTGGATATCACTGCGCAGCAGCTGGATAACCAGGCCAGCGGCACGCTGCTGAGCGGCGACAGTCTGCTGCTGCACGGTGATCGCTTCAGCAATGAAGGCGGCTGGCAGGGCAAAAAGATTGAGATTAACGGCAATACGCTGGAAAACCTGGGCACCATCAACGGCATCGACCAGCTTACCGGCAGCCTGCGTGATGAGCTAAACAACGGCGGCAGCCTGTTAAGCCAGGGCGATGCCAGCCTGACGGCAAACAGCCTGACCAACCAGGGCAAAATCCTCGCTGACGGCCTGACGCTGCGCGGTCAGACGCTCAATAACAGCGGGCTGTGGCAAGGCAGTTCTCTGCTGGATGCTCAGGGCGACAGCCTGACCAGCGCGGCGGGCAGCCGTACGCTTTCCGGCGGGCTGTTAGCGCTGAACGCCGATCGGCTAACGACCAGCGGCACCCTGCAGGGTGAACAGGCGCAGGTTAGCGCCAACAACTGGCAACATCAGGGATCGCTGCTGAGCAACGGCGGGCTGACCGCGAACGTCGCGGGGCTGCTCACTAACAACGGCGATCTGCTCAGTCAGGACGCCGCGCAGATCCACGCGCAGACCCTGACCAACCAGGGCGATGTGCTGAGCGCGGGCGCGATGACGCTCACCGGCGACAGCCTGAACAACAGCGGTTCGGTACAGGGAAAAACGCTGCATATCGCACCGGCGAAAGTGATTAATCAGGGCAGCCTGATTGGGCTACAGGCGCTGACGCTGGGCGCGCTGCCGCAGATGGCGGGCCGCATGATGCTGATGGCACTGACCACGCCCGCGCGTGAGCTGATCAATAACCAGGGCGGCGCGCTGCTGACGCAGGGCACCTTAACCATCAATGGCGACAACGTCACTAACAACGGCAGCTGGCAGGGGCAACAGATTCTGCTGAACGCGCAGCGGCTAACCAACGGCGGCGCGATCCAGAGCGCCGACGGTATGCAACTGCTCCTCGCGGATAAGCTGGACTCCACTGCTGGCAGCAAAATCAGCGCTAACGGCACGGCGGCATTGCAGGCGCTGGCGTTAACCAACCAGGGACAATGGGCAGCCAAAAACCTGACGCTGAACGGCAACACGCTAAATAACGGCGGCGATATCAGCGGCGTTAACGGCCTGACGGTAAAACTCAACGGGGCGCTGACCCAGCAGCAGGATAAAACCCTGCTGACGGCGGGTAAGCTGGAGCTGCAGGCGGCATCGGTAAATAACGCCGGACGTATTCAGGGCGGCGAACTGCAGGTGATTAGCGGCGCGCTGGAAAACCGTGGCCGGATGCAGGGCGATAACAACCTGCTGCTGACGCTAAGCGGTCGTTTAACCAATGCGGCTAACGGCACATTGCTCAGCCAGAAGGCGCTGACGCTTAAAACGCCGGAACTATTTAACTACGGCCTGATTCAGGGCGGCGGAACGAGCGGAATTAACGCCACCGGCCTGGCGAACAATAGCGGAAAAATACTTTCCGGCGGCGAGCTGACGTTAAACACCCCGCAACTCACCAACAGCGGCTGGCTGCAGGCGACGCAGCTGATCCTGAATGCCGCCAGCGCCAGCAATAGCGGCACGCTGCTGGCGCAGCAGCAGGGCACCCTGACCGGTAACGGTTTGAATAACCAGGGCAGCGTGCAGGGCGACACTCTCACCGTTAACTATCAGCAACTGACCAACGGCGGCACTCTGTTGGGTAACCATCAGCTGAACGTCACCGCCACGCAGGTAAACCAGCAGGCGGCAGGCAAACTGTTCAGCGGCGGCAACCTGGTGCTGAACAGCAACGGTCTCGACCAGCCAGGGCAGGTGGTGGCGTTGGGCAATGCGACGCTGAAGCTGATTAACGCCTTTACCAACAAAGGCACGCTTGCCGCCGGTAACCAGCTGAGCGTGAGCAGTAACGGCGCGCTGGAAAACCTGGGCACCATGCAGGGCCAGGCGCTAACGTTGGGCGCAGGCGGCGATCTGATTAACAACGGCCAGCTCACCAGCGGCAACGGCGACAGCACGCTAAGCGGCAACCGCATCGCCATGAACGGCAGTGGCACCTTGCAGGGTGGCGGCAATATCAATCTCACCAGCCGCAGCGATATCGCGCTCGACGGTTTTACCGGCACATTGGGCAACCTGACGCTCAGCGCGCCGGGCAGCATCGTGAACACCGCGCTGCTTTACGCGGCGAATAACCTTTATCTCTACGCCAACAGCATCAAAAACCAGCAGGGTGATGTACTGGCGGGTAACAGCCTGTGGATGCAGCGCGACGCGGCGGGCAATGCCAATAGCGAGGTGGTAAACACCTCTGGCACCATCGAGACGCAGAACGGCGATATCACGGTTAAGACTGGGCATCTGTTGAATACAAGAGAAGGACTAAAGGTTAGCCAAAAAATTGAGCAATTATCCACGCCGGAAGGCGTAGGAAATTCGACGATAAAAATATCGATTTTCCAGTTACCGCTGGGTAGCTACGGTTATTACACCACCTTGGTTGAAACTGAAAGCACCGCTGGTTGTGGCCCTCATGGCGGCGGTTGTTCAACTCACATCACAAGAAAAATCTGGTATGCGCCGCTGGAAGATAAAGAAGCGATTATACAAAAATTTGCTGTTAGCAAAACTCAGGTTGATGTTGTTAGCAAGGGCGGAGCCGCTCGATTAGCCTCCGGACGCGATCTCACTATTGCCGCCAAAACGCTGGAGAATCAGGCCAGTGATATCCTGGCAAATAAGAATATGTCTTTGTCGGGAGAGCAGTTAAACAATCAAAGCTGGCAATCAGGCATCAGTAACGAATATCTGGTCTATCACTATGGTACAGGTAATCCACCGGTTGGACCGTATGCCGAAATTCCATTAACAACACAAAGAACCCAGGATGGCGCAAAAGGAAGCAACTTTACCTATCAGCTTACCGGTCATGAAACAGAGTTTAGTCCTGGAGCGCTTTACCGATCGGTTATTCAGGCTGGTGGCAATATCAATGCAAGCTTTAGCGATAATATTAGCAATAGCGCTACTACGGCTAATTCGGGCGTGGTCAGCCATTCGTTAGCTGCGCCAACATTAATCCGACTGAGCCAGCAAAATATTAACGGTGCGCAGCAAACACAATCACTAACTCCCGTTACGGGGCTTGCCATTAATTCACCGCAGTGGCGCGATCAGCTGCAAAATGCATTGCAGGCGATTAACGGCGGTGGCTCGCTGGAGAAGAGCAGCGGATCCAGCGCAGCGCTTAATCAGTATGATGGTTCGCGTAAAGGCGCATCGCCGTTAGAGAAGGCGGCACAGCTGGCCGCTGCTAATACTACAGGTCAGGCGTTAAATAACTATCAGGGCAACCAGGTTGATACCAGCGCCTATCCCTTAACGAGCGGTAACAATGGCTACTTTGTGCCTTCCACCGATCCAAACAGCCATTATCTGATCACCGTAAACCCGAAATTAAACGGCTTAGGGCAGATGGATAAGGAACTGTATGGCGATCTCTATGCCTTACTCGGTACGCAGCCGGGAACCGCGCCAGCGCAGGAAACGCGTACTCAGTTCACTGATGAAAAAGCCTTTTTAGGGTCTTCCTATTTGCTGGATCGCCTGAATCTGCACCCAGAATATGACTATCGTTTCCTGGGCGATGCGGCATTCGATACGCGTTACGTCAGCAATACGGTAATCAATCAAACCGGCAGCCGCTATATCAACGGTATCGGTTCCGACCTGGAGCAGATGCGTTACCTGATGGATAACGCCGCCGCCGCACAGCAGTCATTGGGCCTACAGTTTGGCGTATCCCTGACCGCCGATCAGATTGCCGCGCTTGATCACAGCATTATCTGGTGGGAAGCCGCCACCGTTAATGGTGAAACGGTGATGGTGCCGAAAGTTTATCTTTCGCCGAAGGATGTGACGGTAAATAACGGCAGCGTGATTGCCGGTAATAACGTCAAGCTGGATGCAGGTAATATCACCAATAGCGGCAGCACGCTTACCGCCAAAGCGGATCTAAACCTTGATAGCCAGAACAGCATTAATAACCTGAATCAGGGGCTGATTAATGCGGGCAGCGATCTCCAGCTGAGCGCGTTAAACGATATCAATAATATCGGTTCTGCCATCAGCGGGAAAAAAGTCGCGCTGGAAAGCCTCGGCGGCAGCATTAATAACATTACAGAAACGCAGGTATGGAAAAGCAATGCCAGCCGTAAAAATGGCATAAGTGTTAATTTAACAAAAACGGATAATGGTAAAACGGCCAGCATTAGTGCACTAGAAGATCTCAGCATAAGTGCTGGGAAAAATATCAGTGTGCAGGGAGCTGAAATTATATCGTCAAAAAGTTTGTTAATGCAGGCATGGGGCGATATTAGCGTAACAGCAAATGAAATAAAACAGGGGCAAAGCCAGTCCAGTGCTTATCGTAATTGGTTCGATCGCGGCCAAAGCAATAGCAACATCACACTTGATAACCAGCAAAGTATTATATCAGCAGGCGGCAGCGCAACTATAAATGCAGGAAAAGACCTTACGCTTAATGCCAGCACAGTTACTGCTAATCAAAACATGTCAATAACTGCAGGTAATGATATTAACTTAAATGCTGCAGCCAACCGCCAAAGCAACAGTAAAAATAAGATAGCTTCTGATAGTCAAGGTTATGATCGTACTTCCCTGAGCAGTGGTGGAAACCTTGTTTTAACGGCTGGACGTGATGTCCATAGCCAGGCAGTCAGTATTAGAGCAAAAGGCGCTTTGGCTGCGAAAGCTGAACGCGATCTCAACCTCAACGCTGCAACCACGCAGCAAAACAGCCGCAATGGCAAATCGGAGTCTCACGCCTCTGGTCTGGATCGCACCACTATTTCCAGCGGCAGCGATTTGCAACTGGCGGCAGGGCGCGATCTCACCAGCCAGGCGGCAGGTCTGGCGGCGGAAGGTGACGTGGCATTGCAGGCGGGACGCGATCTTAATCTGCTGGCAGAAGAAACCCGTTCCGGCAACAGCTACAAGGCGGGCAAAAAGCAGGAAATCAATGAGCATGTACGCCAGCAGGGCACCGAAGTCGCCAGCGGTGGCGATACCTCGTTGCTGGCCGGGCGCGACCTGAACAGCAGCGCAACCCAGGTCACCGCGCAGCAGGATATCGCGGTTGCCGCCGGTCATAACGTTAACCTGAACACCGCGACCGAAAGTGATTATCACTACAAAGAGGAAACCAAAACCAAAAAAGGTTTCCTGAAGAAGAAAACCACGCACACCATCGAAGAGGACAGCGCCACGCGTGAGGCGGGCACGCTGCTGAGCGGTAATAATGTCGCGGTCACGGCGGGCAACGATCTGCTGGTCAAAGGCTCGCAGGTGGTGGGCGATGGCAGCGTTGCACTGAGGGCAGGCAACAATGTAGATATTGCAGCGGCTACCAACACCGACTCCAGCTGGCGCTTTAAGGAAACCAAAAAAAGCGGCCTGATGGGCAGCGGCGGCATTGGCTTTACTATCGGCAGCAGCAAATCGGTGCACGACCTGCGTGAGAAGGGCACCACGCAAAGCCAGAGCGTCAGTACCGTGGGCAGTACCGGTGGCGACGTGGCGATTACCTCAGGCGGGCAAACGCATATTGGCGGGGCGGATTTGGTGGCAGGCAAAAGCCTGGATATCAACGGCGATGCGGTAGTGATCGAGCCGGGCCACGATAAGCGTACCCGTGACGAACGCTTTGAGCAGAAAAAGAGTGGTCTGACGCTGGCGCTGTCCGGCGCGGTAGGCGAAGCCATCAATAGCGCAGTGGCAACCGCGCAGGCGGCAAAAAGCGAAAGCGACGGCAGACTCGCGGCGCTGCAGGCGACCAAAACCGCGCTCTCCGGCGTACAGGCAGTGCTGGCGTCACAGCAGGCAACGGCCAGCGGCGATCCGAATAATGGCGTAGGCATCAGCGTCTCACTGACCACGCAAAAATCGAAATCGCAGCAGCATCAGAGTTCTGATACGGTTAACGGCTCCACGCTGAACGCCGGTAAAGATTTGACGATTACCGCTAACGGTAAAGGCGACAGCGCGCACAGCGGCGATATTCTGATTGGCGGCAGCCAGATGAAGGTGGCGGGCGACAGCACGCTGAACGCCGCCAGGGATATCCTGTTAACCGGCGCGGCCAGCACGCAGCAGAGCAGCGGCAAAAACAGCAGCAGCGGCGGCGGCGTTGGCCTGAGTTTCGGCGTGGGCAGCGGTAGTGCGGGCATAAGCATCTTTGCCAGCGTCAACGGCGCGAAGGGCAAAGAGAGCGGCAACGGCACGCGCTGGAGCGAGACCACGCTGGACAGCGGCGGCAACGTGGCGCTGAACAGCGGGCGTGATGCCACGCTGAACGGCGCACAGGTCAGCGGCAACAAGGTCACGGCGGATATCGGGCGTGACCTGGCAATTAGCAGCCAGCAGGACAGCGATCGTTACGACTCGAAGCAGACCAGCTTTGGGGCGGGCGGTAGCTTTACCTTTGGCTCGATGAGTGGCTCCGGTTACATCAGTCTCAGCCAGGACAAAATGCGCAGCCGCTACAACAGCGTGCAGGAGCTGAGCGGCATCTTTGCCGGCGACGGCGGCTTTGACATCACCACCGGCAGCCACACGCAGCTGGACGGCGCGGTGATTGCCTCCACGGCAACTGCGGATAAGAACCGCCTCGACACCGGCACGCTGGGCTTCAGCGATATCGGCAACGCGGCGGACTATAAGGTCAGCCACAGCGGCATCAGCGCCGGGCTTTCCAGCGGTGGTTCGCTGGGCGGGCAGCTGCTCTCAAACGCGCTCTCTAACACTGCCGGCACGCTGCTGGCGGGGCTGGGTGGTAAAGGCCATGCGGAGGGCACCACGCAGTCGGCGGTGGCCGACGGCACTGTCACCATCCGTAATCAGCAGCAACAGCAACAAAATCTGGATGACCTGAGCCGCGACACGGAGCACGCTAACGGCAGCATCAGCCCGATATTCGACAAGGAGAAGGAGCAGAAGCGGCTGCAGATGGCGCAGATGGCGGGTGAAATCGCCGGTCAGATGAGCAATATCGTGCAGACCTATGGCGATATTCAGGGGCTGGAAGCGGCGAAGGGAGCCGGTATTAAGGGCACGGCGAAGGAGCTTCGTGAAAGCCCGGAGTATAAAAAGGCGCAGCGTGATTTCGGCACCGGCGGGAAGTGGCAGAGGGTAACGCAGTCGGTAAGCGGCATCCTTACCGGGCTGGCGGGCGGTAATGCGGCGCAGGCGGCGGCGGGCGGGCTGAACCCGTGGGTGGCGCAGGTCATCAAACAGCAGACCACCGACGCGCAAGGCAACGTGAACGTGGCGGCGAATGCGGCAGCGCACGCGGTGTGGGGCGCGGTGGCAGCACAGATGGCGGGCGGCAACGCAGCGTCCGGTGCAGCGGGCGCCTTCAGCGGCGAGCTGGCGGCGCGCTATATTGCTGAGCATTATTATCATGTTGATTTGTCAGAGCCGGGCAGTCAGCTGACGGAGGCTCAGCGTCAGGAACTGAGCCTGATGAGCGCGCTGGCAGCGGGCCTGGCGGGCGGCCTGGCCGGCAACAGCACGGCAGCGGCAACCACCGGTGCGCAGGCCGGGAAGAATGCGGTTGAGAATAATGCGCTGAGTGATTTGACCGATGCATTAGCGACAGGTAAGACACCGCAACAGCAGGCAGACGAACGCGTCGAAGCCGAAAATGAACGCTATAAAAAGGAAAACTGCGCAGGGATGAGCGCAGAAGCGTGCTCAGTGAAAATGTACAGTCAACGACGGGAAGAGTTGAAAGATATCCTGTCGACGGGCGCAGATTTTGTGCCGGTTGTTGGTGATGTGAAAGGTTTCGCGGAAGCACGGTCAGCGATAGACTATCTTGCGGCAGCAGTTGGACTGATTCCCGGCGCAGGTGATACGGCAGGTAAGGCCATCAAAGCGGCAGAAACAGCGCTGAAGAAAGGAGATATAGCTGAAGCATCGAGGCTGATCAATAAGGCCAGTAGCGACATATCAGCCACTAGTTCTTTGCAAGGTGCCAAACTTAAAGAGTATTACAGGCAAGCCGAAAAATATGGGCAGGATAGCGTTAAAGAATTAAATGATGGGCGCTTCCGCTTTTACGGAACTGTAACCGCAGCGAAAACTAGTGGTGAAATGGCTGGGGCAAGACTGGTCAGAGAATGGAATCCGAAATCTGGACAAACTCGAACGTGGTACGAAACCTTAGATCATTCCGGGAATGTTAGAAGCGTCGCACCTAAGCCAGTAACGAACGGTAAAAATCACCGTATCTTTGATGAAAATGGCAACTACCAAGGCCGTAGATAAAATGACAGAAAAGAAACCATCAAGAGAGGATCTCCGGGAAAAAATAATTCAACTCATATCTGGAGAATCGGATCGTGAAGAAGTATCTGAATGGGCATTCTCAATTATTGATGATGACCACACTTATGTTGATGACCACACTTATGTTGATGACCAGGTGACTTGGAAGATACTGCAATGCTTAGGAGCTGTAGATTTACCAGACATAGATCGAGATTTTTTATACGGAAAAGAAGACTTCGAGAGTTGGTTAGAAGAACTTAACTAGTATGAATCCGGCTTTCAGGCCGGGATCTTTTACCTTCCTACGCCTCAGACGCCCATCCTGCGCGACGGGCGCCTTCAGTGGAGAGCTGGCGGCGCGCTATATTGCTGAGCATTATTATCATGTTGATTTGTCAGAGCCGGGCAGTCAGCTGACGGAGGCTCAGCGTCAGGAACTGAGCCTGATGAGCACGCTGGCAGCGGGTCTGGCGGGCGGCCTGGCCGGCAACAGCACGGCAGCGGCAACCACCGGTGCGCAGGCAGGCAAGAATGCGGTTGAGAATAATGCGCTGAAGGTGCCGGAAAACCAAGACTGAGCAAAAGAAATGACTCAGTGTCAGGGAAGAGAGGCTTGCACCGCCGTAGTTGAGAAATACAAGAAGATTAACGCTGAACAGCATGAAAGTGTTGTGAACTGTACCGGTGCCCAGAACTGCGTCGATAAAGCAAATGAAGTTGGCAGGCTACAGGCTGATTATGCTAATCGCACCAATGAGTTGCTTGAAAAAGCGCGTGCTGAAGGCGGTCTGAGTCAGGCAGATCAGGAT
>NZ_JBNJSN010000010.1:0-131528 GCF_050113845.1 Pantoea sp. FN0305 | reverse complement strand
GAATTTGCCTGGCGGCGAGAGCGCGGTGGTCCCACCTGACCCCATGCCGAACTCAGAAGTGAAACGCCGCAGCGCCGATGGTAGTGTGGGGCCTCCCCATGCGAGAGTAGGGAACTGCCAGGCATCAGATAACGACAGAGCCTCAGCGAAAGCTGAGGCTTTTTCGTATCTATTATTTGGCAACATAACACCAATGCCCCTTCTCAGGGACACTCTTTCAGCCATTGCACAATAAACCCGGCAATAGCTGTAGGCTCGTTCAGATCTAACAGCGGTACCGAAACATCAAGTGAACAATCACTGGCCACGGCGATAACATGCTCATCCAGCAGCTCCTTTATTTCTTCCTCGCTACGATCGCGGCATAAAACAATGCGCGGGATCGGCTCATCTTTAAACCCCTCTACCAAAATCAGATCTAAAGAACGCTTATCCATGCGACTTATCAGGAAATTAAAATCTATTGTCTTGTTATCCGGCGTTTCAGTCATTAATGCCCAGCGTTGCTGACTGGCGACTAACACCTGATCAGCACCCGCTTTGCGTAATTCATAACTATCTTTACCGGGTATATCTATATCCATATCGTGATGCGTATGTTTGATAAGTCCTGGCCGGACCCCTTTTTCTTTTAATAAAGGGATGAGCTGCTTAAGCAGCGTTGTTTTTCCGGTTCCGCTCCAGGCCGCGATAGCCAGTATGGGCAACATTTAGTGCTTCCCCTCATAATGTGCTAATTCTTCTGGCGTATTGATATTAACGAAAGCTTGCTCATTATCGTTAAATAACACGGCATGTCCGCCCACCTGTTGTAAAAAATGCATTACTCTTCGCTCGCCGCTAGCCAGGTAAAGGGCCAGTTCAGACATGACCTGACGATTAATTAAGGCCAGCGCAGGATGATCGCGTTGATTTGAACGTACCCATACTGCGGGTGCCTGCTGTTTCTGCTGCCAGAGGCGTATAACATAATCATCGGGTATGAATGGCGTATCGCAGGCGGAGAAGGCGAGCCACGAACTATCGATTTGCTGAAACGCGCTCAACATGCCGGCTAGCGGCCCAGGATAGTCGGGCAATACATCATTAATAATGCGCAGCTTGCTCTGTTGATAATGCCTCAGGTTGCGGTTCGCGCTGATACTAATGTTGTCTACCTGCGGAGCCAGCCGCTGCCAGACATGCTGCCACAAAGGTTTTCCCTGTAGCAGCAATTGCGCCTTATCCTGTCCCCCCATACGGCTACTACGTCCTCCGGCAAGAATGACGCCAGATATTGTTTCCCGCTGCTTGCTCACGCGCAAACCCTCTCTTTTATTGTGGGAATAACCCTGCTAACGTAGCATCCAGTTAACCATTATGGATAAACTTTATGAAATACCATCGACTGAATGAACTACTGGAACTGCTACAACCGGCCTGGCAAAGCGAGCCGGATCTTAACCTGCTGCAATTCTTACAAAAACTGGCGGACGAGTCAGGCTTTGACGGTCCCTTGTCTGCATTAACCGATGATATTCTGATCTATCATTTAAAAATGCGTGGTGCAGATAAGCAAGAAGCCATTCCCGGCCTTAAAAAGGATTACGAGGAAGATTTCAAAACGGCGTTGCTGCGCGCACGCGGCATAATTAAGGATTAATCTTCTGCGCTTTCTGTCGTGCTGACCGATCAATGTTATTCTTACCCGCTGCAGGCACTGAACAGAGATGCACGATGGAAAATACCGCCTTTCATTTTCACACCCTCAATCCTGATACTATTGTTGATGCGCTTTGGGATGCTGGTTTGCGCGTCGATTCCGGGCTAACCGCACTTAACAGCTACGAAAACCGCGTCTATCAGTTTTCTGATGAAGAGCGGCAGCGTTATGTCGTTAAATTCTATCGCCCGCAGCGCTGGAGCCGTGCCCAGATTGAAGAGGAACATCAGTTTGCGCTGGAGCTTCAGCAGGATGAGGTGCCGCTTGCTGCGCCGCTGATACTCAACGGTAGTACATTGCAGCAGCATGATGGCTTTTGGTTTGCGGTATTCCCCAGCCTTGGTGGTCGACAATACGAAACGGATAATGACGATCAGCTTGAGAGCGTAGGTCGCTTTCTGGGACGCATCCACCAAACCGGCGAACGTAAGCTGTTTACGGCTCGCCCTGACATAGGGCTGCAGGAATATATTGAGGAGCCCGCACAAATCTTACAGGAGTGTCGACTGATCCCTTCTTCGTTACGAAATGATCTCAATACGAGCATTGCGGCGTTGAGGAGCACTTTACAGACATATTGGCATTGCAGTTGGACGCCGTTACGCCTGCATGGCGATTGTCATCCAGGTAATATCCTGTGGCGTGACGGACCGCTTTTTGTTGATTTGGACGATGCCCGCAATGGCCCTGCGGTCCAGGATCTCTGGATGCTGATAAGCGGCGATCGTCAGCAGCAGCGTATCCAGTGGGATATTCTGCTGGAGGCGTATGGTGAATACAGAGACTTTGATATTAACGAATTGTCATTAATTGAACCTTTACGCGCTATGCGCATGGTTTATTATCTGGCGTGGATTGTTCGTCGCTGGCAGGATCCTGCTTTTCCGCGTAGCTTTCCGTGGATGACGGAAGAAGATTTTTGGCGCAGGCAAATTGCGTCCTTCAGAGAGCAAAATACCGTATTACAGCAGCCGCCCCTGCGGTTAATGCCTGAATATTGATGTTTGATTATGGAGAGAGTCTCGAAATGAAAAAATTATGGCTTGCGCTGGTCGGTGTCGTACTGGCGTTCAGTGCCTCAGCTGCGCAGTTCACCGATGGTCAGCAATACGTTACGTTGGATAAGCCGGTAGCCGGTAAGCCTCAGGTAATGGAGTTTTTCTCCTTTTTCTGTCCTCACTGTTATCAGTTCGAAGAAATTTACCATGTTGGTGATGCCGTAAAAAAAGCCCTGCCGGAAGGTGTCAAAATCACCAAATATCATGTTGATTTTCTTGGTGGCGACCTGGGCCCGATCATGACGCACGCCTGGGCAGTTGCGATGGCGCTGGGTGTTGAAGAGCAGGTTACCGCGCCTATCTTTGAAGGTATCCAGAAAACCCAAACGATTACCGATCCTGCCAGCCTGAAAGAAGCCTTTGTGAAGGCCGCCGGGATTAAACCAGAAGAATACGATGCGGCCTGGAATAGCTTTGCGGTAAAAGCGCTGGTTGCTCAGCAGCAGAAAGCGGCAGCGGATGTCGAACTGCGCGGTGTACCGGCAATGTTTGTTAATGGCAAATATATGGTTAACAACGGCGGGCTGGATACCAGCTCAATGGATAACTTCGTTCAGCAATATGCCAATGTCGTAAAATTCCTGCTGCAAAAGCAGTAAAAACGATCTAAAAAAGACGCCGGGTTATCCCGGCGTTTTTTTATTCCTGACGTATACTTTCCCGCAGTCTCTGTTGAAAAAATAAGCAGGGAGTGGCGGATGATTTCGTGATTAAATTAATAAGACGTCGGTGATCAAAAAAGGATCGCTGATATTTATATCCACATTTGATCTATTTTGACTTTTCCACTGACAGGATCGTTTTCTTGATCCAACAGGTTGATAAGAAAAGAATAATTTTTACCATATATTGTATATTTACGTAAATAACAATACGTTAGCAATTTTGCACACAAAGTTATCCACAGGTCATCAGGCAAATTCCGCTTAGCGTTTTCTGAGCTTTCCCTAAACTTCCGTCCAGGTTATTTCATATTTATCCGTATCATGTGGCATCCTTATGCCATACCAACGATCATCCTGGAACGTGAAACTTATGGCTCAAATCGCAGAAAACCCTTTGATTCTGGTAGATGGATCTTCCTACCTTTACCGCGCTTACCATGCTTTTCCGCCGCTCACCAACAGTGCCGGGGAACCAACCGGAGCAATGTACGGCGTGCTGAATATGCTGCGTAGCTTGCTGCTGCAGTATCAACCCAGCCATGTAGCGGTAGTCTTTGATGCAAAGGGCAAAACCTTCCGTGACGCATTATTTGAGCACTACAAATCTCATCGCCCGCCTATGCCGGATGACCTTCGTGCGCAAATAGAGCCTTTGCATAATATGGTGCGTGCGATGGGCTTGCCGCTGTTAGCGGTTTCTGGCGTAGAGGCTGACGATGTTATCGGCACGCTGGCCCTTCAGGCGGAGAAGCAGGGACGTGCGGTGTTAATCAGCACCGGCGATAAAGATATGGCGCAGTTGGTTACGCCGAATATCACTCTGATTAATACCATGAATAACGCCATCCTCGGACCGGATGAAGTAAAAGAAAAGTTCGGTGTTCCGCCTGAGCTGATTATTGATTTTCTGGCTCTGATGGGTGACGCATCCGATAACATTCCGGGCGTCCCGGGCGTGGGTGAAAAAACCGCACAGGCGCTGTTGCAGGGGCTGGGCAGCATTACGACGCTTTATGACAATCTGGATAAAATCGCTGACCTTAGCTTCCGTGGCGCGAAAACCATGGCGGCTAAACTGGAGCAGAATAAAGAGGTTGCGCTGCTCTCCTATCAGTTAGCAACCATCAAAACGGATGTAGAGCTTGATATCGGCTGCGAGCAACTCACCGTTAACGAGCCGGACGTAGAAACGCTGCTTGGCTTGTTCCGCCATTATGAATTCCGCCGCTGGATTACCGATCTGCAAGAAGGGAAATGGTTGCAGGGACGGAAAAGTAACAGCGGCGCACAGAAGGCGGTAGAGGAAGCAGCAGTGCCGCAGCCGGAAAGCGTCAGCGTACTCTCTTCGGATGGCTACGTAACCATCCTTGATCAGGACACATTCGATAGCTGGCTGGATAAGCTGAAACACAGTTCGCTGTTTGCCTTTGATCTGGAAACAGACTCGCTGGATACCTTAACCGCCAATATTATCGGTTTATCCTTTGCCGTAGCGCCAGGCGAAGCCGCTTATTTGCCTGTGGCCCATGATTATCTGGATGCGCCGGATCAGCTGGATCGGAATGCGGTGCTGGCACAGCTTAAGCCGCTGCTGGAAGATAAAAGCGCATTGAAAGTCGGTCAAAACCTGAAGTTCGATCGTAGCGTCTTAAAGAACTATGACATCGAGCTGGCCGGGATTAAATTCGATACCATGCTTGAGTCCTATATGCTGAATACCGTCGTCGGTAAGCATGATATGGATAGTCTGGCAGCGCGCTGGCTCAACCATAAAACGGTGACCTTCACCGAGATCGCCGGAAAAGGCAAAAATCAGCTCACCTTCAACCAGATCGCTCTGGAGCAGGCGGCACATTATGCGGCAGAAGATGCAGACGTTACGCTGCAGCTGCATTTAAAAATGTGGCCGGAGCTGGAAAAAGAGGCGGGCCCAAGAAAAGTTTTTGAAGAGATCGAAATGCCGCTGCTAACGGTGATCTCGCGTATTGAACGTAACGGCGTATTAATCGATCAGCATATCCTGGGCAAGCACTCACAGGAGCTGACCGCTCGCCTTAAAGAGCTGGAAGAGAAAGCGCATGAACTGGCGGGCGAGCCGTTCAATCTCTCTTCCACTAAACAGCTGCAAACCATTCTGTTTGAAAAACAGGGCATCAAACCCACCAAAAAAACGCCGGGCGGCGCGCCATCGACCAGTGAGGAGGTCCTTGCAGAGCTGGCGCTGGATTACCCATTGCCCAAAGTGATTCTGGAGCATCGCGGGCTCTCTAAGCTGAAATCAACCTATACCGATAAGCTGCCGCAGATGATTAATCCACGGTCAGGGCGGGTGCATACCTCTTATCAACAGGCGGTAACGGCAACGGGGCGTCTTTCTTCGACCGATCCTAACCTGCAAAATATTCCGGTGCGTAATGAAGAAGGGCGACGTATCCGTCAGGCCTTTATCGCGCCAGAAGGTTGCCGCATCGTAGCGGCTGACTATTCGCAGATCGAGCTGCGTATTATGGCGCATTTGTCACAGGATAAAGGACTGCTGACTGCTTTTGCGGAAGGTCAGGATATTCACCGGGCTACGGCTGCAGAAGTCTTTGGCGTCAGCGTTGATAAAGTGACCAACGAGCAGCGTCGCAGCGCCAAGGCAATTAACTTCGGTTTGATCTATGGTATGAGCGCGTTTGGCTTATCCCGTCAGCTGAATATTAATGCGGGCGAGGCCAGGCTGTATATGGAGCGCTATTTTGAACGCTATCCGGGTGTGCTGAAGTATATGGAAAATACGCGCCAGCAGGCTTCTGAACAGGGTTACGTCTCGACGCTGGATGGACGTCGGCTGTGGCTGCCGGATATCAAATCCGCCAATGCGATTCGTCGTAAAGCGGCTGAGCGTGCAGCGATTAACGCGCCGATGCAGGGCACGGCGGCAGATATTATCAAACGGGCCATGATTGACGTGGACGCCTGGTTGCAGGAGCCTGATGCGCCGCAGGTTACGATGATTATGCAGGTTCACGATGAACTGGTATTTGAAATCAGGGAGCAGGACGTGGAAAAGGCCAGCGCAAAAATTCGTCAGCTCATGGAAAACAGCATGAAACTGGATGTTCCGTTGCGCGTAGATATTGGTGTCGGTGATAACTGGGATCAGGCGCACTGATCCGTACCAGAGTACGCTGGTGTTGCGGCATAATCAGCGCGCCGCGCGCCTGGCCCGATTGCGCCATACCGTTACTTAAATGCTAACGTTATGGCGCTTAAACACTTTTTTGGTAATTAAGCTACATTCATACGCTGTTTATGTGACGCCTGTTAAGAAAAAACGGCGGTTTTATGAAAATTAACTACAAAAAATTCTTTGTCGGCCAGAAAAAATCAGGTAAAGTTTACGGCGTAGGGTACAGAGGTAAGATGTTCTATCTTTCAGACCTTTTACTTCACGTAATCGGATTTGGCTGAATATTAGCCGCCCCAGTCATTTTGTGACTGGGGCGTTTTTTATTGGGCGTTCGGTAAAAATGGATGCGTAATCCGCTACGCATCCTGAAGGGTTATTGCCCCTCTTCTGAAGATGGCACTTCTTCCTGCGCGCTAAACCAGCTATCCAGCTTAAGCCGCAGTTTATCCACGCCAATTTTCTTCAGAGAAGAGAAAAGCTCTACCTGCACATCGCCCATAAAGGCCAGTGAGGCTTCGCGCACCATATTCAGCTGACTCTTACGAGCGCCGGATGCCAGCTTATCGGCTTTGGTTAACAGCACCAGTACCGGTATTTGGCTTTGCACTGCCCATTCAATCATTTGCTGATCGAGATCTTTAAGCGGATGACGGATGTCCATCAATACCACCAGACCTTTCAGGCACTCGCGTTTCTGCAAATATTCGCCCAGGGCGCGCTGCCATTTACGCTTCATCTCTTCCGGGACTTCAGCGTATCCGTAACCAGGTAAATCCACCAGACGTATGCCGTCAGCGACCTGAAACAGGTTGATAAGCTGGGTACGGCCAGGCGTTTTACTGGTGCGCGCCAGGCTTTTTTGGTTAGTCAGCGTATTAAGGGCGCTGGATTTACCCGCATTAGAGCGGCCTGCAAATGCCACTTCAATACCCACATCAGCCGGAAGGTGGCGAATATCGGGGGCGCTGGTAACAAAATGGGTGACGTGATAATTCCAGCCAGACAAAATAGTGACTCCTGAAGAGTTCATTGGGTTTAATGGCGTGATTATACCCTTAAAGCACGTAAAGCGCTTCCTGGTACAGTTGACTAATAAAATTGTAAGATATTTGCCATAACTATTGCCAGTTATTGACGTTTTTAAACGCCATTCAAATAAATATTCTAAATAAATTCAAACTGTTACTCGGAAGGGTGTGAAAAAGAGTCCAGGAAATCCCTTAGGTACCTTGTTAGTTTTACTTATTCGTCTAAAGTAATTCACAGAGTTTGGATGGCTCACTTCAGGATGAAGCGCTCACGGAGTAGTCAGGAAAACAGAGAGCTGGGAACAGGACAAGGTGCGTTGGAATGCGCCGTCAGGGAAAAGGAAACGCTCAGGACGAGAGCGTAATGCACATGGAAAAACCGGGATGTTGACTGCAGCAGGGATGTAAAGGAAGGTTGTCCTTCTACGGAAGGTACGAAAAAAGGCGACAGGGTGACCTGCCGCCTTTTTTCTTTGTGCGCTTTCTGCTAGATTCCGCCGCAATTCTATACTAAAGAAAAACCCCGGATAAACGATCATGAAACCTGCACGTAAGCCACAAAGTAGCGCTGCGCCAAAAGTAAAACGCAAATCGCACGAAGATAAAAATCAGGAAGCGCGCGATCGGAAGCGCGATAAAAAGCGCCGCGGCCATGCAGCAGGTAGCCGCGCGAACCCTGTTATGTCTCAGAGTGACAAAAACAGCGCGGCCAAAGAGAAAGATCCGCGTATTGGCAGTAAAAAACCGGTGCCGTTATTAAAAGAAGGCGTTGCGGTCACGGCAGCGAAACCGATCAAGAAGGCGCCCGTTGAGCAGAAGCCTTTCATGGAGCCGGCAGATGAACTGGCGATGCTGGAAAATGATGAGCGTCTTGACGGGCTGCTGGATCGCCTGGAGAACGGCGAAGTCTTATCAGCAGAAGATCAGGCCTGGCTCGATCAGACGCTGGATCGTATTGATGTGCTGATGGAACAGCTCGGTATCGGTCTGGACGATGATGAAGAAGATGAGGCAGATGAAGATATGTATCGTCTGCTGAAAGGCGAGAAATAAGCTCGCTGACCTAAATTGACGGGAACGGGCGCTGGCTTTGCTCCCGTCAGTCAGGTATTCGACTATGTTTTGGCCTGGATCAATTATCGCCATTCTATTGGCATGTTATCTGTTTTGGCTGTTTGTTAAACTACGCCGTCTGACGCAGCTGAAATCACGGTTGCGCCGTGCTACCGCTAACCGGCAGCGCCAGGCCTCCTTGCCCTTGACGCGGCCCGTAAGGCGTCGTAAATGGAAGGAGTGAACATGCCAATGCCGTTAACCGAGTGGGATCAGGCCCTGATCGAAAAGTACAACTATGCCGGGCCGCGCTATACCTCTTATCCCACCGCACTGGAGTTTAACGAAGGCTGGAGCGAAGCGGCATTTCAGCAGGCGGCCCAGCGTTATCCCACGCGACCTCTTTCCCTTTATCTCCATATTCCTTTCTGTCACCGCCTTTGTTATTTCTGCGGCTGTAACAAGCAGGTAACGCGCCAGTCGCATAAAGGCGATCGTTATCTGGATGTCCTGGAACTGGAAATCCGCCAGCGTGCTGCGCTATTCAGCAACAGAACCGTTACCCAAATGCACTGGGGCGGCGGAACGCCAACCTGGTTAAGCAAGGCGCAGCTGAGTCGCCTGATGGCGGTATTGCGGGAATGTTTTCACTTCAACAGCGAAGTAGAAATTTCCATTGAAGTTGACCCGCGTGAGCTGGAATTAGATGTGCTCGATCACCTGCGGGCGCTGGGCTTTAACCGTCTGAGTATGGGCGTGCAGGATTTTAATAAAGCGGTGCAGGAGCGTGTCAATCGCGTTCAGGACGAAGGCTTTATTTTTGCGTTGATCGAACGCGCGCGCAAACTGGGTTTTACCTCCAGTAATATCGATCTGATTTACGGCTTGCCGATGCAAACGCCGGAAAGCTTCGATTATACGCTGCAAAAAGTGGCCACGTTACGGCCCGATCGCCTAAGCGTTTTCAATTATGCGCACTTGCCAACGCTGTTTGCCGCTCAGCGTAAAATTAAAGATGAAGAGTTGCCCACCCCGGCGCAAAAGCTGGTAATCCTGCAGCAAACTATCGCTACCCTGACCGCGCAGGGTTATCACTACATTGGTATGGATCATTTTGCCCGGCCGGAAGATGAACTGGCTATCGCCCAGCGCGAGGGGAAACTTCATCGCAATTTCCAGGGCTATACCACCCAGGGCGAGACCGATCTGCTGGGAATGGGTGTCTCGGCGATCAGTATGCTGGGAGACTGTTATGCTCAAAATCAAAAAGAGCTGAAGGCATATTATGCCAGCGTGGAACAGCAGGGCAACGCGTTATGGCGTGGCCTGACGCTAAGCCAGGATGACTGCCTGCGTCGTGACGTTATCAAGTCGCTTATCTGCAACTTTTCGCTTTCTTTTTGCGACATTGAAGCGGTTAACGGCATAACCTTTACCGACTATTTTGCCGAGGATCTGGCTTTGCTTGCGCCTCTGGCCGCCGATGGGCTGGTGGAGATTCAGAAGAGCGGGATACGGGTTACGCCAAAAGGGAGGTTGCTGATTCGTAATATCTGCATGTGTTTTGATATCTATATGCGACAGAAGGCGCGACAGCAGCAGTTTTCTCGCGTGATCTAATGATGCGGCACAGCAAAAAGGCCGGTATGCGCCGGCCTTTTTAATTAACTGAAAAAACTAACCATTACGGCACATAGCACCGCCGCTAAAGCGGTTTGCGGTGGATGGCCGATAGCTGCATCGCCTGCAGCGCTCAATGAAACCAATAGCGATTCGAGCATGATAAGCCTCCCGATAACCGCTCAAAATGATACTGAACGGCATCGAGGTGTAAAGAGCAAAGCATAAAAAATTGTGCAAAAAATATGCTTTTCTTGCTTACTCCATTCCCAGTTCTTTCAGTTTACGCGTCAGGGTATTGCGTCCCCAGCCGAGTAAGCGCGCCGCTTCCTGCTTGTGTCCTTGCGTATGGCGTAGTGCCGTGGTCAGCAAAGTGCGCTCCATTTCCGGTTGCGCCTCAGACAGCAAATTTTGATGACCGGAACGCAGCGCGCGATCGGCCCACTGCGCTAACAGTGTGGCCCAGCTATCGGGCAATGATTGTACTGCCGTATCGCTGGTGGTGCTTTCAAACAGTTCCGGCGGCAGATCCTGGATCAGTACCTCCTGACCGGCAGCCATCACTGTCAGCCAGCGGCAGGTATTCTCCAGCTGTCGTACGTTACCTGACCAGTGCAAACGTGTCAGTGCCGCTTCAGTCTCAGGATGCAGGATCTTGGCCTCCACACCCAGTTCACGCGCGGCAACCTGTAAAAAATAACGCGCCAGCCGGGGAATATCTTCACGTCGCTCACGCAGCGGCGGCAGATGTACGCGGATCACATTCAGGCGATGGAACAGGTCCTCCCTGAATTTGCCTTCCTGTACGCGCAGCTCCAGATTCTGGTGCGTGGCCGCAATAATACGCACGTCAACCTTTACCGGCGCATAGCCACCGACACGATAAAATTGCCCGTCCGCCAGCACACGCAGCAGACGTGTTTGCACATCCAGCGGCATATCGCCGATCTCATCCAGAAACAGCGTACCGCCGTCCGCCTGTTCAAAACGGCCCTGACGGATCTGATTTGCGCCGGTAAATGCGCCTTTTTCATGGCCGAACAGCTCAGACTCAATCAGGTCTTTAGGGATCGCCGCCATGTTCAGGGCGATAAAGGGAGCCTTAGCACGCGGGCTGTGGCGATGCAGGGCATGCGCTACCAGCTCCTTGCCGGTCCCCGACTCGCCATTAATCAGCACGCTAATCGACGAGCGTGAAAGCCTGCCGATAATACGAAACACATCCTGCATCGCTGGCGCTTCGCCAATAATATCGGTTGTCGGACCGCTGACCGGTCGGTCTCGTGGTTGCTGCTGCTCCTGATAATGGCTAATTGCGCGTTCAACCAGCGCGACGGACTCATCAATATCAAACGGCTTGGGCAAATAATCGAAAGCGCCCTGCTGATAAGCGCTCACCGCCGCATCCAGATCGGAGTGGGCGGTCATAATGATGACCGGCAGCATCGGATGCCGCTGTTTAATTTGTTTTAGTAACGCCAGGCCATCCATTCCGGGCATACGAATATCTGACAATAAAACATCTGGGGTTTTGCTTGCGAGTGCTTCCAGCACGTCGTTGCCACTCTCAAAAGTGGCGCAGCTTAAACCAGCTCCCGTAAGTGCGCGTTCAAGTACCCAGCGGATGGAGCTATCGTCATCGACGATCCAAACTATCCCTCGTTGCATAGAAACCTCTACTTACGAATCGGCAGGTAAATCGAAAATTCGGTATGGCCTGGCCAACTGCTAAATTCTATTTTTCCGGAATGTTGATCGATCAGGCTGCGGGCAATGGAAAGCCCTAATCCGGTGCCGCCCTCTCTACCGCTAACCATGGGGTAAAACAGCGTATCCTGCAGCCTTCCCGGTATGCCTGGTCCGTTATCTTCCACATCGATGCGCGCCACCAGCCGGTAACGGGTACCGTGCAAAGTAAGCTGGAAAGCGGTGCGGGTGCGCAAGGTAATGGTGCCGCCTTCCTCGCCCAGCGCCTGTAACGCATTACGGACTATATTCAGTAAAACCTGTTCTATCTGATCGGGATCGTGGGGCAGTTCCGGCAGGCTGGGATCGTAATCACGTACCAAAGAGATGTTGTCCGGCAGCTCCATATTGACCAGGTTAACCACACGCTCCGCCACCTGATGAATGCTTTGCGTGACGTGCATACCGGGCTGCTGCGGCCCTAACAGACGGTCTACCAGATTACGCAGCCGATCTGCCTGCTCAATAATGACTTTGGTATATTCCGTCAGCGACGGCTCGGGCAAGGCTTTAGCCAGTAGCTGTGCGGCGCCACGTAGCCCGCCCAGCGGATTTTTAATCTCATGGGCCAGGCCCCGAACCAGATCGCGGGCGGCAACCTGCTGCGCATGCTGGATCTGTTCCTGACTGAGGCGGCGTTGATTATCCATCGGCGCCATTTCCAGCAGGATAAGACCATCCGGCAGTCGCTGCGCCGTTAATGACATGATATGGGCGCGCCCATCCACTACCAGCGTTACCTCGCTGTCGGTAAACCCCTGGCCAGCGTCAAGGCTTTCCTGCATAACAGCGATATTTAAAGAGAAATAGCCAATCAGTTCAGGCAACGGCGTGCCAAAAAGCTTACGGGAACTTTGTGCTAACAGCTGCTGTGCCGCTGGATTGGCATAATGAATAACCAGCTCGTTATCGATCAGCAGGATACTGTTAATCAGGGAATTGAGAATCTGCCCGGCATCGGGCAACAGGCCAGTTGCCATACAGCGTTCTCCTGCACCAAATCAGTGCATTATAGTTTCAGGTTCGATAACGCGATATTCCGACCGTTGATCAGGTGGAGAAAAAAGCCCATCCGAAGATGGGCTGAAAGTTTCCACGGCAACAAAAAACGCAAACCAATTAAACGCTGTAGTAAAGCTCGAACTCTACCGGATGCGGCGTCATACGCACGCGATCCATTTCAGCCTTACGCAGCTCGATGTAAGCTTCGATAGCATCATCGGTAAACACGCCGCCACGGGTCAGGAACTCGCGGTCTTCGTTCAGCGCGTTCAGCGCTTCTTCCAGCGAACCGGCCACTTTTGGAATTTCAGCTTCTTCTTCCGGCGGC
This sequence comes from Pantoea sp. FN0305, assembly GCF_050113845.1. NCBI lineage: Bacteria > Pseudomonadati > Pseudomonadota > Gammaproteobacteria > Enterobacterales > Erwiniaceae > Pantoea > Pantoea sp. FN0305. Next base: position 118,151 of record NZ_JBNJSN010000010.1, on the reverse strand, counting down.
AGGTCATACAGGTTTTTATCCATGGCGTCGCCAGGATGGATCTTGTTGATGATACCGTCCAGGCCTGCCATCAGCAGCGCAGCGAACGCCAGGTACGGGTTAGCCGCTGGATCCGGGAAGCGTGCTTCGATACGGCGTGCTTTCGGGCTGGCGACCACTGGAATACGGATAGATGCTGAGCGGTTACGCGCTGAGTAGGCCAGCATAACCGGCGCTTCGTAACCCGGAACCAGACGCTTATAAGAGTTGGTGGTTGGGTTAGCCAGGGCGTTAATGGCTTTCGCATGTTTGATTACGCCGCCGATATAGAACAGCGCCATTTCAGACAGGCCGCCGTATTTATCGCCTGCGAACAGGTTTGTGCCACCTTTTGACAGGGACATATGGCAGTGCATGCCAGAACCGTTATCGCCAAACATCGGCTTCGGCATAAAGGTCGCGGTTTTGCCGTAGGCGTGCGCCACGTTATGTACGACATATTTGTAGATCTGAATTTCGTCGGCTTTTTTCACCATGGTATTGAAGCGGGTTGCCACTTCGTTCTGGCCTGCGGTGGCCACTTCATGGTGATGCGCTTCAACAACCAGACCCATCTGCTCCATGGTCAGACACATGGCAGAACGGATGTCCTGTGCGGAGTCAACCGGCGGTACCGGGAAATAGCCGCCTTTCAGACCCGGACGGTGACCTTTGTTGCCGCCTTCATATTCTTTGCCGGTGTTCCAGGCCGCTTCGATATCATCGATAGCAACGTGAGAACCGGATGTGCTGCTGCCAAAACGGATATCGTCGAACAGGAAGAACTCAGGCTCAGGGCCAAACAGTACGGTATCGGCGATGCCTGAAGAGCGCAGGAAATCTTCAGCGCGCTTGGCGATTGAACGTGGGTCGCGATCATAGCCCTGCATGGTGCCAGGCTCCAGAATGTCACAACGGATGATCAGCGTGGAGTCTTCGAAGAAAGGATCCAATACTGCTGTGGACGCGTCCGGCATCAGCACCATGTCTGACTCGTTAATACCTTTCCAGCCGCCGATGGAGGAACCATCGAACATTTTGCCTTCTTCGAAGAAGTCTGCGTTAACCTGATGCGCCGGAATGGTCACATGTTGCTCTTTACCTTTGGTATCGGTAAAACGCAGGTCAACAAACTTCACTTCGTGTTCGTTCATCATCGAGAGAACGTGTTCAGCAGACATACTCAACTCTCCTGGTAATTGTCATTGTCGTCGTGGAAAGAGAACTTCACCCCGCCAGGCGCGTAAAGATCAGCGTACAGTAGGCAATAAAGATCTCAGACAAGCTATCAACCGTTGTGGAAACTGTCGTTTTGGCTTGAACTGATTAAAGCGAATTTTGTGCCAACTTTCTTCTTTTGGCTAAAAAGCGCTATTATAAGCGCTCTCGTCAAACGAGGGATGCACCATGATGGATATCGCGCACCATTGTAGTGCAATTGAGTAGAGTTTGGGCACTGTTATGGTGCAGTTGATCAATCAGGTGCATTTTTTGCACTGAAAGTGGTGTTTAAGGCAAGCCTTGCAGCATTCTTTCTTTGATATTTGTGATCCTGTTCAGTCCTTCGATTAATCCGTGTACAATAGCGCGCTATTTCTAATGCCTGAGGCAAAGCTGTGATCGAAAATTTGCGTAACATCGCCATTATTGCGCACGTTGACCATGGGAAAACCACCCTGGTTGATAAACTGTTGCAACAGTCTGGTACTTTTGATGCCCGTACTGAAGCAACTGAGCGTGTAATGGACTCCAACGATTTGGAGAAAGAGCGTGGGATTACCATCCTCGCGAAAAATACCGCCATCAAATGGAACGACTATCGTATCAACATCGTTGATACCCCGGGACACGCCGACTTCGGTGGTGAAGTTGAGCGCGTTATGTCCATGGTTGATTCAGTGCTGCTGGTTGTCGACGCGATGGATGGCCCAATGCCGCAGACGCGTTTCGTGACCAAAAAAGCCTTTGCTCATGGCCTGAAGCCGATTGTGGTTATCAACAAAATCGACCGTCCGGGCGCGCGTCCTGACTGGGTTGTTGATCAGGTGTTTGACCTGTTCGTAAACCTGGATGCTACCGACGAGCAGCTCGATTTCCCGATTATTTATGCTTCAGCGCTGCAGGGTATTGCTGGCCTTGAGCACGGCGATATGGCTGACGACATGACCCCGCTGTATGAGGCGATTGTTAAGCACGTTCCGGCTCCGAATGTTGATTTGGACGGCCCGCTGCAGATGCAGATCTCTCAGCTGGACTATAACAACTACCTGGGCGTTATCGGTATCGGTCGTATCAAGCGTGGCAAGGTGAAACCGAACCAGCAGGTAACCATTATCGACAGCACCGGCAAAACGCGTAACGCGAAAGTCGGCAAAGTGCTGGGTCACCTTGGTCTGGAGCGTATCGACACCGATCTGGCTGAAGCAGGTGACATTATCGCTATCACCGGTCTGGGCGAGCTGAACATCTCTGATACGATCTGCGACACGCAGAACGTAGAAGCGCTGCCGCCGCTGAGCGTGGATGAGCCGACCGTAACCATGTTCTTTAACGTCAACACCTCTCCGTTCTGCGGTAAAGAAGGTAAATACGTTACTTCACGTCAGATCCTGGATCGTCTGAAGAAAGAGCTGGTACATAACGTTGCGCTGCGCGTTGAAGAAACCGAAGATGCGGATGCTTTCCGTGTTTCTGGTCGTGGCGAGCTGCACCTCTCCGTACTGATCGAAAACATGCGTCGTGAAGGCTTTGAGCTGGCGGTATCCCGTCCGAAAGTTATCTTCCGCGAAGTTGACGGTCGTAAGCAGGAACCGTTTGAAAACGTGACGCTGGATATCGAAGAACAGCATCAGGGCGCGGTCATGCAGGCGATGGGCGAACGTAAAGGCGACATGAAAAACATGGATCCGGATGGCAAAGGCCGCGTACGTCTTGACTACGTGATCCCAAGCCGTGGTCTGATCGGTTTCCGTAACGAATTCATGACCATGACCTCCGGTACTGGCCTGCTGTACTCTACCTTCAGCCATTACGACGATGTGCGTCCGGGCGAAGTGGGTCAGCGTCAGAACGGCGTTCTGATCTCTAACGGTCAGGGCAAAGCTGTTGCCTTTGCGCTGTTTGGTCTGCAGGATCGCGGCAAGCTGTTCCTGGGTCACGGTGCGGAAGTTTATGAAGGACAGATTATCGGCATTCACAGCCGTTCTAATGACCTGACTGTAAACTGTCTGACCGGTAAGAAACTGACCAACATGCGTGCATCCGGTACGGACGAAGCGACTACGCTGGTACCGCCGATCAAGATGACGCTGGAGCAGGCGATCGAGTTCATCGATGATGACGAACTGGTTGAAGTAACGCCAACTTCCGTACGTATTCGTAAACGTCACCTGACGGAAAACGATCGTAAACGCGCTTCACGCGGCAGCAAAGACGCTTAAGATCTTGTCTGCTACGCAAAAGCCCTGCCTGTAAAGGCGGGGCTTTTTTTATGCCTGACGATTACGGGTGCCGTAATCCACCTTTGTTCCCGATAAGCAAAACAGGCCACGGGCTGGCTAATGAAGAATGGCTTTTGCCTGCCCACCAGCTTTATCAGTACCATGCGTGATAATGGGAGCTGTATTGCCGGGGCCTGCCTTACAGCATCTGCTGAAATCCAGCCGGGTTGAAATCGTGCCCGTCACGACTTCAGCCAGTGAGGAATTAACCGAAACATAATTCCCCTTTTCGGCCGGTCAGGTGACCCTTTACCCGGTGCGGTTTCCTCACCTTGTGTGAGCATGATGCGCAATGCCGCATAGTCAAAGTGATGCTTTCCCGCTAAAGTTACTCCTCTACGACGGGAAGGAGATGGCTATGCTGTATATCTTTGATTTAGGTAATGTCATTGTAGATATCGACTTTAGCCGGGTATTAGGCGTCTGGAGCGATCTGGGTCGCGTTCCGCTGGCGTTGTTAAAAAGTCGTTTTCAGATGGGCGAAAATTTTGAGCAGCATGAGCGTGGCGAAATAAGCGATGAGCAGTTCGCTGCTAACCTTTGTGCTGAGCTGGATATCGCGCTCAGTTACGAACAGTTTACGGCGGGCTGGCAGGCGGTGTTTGTGGGTCTGCGACCAGAAGTGATTACCCTGATGCAACAACTGCGCAGCCGTGGCGAACGCGTGGTCATCCTCTCTAACACCAACCGACTGCACTGCGATTACTGGCCTTCACAGTATCCGAAAGTGCAGCAGGCTGCTGATAAGCTCTATCTCTCGCAGGATCTGGGAATGCGCAAACCGGAAGCGCGTATTTTCCAGCGGGTGCTGCAAGAAGAGGGCTTTAAGCCTGATGAGGCCGTGTTCTTTGATGATAATCTTGAGAACATTGAGGCGGCGCGCCAGGTGGGTATAACCGCCGTGCATGTTACCGATGCGCAGGTCGTGCCGAACTGGTTTGCCCATCGTGGTTAGCTGATGGCGCAATTTTTTTTACGTCCACGTATCCGCGCTGCGGGTACCTGGCTCAAACTCCTCTGGCATCGTATCGAACACGATGGCATGACTACCGAAGCGGGCAACCTGGCCTTTGTTTCCTTGCTGGCCCTGGTGCCGCTGGTGGCGGTGGTCTTTTCGCTGTTTGCCGCTTTTCCGGTGTTCGCCGAGATCAGCGTACAGCTAAAGCACTTTATTTTTAATAATTTTGTCCCGGCTGCAGGCAATGTGGTGCAGGATTACCTCGATCAGTTTGTCGCCAACGTGAATAAAATGACAGTGGTAGGCGCGGTTGGGCTGATAGTCACTGCGCTGCTGCTGATGCACTCTATCGACAGCGCGCTGAATGCCATCTGGCGCAGCAAGAAAAAGCGCCCGTTGGTTTACTCTTTTGCGGTCTATTGGATGATCCTGACGCTGGGGCCGCTGTTGGCCGGGGCCAGCCTGGCAATTAGCACCTGGCTTTTGTCGTTAAAATGGATGGCCGTGAGCGGGGTAACCGGGCTTATCGATCAGACGCTGCGTCTTTTCCCTCTACTGCTTTCATGGCTGGCCTTCTGGCTGTTATATAGTCTGGTACCAACCACGCGGGTGCCGCAGCGCGACGCCTTAATCGGAGCGCTGGTTGCGGGCTTGCTGTTTGAATTAGGTAAAAAAGCGTTTGCGCTTTACGTCACCATGTTCCCTTCGTATCAGTTGATTTACGGCGTGTTGGCCGTGATCCCGATCCTGTTCCTGTGGGTTTACTGGACGTGGTGTATCGTATTATTAGGGGCGGAGATAACCGTCACGCTGGGCGAGTATCGTCAGCAGCAGCAACAAGAAAAAGGCAGCGAGGAAGCATGATTGCATTAATTCAGCGGGTGCTGAGCGCCAGCGTTACGGTAGCAGATGAAACGGTGGGCAAGATTGGTCCCGGTTTGCTGATATTGCTGGGTGTGGAAAAAGAAGATGATGAGCAAAAAGCGCAACGCCTGTGCGATCGCGTGTTGGGCTATCGTATTTTTAGCGATGAAAATGGCAAAATGAACCTCAATGTCCAGCAGGCGGGCGGGAGCGTTCTGGTGGTTTCGCAGTTTACGCTGGCTGCCGACACACAAAAGGGCATGCGGCCCAGCTTCTCCCGTGGCGCTGAGCCGCAGGAGGCGGAACGCCTCTACCACTATTTCAGCGACTGCTGCCGACAGAAAAATCTACCCGTAGAGAACGGGCGCTTTGCCGCAGATATGCAGGTCGCCTTAGTGAATGATGGACCGGTGACCTTCTGGCTACAGGTATAATGCCGATAGTCATAGCCGTCTGGAACAACCACGCCTACGCCGAATGAGAGAATCCTTTTATGTATCATCTACGAGTGCCGGAAACTGCCGAAGAGCTGGAAATGTATTACCAGTTCCGCTGGGAAATGTTACGTAAGCCGCTGCGTCAGCCGCAGGGTTCCGAGCGGGACGCCTGGGATGCGATGGCGCATCATCAAATGGTGGTGGATGAACAGGGAAAACCTGTCGCTGCGGGGCGTCTTTATATCAATGCGGACAATGAAGCCTCTATTCGCTTTCTGGCTGTACATCCTACCGTACAGGGCAAGGGTTTGGGTACGCTGGTGGCGATGACGCTGGAATCGGTCGCCCGTCAGGAAGGCGTTAAGCGAGTGGTGTGTAGCGCGCGTGAGGATGCGGTCGAATTCTTTGCCAAGCTGGGCTACGTTAATCAGGGCGAGATTACCGCACCGCTCAGCACGCCGGTACGCCACTTTTTAATGATTAAACCCGTGATCACGCTGGATGATATCCTGCATCGCGCTGACTGGTGCGGGCAACTGCAACAGGCCTGGTATGAGCACATTCCGCTCAGTGAAAAAATGGGCGTGCGCATTACGCAATATACCGGTCAAAAATTTATGACCACCATGCCGGAAACCGGCAATCAAAACCCACACCATACGCTTTTTGCAGGCAGTCTTTTTTCCCTGGCCACGCTCACCGGCTGGGGATTGATCTGGCTGCTGCTGCGTGAGCGTCATTTAGGCGGCACGATTATCCTGGCCGATGCCCATATCCGTTACAGCAAGCCTGTCAGCGGCAAGCCCAGTGCTTCTGCCGATCTGGGCTCACTCAGCGGCGACCTTGACCGTCTGGCGCGCGGACGTAAAGCGCGCGTGCAGTTGGAAGTGGAGCTGTTTGGTAACGAGGAGTGCGGGGCGGTCTTTAGCGGTGTCTATATTGTGCTGCCCGCCGATCCCGACGGGCCGCTGGAGCCTCACGGATGAGTGCTGACTTCGCCCTGAGTCATTGACTGTTGCAAGGTTTTGCCGTCTGTGGAAAGCGTTAATGTGCCGTTAGCGCTGCTTTTTAACGGCGTCTTTGCCGCCAGGCGCGCATTCAGCTGCAACTGTAGTGTGGCCTGACCGGTGAGCGGCGGCGCTGGCCAACCCCAGTTTTGTAACACATCCGCCGGTACAGCCCGGCCATTCAGCGTTAACGAAAGATGGCGCGCCGGCGTTTGATCCAGCGTTGCCACACCTTCCAGCATGCCTTTATCCACAAACGCGCTCATCTCCGTTACCGCGATCTGTTCAGCATCGGCATTTAACGCCAGCGAAGGATGTCGAACGTCGGTTCGATTGAATGTGGCTTCCGCCGCATTCAGATTAAGAGAGCCTTGCCAGATACCCCACTGACGATGCTGCGCCAGTAACAGATCGGAACCGTTGGTATCCAGTGCGGTTATCTGAAAGGGATACTGAGGGTTTACATCGATAATCAGATTACGGTTGCCGCTTAGCTTTTTCACCAACACGCTATCAAGCCAGGCTGGCAGAGATGCCATCCAGCGCTCGCGCCAGTTTTCCGGCAGCGTGTATTCCAGCCCGGCCAGCACCACCTCATCCAGCGTAAGCCGCTTGGTCTGACGTTGCCAACTGCCTTGTGCACGGATTAAGCCGTTAACCCAGCGTGAACTAAACCGTGCGTCCGTAATGCCTTGTGGAGAAAAGTCGAGATTCAGAATCGGATCGTTTAACGTCAGCTGACCGTTGATAAAGTTGTCGGCATTCAGCGCCAGCGAGCCGTCATCGCTTTGCCAGTCGCCATTGCTTAACGTGACGCTTTTCAACAGCAAATCGAGATCGGCTACTGCCCAGTCCGGCCCCTGCAGATGGGTATTCGTCACATCCACGCGAGAAAAGTATACCGCAGGCAAGCTACGTAGCGGCTGTAAGAATGCGCTAAGTGATTTGTCTGTTTGCAGGCGAATATCATTCAGGCGCAGCGCAGATACATCCCATTTACCTTGTGCATCACGTTGGGCGCTGCCGGTTACCGAGCCACGTGCCAGGTCGCCGCCGAAATTATTAATCACCAGCACGTTGTCGTTTATTTTTCCCTGTACCAGTGCATTGGTCACCTTCACTCCCTGTAACGTTACGCGTTCTGCACTGGCCTGAAAGCTGGCCTTATCACCCAAAATATTACCCGCGCGCGGCTGCCAGGGGATCACGCCGCCGTTTAACGCTATCGCGTTGAACGCCTGCCGGGGGCTATGGAGTTGCATATTGCGTAGTTGAAGGCGATCGGCCTGTAACGGCAAGGTCATATTTGCTGACATATTGGCGGCGTTCAGCGCGCCATCCTGCAACTCAATGCGCGTAAAGCGTGGCGCTTCGCTAAACAGAGAGAAGGTCAAACCAAGATTAACAGTTTTTGCCACCATCACGGCGGGCTGGCCATCGTGACCAAAACTCACATTACGTAAGGTCAGCAGACCAGGCGCGGAAAAGTTATGCTCTATTTTACTGACGGAGAGATGCCAGGCGGTATCGTCGCTTATGCGTCTGCTGACCCACTCCGCACCCCAACGGGTTTGCAGCAAAAGATAGATTGTTACCAGCGTCAGCAGCAGTAGCAACAGCAGCGAAAGCGTTAACTTTCCGATAAATTTCATTTGCATCCTTCCGTATGAATTTCCGGTATCGCCTGTTATGCCTTAATTACTGGCATAGCTCAACCGCCTGGTTGTAAAGCCGGAATAAATACGTGGCGGAGGGCGAGCCAAAGCCCGCCCCGCCAGGGTTACTTCTCGTGAGGGAAAAACAGGTTCAGCAAGATTGCGGTAATACCGCCGGCGGCGATACCGGAGGAGAGCAGGGTTTTTAACCACTCTGGCGCAAACTGCAGGATCAGCGGCTGCTGCGACACGCCAAGCCCTACTGCCAGCGAGAGCGCCATAATCATAATTGCCCGACGATTTAGCGGCTCGCGCGAGACAATACGCACGCCGGATGCGGCAATGGTGCCGAACATCACAATCGTCGCGCCGCCCAGTACCGGCTCCGGAATATGTTGTACAAAGCCGCTTACCGCAGGAAACAGACCCAGCACGATCAGCATTAACGCCACCACAAAGCCGACGTAACGGCTGGCAACGCCGGTCAGCTGGATAACGCCGTTGTTCTGCCCGAAGCAGGAGTTAGGAAAAGTGTTAAACAGCGCAGAGACAAAAGAGTTAAAACCATTCGCCAGCACGCCGCCTTTCAGACGTTTCATATAAAGCGGTCCGCTAACCGGCTGCTCTGAGACATCAGAGGTGGCGGTAATATCGCCGATGGTTTCCAGCGAGGTCACCATAAATACCAGCATCAGCGGAATCAGCAGGTTCCAGTCAAAGCCCAGGCCATAATAGAGCGGCATCGGCACAGCCACCAGCGCACTGTTGGCTGGTGCGGTGTTTTCCGGCAGCATGTCCAGCGCCCATGCCAGCAAATAGCCCACCGCCATTGCAATCACCAGTGAGGCAACGCGCAGGTAAGGGTTCCGCTGACGATTGAGGATAATGATCACCGCCAGAACCGCGCCTGCCAACAGCAGGTTTTTCGGCGCGCCAAAGGTGTGATCGTTCATCGCGGCAAAGCCGCCGCCAATAGAAGTTAAGCCCACCTGAATCAGCGACAGACCGATAATCATTACCACAATACCGGAAACCAGCGGCGTAATAATCCGGCGCGCCAGATGCAGTACACGGGAAATAATCATTTCAGTGCAGGAGGCGACCATAAGCGTGCCGAATAACGCGGCCATCATCGTGGGGACATCGGCACCGCCATTTTTTAATGCCAGACCGCCCATAATCAGTGGGCTTACAAAATTAAAGCTGGTGCCCTGAATAGAGAGGAGCCCTGAGCCTACCGGCCCCCAGGTTTTAATCTGCAAAATCGACGCCACGCCAGAGGCAAACAGCGACATGCTGATAATGTGCTGCGTATCCTGAGCAGGCAGCCCAAGGGCCTGACAAATCAGCAGCGCAGGAGTAATCACCGCCACGAACATTGCCAACAGATGCTGGCAGGCGGCAAAGAGGGTTTGCGCCAGCGGTGGGCGATCTTCCAGACGATAAATGAGTTCGCTCTTCGGCGTCACGCCGGCGGCGGACGGGGCGATTTCATGAGGATTGGCGGACATGATTAGGGTTCCCTGAGAAACAAAGTGGCGATTGTAATTCACTGCATGTTAAAAGCAATCGTTTGCTCAGCAACCGCATCTATGGCACACCGGTTATTTAAACAGGAGTTGTCCGGGATCAGAAAAGAGAGGTCAGGCGTTAGTGTAGCGATCGGTTTCCGGCAGCCAGCGTTCAATTAACGCCTGCGCCTGTTGCGGATAATGCTGGTGGATATGGCGTGCAATACGCTGTACGTCAGGGATCAGGGCCTGGTCGCGCAGCAGATCGGCCACTTTAAACGCCGCATTGCCGGTTTGCCGTGTGCCCAACAGCTCTCCAGGCCCACGAATTTCCAGATCGCACTGGGCGATAACGAAGCCGTCATTGCTGTCGCGCAGTACCTGCAGGCGCTTTTGCGCCGTTTTGCTCAGTGGGGATTTATAGAGCAGTACACAATGAGAGGCAACCGCACCACGGCCAACGCGACCTCGAAGCTGATGCAACTGAGCAAGGCCCAGACGCTCCGGGTTTTCAATAATCATCAGGCTGGCGTTGGGGACATCCACGCCGACTTCAATGACCGTGGTCGCGACCAGCAGTTGCATCTTGCCCTGTTTGAAAGCCTGCATCACATCCTGCTTTTCCTGCGGCTTCATGCGGCCATGAACCAGGCCTACCTGTAAATCAGGCAGCGCCAGCTTTAACTCTTCCCAGGTGGCTTCCGCTGCCTGCGCTTCCAGCAGGTCAGACTCTTCAATCAGGGTGCATACCCAGTAAGCCTGGCGGCCCTCTGTGTGACAGGCGCTTTTTACCCGTTCAATAATCTCAGCGCGTCGCGAATCAGGGATGGCCACCGTGGTGACCGGCGTGCGTCCCGGAGGAAGTTCATCAATAACCGAGGTATCCAGATCGGCATAGGCGGTCATTGCCAGAGTTCGCGGGATCGGTGTTGCGGTCATAATTAACTGATGAGGATGGAACCCTTGCTCCTCGCCTTTTTCCCACAGCGCGAGCCGCTGGTGGACGCCGAAGCGATGCTGCTCATCGATAATCACCAGCGCCAGACCGTTAAACTGCACCTGCTCCTGAAAAATAGCGTGCGTGCCCACCACCATAGAAACCTGGCCGCTGGCAATCGCTTCCTGCTGCGCCAGCCGCGCTTTGCCTTTTTGTTTGCCCGCCAGCCAGCCTACCTCGATGCCCAGCGGGGCAAACCACTGCCGGAAATTGTTAGCATGCTGTTCAGCCAGTAGCTCGGTCGGTGCCATCAGCGCAACTTGCTTACCATGCGCAATCACATCCAGCGCAGCCAGGGCCGCAACCAGCGTTTTGCCAGAGCCAACATCGCCCTGAACCAGCCGCATCATGGGATAATCGTGGGTAAGATCCTGCTCAATCTCTTTAACCACCCGCTGCTGAGCAGCGGTCGGTTTAAAAGGCAGCGCCGCCAGCAGACGATCGCGCAATGCGTGGCGCGGCGGCATTGCCAGTGCATGATAGCGTTGAGCGCCAGCGCGCACCGCCAGCATACTCAGATTGTGCGCCAGCAGTTCTTCAAGGATTAAACGACGTTGAGCGGGATGGCGACCGCTTTCCAGATCAACCAACTGGATATCTGGCGGTGGTCGATGCAGCGTGCGTAACGCATCAGGCAGGCTAAGCAGACCGCCGCTTAATTCGGCAGGCAGCAGCTCAGCAATCGGGCAGGTATCCAGTAACTGAAGCGCCTGATCGGTCAGGCTACGCAGTGTGGCCTGGCGAATTCCTTCTGTAGTGGGATAAACCGGCGTCAACGTTTCCTGTAGCTCAGTGACGCTGTGCTCGCCCTGAATACGATACTCCGGATGGATCATTTCGGCACCGCGCTGGCCACGTTTGATCTCGCCATAAGCCGTCACGCGCGCGCCGGGTGAAAGTCCATTCTTCATACCTGCGTTGAAATTGAAAAAGCGCAATGTCACTACGCCAGAACCATCGCTAATCTGGCTGACCAGCATCCGGCGGCGACCAAAGGTTACGTCGGTATGCAGCACTTCGCCTTCAACCGTCGCCCAGATCCCCGGCAGCAGGTCATTAATGCGATAGAGTTGTGTGCGATCTTCATAGCGCAGCGGCAGATGCAGCAGCAAATCCTGCACGGTATGCAGCCCGATTTTCGCCAGCTTTCCGGCCTGGCTGGCGCCTACGCCGGAAAGCGCGCTGAGCGGAACGGCATCCAGCAGGCGGCCTTTCATCGTTTCGCCGTTGACTGCATGGCGGCCCACCACCCGGCATCGGCAACCACCTCGCCATTGTCGTCGATCTCGGGGCGGGGCAGCCCTTTTTGTTTCGCCACGCGCGCCAGTACCGGATAACCGCCTTCAAACAACAGGCGCTGCTGTTCTGAATGCGGCAGCGTACTGATATCGCGCTGGTACATGCCAGCGTTTTGCCGCTGGCGCTGTGCCTCATACAGAATCAGCGCGGAGGCGACTGAAACGTTCAGCGACTGCACCATGCCCACCATAGGAATAATGATATCCTGATCGGCCAGTGCCAGCGCTTCCTGCGTGATGCCAGTTTTTTCCTGACCCATTAAAATACAGGTTGGCCGCGTATAGTCGATTTCACGAAAATCGACCGCTTTAGCGGAAAGGTTGGTCGCCAGAATCTGCATATCCTGCTGCTTCAGATGGGTTATCGCATCAGCAATCGTACGGTGGGTTTTCACCTGTACCCAGCTGTTGCTGCCGGCAGCAGAGGAAACCACGGTGCGCATCCGGTTAGCAGGCCAGATGGCGTGAACTTCATGCACGCCCACCGCGTCCGCCGTACGAATGATGGCGGACACGTTATGGGGTTTATGTACCTGCTCCATGCATACGGTAAGATCATGCTGGCGCGCGGCCAGCATCTCGCGTATACGAGCAAAACGTTGAGCATTCATGCGTTAGTTTCGGTTACGGTGAACTTTGATCACGTCCGGCATTACGCGAATTTTGCGCATAATATTTGCCAAATGAACGCGATCGCGTGCCGTCAAACGAATAAAGGCGCTGTAAACGCGGCCGTCACGCTCTTCTGTGTTCAGGCTTTGAATATTCGATTTGGCTGTGTTAATTGCCGCCGTCAGGTTCGCCAGCGCGCCCTGATGGTTAAACATATCAACTTTGATCTCAGCGACGAACTCTTGCTCGGTCACCTTATCCCATTCCACCGCCATAAACTTCTCGGGCTCTTTTTGATAGCCACGAATGTTACGGCACGATTCATGATGAACCACCAATCCCTTACCGGGACTGACATGCGCCACAATCGGGTCGCCAGGAATAGGACGGCAGCACTTGGCAAAGGTAATCAGCACGCCATCAGCGCCTTTAATAGGCAGCTTGCTGCGCGATGTGGAGTTGGTGGAAGCGCCGCCTGCCGTATCCAGCAGATTTTTCGCCACCACAACGCTCATCGCGTTGCCCAGGCCGATTTCCGCCAGCAGGTCGTCCAGCGACGCCAGCTTCATCCGCTCCAGCTCTTGCTCAATGCTTTCCGGCGCAATCTCAGCCAGTTTACGGCTACCGCCCAGCGCATGGTTAAGCAGGCGTCGTCCCAGACTCACTGAGTCTTCGCGCTTGAGGTTTTTCAGCAGTTGACGGATTTTGGCGCGCGCTTTCGAACTGACAACAAAGTTAAGCCAGGCGGCATTGGGACGCGCGCCGGGCGCGGTAATGATTTCCACCGTCTGGCCGCTGGCCAGCGGCTGCGAAAGGGGATAGGGCTGACGATCGACGCGGGCGCCCACGCAGGCATGACCAATATCGGTATGCACCGCATAGGCAAAGTCCACCGGCGTGGCGCCAGCAGGCAGTTCGACAATGCGCCCTTCCGGGGTGAAAACGTAAATCTCATCCGGGAAAAGATCGGATTTAACGCTTTCGATAAATTCAAAGGAGCTGCCGGCGCTTTGCTGCAATTCCAGCAGGCTTTGTAACCAGCGCTGCGCGCGAATCTGGGCTGTGGTGCCGCTCTCGCCTTGCTCTTTGTAAGCCCAGTGCGCCGCCACCCCCATTTCCGCCATCTGATCCATATCTTCCGTACGGATTTGCACCTCAACCGGCACGCCGTGCGGACCAATCATCGAGGTATGCAGCGACTGATAGCCGTTTGCCTTCGGGATGGCGATATAATCTTTCACCCGCCCCGGACGCGGCTTATACAGGCTGTGCATCTGACCCAGCACGCGATAACAGGTATCCACATCGCAGACGATCACGCGAAACGCGTAAATATCCATAATGGAGTGGAAGCGCTGCTCTTTCAGGTGCATTTTGCAGTATATGGAATAGAGATGCTTTTCACGGCCAAAAACGCGACAGGGAACACCGGCTTCCTGCAAACGCCCTTCAATCTCCGCCAGGATTTTCTGGATCATCTCCTTACGGTTACCGCGCGCGGCTTTCACCACTTCTTTTATCACGCGATAACGGTTGGGATAGAGCGCTTCAAAACCCAGCTCTTCCAGCTCGGTTTTCAGATGGTGAATACCCAGGCGGTGCGCCAGCGGACTGTAAATTTCCAGCGTTTCACGTGCGATGCGTCGCCGTTTATCGGGCCGCAGCGAGCCCAGCGTGCGCATATTATGCGTACGGTCGGCCAGCTTGATCAGGATGACGCGAATGTCCTGCACCATCGCCATGATCATTTTGCGGAAGTTCTCCGCCTGCGCCTCTTTTTTATCACGGAACTTCAGCTTATCCAGCTTGGATACGCCTTCAACCAGTTCGGCGACGCTTTTGCCGAACAGCTGTTCCATGTCCTGATAGGTGGCGGGAGTGTCTTCAATCACGTCATGCAGTAGCGCGGCCATGAGCGTTTCATAGTCGAGCTTCATTTCCGCCAGGATACAGGCGACGGCGACGGGATGGGTGATATAAGGCTCACCGCTGGAGCGAGTCTGCCCCTCGTGAGCATCACGTGCGACAAGGTAAGCTTGCTTGAGGCGCTTGATCTGCTCCTCAGGCAAGTATTGTTCAATCAGCTGATTGAGGCTTTCAAAAAGATACAAGGGCGAGCCTTCCGGCTAATTAACGACGACCTTCAGCGATAGCGGTAACAGCCTGCAACTCGGCGGCTTCTTGCTCATGCTGTTCCTGGCGCTCACGAACATCAAGGATCTGATTGGTGATCAGGCCTTCTTCGATTTCACGCAGAGCGATAACGGTCGGTTTATCGTTCTCTTCCGGTACCAGCGGATCTTTACCGCTCACCTGCATCTGACGTGCGCGACGTGCGGCGACCAGAACCAGGTCAAAACGGTTACCAATTTTCTCTACTGCGTCCTGAACGGTTACGCGTGCCATAAGTGTGCTACTCCACAGGTGAAGAAATGACTGGGCATAATACTGAAAGTGACTTCAGTCTGCCAATAGTTTGCTGATTAATGCATCATGCCGGGCTTTTTGACGGCCCATACGCAGACGCTCAGCGCGAATAATGGTTTTGAGATCCGATAGCGCCAGATCAAAATCATCATTAACAATTAAATAGTCGTACTCGGCATAGTGGCTCATTTCGGCTACGGCCTGGGCCATGCGGCGGGCAATAACCTCTTCGCTATCCTGACCGCGACCGCGTAAGCGGCGATCCAGCTCCTCTTTTGAAGGCGGCAAAACAAAAATACTGCGTGCCGAAGGCATTTTTTGCCGAATCTGCTGCGCGCCCTGCCAGTCAATATCCAGGAAGACATCAACGCCGGTTGCCAGCACTTGATCAATGGCCACACGCGAAGTGCCGTAATAATTGCCAAACACTTCAGCATGCTCAAGAAAAGCATCCTGCGCAATCATCGTTTCAAACTCTTGTTTAGAAACGAAATAATAGTGCTCGCCGTGCTGCTCGCCGGGACGCATTCCGCGCGTGGTATGCGAAATGGATACCTGGGTATCGTAGAGCGGCTGCGTTTTCAGCATAGCCTGAATCAGACTGGATTTGCCTGCGCCGCTGGGGGCGGAAATTATATAAAGCGTGCCTTGAGCCATGATAGTTCTTGAAGTGTGTGAAAGAGCGGAGTCTGTTTCCTGCACAGTATACACGGCTTGCCGCCGCCATGCAGCGTTTGCGCCGTTCCGCTGTGGTTTTTCTTGTTTTATGGAAAGTATGCCGCGTAAGGCGGAGCGGTTTGCACGCTTTGCAGTAAAAATCCCTGCATGGTTTTCCAGTTTCATTCTTTGCTTCTCGCTGCGTTGCCTTTAATCCGTTTTACTGAGGCCGTTGAAAGCAAGGAGGAACTATGTCAGGAAAGACGGCCTTATGGCTGCTGTGTCTGTTTGCCGGTACAGCGCAGGCGCTGTGCCCTCGCTGGACGCCGGCAAGGGCATCGGAAGAGATCGCTCATCTTCAGCAGCAGCTACGCAACTGGGACAATGCTTACTATCGTGACGGCCAGACGCTGATTGATGATGCGCTTTATGACAGCCTGCAACAGCGGTTACGGCAATGGCAGCGCTGTTTTCAACCCGCAACAGCGCCAGATCGTTCGGTCTGGGCAGATAACGGTACGGTCGATCATCCTGTTGCTCATACAGGAGTAAAAAAACTACCGGATAAGCTGGCGGTAGCCTACTGGATGCAGGGCAAAGGACCGTTATGGATACAGCCGAAAGTTGATGGCGTCGCCGTAACGTTAGTTTATCGTCAGGGAAAACTGGCCTCGTTGATTAGCCGTGGCGATGGACTAAAAGGGCAGAACTGGCTGAATAAAGCCGCTTATATTCCCACGCTTCCGCAGGTCATTCCCGATAAAAGGCCCGTGCTGGTACTGCAGGGTGAACTCTTCTTAACCGTGACCGATCATCAACAGGCCACAGATGGCGGGAAAAATGCGCGTGCTCAGGTCGCGGGCGCGCTAATGCGCCAGCAGCCTTCGCCCTTGCTTTCACGGCTGGGTATCTTTATTTGGGCGTGGCCAGATGGGCCACAAACCATGGCGCAGCGGCAAACGGCACTTAAGCAGTTAGGCTTTGGCTTAGCCAGCGCCTGGACGCAGCCGGTAAACAGTGAAGAAGAGGTGGCCCTGTGGCGTGCGCGTTGGTTTCGCGCGCCGCTGCCCTTTGTCACTGATGGCGTGGTGATTCATCAGGATCGCCGTTCAGCCGGTAAGCAATGGTTGCCCGGAAACAGTGAAGAAGTGGCTGCCTGGAAATATAACCCGCCGATTATCAGCAGCGAAGTGCAGTCCATTGATTTTCCGATAGGACGCACCGGGAAAATCTCGGTAGTGTTAAACGTTGTGCCCGTGCAGTTGGATGATAAAACCGTGCGTCGAGTGAGCCTGGGTTCTTTGGCGCGATGGCAGGCATTAGATATTGTTCCCGGCGATCAGGTAGCAATCAGTCTGGCAGGACAGGGCATCCCGCATCTTGAAAAAGTGATCTGGCGAGTTATGCATCGCCATCGGCCGGAACCACCCGATTCGCAGAATTATCACAGCCTGAGCTGCTTTTATAACAGTGCGGAGTGTCGGAAACAGCTGCTTTCCCGTCTGAGCTGGTTAAGCCAGCGAGAAGGGCTCGATTTACCGGGAATTCAGCGCAGCACCTGGCAGCGCCTGCTGCTGCATCCGGATTTCGTACATCTTTTTTCCTGGCTCAATATGAGTAGTGAGCAGCTTTCAGCCGTGCCGGGTATAACGCCGCAACGAGCCAGGCAAATCGTACATTACTTTAACCAAGTGCAGCATCAGCCTTTTCGCCGTTGGGTAAAGGCGCTTGGTGTTCCTTTACCCACTGCCGCGCTCAACGTGTTACCGGATAATAACTGGCCTCAGCTGCTGTCGCGCAGCCTGCAAAGCTGGCAACAGTTGCCTGGCGTCGGCAAAACGCTGGCACAGCGCATTGATCTCTGGCTAAAGGATAAGCAGGTAAAAGAAATGATCGATATTATTCAGCAGTGGCAAGCGGCACGAAAAGGCAAGGGAGAGGCGTCGTTACCTGATTCCGAACCGCTGGCGTTGCCGGTAAGTCAGCCTGCTAATGTTCCGGATGTGGATAATTGAAAATGGGCAGCCCCAGACGAAAGCGCAGCGCCAATAGACGGGAAAGAAAACCGAACAGCAAGGTAATAAGGATGACCGTTTCATGAGATAGCGGCGTTTTTAGCAGCAAGATATAGAGCCAGCCTGCGGCAAAAGCGATCCCGGCATACAGTTCTTTCTGAAACACCAGCGGAATCCGGTTGCAAAACATATCACGCAGCACGCCGCCGAACACACCGGTAATGACCGCGCTAATAGCAGCAATAATGGAAGCGTGTCCCATATCAAGCGCAACCTGAGCGCCAATAATGGAAAAAACCACTAACCCTAATGCGTCCAGCACCAGAAATACCTTGCGAAGATGAGTCATCAGAGGAGCAACAACCGTGGTAACTACGGCTGCGGCAGCAACAATCATGATGTATTCAGGATGCTTTACCCAACCGAGCGGGTAATGACCTAACAGCATGTCACGCACTGAACCACCGCCAATGGCGGTTACCGACGCAATAATAATAACGCCGAAGAGATCCATTTTTCGTCGTCCGGCAGCAAGCGCGCCGGTCATCGCTTCGGCAGTAATGCCAATGATATAGAGTACGGTCAGTAACATAGCCAGCTCCAGGGAAACGGTGGCAAGCCTACAGCGCTTCTCTGAGTGTAGACGAGTGAAAATTTCTAAGGCATTCGCTTTCGGATTATCTTTGTTTATGCGAAGCGGGGAGAAAGAACGCCAAAAAATAAAAAAAGCGCGCTGTAGTAGCGCGCTTAATAAAAATACCTGTTTACAGGCATTTATCCACCCATTAACAGCTTTTATTATTATATTAATTTTTCATTGTTTTTTAACGTCCTGGCTGTGCTCGTTTTACGCAACACAATCTGTTTGAGTTCAAGTATCAGCGGATCCTGACTCCTTAAGAGCATTAAAACCCAAACCAGTCCGCCAGCGGCAATTTGAATGGTAAGCGTAAGCGCAACCGTCAGCAGCTCTTCTAATCCGTAGCCAAGCGCGTAGCTGATGCAAAGCGTTGGCAGCGCCATACGCAGCGGCAGCCACTGGCTGGTTAAATAAGCTTTAGCGCTGGCACCCAGAATTGGGCGTATTAATACAAAATAGTTTGTTAGCGCGGTGAAAATTTGGGCTATTTGCATTCTAGGGTTGGAATTCATCCATTCTAACCCTTGATTCTTAGTCGGACAAAAAACTGCTTCTGGTTGGATTTTTCTGTTTTTCACCACCCTGCGAGAATCTAACATTGGTTGGATTCTCAGACGCGCCCTCTCTCGCGTTAATCCAACTCTCCACCTTCTGCCTGCTTCAACAATGTCGGAATGTGCGGCCCATACTCGACCTTGCCTCGTCCTGCTCGAATACCACTGCCGACCTTGCGGGCTTCTTTGGAGTACAACGTCTTTGCACGGATGATGTCATAGCTGTAACCCCGACCTAACCGGTTGGACATCTTGATCAAGCCGTTGAGCCCTTCGGTATAGCCATTGGTGATTGAGAACGGCGCATCCCAGTAGGCAAAGATGTCGTCGTAATGGTTGTGTACCGTTTTCACCAGTTTTTTGAAAGGCTCCATGCCATAAGGCGGCAGGCTGTTCTCCCAAGCCTCAAAGGCGTTCTGAGCGCTCTGTTTGTCGGGTTCGTCGTAGATGCAGAAGAAGGCTTCCTTGAAGTCATAGGCCACGGCAAGTTCTGGGATCGCCTGCTTTACAACCTCCAGCGCCTTTTGCTCCGCGGGCGTCAGGTTGCCGGGCCGCTTCAGGGTGAGCCAGCGAATGGACTTTTTGACATAAATCCGATCTTCTTTGCTTAACTGTGCCTGATAGTTCTTGCGCTCCGCTTCCAGGGCTTCAGAGGCCATCTTGACGACATGGAACTTGTCGATCACCAGTTTGGCGTTGGGCAGATACTGAGCAAAGGAACGCTTGAAGGGTCGCCACATATCCGTACAGACCCATTCCACCTTGTCAGCATCCGGCAAATCCTTGAAGAAGGGCTTCAGGTGCTCTTGAGTACGATGCTCCAACATATTAAAGACGTTGTTGGTTGCCAGATTGGTGATTACACAGCGATACCCGCCGGCCAGGTTCACTTCGTCGATACCCATGATGACCGGGGTTTCGTAACGAACGGTTTGGGAGAGTTCCTCAATGAGATCGTGAGCGATGTTCTTGACGGTGTTCACCGCCACACCGGTTTGCTCGGCTAAAGCATGGAAGGTGGTTCCCAGGCACTGTTGCCGAATAACATCGATCAGCCGTTTGGTGGCTCGGCGTTTATCATCCAGAAAACTCAACTCCGGCATGGACATTTTTCCGCACGACTCACAGCGAAAGCGCGGGCGCTGAACTTCAAGGCGGACGGGCTCCATGTACAACGGCGTGTCCATGAACTTGTTTTTGCGCGTACCGTGTCTGTGCATAGGGGTGTTGCAGTTCCCACATAACGGCACCTCGACCGTTACCGGCTCAGCAACTATCACAAGGCACTTGCTTTCGTGGCGCATATCGACCGGCTTGATGCCTGGCAGATTCAGCAGGTCAAGCATAGGCTTAATCCATATCCAGGTCGATGTCTTTGCCTTCGCGCAGCAGGTCATACACCATATCAACCAATGCGGTCATGCCCTGACGGTCAGACTTGAGCACCTGGGTTGCCAGCTTCTGATGACTGGACAAAGCACGAACAACCGCTTGCTGAACAGCACCGGGGAGGTTGCCTTTCATAGCCTGCTCACGGGTGTTGCTTTCCACCTGAGCCATGACGACATCGCTTTCACCGGTAATCGCTGAAATCTGATTAACGAAAGCCACTTGATCATGGATCGGCGTCGCCTCACCAAACAGGCTGTTGAGCCTCTCGATAATTTCTTTGACGAATTTAGGCTTGTCGCCTGCCGCGCCACCACCGCCTGCACCTGCTGGTTGCAATACCGGGGTTTTGCCTTCGTCTTCTACGTCATCGGGTCGAGCATTGATGTCAAAGCCAGTAAGCACCAGGCCTGTCAAGTCCACGGTTTCCGGTGCTTCGTGCTGAAGGCGCTTTTGCAGCAGCTTGGCGAAAGCGGCAAAGTTTTCCAACTCCGGGTCGCCAAAATCAATCAGTTGGGCGATATAGGAATAGGTACGGCAGAAGCGCCCCAGGTCCGACTTGAAGCCCATCAGCGCCTTGATTTGCTCGGCATACTCATCCTGGTGGTGATCAGCAGACTTCATGCCCGCCTCGTCACCCTTGGCACGGGCCTTCTCAAACGCTGCTTCCCAGGTTGCCATGCCATCGCGCAGCATTTTCATCTTGTCGTTATACAAGGCCGTCGCTCCAGCCGTAGCGGCATACAGCGCCTTGTGCTGTGGCGATTTAGTATGGGTGATGTCGCGTATGGTCTTGAAGCGGGCTTCTTTGAACGCGGCCAAGTCCTTCTCGTCGTACAGGCCGTGCTCGTCCAGTCGCTCCTTGATCTCGTAGACCACATTGAGGTCTTGCACTTCGCCGATGTGAGCGCCCTTGTCATAGGTGGCAAAGGCCTTACGCACGTTCTCCGGATCGTTCACGAAGTCGATGATAAAGACCTCATCTTTCCCAGGTGCCGTCCGGTTCAGGCGGGCGAAGGTCTGCACAATCTCCACATGGTTGGCGATTTTCTTGTCCACATACATGGCGACCAGTTTGGGCTGGTCAAAGCCGGTTTGGAACTTGTCGGCCACCAACATCACCCGGTATTCCGGGCGGTCAAAGGCAAAGCGCAAATCCTGCCCGTGGACATCCGGGTTCATGCTCTGCTCGGTGAACTCCTCGTTCTCATCGACGATAAACACATCATCCTTGAACTCGCTGTCATCCTGGTGCATCACCTGCTTACCGGTCATCTTGCCGGAGAAGGCCACCAGTGAATGAATAAAGCCGTACTCGCTGTGCTGCTCGATATAGCGGTCAAACGCCTTCTTGTAGCGAATGGCAGCGGCACGGGAGCTGGTCACGACCATCGCCTTGGCCTTGCCATCCAGCCGGTGGGCGACGTTCTTGGTGAAGTGCTCAACGATAAACTGTACCTTCTGGGTCACATTGGTGGGGTGCAATGACATCCACTGTGCCAGGGCGCGTTTGGCGGCCTTGCCGCTTACCCGCTTGCTGTCTTCAAGCTGCTTGGAAAGGTTGAAGGCCGTTTTGTAGGGCACATAGCCGTTCAACACATCGAGAATGAATTTCTCCTCAATGGCCTGGCGCATGGTGTACAGGTGGAAGGCTTGCGGCGGGTTATCGTCTGAGGCCGGTTGGCTTGGATCTGTCGGGCGACCGAACAGCATCAAAGTGGAGTGCTTGGGCGTGCCGGTAAAGGCGAAGTAGCTGATATTGTCCGGGCGGGCGCGGGACTTTTGCAGTTGCTCTAGCAGTTCATCCACCGTCATGGTGGACATCTTGCCTTGTCCGCTCATCCCCAGCGCGGCTTGCAGCTTAGCAGCGGTAGAGCCTGTCTGCGAGTTATGCGCCTCATCAATGATCACAGCAAAGTTTTTCCCTTTCAAGGCCTTGTCAGTGATGATAGCTTCCATCGCGTAGGGGAAGGTCTGGATCGTTACCACCACAATCGGCGTGCCAGACAACAAGGCCTCCGAGAGCTGCTTGCTCTTGGACTTGGATGACTTCTGCCGGTCAATGGCGGCGATCACCCCAAACTGATGGTCAATCTGCTTCACCGCGTCCTGAAGCTGGCCGTCCAGCACATTACGGTCGGTGACAATGATCACGCTGTTAAATACCGCGTCGCCGTTATCTTCGCGCAGTTTCACCAAGTCATGAGCCGTCCAGGAAATGGTACTGGTCTTGCCGGAACCGGCGCTGTGGTCACACAGGTAGGTCATGCCTGCGCCGTTTTCGCGGGCATCGGCCAGCATCTGGTTCACTGCCGTCCATTGGTGAAAGCGCGGGAAAATCAGGGTTTCTTTCTTCGACCAGTTGCCCTGAATATCCACCACGTCCTTTTTCTCGACGTAGACAAAGCTATGGAAAATCCGCAGCCAGGCATCCGGCTGGCAGACCTCCTCCCAGAAGTAGGCTACAGGGTATTCCTGAGTACCATCGGCCTTAATCTCACCTGGCGGGTTACCCGCATGTACCGTGCCGCTTTCGTTCTTGCGCCCCTTATTGAACGGCAGAAAGAAGGTGTTTTCTCCATCCAGCTTGGTCGCCATCATGATTTCAGAGTCGGACATGGCGAAATGTACCACCGCCCCACGCTTGAAGGTCAGCAGCGGTTCCCTGCGTTTGGTCTTGGCGTCATATGGCAGGCGATTATTGCGGTACTGATCCATGGCCGCTTCGCAGGACTGGGTGAAGTCGGTCTTCAGTTCGACGGTTGCCACCGGCAGACCATTGATAAACAGCACCAGATCAATGGCAAATTCACGGGCCGGGTGATACTTCAGCTCCGGCACCACGCGCAGGATATTGGCCTGGTAGCGCTCAATGACTGCTGCATTGCGCTTGTCTTCCGGTGCGGCCTCGGTCATCTCGATCAGGCCGCAACCGGCAATAGAAAAGCCCTGGCGCAACACCTGCATGGTGCCTTGTTTCTCCAGTGCTTTATCCAAGCGGTCCATCAGCACTTCAAGGGTTTTGGCCCCGTTGAGCCGTTCCAGCTTGTCCCATTTTTCCTGCTGGCCGCTGGTTTTGATCCAGTTTTCCAGGTCTTCGGGGTACACCGCCCGCGCGGTGTCGTAGAACTTGGAATCACCCAGCTTCCAGCCCTGCTCTACCAACCGGTCGATGATGTATTGCTGGAAGTGTTTTTCCTGATGTGCTGCTGATTGCATTTATTGTTTTCCTCGCAAATCAATCTGGCCGGTGACAGCGGCGGTGATAAAGGCGGCGCGGCGTTCTTTGAGCAGGGTGATACTTTGTTCAGCCTTGCTAATCAGAGCATTAATGCGGGCTGTTTCACTGTCGAGGGTGGCCACGATGGTGGCTTGTTCTTTATATGGAGGAATTGGCAATGGCAAATTCTCCAGAACATTCATGCCTATGTTTTGTTGCGTTCCATAGCTCCAGTTCAGCGTAACACCGGCTTGAAACTCTGTTGAGCGCAATGCATATAGCAAGAATTTTGGTGCCGTCTCGGAATTGGCGCGAATAGCAGCAAGAGGAGACCATATGTTGAACTCGCGATTATCTTCAACCATGGCTGTGATTCCGGTTGTTGCACCCGATTTGACCATGTAAATATCGCCTTGTTGCGGCTTATACTTTCGTGAATAACGCTTATGGTCGGCTCGAGATATATATCCCCAAGCTTTGCTGAAATTGATTCTTCCGGATGACACTGCCTCGGCAGATATAAACACGATGCCATTCTGCGGTTCTGCCGGAACCGGCGTCTCATGAGGGCCATCTGTAATTGGAGTTGATAGCAAAAATTTTAGCGCTGGGACCGCCCAATGTTCCGGCACCTGCCCAATCCATTCAACGCCGGAATCCTTCATCTTCACGTTGGGGTCTAGCCCCTTGGTGACCGCATGGGTAATCAGCGCCTGACGCTTTTCCTTCAGTAGCTCGATAAAGCGGGTTTTCTTCTCGACAAGCGCATCAATACGGGCGGTTTCGCGGTCGAGGGTGGTTAGTATTTGCGCTTGCTCAGGCTGATCTGGGTATACAACTTCAATTGAACCGATATGCCCCCAATCTGCACGAGGCATTTTGGCTCCCTCGCATCCTGACTCTATTTGATGCGTTACATCAGGAGTTAAAAGCCATTCTTGCAGCCATCTGGGTTCTGTTTTTTCAGCCCTCAGAACCAAAAACTCTGTTGAGCAGCACCCTGCCATCTCTGAAATAATGGCTTTTCGCAAATATGGACGCAGCTTACCGTACAGGACATCCCCTTCATAAAAGATGCCTACAGTTGAATCTTCTGATTGACGAGAGCTTCCATTCGTTGGCTTGTACTGCCCTGATCCTGCTTCTACATCCTCAAGTCCGATATAAATGGTATCAGTAGATACATCATTTCGTCGTTCATTGCGCAATGACGCCAGTCGCTTGACTCTCGCTACCTTCCAATGCTCAGGCACCTGCCCAATCCACTCAATACCGGAATCCTTATACGCGGGATATGCTCTGTACTGGCTCATTCGCTGGCCACCTCCGCCAGTAGCGCGGCAATCTCGGCTTCTACTTGCTTCAGGTCTTCATCAATATCTTGCAGCTTGCGCGGCGGCTGGTACTGGTAGAAGAAGCGGTTGAAGTTGATCTCGTAGCCAACGCGGCCCAATTGACCATCTCTGGCATCGGTAAAGCTCTCATCCATCCAGGCATCCGGCACATGAGGAAGCACTTCGCGAGCAAAGTAGTCGTCGATGTCCTCCAGATAGGGGACCTTCTCGTAATCAGTTAAATCTGTGTCTGGCACCAGCTCGCCGTTGGAATCCGTGACTGGCTCGGCTTTCGGGTCTTTGTGACCAAAGGCGTTGATCAGCGCGATGATCAATGTTTTGCTGGATTTGACCTTGAGCTGCTTGGCTTCGTCGGACTTGATCGAGTTCCTAACAAAGGTTTCTGCCCAGCTATAGGGCTGCGTTTGCCCGATCAACGGCTTGAGGGCTTCGCGCCAGAATGTCTGATGCGCGTCAGAGAGCTTTTCCCAGGCAGCTTCGGCTTCCAGCCGCTCCATGCCCACCTTATCCAGCTCCAGGGTCATGCGCAGCGGGCGCAGGACCTTGATTCGGCGGTAGCCAAAGGTACGGTAGTCCAGCATCCGGGAAAGCGCACCGGTTTCGCCTGCGGCGTAGATGTCCAGAATCTGGCGGCGCTGCTCATCGCTGACAATACGGCGCTTGTTGCCCTCGTTGCGGATTGCAGTCCACAGGTCGGTAGCGTTGATCAACTGCACCTTGCCTTTGCGCTCCTGCGGCTTCTTGTTGGACAGAATCCACAGGTAGGTGGCGATATTGGTGCGGAAGAACAGATCCGTTGGCAGAGCTACAATGGCTTCAATCAGGTCGTCTTCCAGCAACCAACGGCGTATTTCCGATTCGCCAGACGCAGCACCGCCGTTAAACAGTGGCGAACCCGACAGCACGATAGCGGCGCGGCCACCGCCGTTGATCGGCAGTTCTAGCTTGCTCGCCAGATGCATCAAAAACAGCATGGAGCCATCGCTAATTTTCGGCAGGCCCGGACCAAACCGGCCCAGCTCGCCTTTTTTGTGTTCCGCTTCGACGGCGGTTTTGTCCTTCTCCCATTTCTTGCCGAAAGGCGGATTGGACAGGCAGTAGTGGAAACGCTCACCGGCAAACTGGTCGTTTGACAGCGTGCTGCCCTGACGAATGTTCTTCGACAGATCTCGGCCAGGGTCGGACTCCAAACGGCGGATCAGCATACCGGCCACACAAACCGCATGGGTTTCCGGCTCCAACTCCTGCCCGTGCGGCACCAGTACTGGCGGGATCTTGTCGCGGTTACCGTAGTCGCCCACATGGTTCATGGCATCGGTGAGGAAGCCACCCGTGCCACAGGTCGGGTCATACAAAGTACGAATCAAACCGGGGCTGGCCTCAAACAGGGCATCATCCGGGTCAAGTAGCATTGCGGTCGCCAGGTGAACGATGTCGCGCGGCGTCATGAAGTCCTCGGCCCCTTCATTGACCTCGGCACCAAAGCGGCGAATTAGGTGTTCGTAGATGTTACTCATCACCCGATCCGGAACCACGTCCGGGTGCAAGTCGATCTTGGCGAAGTTCTGGCAAATCTTGTACAGCAAGCCTGCTTTCTCCAGCCGGATCACCGTATTGCCAAACTCAAACTCCTCGAAGATAGCGCGGGCGTTATCCGAAAACAGGGCGATGTAGTCTTCCAGATTGCGGCGCGTCTTGGTGCTACCCAAGGTGCCGAGGGAGTATTCAGAGGTGTTGTAGAAGGGGTATTCAGCGGTTGAGCGCAGAATGGTATCCAGCTCAACATCGGCATCCTTGAAAGCGTCATGCGCTTTTCTCACCGCCTCGCGGGTCGGCTCCAGCGCACACTCCAGGCGGCGCAGCAAGGTAAACGGCAAAATGATCTTGCCAAAATCCGTATGCTTGAAGTCCCCCCAAAGGTCTTCCGCATTCTTCCAAATAAAGTCAGCCTGTGAAGCTGCCAATCCCGTAAATTCGTTCATTCTGGACTCCAACCACCTTTTGCACGGAACGGTACTGTAGTCAATCTGCGAATGTCAACCAGATTTTGCACAAAAGGGGATGGATTTCAATTCTTGGCTAAATTTGCGATCCTACCTCAGAATGCAAATAGCCAAAATTTGTAACGCAGTAAAACCGATAGTGGCACCTGTCAGCCCGCCCCACTGCGCGCCTACCCAGATAACCGGTACAGAAAGCGCCAACCGAAGCGCATTAAGCTTTGAACTGATATCAACCGCACCTTTTGCCATTACCAGGGCGCCTACAGGGTTGTTAATGGCTCGCATAATGCCTGCGATACACAATATCTGCAGGACCGGAGCAATAAACAACCAGCGCTCGCCAAACAAGCTCAGCACTAAATTATGAGCGATGCCAGCCATACCCAACAGCGCAACGAAATTCAGCAGGCTCATGATTGATAACATCTTATAGAAGTTATGTCGTAAACGTGGCTGGTCATCCTGCATCTGCGCAAAGGCGGGAAATAACACGCGTGACAGAATAGGGTTGATCTTTGCAGGCGGCATAACGGCAAGGTTATAAGCCAGGTTATATCCTCCGGTTGCAACCGCACCCAGCAGGCGTGACAGCAGTATAGTAGGCATATTCATACCAAGCTGGTTAATCAAACTATCTGCCGTCAGATAGCCGCCGTAACGTAAATTACTGCGTACGCTCTTCAACTCAAAAACAAATTGAGGGCGGTATATTTTTCCACCGTAGTAACAAAACAGCAGCATGCGTATGGAAACCATTGTCAGGTATCCCCAGATAGCGCAAAGTGCCGAGGGTGACCATACAGCAGAAAGTAACGTCACAGCAAAACCTGATATTGCTGCTATAACCTCGGTACGCCCTATAAGTGTAAAGGCCAGCTCTTTTTGCAATAAAGCCCGAAACTGCTGTCCCTGCGGAATGATAAGAAAGGCAACAGATAGCGTCTCAATAAGCTCATTCAGTTCTGGTTGCTGAAGTAATACGCTAATAGCATGGCTACTCAAATAGATAATGGCGAAAACGGCCAGACCAATAAAAATATTTAGCCAGTATAAAGTTGATAGCTCCGTTTCAGACATACTTTTCCGCTGTATAACTGAGTTGGATAAACCAAAGTCGGAAAGCGTATCGACCAGCGTCAAAATAACCAAAGCAATAGTTAATAAACCAAATTGTTTCGGATCAATCATTCTGGCAAGCAGAGCTAGCTGCAAAATGCCAAGCCCAATCGTCATTACTGAAGAAATGGCTGACCATTTTGCGCCATTAATTGCTTTTTGTTTCAAAGACATCGTATATCCGTGGTGCTAAAAAGAGCGGTGTTGGAAAGGTAACACCCTAAAATTATTTTTATTTTATAGAAATGAAAATGCTTTTTATTATAAGGCTATAGCAAGGTAATCATCCCTGAAACCAGGCAGTCCATGCTGAGTCCGCCAGCTTTTTATCACATCCACCATGCTTTGTGGTGTGCTGATATTAAAATCCTGAGGATAAAGAATAAGATCGGTACCAGCTGGATGTCCTGCTAACAGAACAAATTCCGTCACTGCTTGCAATAGTCCTTCGGTAGTTTCGAAATCAGCTGATAATATTTTACGTGCAATATTAACAAATTCTTGCTCAGTAAAGTCTTGCAGCGATATGCGTTCCATAGGAAATTCCTGGAATGTCTGATTATTAGAAATTGCTGTGTGCAGGAAGATTTATAACTTTTTTCCTGTTAAGAATCACCATGAGAAATATCTGAAACTAAAGATCCAGTAGTAAATGGATGTTAGAAATGAATGTATTAAAAAAAACAGCTAAGAAAAGGAATAGTAACGCTTAAGTAGTCTTTAATGAGTTGAGAGGAAATTCATGGGTTTTGAGTTTAGTTTATTGATTATTTGATTTTTTTTAGTTGAGACTTCAGATTTATCGCATTCTTCATAGATAAGTTGAGTTAACAAAATCCCTGTATTTTACATGGAAATGTGTAATCTTTCTGCACGGTTATTCCATGCTAAGTTTTTATCAGATCCGGAGGTAGCTAAAAAGAGTGGTTAAAAAGCAGCCTGAATGCCGTCTGTGCCATCTGATAAGGGCGGTATAACAGAGTCATGACATTACTCTTTACCAACCCAGCCCTGGATAAAATCAGCAGGATAAGAGCATCTGGTATCGCGACTGATTATATTTATGAAACGCGACGTCAGGGCTGCTTTCTTAATAACGCGGAAAAGCGTCAACAGGATGACGCTTTCTGGCGCTTCGATATCAGGAACTGGCCGTTACGCCTTGATAAAGCCGCTGCAGGTTCTGCTCCAGTAGTGCTAATTCCTGTTGGAATTTTTCATCGGAGGTTAAAGGTTGACGAAAATGGGTCAGCAGCACCTGCGCACCTTCCTGATTAGGGACAATACGCATCGGCATATAGATCTCCTTACCAAAACCATTATCAATCCAGTAATCCATTACCCCATAGGTGTTGTGCTCGGAAAAGCGGACCTTTAACGCTCCATCAGTGCCTTTGGCTTTCCAGTAACTGCCTTCTGCCTGTAACGGCGCTTCGCCTAACTGGGAAACCCATTTTGGGAAATATTCTGGTTTCCAGATAGTTTCATAGAGATCCAGCCAATGGCGTGTAATGGTCAGACTTAGTGTGTGTGATGGCAGCATGTTACCTCCGAAATTGGGCCTGAAACGATTTAAGCATTGCGTAAAGCGTAAGGGAATGAGGCAAAGGCGTAAAATCTTGTGCAGAAATCATTCACGTCCCGTTTGCTGGTTATTTGTCAGCAAACGCAGATTGAAGCGAGTAACGCGGTAACCATTGAAAATAAAAAAGCCCGCGATTAAAGCGGGCAATGAAGGTAGCTGTTACCAGGTTCGCTAACTGGCGGCGTTATTCAATATTCTGAATCTGCTCACGCATCTGCTCAATCAGCACCTTCAGTTCAATTGCTGAAGCAGTAATATCAGCGTTAATTGATTTTGATGCCAGCGTGTTCGATTCACGGTTGAACTCTTGCATCATGAAGTCGAGACGGCGGCCAACGGCCTCTTTCTTTTTCAGGATGTTAAAAGTTTCTTTAACGTGCGCTTCGAGGCGGTCAAGCTCCTCGGCAACATCAATGCGCTGAGCCATCATCAACAGCTCCTGTTCAACGCGATTGTTGTCCAACTGTAACTCCGCCTCTTCAAGCTTAGTCACCAGCCGCTCGCGCTGCCATTTCAGCACCTCCGGCATCCAGGCGCGTACTTTCTTCACTTCAGTGTTCACGCCCTCAAGGCGCTGCTCAATCATGCCTTTCAGCGCGGCGCCTTCGCTTTCACGCGCGGCGATAAAATCATCAATCGCCAGCTCCAGGGTGGCTATCAGTTCCGCATTAATCGCATCTAAATCCTGTTCCTGAGCGGACATCACGCCAGGCCAGCGCAATATATCAACCGGGTTAATCTCACCATCAACATTTTGCTGTTTCACCCACTGTGCGGCTTCCAGTAGCTGCTTTGCCAGCGGCTGATTCAGGATTAATGCGCTTTGCGCGCCTGGATCGGCATCGAAGCGAAGATTGCATTCAATTTTTCCGCGCGTCAGACGATTACGCAGGCGCTCCCGAATTACCGGCTCCAGGCTGCGGAACTGCTCCGGCAGGCGAATATACGTTTCAAGATAGCGCTGGTTCACGGAACGCAGCTCCCATGCTGCGCTGCCCCATGCGCCTTTGGTTTCACGCCGGGCGTAGGCGGTCATACTGCGAATCATTTTGCATACCCGTATTAAAGAAAGTTTAATAGATTATAGCGACGCCTCTTCCTTCTTAACAGGTAAAAATAGGAATTATAAACAGTAAGTGAAAAGTGGCAGTAAAGTTAAGCAGAGCGTTTATATTCTGTGTTACTACCGGAAGGCCAATCGATGACTTAAATAAAAGAACATGATAAGCCTGACAAGCAGGTAAAGATAATAAATAGAAGTGATCTGATATAGTGCTTTTTAATAAAATGGATGGCAATGGTGAGAATATATTTTATAGCTCATGAATAAATTCATGTTTAGTGAAGAGTGAAATGGATTGCCAAATTCCCATTATTAGAAAGCGTCAGTAATGATTTAATGACTTGTTTCTTTATCGTGCAGATGCCTGAAATCATTACTTGATAAATAGTGATCCTGCTTTCGGTTTTTAAATGAGATTTAATAAATTTATGATTTAAAAATATTTTTTATTGAAGTATTTTTCTTCAAGGATATTTTTCTGATAATAAATAAGTAATGGCTAATAATTTGTTGGATGCAGATAAGGTTAAAGATTTATTATTAAATGAATTGAAGGGAGTTAGATGAATAAATGAAAGGGATGTTAAGGAGACAACAATACAATGGATGTAACTGATAGTATTCTCAAGGAGTTCTTCCCCGGGAAAAAATTATCTTTTATTCTGCGTAAATTAGCAAAGTGGGCCGTGGGTCAAGATATACTTTATCGCTGCATAAAAGAGGCTGAAAGCAAAAACGGCATCGAGTGGTTAGTGGCCGTAGCTGAGAGGCTACGTATTCATCTGGATGTGGATCCGAAAGGCTATAACAACCTGCCCCGCAAAGGGCCTGTTATTATCGTGGCTAATCATCCTACAGTTATAGATGGTCTGGGTTTGATAGTGGCTGTTTCCAGCGTAAGGCACGATATTAAAATAGTGGCTAATCATGTGCTTACCTATATGCTGCCAAAAACAGGCGATTTTACGATTGGCATCAGGAATATGCAGGGAAAAATGAGCGCAGGTCAGTACCGCGAAATGAATACGCATCTTAAAAAAGGCGGCGTGCTGATTATTTTTCCTTCGGGCAGATTAGCTGGCTTACAAAGATCAGGACTACAGGAAGCTCCCTGGAACTCTGGCTTCCTTCACCTGGCGAAAAAAAATAATGCAATTTTAGTTCCGGTAAACATCAAAGGCTTAAATAGCTGGCGCTACTATATTACGGCAAAGATCTGGCGTCCTTTTTCTAACTTGATGATTATCAGAGAATGCTTGCGTCATAAAGGTAAGTCATTGCAGATAAAGATCCTTCAGCCGATAAACGTATCCAGGCTCGACATTAATAGAGAGTCTGCAGCAGTTATTGCTGCATCCTTTCCGGAGCACATTGAAAAAGCAGGAAAAAATCTTCCCGGCACTTTGCCGGTTCTCGCCCCGATTGCCGCTCCGGTAGACAAACAACGATTAAATGCGATGCTGACAGAGTGTGAGGTGTTAAAAACATTGCGTGATGGGAAAAGTGTTTTACTGTATCGCCATCAGGGGGAGGAATATTCCCCTGTTCTGCGAGAGCTGGGCCGCCTGCGAGAAATATCTTTCCGTGACATAGGGGCTGGAACAGGAAATAGTTATGACAATGATGTTTATGATAAGGATTATCAACATATTATAGTTTGGGATCCTGAACAGCAAGAAATTGCTGGGTCATATCGGTTTGTACTGGCGGGTGAGCAGCTTTCCAAAAAAGGACTCAAAGGGCTCTATAGTAACGAACTATTTAATTATAAAGAGAGCTTCTTACTAATAGCGAGTCAGAGTATTGAAATTGGCCGGGGTTTCATTCAAAAACAATATCAAAAAACCCATGTTCTTGATGCGCTTTGGAAAGGCATCTTCCATGTTGCGTTAAAGCATAAAAACTATAAGTACCTTCTGGGTGTCCTCACCATTCCTCAAGATTTCCCAGAATATGCCAAAAAACTGATGATGGCTTTCTTTCAACGCTATCTCTCTTCAGATGAGGATTTTTGTTCGCCTTCCCGGAAATACAGTAATGTTGATGATGAGGAGATTGCTAACTTTTTTAGCGGTGAGAACTTTAATGAGGAGTGGAAAAAGCTTAATACAACGTTGCGCGAGCAGGGTTGCGATCTTCCCTGGCCTTATAAGCAAGCGGCTAAGTGGTATAGCACAGGCGGATCGAAATTATTATGTTTTGTTGAGGATGAAAGCTTTAATTCTATTGCTGGGCTAAATATCTGTGAAATAAATAAGCTTAAGGAAAACTATGGGAAGCGTTATTTGATTCAAAAATAAATATATCTTTAGTAAAGATAAGTTTTGGATGCGATCAAACTCTGCCCCAATTTTTAAAGTTCATTAAGACAGACTTGCTATTCTATCCCGATAGCGTGTCCGGAATCATAAATATGATAAAGAAAAAGCTTGTTGTTTTTTTGTGTTATTTATTCTTGTTACCCGGATGTAAGGATTCCGGCTCTTTTGTTCAGGCAGGCTATACCTATGGAGAATTTACTTATCTCTCTTTTCCTTTCAGCGGCGAAGTAAAAGAGCTGTACGTTAGTAAAGGTCAAACGGTAAATAAAGGTCAGAAATTAATGCATCTGGATGATTTTCCAGCAGAAAATGCGCTTCGCATAGCGCAAGAGAAGGTCCGCGCTGAAGAGGCGCTGCTGCACAATTTAGAAACGGGCGAGCGGGAGTCTGCCCTGAAAGTCATCTATGCACAGCTTGAGAAAGCAAAGTCGGCTGCCAGCCTGGCCAGGAGGCAATTTAACAGGCAGCAGAGGCTTTATACGGAAGAGATGATATCTACTGCTGAATGGGAACGCGCGAAAGAGGAGTATGTTCAAAAAAAAGCGCAGGTTAAGGAGCTGCTATACCAGCTGGAAGCAAAAGCGCTACCTGCTCGTCAGGCTGAAATTAATAATCAAAAATCGCGCGTTGAGTCGGCTAAATTACAACGCGATAAGGCACGCTGGGATCTGCAACAAAGAACGCTGTTTGCTCCACAGAATGCGACCGTTTATGACATTCTTTATCAGCCGGGAGAGCGTCCTGCAGCGGGTAAGCCCGTTATGAGTTTACTTTCGCCTGAGAGTATTAAGGTGCGCTTTTATGTGCCGGAAAATCGACTGGGCGAATTAAATAGTGGAACGAAATTAAAGATTTACTGCGACGGCTGCAGCAAAACGTTATCAGCTCATATCAACTATATTAGTTCTCAGGCAGAGTTTTCCCCGCCCGTTATTTACAGTACTCAGCGCAGAGAGACGCTTTTGTTTATGGCTGAGGCCATTCCCGTGAAAGAAGATCTTCCCTATATAAAAACAGGACAGCCTGTAAATATAGAGGTTGTTTTTAATGAGTGATGTATGCATTGAAGTCAGTAATTTGAACAAATATTTTGGCGCTAATCATGTAGTAAAAGATTTTTCACTGACGGTCAGGAAAGGCGAAATATATGGTTTTCTAGGGCCAAACGGCAGCGGGAAAACAACATCAATACGTATGATGTGCGGGCTGATTACCCCTGATTCAGGGAAAGGCCACTGTCTTGGCATGGATATATTTACCCAGCGGGAACAGATTAAACATCATATCGGCTATATGACCCAGCATTTTTCCATGTGGGGCAACTTAACAATCCGGGAAAATCTTTTGTTTATCACGCGCATTTATAATCTGGCCCGGGGTAAAGCGCGTGTGGATCAAACATTAGAGGAGCTGGGGCTTACCTCGCGCCAGCATCAGTTGGCAAAATTTCTGTCCGGCGGCTGGAAGCAGCGTTTGGCACTTGCTGCCTGCACGCTGCATCATCCCGCTTTGCTTTTTCTGGATGAGCCCACCGCCGGCGTCGATCCCAAAGCGCGCCGCGAGTTCTGGCAAATTCTTCATCAGCTTTCCGATCGGGGTATCTCAACCCTTGTCAGTACGCATTATATGGATGAGGCTGAACGATGCCATAAAGTCGCCTACCTTTCTTATGGGCATCTGTTAGCTAACGGTAGCGTTGGGTCAATTATCCATCAGAAAAATTTAACCACGGTCAAAATAAGCGGGAAAAGGTTGACGGAACTGGAGAATGAGCTGCTGAAAATGCCAGGTATTGAACAAACGGTTATTTTCGGTAATAGCCTCTTTGTTACGGCGAAAGATGAAAAGGTATTAAACCTAATACTGTCACACGCTGTTGCTTCTGATTATGAGTTTTGCAAAGTGCAAACGACGCTGGAAGATGCCTTTACCTGGTTAATGAAAAACAATGCTAAAAACAATAAGTAATAATTTTTCCTTTTTACGCTGGATAGGCGTAGTGATTAAAGAAATTCATGAGCTGCGACGCGATAAAATCAGTATGGCTATGGTAGTAATTACACCGCTGCTTCAGCTAACCATTCTTGGCTATGCGGTTAATATGGATGCGCGGAATATTCCCACCGCACTGTTAAATTATGATACAGAGCAATTGAGCCAGGTTTTTGTTTCTGCGGCACAAAATACAGGCTATTTTTCGATGATTCCGGTTGAGTCAGAGATAGAGGCGCGTTCTGCATTTGTTCGGGGCAATGTTATATTTATAATCACTATTCCACAGGGATTCACTCATAAAATGCTGCGGGGAGAAAAGCCGCAGATACTGATACAGGGCGACGCTATCGATCCATTAACCATCGGCAGTGCGTTAAGTGCAGTGACGCAGGCGGCAATAACAATGTTTCAGCATGATCTTCCCCCTTCGCTGCGTAATGAATTAAAGCCAGATGATATTGAATTAGTTATTCATCGTATGTTTAATCCAGAAGGGATCACGCAATATAATACTATCCCCGGTATCATCGGCTCGATACTCAGTACAACGCTGGTGCTAATGACCGCGCTGGCGATTACCCGAGAGCGGGAAAACGGTGCTATTGAGAACCTGCTTATTTCACCTTTGACCAGCTTTGAAATTATTACCGGTAAGATTATTCCCTATGTTCTAATCGGCATTTTTCAGTCATTGCTGATTCTTCTCTTTGCCGTTTATATATTTGATATTCCGCTGCTGGGAAGTGTTCTTTTGCTTTTTTTTGTGCTCTTTATCTACGTTTTTCTCTGTCTGTCGATTGGCATTACTATCTCAAGCCTCGCGCAAAACCAACTTCAGGCTTTGCAGATGTCCTCTTTCTATTTTATTCCTTCCGTTATGCTTTCCGGTTTCATTAGCCCTTTTATTAGCATGCCATTCTGGGCGCAATGGATAGGGTCATGCCTTCCCTTAACCTATTTTATTCGTTTGACTAAGGGAATTATGTTGAAAGGTTATGGCTTTAGCGATCTGCTTACCGATCTGCTGCCGCTGGGTCTGCTTACGCTTATTGTGGTAGGAATTGCGTTGAAATCCTTCCGTAAAACGCTGGACTGACAGCGGGCTGTGATAATTATTAAGCCGGAAGCTTGCCCGGGGCCGGTAGGCAGAGCAGCGCTAAAACCGTATAATGCGCAGCCAATATTAGCAAGCCGGAGAAAAACCATGCGTCCAGCAGGCCGTCTCACACAGCAGGTGCGTCCCGTTACCCTGACTCGTCACTACACCAAACATGCAGAAGGTTCTGTACTGGTTGAATTCGGCGATACCAAAGTGCTTTGTAACGCGACCGTAGAAGAGGGCGTGCCGCGCTTCCTTAAAGGTCAGGGACAGGGCTGGATTACCGCCGAATACGGCATGCTGCCGCGTTCAACCCACAGCCGCAATGCGCGTGAAGCCGCAAAAGGTAAACAGGGTGGACGTACGCTTGAGATCCAGCGTCTGATTGCGCGCTCGCTGCGCGCCGCAGTGGATCTCAAAGCACTGGGTGAATATACCATTACTCTTGATTGCGATGTGCTGCAGGCTGATGGCGGTACCCGTACAGCTTCCATTACCGGTGCCTGTGTGGCGTTAGCAGATGCGCTGAATGCACTGGTTGCTGCCGGCAAGCTGGCAAAAAATCCGATGAAAGGCATGGTAGCGGCGATTTCCGTTGGCATTGTTAACGGCGAAGCGCTGTGCGATCTGGAATATGTCGAAGACTCTGCGGCTGAAACCGATATGAATGTGGTGATGATGGAAGATGGCCGCATGATTGAAGTTCAGGGCACAGCCGAAGGCGAACCTTTCAGCCACGAAGAATTGCTGACGCTGCTGGCGTTAGCGCGAGACGGCATCGATACCTTGATTCAGGCGCAGAAGGCGGCGCTAAGCAACTAATTATTTCAGGCGACCAGAGAGTCGCCTTTTTTATCGTTAAATTTCGAGGAGAGTAAAGATGAAAGCCTGGCAGCGTGAGTTTATTGAGTTTGCATTAAACAAGCAGGTATTAAAGTTTGGCGAATTTACCCTGAAATCGGGACGTAAAAGCCCCTACTTCTTTAATGCTGGCCTGTTTAATACCGGACGCGACTTGGCACTGTTGGGCCGCTTTTACGCGCAGGCGCTGGTTGATTCCGGCGTCGACTTCGATTTGCTGTTTGGCCCGGCTTACAAAGGCATTCCCATCGCCACGACCACGGCCGTTGCGCTCGCGGATCATCACCAGCGCGACGTGCCTTACTGCTTTAACCGTAAGGAAGCCAAAGATCACGGCGAGGGCGGAACGTTAGTAGGCAGTCCGTTACAGGGACGCGTAATGCTGGTCGATGATGTCATCACCGCTGGCACTGCCATCCGTGAATCAATGGAAATTATCGCGACTAACGGGGCCAGCCTGGCCGGCGTGTTGATTTCACTGGATCGTCAGGAGCGGGGGCGTGGTGAAATATCAGCGATTCAGGAAGTAGAGCGCGACTATCAATGCCACGTTACCGCCATTATCACCCTAAGTGATTTGATCGAATATCTCGAAGAAAAGCCTGAAATGGCTGACCATCTGGCTGCAGTACGTAGCTATCGTCAAACCTACGGTATCTAAGCGTAGATGCTACTGTGTCGCCGGGCTTGTGCTGACCCGGCGACATTTATGCACTCGCGCTATACCAGCTGTGCTGCTAACAGCGGCCAGCGTACGTCAAACTCCTGTGTAGGCAGATAGCGGAACTCTGAGCGCACAAAGCGCGACAGCATACCTTCACAAAAAGCCAGCAGTTGGCTGGCAAGCAGCGTTTCGTCGGTGGCAAAGCCTTGCCCTTCACGCATTTTGCGCTCGCGCATCACCTGCCTCAACTGCGCTTCGATACGCTCGAAAAGCTGGTTAATGCGGCCCTGCAAACGATCCTGTTCGAACATCAGCGCATGACCGGTAAGAATACGCGTCAGACCAGGGTTAAGCTCGCCAAAACCTAAAATTAGCTGCACGATCATACGCAAACGCGTCATGGTCTCTTTTTCATCTTTCAGAATCGCGTTGATGCGGGTAATCAGGCTATCTTCAATAAACTCGATCAGGCTATCAAACATGCGCGTTTTACTGGGAAAATGACGGTAAAGCGCAGCTTCGGAGACGCCTACCGTAGCGGCCAGCTTAGCGGTAGTAATACGCTGACTCCCGTCGCTGGATTCCAGCATTTGCGCCAGAGCCTGCAGGATTTCATCGCGACGATTCCTTTTCGCGCTCTTTTTTTCTGCCATGACGTTATAAACCCCTGAGATTTATCATAAACGGGCAAAGGCCCACGCAACATCCGTGAGAAGGCATCTCACGGTGCTGAAAAATAAACAAGTCGGGTTGCGGAGGGTGTTGCTGTGCGTTTAATTCCGGCCGGAGTGACCGAAACCGCCTTCACCACGCGCGCTGGCATCAAAATCTTCAACCAGATTAAATTCTGCCTGCACGACCGGCACGAAAACCAGTTGAGCAATGCGCTCGCCAGGCTGGACAGTAAAGCTCTCCTGGCTGCGGTTCCATACGGAAACCATTAGCTGCCCCTGATAATCAGAGTCAATCAGCCCAACCAGGTTGCCCAGTACAATGCCATGCTTATGACCCAGGCCTGAGCGCGGCAAAATAACGGCGGCCAGAGAGGGATCGGCAATATGAATCGCCAGGCCGGTTGGCAGTAGCGTTGTGGCGCCGGGCGCCAACTCCTGCGGGGCATCAAGACAGGCGCGCAAATCCAGGCCTGCGGAGCCGGAAGTGGCATAGGTCGGCAGAGGGAATTCTTTACCTACGCGCGCATCAATAATCTTAACGTCGATTTTTTTCATCATAACGGCTGACAATCTCGTCTAATAATTGCTGGCCAAGGAGAGTTTTATCTGCGAGAGGCAAAACTTTTTCTCCCTCCTGCCAGAAAAGGTGAAGAGCATTAGTATCGCTGTTGAAACCTTGCCCGGATTTGGATACATCATTGGCGCAGATCAGGTCCAGATTTTTCCGCGCACGTTTTTGTTGAGCGTATTCTTCCACATTACGGGTTTCAGCAGCAAACCCTACAACATAGGGGCGTCCTTCCTGCATAGCGCCAACGCCTGCGACAATATCGGGGTTTTTTACCATTTTCAGCGTAATTTCATCACCCTGCTTTTTGATTTTTTCTGACGCGACCTCTGCTGCGCGGTAGTCTGCCACGGCTGCGCTGCCAATGAAAATATCTTGCTGCGTAATATGCAACATTACCGCCTTTTCCATCTCTAGCGCGCTGGTAACGTCGATACGCGTTACGCCTGCGGGCGTCGCCATCGCGACCGGACCAGCGACCAGGGTAACATTGGCGCCACGCGCGGCCGCAGCGGCGGCAATAGCGAAGCCCATCTTACCCGAGCTGTGATTAGAGATATAACGCACCGGGTCCAGCGCTTCGCGCGTTGGGCCAGCGGTAATCATAATATTAAGGTGTTGCAGATCGTTGACGGGCATTGACCAGGCTACCGCGCGGTCAACTATTGCCAGCGGGTCGAGCATGCGGCCCGGCCCCACATCGCCGCACGCCTGGCTGCCGCTATCCGGCCCCCAGATCAACACACCGCGTCCCGCGAGGCGCTGCAAGTTTTCCTGGGTGGCCAGGGCGCGGTACATTTGCTGATTCATGGCGGGCACCACGGCAATGGGTGCAGCGGTGGCCAGGCAGAGCGTGGTAACCAGATCGTTAGCCATGCC
This sequence comes from Pantoea sp. FN0305, assembly GCF_050113845.1. Taxonomy (NCBI): domain Bacteria; kingdom Pseudomonadati; phylum Pseudomonadota; class Gammaproteobacteria; order Enterobacterales; family Erwiniaceae; genus Pantoea; species Pantoea sp. FN0305. The sequence goes on along the minus strand of NZ_JBNJSN010000010.1, from coordinate 78,209 downwards.
TGCCGCTACGCGTGCAATTAAATCCGCCGTAGCGGGTGCCAGGATCACCAGGTCTGCCCATTTACCCAGCTCAATATGACCCATTGCGGCCTCTGCCGCCGGATCAAGCAGATCATCATAAACCGGGTAACCGGAAACCGCCTGAAGCGACAGCGGTGTGATAAAGGCTTTAGCGGCCTCGGTCATCACCACGCGAACTTCCGCGCCGCGAGCGCGCAAGCGCCGCACCAGTTCAGGCGTTTTATACGCCGCAATGCCGCCGCTGACGCCCAATACAATATGTTTACCGGTTAATCCCATCATATTCGCTTCTGCCCTTATTGACCTCTTGACGAACCAGGCCTGCCACAATGGCGCGATTTTAACACATTCTGTTGACCATGCTGTTTAGCATCCAGCCACCTTTGCGAGTTGTCCCGAAAAGTTAAATCCTGCCGCTGGCTGCATCGCTTTGGCAGGCGCAGAGTAGTGGCCAGATAGTAACAACAGCCAGCAGGAGAGGCGCGTGTTAAAACCCCGGGAAAAGTTAGAGCAGATGGGTGCATCAGCACTAAGCGATGCGGAGTTGCTGGCTATTTTTTTACGTACCGGCACATGCGGCAAGCCGGTTATGGCCCTGGCGCATGAATTGCTGGCGACGTTTGGCTCTCTCTATTTGCTAATGAGCGCTGAAAAAAGCGCATTCGATACAATTAAAGGCGTGGGAAATGCCAAACTGGCACAGCTGCATGCCGTAGCAGAGCTGGGTCGACGTTTTTTCCATGCGCAGCTGGCGCGGGAAAACGTACTGGAGAATCCTCAACTGACGCAGCAGTATCTGCAAAGCGTGCTGGCACATCAGGAGCGCGAAATTTTTATGGCTATCTTTCTCGATAATCAGCATCGGGTGCTGCAGGCTCAGCAGATGTTTACCGGCACCATCGCCAGCGTAGAGGTACATCCACGCGAAATTGTGCGTGTGGCGCTAAAACTTAATGCCGCGGCGCTGATTCTGGCGCACAATCACCCGTCTGGCCATGCCGAGCCAAGCGCCGCCGATCGGGATATTACCCAGCGTATAAAGCAAGCCTGCCTGCTGATGAATATTCGTGTGCTCGACCATTTAGTGATTGGCAGGGGAGAATACGTTTCTTTCGCCGAGCGCGGCTGGCTTTAAGAGAAAAAAATGCCTGTTTTCTGTGCTATTTCGGCGATCCAGAGGGATCTTTATCTGTTCGGGACTTGAGCGCTGGCAATACAAGGCGTATACTACGCCACCTTTGAGAATCTCGGGTTTGGCGTTTAGGCCTGCTCAGCGGGTTCACATGGAACTCGCCTGGATGGGCTACAAGCCTGACGAGGCGGCCAAGACCTAATTTTTAAAGCTCGAGCTGATTTGATTTTTGGAGAATTGACATGTCACGAGTCTGCCAAGTAACTGGCAAGCGTCCGGTGACCGGTAACAACCGTTCCCACGCAATGAACGCGACGAAACGCCGTTTCCTGCCGAACCTGCACTCTCACCGTTTCTGGGTTGAGAGCGAGAAACGTTTCGTTACTCTGCGTGTATCTGCTAAAGGTATGCGTGTAATTGATAAGAAGGGCATCGATACGGTTCTGGCCGATCTGCGTGCCCGTGGTGAGAAGTACTAAGGAACTGAATCATGGCTAAAGGTATTCGTGAGAAGATCAAGCTGGTTTCCTCTGCTGGTACAGGTCACTTCTATACCACCACGAAGAACAAACGTACTAAGCCGGAAAAACTGGAACTGAAAAAGTTCGATCCGGTTGTACGTCAGCACGTGATGTACAAAGAAGCTAAAATTAAATAATTGCAGCTTCCATGAAAAACCCGGCTTCGGCCGGGTTTTTTGTTTTTATGAAACCGTAAAACGTGAGGAGCTGTCATGCCTGAATTACCTGAGGTAGAAACCAGCCGTCGCGGCATTGAACCGCACCTGGTAGGCGAAACCATTCTGCACGCGGTGGTGCGTAATCCGCGTTTACGCTGGCCTGTGTCGCAGGAGATTCATGCATTGAGCGATCAGCCGGTGCTGAGCGTACAGCGTCGCGCAAAATACCTGCTGCTGGAGCTGCCTGAAGGCTGGATTATTATTCACCTTGGCATGTCGGGCAGCCTGCGCGTACTGCCAGAGGCAATTCCTGCGGCAAAGCACGATCATGTCGATTTGGTGATGAGCAATGGTAAAGTGCTGCGCTATACCGATCCTCGCCGCTTTGGCGCCTGGCTGTGGAGTAAGGATTTGCAGGCGAGCAATGTGCTGGCGCATCTGGGTCCTGAGCCGTTAAGCGAGCAGTTTAATACCGACTATCTGTTGGAAAAGTCACGCGGGAAACGTACCGCTATCAAACCCTGGCTGATGGATAATAAGCTGGTGGTGGGCGTAGGTAATATTTATGCCAGCGAGTCGCTGTTTGCCGCCGGGATCTTGCCCGATCGACCAGCCATGTCGCTGAATCATGAAGAGATCGTGCTGCTGGTTAAGGTGATTAAAGCAGTACTGCTGCGCTCAATTGAGCAGGGCGGCACCACGCTACGTGATTTTCTGCAGAGCGATGGCAAGCCAGGTTACTTTGCTCAGGAGTTACAGGTTTATGGCCGCGCCGGTGAGCCTTGCCGCGTATGTGGTACGCCGATCGAAAGCGCTAAACATGGGCAGCGCAGCACCTTTTTCTGCCGTAGCTGCCAGAAATAACGCTGGCGACTTAGCTGGCCAGTTTTGCCAGTAGCGCCTGCCAGACTGACTCTGGCAGAAAAGCTTTTACTTCGCCGCCGTGCCGGGCCACTTCTTTTACCAGCGAAGAAGAGATGAAAGAGTACTCTTCCGCAGGCATCAGAAAAACGCTTTCCAGGGTCGGGAGAAGGTGGCGGTTCATATGCGCCAGCTGCATTTCATATTCAAAATCAGATACCGCCCGCAGGCCGCGCACCAGAACATTGGCCTGGCGATCGCGGGCGAAATTCGCCATCAGATCGCTAAAGCCGGTGACTTCCACATTGGGTAAATGGGCCGTGGCCTGCTGCGCCAGCGCAACGCGCTCTTCCAGGCTGAATAGCGGTTTCTTGCCTGGGCTGGCGGCGATAGCCAGAATAATATGATCAAACATCAGCGCTGCGCGGCTCAGAATATCCAGATGACCCAGAGTAAAAGGATCAAAGGTGCCGGGATAGATAGCCCTGGTACTCATTTGTTGTCTCCGCTAGTCGACTGACCCAGCGCCCACAGCGCCGCGTACTTATTAAAGGTGTATTGCGCATTCACTACCGCCAGCAGCCAGCCCTGGCTTCCGTCAAGGAAACCGGCGCGCAGCAGCAGCGTTTTGCAGAATGCGCCCAGCGTATGGCTGAACACAGAGAAAATGCCGCAGCGTTTACCCTGCTGATGACGCTGCAGTGCCCAGGCTTCCGCATAGGCGAGTTGTTTACGCTGAAAGGCGCAAAAATCGCGACAGGTGAGATGTTGTAGATGTCCCGCCAGCGGCACAACCTGCGCCTGCTCCGTCTCCAGAGATTCATGTACCTGATGATCGTTATAACTATAGGTGCGTGGATAGAGACGCACCACGCGATCGGGATACCAGCCGCTGTGACGCATAAAGCGTCCTAAAAACAGGTTCAGCCGCCCAAGGCTGTAAACCTTATCCGGCTGCGGCGCAGCCTGCAGCACCTGTTCTATCTCAGCGCGCAGTTCCGGCGTGACACGCTCATCCGCATCAATCATCAAAATCATTTCACCACTGGCGTATGCCTGCGCGCGCTGGCGCTGCTGGCCATAACCGGGCCACTCCTGGGAGCGAAAAACCTTAGCGCCATACTGTTCCGCTACGGCAGGCGTGGCGTCCTGACTGCCGGAATCCAGCAGGATAATTTCATCGGCCCAGCTCACTGAAGCCAGGCAATCCGGCAGCAGCTCCGCTTCGTTTTTCACGATCATGACCACTGACAGGCGTTGGCGTACGGTCATTTAATGATTCCGTGGCGGCAAATAAGGTTCAAGCAACTGCAGCAGGCGTTGCAGCGCGCCCTGGTTCTGATGCAGTACATCAACAGCGTGACGACCATGATAGCGTCGATAATCATCATCAATCAGCAAATTACCCACTTCATGCACCAGCGTAGCGGTATCGGTTACCGTAATCAGACCATCCGCCTGCTTCAGCTTGCTGCAGATATCTTTGAAATTAAATGTGTGCGGGCCCATCAGCACCGGAATAGCATGTGCCGCAGGCTCCAGAGGATTATGGCCGCCGCGCTCTACCAGGCTGCCGCCAACAAAGGCCAGATCGGCAATACCGTACAGTAACATCAGCTCGCCCATGGTATCGCCGATAACCACCTGTGTGCCGCTGGAAGGAATTTCGCCGCTGCTGCGCAAGGTATAGCTGAAGCCGCTTTTCTGCGTCATTTCCCGCGCGGTATCAAAGCGTTCCGGATGACGCGGAACCAGAATCAAGAGCAGATCGGGAAAATGTGCCAGCAGGCGACGATGTGCATCCAGTACGATCGCCTCTTCCCCTTCATGAGTACTGGTGGCGATCCACACAGGGCGACGGGGCGCCCACTGGCGACGTAGCGTAACTGCGCGTGCCGCCAGTTCGGGCGTAACGGAAATATCAAATTTCAGGCTGCCGGTAATTGCCAGCTGAGACCGCTTCAGCCCCAGCTCGACAAAGCGCGCGCCGTCCTCTTCATTCTGCGCTGCGATAAGCGTAATGCGCTGCAACAGCTGGCGCATAAATTTCCCCAGTTTTTTATAGCCCTTCGCTGAACGGGCCGACAGACGCGCATTCGCGATAACCAGCGGCACCTGACGTTCATGCAGCGCTTTAATAAAGTTGGGCCACAGTTCGGTCTCCATAATGATGACCAGTCTGGGATCGACAGTATTGAGAAAACGGTTGATTGCGTCGGGCAAATCGTAAGGCAGATAGACGTGATGAACATCTTTCCCAAAGGCGGACTGGGCACGTTCCGAGCCGGTGGGCGTCATGGTGGTGACGGTGATGGGCAGCGTTGGGTAACGATGACGCAGCGCCCGCACCAGCGGTACGGCAGCCAGCGTTTCCCCCACTGAAACCGAATGCAGCAGGATGCCGCCAGGGCTCACTTTGCCTTCACAAAAGCCGTAGCGCTCCGCCCAGCGTTTGCGATAGGCAGGTGCTTTGCGGCCGCGCAGCCACAGGCGCAGCCAGATCAGAGGCTGTATGAGGTAAAGCAGGGCGGTGTAAATCGTTGTCATACCGATCTTTACGACACTGATGCGTCAGACTTAAGCAAAATATGCGGAATGCGGCATGTTAGCAGATAACTTGCCTGCACTCATCTTTCTTCCGCCGCGCCCGCCAGCAGCTGTAGATAAAGCGCGTGCAGTTCTGCACCTAATCGCTGTGGCGTATAAGGCGTTATTCTGGCACGTGCGGCATCGCCTAGGTTGCAATGCTGTGGCTTGTTTAACGTTAAAACTTTCATCAGCGCATATCATTATCATCACGCAACTTTTCCTGTACAGCTAAGAAAACACTGTCGACAGTAAGAGCAGCAATACCTTGGTTTTCGTCCGGTGAAATCAATACGCTATGCAGCTCTGGGTCCTGCAATGGTCTTCCACCAATAGCTGACAGCGTGCCAGGAAACAATGCAGCAACAGGCGTTTTTAATGCGACCGCAATATGTAGCGGACCGGTATCACCTACTATGAGACAGGATTGAGTAGCAATACGTTCTATTAACTGTTTCAAGCCGGTTTTATCCGCCAGGTTAGTGATACGATCATGGGGAACATTAACTTGTTGAATAATTTTTTGGTTGCGTTCAGCTTCACCTGGACCACCGAGTAGTTCTATCTCAATATGAGAGTAACTTTCCAGCAACAATTCAATCAAGCGTGCAAATTTTTCCGTCGGCCAGCAGCGCGATTCGCCTGAAGCGCCAGCATGTATACCAATAGTAATCTTTTCGCGTGGGAAAGGAATGAAAGGAGATGGAACACGCATTTCATAAGGTTTTTTCACCTCAATGCCTACAGATTCAAGCAGTTTAGTCTTCTGCTCAATGCAATGAATAGCTCCTTCCTGTCGATTATCAAAATGGGACGACAGATAGCGAGCCAGGAAAAAATGTTTCCTGCCTTGATAATCGTTATAGTAAACATCTTTTAAAATAATACGAGAGCGCGACAGAGAAGCTGCGATAATATCGTAAGGAGATCGGGAGTGAAGAAGAAATGTTGCATCAATATGCTGTTTCTTTAACTCTGAAATCAGGGGAGCCAGACCATTAATTTTGCCGTTCCAGAATAAAATTTTATCAAACAAGCTACTCCCATCAACTAATTGCATATTGCGCTTGTTGATAACCAGTGTGATTTTCGCATGTGGCCAGTAGGATTTAATAAAATAGATGGCGGGGGTATTGAAAAAAAAGTCGCCCAAGGCTGTGGTTGAAAAAATGGCTATGTTTTGAGGGTTGCCGAAGTCAGCAACGTTATTTATCTTCTTTACGCGAAAGCCGGTCAGTTTCCACGCTTCAAGGAAGGCCGCGGCAAAGATACATTTAACTAACTTTTTCATAAGGGTCCTTCATTTTTCCTTTCATGTAGCCTACTATTTTTGTTGCTGCTGTCTTAAGTTAATTTTGGTATTTATCTTTCAATGGATTAATGCCTTTCTCAGGCGAAGATAGCGGCGAGACAGACACCAACGCAATCTTAAGTCCTGAGCATAACGCCAAATAAGATTCCAGCTGCCTTTATCAAAAAATTCTTTAATAATCAAATGCTTATAGTGGTGTTCTTGCATGTTGTCAAAGGTATGGATAATCCCAGGACCTTCTTTGGCAATTTGCCAGCGGCATGCGCGAATAGAGCGGGTTTGCTCAATATGACGTCGGTTTATCTGATCCAGCATATAAATGATTTTCATATAAGGTCGAGCTGAGCACATAAGTGTTTCATCAGTATCAGGCTCGTGCGAGACAGATTCAGAATGAATATAATGATCATAAAAGATCTGATCGGTATACTGAACGCAGGCTGATGTCAGGAATATTCCTGTGGTCCAGAGGTTATCCTGATGGCGTAACCCGGGTTCAAAAATAAAATTATGCGCGGTAAGAAAATCATGACAATAGATATTAAGACAGGTAACATGCAGAAATTTACGCGGATCTAACGCCTGTTTTAGCCATACGGGCCCAAGCAATACTGGCGTAGAATACAGACGTTCAAGAGGAAATATCGAATGTCTCGCTTTGCCATGCTGATAGACGTAACGTCCGTTACAGGTAGCCACATCTAACGCCCCCTTTTCCGCCATATCCAGTAGAGTTAAATAAATGCCTGGATAAATCTTATCGTCAATATCTGGAAAGACGATATATTTCCCTGTCGCTGCAGCCATTCCGCTGTTGCGCGCCACGGATACGCCTTGGTTAGACTGATTAATAACTTGCATAGCATCAAATTTTGATTGCCATGTCGCAATAATTTTCGCGCTTACGTCGGTAGAACCATCATTGACAACAATTAATTCGTAATTAGATAGTGATTGTTGCTCAATGCTGGTGAAAAAAGTAGCCAAAAATTTTTCGCCGTTATAAACGGCAATAATCAAGCTAAGCAATGGTTTGTTAGACATATATATAGCCGGGTATCACTTTATGGTGATTATAAACGTGCCTGGCGCCGATACTGGTCGCATATGTTTTCGACGTTATAGCGCTGCTGCAGAAGGGCTTGATCGATAACAGGAGGTGATAGGTAAATATCTCGAATTGCATACGCCAGAGCATCAGCATTCATCTCACATAAACCTCGAGCTAGTTCGCCAGTCAGGATTTCGGCCGGGCCGCCAGGACAGCGGGTGCTGACGACCGGTGTATCCAACAAAAGCGCTTCAACCAGAACATTACCAAAGCCTTCACTATCAGAACTTAAAACAAGCAGTTTGGCATGACGAATCCAGGGCAGCGGATTAAGCTGGAAGCCTTTAAAAATTACTCGGTCTGATATATCAAGTCTGACGGCCAGTTGACGAAGCTGTGCTTCCTGTTCGGGTTTACCCTGACCGAGTAAAACCAGAGGAGACTGAAGACCACTTTTAGCATAAGCTTCTAACAGACGGTCATGACGCTTTGTTTGATGAAATCGACCAACGTGAATCAGGTAATCTGTTCCTGCTAATTCGCAGGATTCATCAGCGCTTTTGCGGATTGCTTCAATATCAAATGGGTTATAGATAGTTTCTAGTCTTGCAGGGGTTACTGAAAACTCTGACACCAGATCACGACCGACACTGTCTGAAACGCAAATAATATTACGATGCTGATAAACGCGCTTAACTTTTTGCTGCTTTAGCCAGCGGCTAAAGCCTGTACGATGCCCTAAATAGGACTTGGAGAATACACCGTGCAAACAGAACCACAAATTATGCTGGGCCAGCTTTTTACTGTGTGCCACGATGCGGTCAGTTTTATGTAAGTGCGAAAGCACAAGATTAAAGCGTACGCTCTGCTCGGCTTCAGCAATAGCCTGATCCAGATGACGTGCACGACGCTTTAATTCAGTCAGCTTTCTCCAGGGAGCGCGACATTTATCGGCAATAACTTGATAATGTAGTCCTCCAGGCAAAGGATACTGACAAATATCACGTAATGAAAACAGAGTTACGCTGTCGCCTTGACGAATAAAATGTTCTGCCAGCGTTAAAACAACCTTCTCGGCTCCGCCTCCAGGTAGTCCATCAATAATCATTAAAATACGCATCGTTACCTCAGCAGTGTCTGATAAAGGGTTAGTAGCTGAGTTGATAGCTTTTCGCCATCGTAAGGTAAAACCTGCGCTCGGGCTTGTTCGCCTTCAGATGATCCTAAAGCGTGAGTAGGCAGCGTCATAATCGCCTCGTTTAGTGCCTTAATATCGAGAGCATCGCAGACAAAGCCGTTTTTACCACTATGAATGAATTCTGAGCCGCCACAGCCTGTAGTGGTAATGACAGGAAGCCCACATGCCATCGCTTCTAAAATTACATTAGGAAAAGGATCATAAAGTGTCGGCAACAGTAGCCCATCTGCCATTTGATAAAAGGGTAATGTATCAGCCTGCATTCCAAAGAAATGAACGCGATTTTCGCAGTGAAGTGTTTTTGTCAGCGAGCGATAACGTTGTTCTTTCTTATCTTTGCCGACGACAATTAAGTGCCGATCGCTGGCCGCAATTGCCCGAATAGCATTTTCCAGTCCTTTACGCTCAAAGCCGGAGCCGACATAGATTAAGCAAGTGGCTGTCAGCGGTAATTGCCATTTTTGACGTAGCTTTAACAGGGAGTCGTAAGTAGGTGGTTGAAAAAACTGGCTATTTATGGCGTTATATATCACTTGGATTTTGTTAGCAGGTAGCCCAAAATCTTCCATAATTTCACGCTTAACCATCTCTGCATTACAGATCACTGCTTGCAACTCAGGCGCCTGATACATTTCCTGTTCAGCAGCCATAACATAACGATGGTACCGGTTGGTAAACAGGCGCTTCGCTTTCCAGCCGGGTAATATCCTGGCACGCTGTTCAAGCCAACGTCGATGAACACCATCTCCAGCACGATAAATATCGCAGCCAGGAATACGCTCATGACTCTGCACCAAATCAAATTTTTCAGACTGCCAAAGCTGGCGCGCAGCACATGCAAAACCCCGCTCCCGACTAATTCTGCCATACTTAAAGGGATCACAGATATGGATATGCCAGGAAGGCATTACTGGCCCCTGCCAATCACGAGTAATGACATTCAGTTCAAGATTATGGCTATCTAATGCTTCAAGTGCCCGTGATACGAAACGTTCGGCTCCGCCATCGGGCCGATATTTTTGTCTGACCAGGGCTAGTCTGAATGGGTTCACGACAACAACTTCTCCGCCTCGGTAATCACAGTTTCCGTTGGAATTAAATCCAGGTAACGAACTTGAGTGTTTGTATCAATAGTATCGGGATCCGGTAGTTCGCCAAAATCGCCCGCCCAGATAACTTTGCCTTTCGCCCCCCACGGGCGCCAGAAAACTAACTTAGAAGGGCCAAAAAGCGCCACCAGTGGCGTGTTTAACGCCGCAGCCATATGCATTGGCACAGAGTCTACCCCAAGGAACAGACGAGCATGATCGATAAGTGCTGCGAGTTGTCGTAAGGTTAACTGACCCGCAAGAGAAATGACTTTTTCACCCTGACACTGCGCCAGAATGGCATCAGTCATCGCTTTTTCCCGTAAATCCGGACCTGAGGTCAATACTACATGTTGTCCGGCAGCGGAAAGAGCACGAATAACTGCTGCCATACGATCCTCTCGCCAGCATTTAAAAAACCAGCGAGAGGTAGGTTGAATCACTACGTAATTATCACGCACTGAAACGGGCAATAATGCCTGCGCTCTCTCCCAGTCTTCTGGCCGATACGCCATTTTCACAAAGGCAGGCGTATTATTCAGGCCCAGCGGTGTTAAAATTGAAAGATTTTGTTCAACAATATGTTGATTATCATGATCTTTCGTTGGCACTAATATTGTGTGGCAATATCGCCAAAGGGGGTGACGCCTTTTAGGAAAATCGAATCCAATGCGGGTGCTCGCACCGGTCAGGCGTGTAATCAGCGCGCTGCGCCATTGGTCCGCGAGGTTAAGAACGGTATCGTAACGTTGCTGGCGTAGTGTGCGGATCAGTCTCGCTTCTTCACGTAGCTTATAGCATGTCCCTTTATTTTTCCATTTTCTATCAATGCCATAGATACAATTGATTTGCTCATTTGCAGCAAGCATATCGCGTGTCTCTTCATACAACAATACGTCAACAAGTGTACTGGCATCCTGTTGCTTAAGAGCGTTGATTACTGGCGTAATCAACAACATATCGCCATGATGACGCAATTTGACTATCAAAACACGTCTTGGTCTAAGAGCAGCTGAAGGGATGAGGTTAAAAGCCATTTTATTTCTTAATCTGCGAACCAATCTGTGATTTTAAGTGATCGTATGGAAAGAGAGAAGCATTGTGGAGCTTTAAAGCTAATTGCTTTACCATGTTCGGCTCTCAACGGTTGAGGACATTTTCATGCAGAAACCCGCATTTCTTATCACTATTGATACCGAAGGCGATAACCTATGGCAAAACCATAGCAGTATCGCCACTGAAAACGCGCGTTATCTACCTCGTTTCCAGCAGTTGTGTGAGAAATATGGCTTCAAGCCAGTCTGGTTGACCAATTATGAGATGGCCATCGATCCTGTATTCATTGAGTTTGCTAAGGATGTTCTGGCACGAGGCACGGGAGAGGTGGGTATGCATTTGCATGCGTGGAACAGTCCTCCTCTGAAACCGCTGACTAATGATGACTGGAAGCATAAGCCCTATTTAATAGAATATCCGATTGAATTGATGCGCCAGAAGATTATCTTTTTGACTAATCTTTTAGAGGATACTTTCCAGGTGAAAATGCGTAGTCATCGTGCCGGACGCTGGGCATTTAATGAACTATACGCGCGCTGTTTAATCAACCTGGGTTACCAGGTTGATTGCTCGGTAACGCCAAAAATAACCTGGCAATACGCTAAAGGCGATCCGCAAGGTTTGGGAGGCAGTGATTATCGTCACTTCCCCTCTCAAGCTTATTTTCTGGACGAAAATAATATCAGCCGCATTGGCTCCTCTCCTTTACTGGAGGTACCAATGAGTATTCAGTATAAACATTCACCGCTGATGAACAGTATTAAGCAAGGTTATGATCGACTGAGAGGGAAAATGCGCTCACCTTCCGTTCATTGGTTAAGACCCATGGGTGGAAATGTCAGCGCTATGCAGAAAGTCGTGGAGCTAAGTCTGGCTCAGGGCAGCGATTATGTTGAGTATATGCTACATTCATCCGAATATATGCCGGGAGGCAGTCCAACTTTCAAAACCGACAGCGACATTGAGAAATTATATGAGGACTTAGAGGCATTTTTCTCGTGGTTGCAACCAAAGGTGCAGGGCATGACCCTGGCAGACTACTATCAGACCCGACTATTATAGCCCTCTGGGAGAAGTATATTAATTCAATTCTAATGCCTTAAGCATTTTCGCTATATATTTGTCTTCATAAAAATCCGCAATAGCGGCCTTTATAGTGAAATGGTCAGGTAATAATTTACCATTTACGATTTCCTGCAATAGTTTTACAAGTTGCTCCGGCTGCCCAGCAGGATACAGATTACCATTAATATTTTGCTGAATAATATCAGCTGGCCCAGTTTTGCAATCAGAGCTAATAGCGTAGACGCCGTTTGCGCTAGCTTCTGCCAACACCATACCAAAACCTTCATAATGAGAAGTCAATAATAAACATGTAATATACTTTATCTCCTCTTGTATATAGAGCCACGGCTGTTTTTGCCAACCGTGCCAGGTAATACGATCGCTAATATTTAATGATTCTGCTAATGCTTGCAGCAGAGCCATATCCTCACCAGCCCCGATAATTTCCAGTTTCCAGCAACCCTTTATCTGTGAAAGCGCCTGAAAAAGACCACGCATATTTTTTTGCTCGTCGGCAATAATGCGGCCTACATAGAGAAAGCGGGTCACTTTTGTAGGGCGTGGTATCGTCCTGTCGACGCTGCGAACTGGGTTATGAACAGTAAAAATTTTTTCCGATGAGATACCCATATCTCTAAGCTGTTGTGAGATCATTGTACTAATAGAGAGATGCGCATCCGCTTTACATATGTATTTGGCTTTATACATATTATGAGTAGAAAAGTGTACCCATGAATAAACAGGGAACTTTCTGAATATGAACTTTCGCGCGTTATGGGCAATAAAACAGGAAAGGGAATCCAGACAAAGCACAATATCCGCTTTTTCATAACGTAACACCCTGGCGAAGGACCAGGCAAAACAAAGGCGACGAATTTTTGTGTTATGAACGCTTGAATAGAGTCGTGTAAAGTTATGCTGCGCCAACCAGGTATCATCTACTTGAGTATTGCCCTCTTTGAAAAAAACAAAATTTACGGTCAAATGTGGATGACTCCTCCGTAGTAGGCGTACAAAGCTATCGCATACTGTTTCCATACCGCCAAACCCACTAAGATCGTAACCTGCAATAATAATTTTTTTGTTTCGCATTTCTTTATTACCATATATAAATTTGAAAAAAAATATGCTAACGAAATATTGTTATTCCATGCATAATTATTTATTGGAGTTAAACATAAATATTATCTCTATCCGTGCCGTTAGGTGTTTTGAATTTTGAGAATGTTAGAGCAGCCAGAATAGCAATAGCATAACTGATAGTTCCTTCGCGGCTAAAGAAAATAACATCGCTTAGCCCGTAAGTTATCAAACTCAGCGTAATGACAAATTGTACCAGGTTACGTTCTTGCCAGGCGTTATAAATAAGTGCAACATAAAAGAGCGTTAGCATAATGACTCCAGCTAAGCCGCGTAGGGAAAAATTATCGATCACTTCATTGTGCATATGCACATGCTTGAAGACGCCTGCACCAGCCATAGCGGGATCTCGCTGAATTTGTTGATCAATATTGATTGCCCTGCTTTCGGCTGACTGACCTGCTAAAGCTGCCATACCAGCATGGAAACCTGCCCAATTCATCGCCAAACGTGCGCCTACCGAGGTTTTACTGTTATTTTTCTCAAAGTTAACCAGATCGTTTTTAAATGCAATCGCTCTTCCTTCTAATTCTTTTTGAAAAGCAAATATCATGACGATAAGTAATGCCAGCACACAAGCAACAAGTTTTATCAGGTGGGCTTTTTTTACATTGGGATGGAAGAACGTCAGAATAATAGACAATATTGGATAAGCAAGGATAGCGGCTCGAGTACCGGTAAAAACAATTGCACTCAGGCTTAACGCCATTCCTGTGATATAGAGGATATAACGCGTTTTACCGTTAAAGGTCAGGATAGCGTTGATCATGAGTATATTGATTATGCTAATAGCATATGCGGCCATTGTGGCTCGATCAAAGCCTAATTCAACGCGGCTAAAATTGATGATATTTGACTGATAAATAGCAAAAAGGTCGGTCGCTACGCCACCACCAATTAATATAATACTATATAGCGTCCGAGGAAAAGAAAAGTGCGTATTTGACAAAATAAAGACTAATATTGCAGACATAAACAGAACACGCCCTGACGTTTCATAAGCGTGATAAATGTCAGAGTATTCGCCACTGTTATGGTAGAGTAAAAACCATACCAGAAGAGTGAGACAATAACCCAGAATGGCTAAAGTGATATTTAATCTTCTGAAAGGTCGTGTGATTTTTTTAAAATCGATTACCGCAAGAATTATAATGGCGTAACCAGCCGTATAAAAAAACTTTCGAGCGTAAATCGGATTAAAAACCATACCGTAAAGAGATAAAAATATAATAGCAATTGCAGTAGTTAATACGATTTGCTTAAAAGAACCTTTTTTAATGGTTTCTTGTCTGAGCATTTATAATTCCATCAATATTTTTATTGAAATCGCTCACAAAGTTTTTGTGATCGAAGTGAGTTCTGACATGAGTAAAGGCATTTGCCCGGTAACGCTCATAGTCTGGTCCGGCAATATTTTCAATAGCGTCCGCGCAGGCTTCTGGTGAGAGAAGCTTTGGCGGCAGAAGCTTATCTTCTTTTGGATAGTAAACATAGTGAGGAAAATCGACATCAATACCGGTTTGCTGCCAATGAGTTTCAGGCAAAATATCAGGCACTATGCCAATACCGCAATAACCATTTTTTACAACTTCAGGTTGACCATCAATCAGCGGAAAAACCACGGGCACGCCATAATGCAGCGCTTCCATACATGAAAGGCCAAATGGTTCAGTAACAGGCGTACTGATATAGATATGAATATGGTTGAAAAAATTGCTTAAGTCCTGCTGGAAACCTATAAATCTTACTCGATCAGCAATGCCCAGCTTGTGCGATAAAGCTTTGAATTTTTCCTCGTCTGGCCCTTTACCAGCAATATCGAGTGTAACATTCATGCCTCGATCCAGCAGTACTCTGAGTGTCTGCAACGCTACGCTGATGCCCTTCAAGCCAACTTGACGGGCAGCAATGCCCAGACGCACTGAAGTAAGTGGTGTCTTCATACCCATAAATATATCACGTGGTGGAAGAATACGATTTATAACAACGTTAACTGGACATGGCAGATTAAAGCGTATTTCCATGACTCGCTTTGATGCCCAGGCAGCAGAAATCACACCACTCAACATTGAGAAAAAACGCAGAGTCTTTTTATTATGTCGATAACGCCATGAGCAACCATGATCATAATAGATAATTTTGCTGCGGTTAGGCTTCGCTAACAGGTTAGGTACCAGATCCCAGACAATAATGGCATCCGGCTGTGCCAGAAGCAGCTTTAGCTGTAGAGCATATTTGCGTAAAAAAGCAGGATATTTAATGCTCACTTTGTTAAAAATACGATTAACAAAGGTAATCTTGCGATTAGAAAGATGCTTTACTATCTCCGGCCCGATATGGTTACTTATACAAAAGATGGCATCATTTTGCGCAGAATCATCCTGAATATACTGTAGGAAAAGCCGCTCGACGCCACCCATCTTTTCTAAATTAATTATATGAAGTTTATGCATTAAATCTTTCCTGTAGCAGAGCAAAGATGCTTTTAGCATTAATATCCTGCATATCGCCTGACGGCGCACGCAGCGCCTGCTGATTCAGTCCATAGCCGCCAATCAGACCGGGATCGGTCGGGCCGTAGAGTGTAATATTAGGACGATCGAGGGCGGCAGTGAGATGGCTCAGGCCGGTATCCACTGAAACCACCGCTTTTGCGCCCGCCAGCGTTTGCGCCACCTGCTCCAGCGTTAGCTTCGGCAGCACGTCAACATGATCAAAACCAGCAGCCAGACGCTGTGCCCGCTGATGCTCATGCTCCGCTCCCCATGGGAGTTTAATCCGCAAACCGGTCGGCTCGATTAACGTAATCAGCTCACGCCAGTGGCTTTCAGGCCAGTGTTTGTTATCACGCGTGGTGGCATGCAAAAAGACCAGGTAGCGCCCCGCATCAGCGGGTGGGTGAGCAAGAAAATGAGAGGCAATGGCATAATCGCCCTGCGTTTGCGGTTTCTCATAGCCAAGACTTTTGGCAAACAGCTCGCGAGTGCGCTCTACGGCATGCTGTCGCTTATCAATTTCGTGGCGTTTGTCATACCACCAGCTGGCGAAAGGCTCACGTGCGCTGCGGCTGTCCTGACCATGCTTAATGCCTTTTGCCAGGCGGGTTACCAGCGCTGCGCTTTTAATCAAACCCTGAGCATCAATCACCACATCATATTCACGCGCCTGCAGTGCTCGTTTGAACGCGACACGTTCTTCGCGCTGTTGACTGCCGAACCAGTGTTTACGCCAGCGGCGAATCGCCACCGGCAATACGCGGTCTACCGCCAGATGCCAGCCTGGAATCTGTGCAAAGTTTTCTTCAACCACCCAGTCAAAGCGAATATCAGGGATTTCTCGCATGGCATCGGTCAGCGCCGGTAACGTATGAAGGACATCCCCCATTGAAGAGGTTTTAACAATCAACACCTTCATGCACGCTCCTGCTGACTTAATAACGTCATAAGCTCTTCCATAACGCGCGCAGGCTGGATATCGATTAGGCTCTGATGGTAGCCCTGGTCCGCCTCGCCTTTACGCACCTTATGATAGCCGGTAATCAGGCGAATAACGCGAGCCTGCTGTGAGAGCGGCGGAGTAAAATCGGGGCTGCTGGGCCCGTATAGCGCTACCAGCGGACGATTTAGCGCGGCGGCGATATGCATCAGCCCTGAATCATTGGTGACTACTGCATGGCAGTGCGCCAGCAGAATAACCGCCTGCTCCAGTTTGGTTTCACCGGCCAGGTTATGGCAGTAGTGACGTCCGGCTTCATCCAGCGTTTGACGGATCTGCTCACCGGTTTCGCGATCTTTTGCTGAGCCAAACAGCACAATCTGATAGCCAGCGGCAATGAGCTGCTGCGCCAGCGTGGCATAGTGATAGTGCGGCCAGCGTTTGGCCGGGCCAAACTCCGCGCCTGGGCAGAAACCAATGATTGGCCTTTCAGCGTTCAGAGAAAACTGCGCTGCGGTTTCGATTTTTTCCTGCTCTTCTACCTGCAGGCGCGGCCACAGCAACGGCTGTGGCAGGTCGCGGGCGCTTTTAATGCGCGACGCGTCATAGGCCAGCGCCACATAGCGCTCTACCATCAGCGGGAAAGCGGGTTTATCCAGCACGCGCAGATCGTTTAACAGGCCATAGCGCATTTCGCCACGCCAGCCCACACGCTGTGGGATACCGGCAAAAAAAGGCACCAGCGCCGATTTAAACGATCCGGGTAACACATAGGCGCGCTGATATTTTTTATGGCGCAGCGCTTTGCCAAGACGATAGCGCTCGCCCAGCGCTAACGCGCCGTGACCCAGCGGCATCGCCAGCGCCTCGTTGACTTCCGGCATGCGCGACAGTAATGGACGGCACCAGGCTGGCGCCATCACATCAATCTCGGCATCAGGATGCTCGGCCTTCAGCGTACGATAGAGACTTTGCGACATCATCATATCGCCGACCCATGAGGGGCCGATTACCAGTATTTTCATGCCGGGTGCGCCTTCCTTATGCGTCGCGGTTCAGCCAGGCCATATAATCAGCTACGCCTTCGGCCACAGTTTTAAACGGTTTGTCATAGCCCGCTGCCCGCAGATTAGTCAGATCCGCTTTGGTATAAGCCTGATAGCGCCCTTTGAGTTTTTCCGGGAAAGGAATGTACTCGATCGCCCCTTTTTGATGGTAAGCCAGCGCGGCATCCGCTACGGCCTGGAAAGATTCGGCACGGCCGGTTCCGCAGTTAAAAATGCCGGAAACGCCTTTTTTCCAGAACCACAGATTCACCGCAGCCACATCGCTGACGTGAATAAAGTCGCGCTTGAAGTTATCGCTGCCTTCAAACAATTTGGGATTCTCGCCGTTGTTCAACTGCGTATTGAGATGGAAGGCAACGCTTGCCATGCTGCCTTTATGACCTTCACGCGGTCCGTAAACGTTGAAATAGCGGAAGCCACACACCTGAGAATCCGCTTCCGGCAGAATTTGACGCACATAGTGATCGAACAGCATTTTCGAGTAGCCGTAAACGTTCAGCGGCTGCTCATACTGGCGCTCTTCAATAAAGTTGTCGTTGCGTCCGCCGTAAGTGGCCGCCGAGGAAGCGTACAGGAAGGGGATCTGGCGCTCCAGACAGAAGTGCAACAGCTCTTTCGAGTACTGATAGTTGTTATCCATCATGTACTTGCCGTCCCACTCGGTGGTGGAGGAACAGGCGCCTTCATGGAAAACCGCTTCAATATCACCCAGGTCATCACCGGCCATTGCGCTGGCAATGAAATCCTCTTTATCCATGTAATCAGTGATATCAAGGTCAACCAGATTAACGAATTTGGTGCCGTCTTTCAGGTTATCCACCACCAGAATATCGGTAATACCTTCATCATTGAGCGCTTTAACAATATTGCTGCCGATCATACCGGCGCCGCCAGTCACAATAATCATGTGCTTAACCTTAAACAGTGAGGCGGAACGGGAGGTTCCACACCTAAATAACGTTCATCATAACATTTCATTGGCAGACAGGCAGCCAGAGGAGTCCGTAACGAAATGTAACCCCAGCATCAGGCGTGATATATGCTGCAAAATTCACATTCTGTTGCGTCGATTATCGTTTGGCGAGACAGCGTTCAGTATGATGTGCCGACTATAAGCCGGTCACGGAGAATAAAAATGCCTGCGGATTTTTATCGTCAAATTGAGCAACAGCTGGCAGTAACGCAACAGGAAGGTTTGTTTAAGCAGGAGCGGATTATTACTTCGGCGCAGCAGGCTGAGATTCGCCTTGCGGCGGGTCAGGAGGTCGTTAACTTTTGCGCCAATAACTATCTTGGGCTGGCTAACCACCCGGCATTAATCCTGGCGGCCCAGGAAGGGATGGAGAGTCACGGTTTTGGCATGGCATCGGTGCGCTTTATCTGTGGCACGCAGGATATCCATAAGCAACTGGAGCAGCGACTGGCTGAATTCCTCGGTATGGAAGATGCGATCCTCTACTCCTCCTGTTTTGACGCCAATGGCGGGCTGTTTGAAACTCTGCTGGGGCCGGAAGATGCGGTGATTTCCGATGCGCTGAATCATGCTTCGATCATTGACGGTGTGCGCCTGTGCAAGGCGCGGCGCTATCGCTATGCCAACAACGATATGACAGAGCTGCGCGCGCGCCTTGAAGAGGCACGTACATCAGGCGCACGTCATATTCTTATCGCTACGGATGGCGTCTTCTCTATGGATGGCGTTATCGCCAATCTGCGCGGTATTTGCGATCTGGCCGATGAGTTTGATGCGTTAGTGATGGTGGATGATTCGCACGCGGTAGGTTTTGTGGGCGCGGGTGGTCGCGGAACGCATGAATACTGCGAGGTGATGGGGCGCGTCGATATTATTACCGGCACGCTGGGCAAAGCGCTTGGAGGCGCTTCCGGCGGCTATACGGCGGCAAAAAAAGAGGTAGTAGAGTGGTTGCGCCAGCGCTCACGGCCCTATCTGTTTTCTAATTCGCTGGCGCCGGCGATCGTTAGCGCCTCGTTGCGGGTACTGGATATGCTGAGCGACGGCGATGGCCTGCGGCAACGCCTGTGGGATAACGCCCGCTACTTCCGTCAGGCGTTAACCGATGCAGGTTTTACCCTGGCCGGTGCCGATCACGCCATCATTCCGGTGATGCTGGGTGAAGCAAAGGTGGCGCAGGAATTTGCGCGTTTGCTGCAGGATGAAGGCATCTACGTAACCGGATTTTTTTATCCGGTAGTGCCGCAGGGGCAGGCGCGTATCCGTACGCAAATTTCAGCCGGGCATACGCATCAGCAGCTTGAACGTGCGGTGGAAGCCTTTACGCGCATTGGTAAACAGCTTGGCGTTATCGCCTGAGGAAAGTCGCTATGAAAGCACTGGCAAAACTAAAAGCAACAGAAGGGATCTGGATGGTAACCGATGCGCCGATCCCGAAACCCGGCCACAACGACCTTCTGATTAAAATCCGTAAAACCGCTATCTGCGGCACCGATATTCATATTTATAACTGGGATGAATGGTCGCAAAAAACCATTCCGGTACCGATGATTGTCGGCCATGAGTATGTGGGTGAAGTGGTTGCGATTGGGCAGGAGGTTAAAGGCTTCGCTGTTGGCGATCGCGTCTCGGGAGAAGGGCATATCACCTGCGGCCACTGTCGTAACTGTCGCGCTGGGCGCACGCATCTCTGCCGTAATACCGTTGGCGTCGGGGTTAATCGTCAGGGCTGTTTCGCGGAATATCTGGTCATTCCAGCGTTTAACGCTTTTAAGATCCCCAATAACATCTCTGATGAGCTGGCAGCGATTTTCGATCCCTTTGGCAACGCGGTGCATACCGCGCTCTCCTTTGATTTGGTCGGAGAGGATGTATTGATTACCGGTGCCGGGCCGATCGGGATTATGGCGGCGGCGGTATGTAAGCACGTTGGCGCGCGTCACGTAGTGATTACCGATGTGAATGAGTATCGTCTGGGGCTGGCGCGTCAGATGGGCGTCACGCGTGCGGTTAACGTCAGCAGTGAATCACTCAAGCAGGTAATGAGCGAGCTGGGCATGACCGAGGGCTTTGATGTCGGGCTGGAGATGTCAGGCGCGCCGCCTGCGTTCCGCACCATGCTGGAGGCAATGAATCACGGTGGGCGTATTGCGCTGCTGGGCATTCCTCCATCGGATATGGCGATCGACTGGAATCAGGTGATATTTAAAGGGCTGTTTATTAAAGGGATCTATGGCCGTGAGATGTTTGAAACCTGGTATAAAATGGCCGCGCTGATCCAGTCTGGACTTGACCTGACACCGATAATTACCCATCGCTATAGCATTGATGAGTTCCAGCAGGGATTTGACGAAATGCGTTCGGGGCGCTCAGGCAAAGTGGTGCTGAGCTGGGATTAATGATGATCGGCTGCCCGCATCAGCACGCTACGGGCAGCCGCACGCTTACTGTTTCTTTTCTGCATCGGTCAGGTAACGCACTTTACGCGTATAGTCCTGACCTTTAAACAGCAGCGGCGCATCCGCAGACTGAAGATATTTCTGCCATTCGCTCAGCGGAAATCCGCCATGCGCGCCAATCACTTCTTTCGGAATAGTGGCTTCCTGACCGCCGATACGTTTGGAGACTGGCCAGTTCATCCATTCACCCAGGTTAACGGTTTTGAGATCCAGCAAATCCAGCAGGGCGGCCAGCGGTAGCTGATCCGTCGGCGGCTGTGAATCATCCATCAACTCCCAGGTATCCTGAAACAGCGTCAGCCACAGCGGACAGATACGCTTCCAGGTCTGGCGCGTAGCGGCCAGGAATGCGCCATTAACGTGATCGACCAGAAAAGGGCGTACCGTCCGTGAATAATAGGCGGGCTGATCCTCTGGCGCCGCCTTATCCAGCTTGGCAATCATTTTACCCTGACGAAAGCTGGAGTAGATATGTGCTGCTTTCATATTTATTTCAGGCATTTGCAACAGGTTAAGATCAGAATCGATCATCAAAATACCGTCGGTTTGTGCCTGAAGCGGTGCCTGTAGCTTAATTAACCGGCTGCGATAGATTTGCTTATAGCGATAACTCTCTTCACGGTCCGGCACCGTCAGCGTGACCACGCGCGTCTTTGGCGGCAAATTGCGGAAAAGCGCGGCGGGCTGATCGCTGACAATAACAATCTCTTCTGCCCGTTCGGCATAGCGTGAAGCAAACAGTGCGCTTAGCTCGGCTTCCTCAATAAAGTCTGCGCCGGTACAGGGGATCACAATGGAGGTAACAGGCACCTCGCCCTGCACCTCCGCCTGCGTATAGGGGATATTGTGCCGCGACTGGATATGACGGTATTGAGGATTTAAAAATTCAAACATGAGAAGAAGATTCCTTTGCCACGCTTCGCAACAGGGCTTCGACGCCCGCCACATAATTTTCAATAGCGTAGTGAGATTTAACGTTGGCATTAGCCTGTGAAATCAGCTGCTGGCGCAGGGCGTGATCCTGGCAGAGCGCCTGCATATGCGCACAAAGGCGTGCGGTATCGCCATATTCAAACAGCAGCCCGGTTTGCCCATTATCAACCAGCTCGGCGGTGCCCACCACATTCGAGCCGATTACCGCCGTATTAACCAGCATCGCTTCCAGCACCACGCGCGGCAGACCTTCACTTTTAGAGGCCAGCACAAAAACATCCATGGCCGCCAGATAATCGAGCGCGTTATTACGAAAACCGGTAAACGTCACGCGATCGGCAATGCCTTCCCGCACAGCCAGCTGTTGCAGGCTGTTCAGCTCCGGGCCTGTGCCGACCACTACCATATGCCAGTTAACCTGCGGGCAGGCTTGCTGAAAGGCGCCCAGCGCCTGCAGAGTATGATGTGTCGCCTTACGGGCAATAAGCGAGCCAATACTGCCGAATAAAAAACACTCTTCCGGCAGGCCAAGCCGGGCGCGAACCGTACAACGATCGGGCAGAGGCTGATGGATATCGATGGCGTTGGAGACCGTAAAGCAGCGTGAAGGATCAACGCCGCTGGAGCGTAGGGTTTGGCAGACGCCATGAGAAACGGCTATCACCGCATTGACCCGCTGATTAATCATGCGGACCAGTTGCGGAGTCAGCAGCGGCTCAATACGGCAATGTTGTACCAGAGAAACGGGAATATCGGCGACCGCCAGGTAACCTTCAACGTTAGTACTGGGTTGGTTGTTCATATAGAGCGTATCGTACCCACCCTGCAGCAGCAGCTCACGCAGCCTGAGTGCGTTAGGCTCAACGCGCCAGCGGCGATCGATCGTCTCAGCCACGCGCTTTTTCAGCGAGCGGCTGAAAAACAGCAGCGCGCGCAGCAGCTCTTTTTGCAGCTTGGCTGAAAGAGGCTGTTTACGCTGTGGAATAAAGATAACCGGAATGCCGATGGCGTTCAGCACCGACTCGATGGTCTCACCCTCGCCGCGTTGGTAATTATAATAAAAACAGCAGGTAATATCGAAACGGTCGCGATCGATACGCTTCAGCAGTTCCAGCATACTGTTGGTGCCGCCGCCCCATTCTCTGCCGTTATCCAGCAACAGGATTTTTTGTCGAGCTTGCGTCATCGCGCCATATCCTTACGCTCACGAAGGAAGAAATGATCAGGGCGGCATTATAAAGATTTCCTGCCGCGCTGACGATGCACAATCTATCAAAACAGGCTGCCGATCTTTTTCACCAGCGGACTTTGCGCAACGCTCTCGGTAATTACCTCCAGCGCGTGCGTTGCCGGCACCGGCGTTAGCGGCTGCGGCAGGCGACAGATCGCGACACCACGGAACGGATTACGCGGCTTCGGCGCGGTTTTCTGCGGCGCTGGTGCAGCAGAAGGGGTCTGTGACTCATTCAACAGCTGGCTGGGGCGAACCAGCGTTACGTCTGCAGGCAGGTTGGGCAGCATCTGTTGCAGAACGCGTACGGTAGAAGGATGGGGATGACCAATCGCGATCGCTGAGCCATTGCGCTGCGCCAGATGCACCGCGCGATTAAATTGCTTGCGAATCTCTGCTTCGTTCTGATTATCATCAAGGAATACGCGGCGCTTAATGACTTTTACACGCGTGCCCGCAGCGGCGCGTGTCGCCTGGCTGTTGCCAATGGTCATGCTGTCGAGAAAGTAAAAACTGTAGTGATCCAATACCTGCATGACTTTTTGCATTCCTGACAGGCTGGAGGTCATTTTACTGCCCATATGATTATTCATGCCCACCGCATAGGGCACGTTAGCTACCGCGTTATGAATGATACGGGCGATCTCGTCAGCGCTCATTTCCGGCTGAAGCGTATCCCGCTCCAGCGGCTGCTTGCTGAGCGGGGCCATCGGCAGATGAATCAGCACTTCGTGCCCATGCTGGTGGGCTTTGGTTGCCATCTCACGCGCATGCGGAGCGGTAGGCAATACTGCTACCGAAATAGCGTTCGGCATCTGCAGCACCTGATTTTCCTGCTGGGGACGATAACCAAAATCATCAATCACGATAGCCAATTTACCAGCGCTCGCCGAACAGGCGAACAGCAGGCCGCTTAGCGCCACGGCCATTCTTTTAACTGAAAACAACACTTATTTTCCTAACCACGGGAGTGGGTTGACCGCCTGTCCCTGACGACGGATTTCAAAATAGAGTGACGGCGTGCCACGGCCGCCGCTGGTGCCGACCAGCGCGATCGGCTGTCCGGCTTTTACCTGAGCGCCGGTGGTGACCAGCGCGCTCTGGTTATAGCCATACAGGCTCATGTCGCCCTTGCCATGTTCGACCACCACCACCAGTCCGTAACCTTGCAGCCAGTCGGCCATTAGCACGCGGCCGTCGGCAATGGCTTTAACCTCGGTGCCTTCCGGCGCGTCGATCACCAGGCCTTTCCAGCGTAGCTCGCCCTGGAGCGCTTCACCGAAGCGATGTTCGATGCGGCCACGTACCGGCCAGAAAGCCTGACCGCCGGGACGACCCAGGCCGCCGGTACGTGACATTAGCGAACGCTCGCTTTCGGTGGGTTTATAGGTAGAGCCTTTGGCTTTCGCTTGCGCCTGGCGCTTACGCACCTGCTCCGCCTCCCGCGCCTCACGCTCAGCGCGTGCTTTTGCTTCGCGCTCGGCACGGGCGATTTTATCCTGCAGGCGGCTTTCGTTCTGGCGCATCTCTACCAGGTCGGCCTGATCTTTTTCCAGCGCGCTTTCCAGCGTCACGAGCGTTTTTTTCCGTGCAACGCGCGCCTGTTCCAGCCGCGCCTGCTGCGTTTGCTGTTCGCTTAGCAATGACTTCTGCTGGTTCTGTTTGTTGAGCAAATCCGCTTTTTGCGTGGCCAGATCGCGCCGCGTTTTCTGCAGTTCATCGATATTTTTCTGCCGTGCTTCGTTAAGATAACCGAAGTAAGAAAGGATGCGTTCGCTGCGCTGGCTCTCTTCACCGCTAAGCAGGAGCTGCAGGCCGCTATGCTTGCCCTGACGAAAAGCGGCGTCAAGCTGCTGCGCCAGCAAGGTTTCCTGCTGCGTCTGCTGCTTTTGCAGCTGAGCGATAGAATGGTTTAGCGTATCGATTTCTTTGTTCAGACGGGTCAGCAGTTGCTGAGTTTGCCGTAGTTTACGGCTGGCTTCGGCAATGATTTTTTCCTGGCTTTGCAGCTGATCCAGCAGCTTGCTGCGCTGTTCTTTTTGTAAGCGAACGCTCTTTTCTTTTTCAGCAATGTTTTGCTGAATAGATTTAAGCTGGGATTTATTGTCATCCGCAGCGCTGGCATGCAGCGGCAACAGCAGTACGCCAGCACATAACAGGCTGACGGAGAGCGCGGACAAACGGCTGTGTAACGGCGCGTAACCGGCCATAAAGTTACCTGAAGTCCATGAATGTAAAACTGATGCTTTTTCCCTCATAAGGAGTCGATTATTCCATGATGAATAGCCGCTTGCCAGCGATGGGCCTGGCTTTTGCGTTTCTGTTCGTTTCAAACGCCTTTCTTTTACCGCACGGCAGGCAGCAAAGAATGCAATTCGCTTTATTAAAAGGACATTAGCGGATAATCGCCGCCTCTGCCGCGCCTTTTTACCGTCGGGTTCCGGTATTGTTTGCGCCACGGCAAATTTTTTCCGCTTTATACAACAGAAAACCACACTCTCACCGCTTCGCGACTGTACATGCGAGGTGGCGCAGGTATACTCAGAAACCTATTTTTCGCTTATTAACCCTGTCGGGAGTTGTTACCCCTCATGCAAGAAATTATGCAATTCGCAAGCAATCACCCCATTCTGTGTCTGGCATGGGTCGTATTGCTGGTTTTAGTGATCGTGACCACGTTTAAGGGCATGTTTTCCAAAGTTAAAACCATCAGCCGTGGCGAAGCGACTCGCCTGATTAACAAGGAAGATGCGGTGGTTGTGGATACCCGCTCCCGCGATGAATTTCGTAAAGGTCATATTTCCGGCGCGCATAATATTCTGGCGGCGGATATTAAAAAGGGCACGTTCAGCGAATTGGAAAAGCATAAAGCTCAGCCCATAATTGTAGTTTGCGCGACGGGAACTTCCGCCTTTGAAGCGGCTTCTCAGCTGAGCGCTGCAGGTTTCGAGCAGGTAAGCGTACTGAAAGATGGTATCGCTGGCTGGAGCAGTGAAAATCTGCCGCTGGTACGCGGTAAATAACCTTACAAGGTGCTGAACATGGCTAACGTAGAGATTTATACCAAAGCAACCTGTCCTTACTGCCATCGGGCAAAAGCGCTGCTGACGCAGAAAGGCGTGGTTTTCCAGGAAATCCCGATTGACGGTGATGCGGATAAGCGCGAAGAGATGATTAAACGCAGCGGCCGAACCACCGTACCGCAAATTTTTATCGATGCACAACACATTGGCGGTTGTGACGATCTTTATGCGCTGGACAGCCGCGAAGGTCTTGATCCTTTGCTGAAATGATGGCTTAACTGGCACCACGATGGATTTTTTTAACTAACAGGACTCAACACAATGTCAGAACAAAACACCAGCGAAATGTCATTCCAGATCCAGCGTATTTATACGAAAGATATTTCCTTTGAAGCGCCTAACGCGCCGCAGGTTTTCCAGAAAGAGTGGGAGCCGGAAGTTAAACTGGATCTGGATACCGCCTCCAGCCAGCTGGCTGAAGGTATTTACGAAGTGGTGCTGCGCGTAACGGTTACGGCATCCGTAGGGACGGAAACGGCGTTCCTGTGCGAAGTGCAGCAGGCGGGTATCTTCACTATTTCCGGTATCGAAGGCACCCAGATGGCACATTGCCTTGGCGCTTACTGCCCGAATATTCTGTTCCCGTACGCCCGTGAGTGCATCACCAGTCTGGTTTCACGCGGCACCTTCCCGCAACTTAACCTTGCGCCGGTTAACTTCGATGCGCTGTTTATGAACTATCTGCAGCAGCAAGAAGAAGGCGGCGAACCTCGTCAGGATGCCTGATGAACAAGCGTAACGCAGCAGTTACCGTGCTTGGTGCCGGATCTTACGGCACCGCACTCGCCATTACCTTAGCCCGCAACGGCCATCAGGTGCTGTTGTGGGGCCATAATCCTCAACATCTCTCCCAGCTGGAATCCGAGCGCTGCAACGTGGCTTTTCTGCCAGACGTGCCTTTTCCCGCCACGCTATCTACCGAGCCAGACCTTGCCCAGGCCGTTGCCGCCAGTCGTGATTTGCTGATTGTGGTGCCGAGTCATGTTTTTGGCGAAGTGCTACAGCAGATCAAGCCACATTTGCGTGCTGACTCGCGTATTATTTGGGCCACCAAAGGGCTGGAGCGCGAAACCGGACGTTTACTGCAGGATGTGGCGCGCGATATTGTTGGCGATACGCTGCCGCTGGCGGTGATCTCCGGCCCAACTTTCGCGAAAGAGCTGGCGGCGGGTTTACCTACTGCGATTGCACTGGCCGCGACCGATCCGCAGTTTGCTGATGATCTTCAGTTGCTGCTGCACTGCGGTAAAAGTTTTCGCGTCTACAACAACCCTGACTTTATCGGGGTGCAGCTGGGCGGTGCGGTGAAAAACGTGATCGCTATCGGCGCAGGTATTTCTGACGGTATCGGCTTTGGGGCGAATGCGCGTACTGCTTTGATTACCCGAGGCCTGGCGGAGATGAGTCGTCTTGGCGAAGCGCTGGGCGCCGATCCTACCACCTTTATGGGCATGGCAGGGCTGGGCGATCTGGTACTGACCTGTACTGATAATCAGTCACGTAATCGCCGGTTCGGTATCATGCTGGGTCAGGGCGTGGATGTCGAGAGTGCGCAGACACAGATTGGACAGGTTGTGGAAGGCTATCGCAACACCAAAGAGGTGCGCGCGCTGGCGGCACGCTATGGTGTCGAAATGCCAATAACCGAGCAAATTTATCAGGTATTGTATTGCGAAAAATCGGCGCGCGAGGCAGCATTGAACCTGCTGGGACGTACCCGCAAGGATGAAAACAGCAGTCGCTGAGGCGGGAGGCCCGGCTGGATACCTGTGGCGTCTCGGGCGAACCGGACGCTATTTTTTTATCGGGAGAGAGCAATGTCGGATGAAGAGTTACAGCTGGTCTGGAATAACATCAAAGCGGAAGGGCGTGCCCTGGCGGATTGTGAACCCATGCTGGCCAGTTTTTTCCATGCGACATTGCTTAAGCATGAGAACCTTGGCGGCGCGCTAAGTTATATGCTGGCTAACAAGCTGGCTAATGCAATTATGCCCGCTATCGCCATTCGTGAGATTGTCGAAGAGGCGTATCGCCATGACCCCTCAATGATCGCTGCGGCGGCACGCGATATTCTGGCGGTACGCCAGCGCGATCCAGCGATAGATAAATATTCGACGCCGCTGCTCTATCTGAAAGGCTTCCATGCGCTGCAGGCTTATCGTATCGGCCACTGGCTGTGGAACGAGGGTCGCCGGGCGCTGGCGGTCTATCTGCAAAATGAAATCTCTGTCTCTTTTGCCGTAGATATCCATCCGGCCGCGCGTATTGGCTGCGGCATCATGCTTGACCATGCGACCGGCATCGTGATTGGCGAAACGGCGGTGGTTGAGAACGATGTCTCTATCCTGCAGTCGGTTACGCTTGGCGGCACGGGTAAAACCAGCGGCGACCGTCATCCTAAAATTCGTGAAGGGGTGATGATTGGCGCCGGTGCGAAAATCCTCGGCAATATTGAAGTTGGGCGCGGGGCGAAAATTGGTGCCGGTTCGGTGGTGCTACAGCCGGTGCCGCCGCATACCACCGCCGCCGGCGTGCCGGCGCGCATCGTTGGCAAACCGGCCAGCGATAAGCCATCCATGGATATGGATCAACATTTTAACGGCACGATCCCCGGCTTTGAGTTTGGCGACGGCATCTGACGTCGCCCTTCGTCGGCGTCAGCTTTTTAGCAGAGCGCCCTGATATTCCAACTGCCGCCAGGCCTCATACACCACCACTGAAACCGCATTCGACAGGTTCATGCTGCGGCTTTGCGCCAGCATGGGAATGCGGATTTTTTGCTGTGGAGGTAGTGCATCCAGAATCGTGGCGGGTAAGCCGCGGCTTTCAGGGCCAAACAGCAGATAATCACCTGATTGATAGCTAACCGCGCTGTGCGCAGGCGTGCCCTTGGTTGTCAGCGCAAACAGACGCTCAGGCTGTTCGCTGGTGCAGAACGCCTCAAAGCTGGCGTGACGTTTAATCGCGGTAAATTCATGGTAATCAAGCCCGGCGCGACGCAGGCGCTTGTCATCCCAGGTAAAGCCAAGCGGCTCAATCAGATGCAGCTGGAAGCCGGTATTTGCGCACAGGCGAATGATATTGCCGGTATTAGGTGGAATTTCAGGTTCAAATAAGACGATGTTCAGCATAAGGCCCCCGATAACGAGGGCCGAAGCATAACAAATTAGCGCACAGAGTACAGCGGTAGCCAGATAGTCAGACGCAAGCCGCCGAGCGGGCTGTCATCCGCTTTTACCCAGCCGCGATGCTGCTGGATAGCCGTTTCGACAATTGCCAGACCCAGCCCGGTGCCGCCGGACTCCCTGTCACGCGCCTCATCGGTGCGATAGAAGGGACGGAATATCTGTTCACGATCTTCCGGGCTGACGCCAGGACCGTCATCATCGACATGCACTGTGATCCCCTGATTATCCACAGAGAAGCTCACTGAAATATGTGAATTTGAGTAGCGCAGCGCATTACGGACAATATTTTCCAGCGCGCTTTCCAGCGCATGGGGGTTGCCATACAGCGGCCATGGGCCTGGCGGGTAGGGCACCTCCAGCTTTTTACCCATCTGCTCCGCTTCAAATTTGGCATCTTCCAGTACGCCATTCCAGAGATGGTTTGCTTTCATCGCTTCGCTGACTAACGCATTTTTATGCTGCGTACGCGACAGCACCAGCAAATCGTTAATCATGCCGTCAAGGCGCTGCGCCTCCAGTTCAATGCGTCCTAACTCTTTGCCTTCGCCATAACGACGACGCATCAGGGCAGTGGCCAACTGGAGACGTGTTAAGGGCGTACGCAGCTCGTGTGAAATATCGGAGAGCAGGCGCTGTTGCGCGGTCATCATGCGCTCCAGCGCGCTGACCATCTGATTAAAGCTGGAGCCAGCGGCAAGAAATTCCTGCGGCCCCGCTTCCAGTTCCGGATGCTGACGCAGATTCCCACTAGCCACATCATCCGCCGCGTGTTTTAACTTACGCGCCGGTTTCGCCAGGCTCCAGGCCAGCCACAGCAGCAGAGGGGAGCTGATCAGCATGGTGACAATCAAGAGCAACAGCGGGCGGTCAAACAGCAGATTGATAAAATCCAGCTGGGAGCTGCTGGCCGGGCGCATCAGATAGAGTTGATAATTATCTTCGCCATCGCGTACGGCAAAGGGCCCAACCAGCTCAACGCGGCCATATTTCTTTTTCAGAGGATGATCGGCATTGTCAGATTGCCCGATAAAATTGCGGATAATCTGCATTTCATTATGCTGAGCGCCAATAACGCGGCCTTCGCTGGTAACCAGCAGCAGACGTTGGCCGGGCGGCGCCCATTTATCGATAGCGCGAAACAGCCGACGCCACCACATCAAATCATTGGGCGGATCCTGCATAAGCTCCGCTTCAATGTGCTGCTCAATCATGATGCCCTGTCGCTGCTCGCTTTCCAGCAGTGACGTAAGCTGGCGTGAATCCAGCTTAGGGAGCATAAGCACCAGCATCAGAACCAACGCCAGCGTTAACCAGAAGATGGCAAAGATGCGAGTGGTCAGGCTGCTTATCATGACGCGGAGACCATCAAATATCCACGGCCACGCAGCGTTTTAAACCAGGGGTGACCATCGCGGCGTTCAGGCAGCTTACGACGCAGGTTAGAGATATGCATATCAATGGCGCGATCAAATGGCGTCAGGCGCTTACCCAGCACTTCCTGACTGAGATGCTCGCGTGATACTACCTGGCCAAGATGCTGGGCTAACAAATAGAGTAGGGTGAATTCGGTACCGGTCAGATCCAGCGTAACGTTATCAAAGCTGGCTTCCTGGCGGCCGGGATTGAGTCGCAGGCAGTCGACTTCCAGCGTTGGCGAGCTGTTGTCATGCTGCTGTTGTTGTTCGCTCCAGCTGGAACGACGCAAAATAGCGCGGATACGGGCGACCAGTTCACGATCGTTAAACGGCTTCGGTAGATAGTCATCGGCACCCAGTTCGAGACCTAAAACGCGATCCAGTTCGCTGCCGCGCGCGGTCAACATAATCACCGGTGTTTGATATTGCTGGCGAAGCTCTTTCAACGTATCGATGCCGTTCTTTTTAGGCATCATCACATCGAGTAATAACAGATCAATGGTGTCATCGAGCAGGCTGAGCGCCTGTTCCCCATCTGAGGCGACAACGATATTAAACCCTTCCATTTCAAGCAATTCTTTAAGCAGCGAAGTTAATTCGCGGTCATCATCAACCAACAGGATTTTATTCATTTTCTTAAGCCCTCCGCAGGCAAAATAGCGTGATCGCCTACCCCATTCCATCGCTTTACGTAGTTTTACACCCCCTGACGCTAGTTTGCAGCTATCTCTGTAGTCTGAACTGCGTTGAATCAAATGATGCAAACGAATGTGGGAGTAAACGATGCGCAAAGTAACCGCCGTCGTCTTTGCTTCAGCCTCGGTGGTTTTTAGTTACTCCAGCGCATGGGCAGCAGACGTTACGACGATTGACGGGATGCATCCGCCAGGCGAATTGATGACTGGCAGCATAGCGCAAAATCCGCAAAGCCATATGTTTGATGGCATTAAGCTTTCGGAACAACAGCGTCAGCAGATGCGGGATCTAATGCAGCAGACGCAACATGAGCGCCCTCCCGTAAACGTGAAAGATTTAGAAACTCTGCATAATCTGGTGATTGCAGAAAAGTTTAATGAAACAGCCGTAAAGGCTCAGGCAGAAAAGTTAGCACAGGAACAGGTTGCGCGGCAGGTCGAAATGGCCCGTATCCGCAACCAGATGTATCACCTGCTAACGCCGCAGCAACAGGCTGTTTTGCAACAAAAGCATGAGCAACGAATGAGTGAGTTGCGCAGGCTGACGAATTTGCAGCAGGTTCAGCCTCTGCATGAAGCGAGTAGTGCCGGCAGTAACCAGTAATATAGTATCCCTGTTTTCCTTGCCATAGACACCATCCCTGTCTTCCCCGCCATGATGGCGGGGTTTTTTTTGCCCATAATATCTCCCTTTTCTGCACATCCTTTGCGCGTATCCTGCTGCTTTTTGCGATACTGCTCTTATACTTAGCTTTTACTTTCAGTGGGGTGCGGATGTTAGCTTCCTATGCGCGGCTGGTTAACCGGGCGGCAATGGCAGCAACGGTGCTGGCAGTGCTGCTGTTATTTATCAAGATATTCGCCTGGTGGTATACCGGATCGGTCAGCGTACTGGCAGCTCTGGTGGATTCGCTGGTCGATACCGCCGCCTCTTTAACCAATCTTCTGGTGGTGCGCTATTCATTGCAGCCTGCGGATGCGGAGCATACGTTTGGTCATGGTAAAGCGGAATCGCTGGCAGCCCTGGCGCAGAGCATGTTTATTTCCGGCTCTGCCCTGTTTTTGTTCCTGACCGGTATTCAGCATTTGGCTTCTCCGGGCGTGCTACACGCACCGCTGGTAGGTATGGTCGTTACCCTTGTGGCGTTGGTTTCAACGCTGCTGCTGGTGGCTTTTCAACGCTGGGTCGTGCGTAAAACGCAAAGCCAGGCGATTCGTGCCGACATGTTGCATTATCAGTCTGACGTATTGATGAACGGGGCCATTTTGCTGGCGCTGGCGCTTAGCTGGTATGGCTTCACCCGGGCTGATGCGCTGTTTGCGTTAGGCATTGGCGCATGGATTCTGTTTAGCGCGTTACGTATGGGCTATGATGCCGTACAGTCTTTACTTGATCGTGCGTTGCCTGATGCGGAGCGGCAACAGATAGTGCAAATCATCACCAGCTGGCCTGGCGTCCAGGGCGCGCACGATTTGCGTACCCGACAATCAGGTCCGACACGCTTTATTCAGGTCCATCTGGAAATAGAGGATAACTTGCCGTTAATTCAGGCACATCGCGTGGCGGAGCAGGTAGAGCAGGCGCTTTTAAAACACTTTCCTGGCTCGGATATTATCATCCATCAGGATCCCTGTTCTGTTGCCCGCACCGAGCCGCAGGGTTTTTTATAGGCAGAAGTGTGGAATAATATCAGCCTGGCTTTTGAACGAGGCGCAAAGCCACATTGTGGAAAAGATTTTACCCGAAACTAGTCTGACCTGAATCAATTCAGCAGCAGGGGTTTGATATACTATTTGCCATTATGAGTCGGTAAGATCGGACACTGAGCGGGCGTCGAACCTTTCCGGCGTAACGAATTCATCATTAAGTATTAAGTCCAGAGGTAGCCATGATCAAGAAAATCGGTGTACTGACAAGCGGCGGCGACGCCCCAGGGATGAACGCAGCTATTCGCGGTGTCGTTCGCTCCGCCCTGAGTGAAGGACTGGAAGTTTGTGGCATTTATGATGGCTATCTCGGCTTGTATGAAGACCGCATGATCAACCTCGACCGCTACAGCGTTTCTGACATGATTAACCGCGGCGGCACCTTTCTGGGCTCTGCGCGTTTTCCTGAGTTCCGTAATGAGGAAACGCGTCAGGTAGCCATTGAGAATATGAAAAAGCGCAATATCGATGCGCTGGTGGTGATTGGTGGCGACGGCTCTTATATGGGTGCGAAACGCCTGACTGAAATGGGCTTCCCATGTATCGGTTTACCGGGCACCATCGATAACGACGTGGCCGGTACCGACTACACCATTGGTTATTTCACAGCGCTGGAAACGGTGGTTGAAGCAATCGACCGCCTGCGTGATACCTCTTCTTCACACCAGCGTATTTCTATCGTTGAAGTGATGGGCCGTTACTGTGGCGATCTGACGCTGGCAGCGTCGATTGCGGGCGGATGTGAATTTATCGTACTGCCGGAAATTCCTTATACTCGCGAAGAGCTGGTGCAGGAGATCAAAGCGGGTATCGAGAAAGGTAAAAAGCACGCTATCGTGGCGATTACTGAGCATATCTGCGATATCGATGAGCTGGCGAAATATATCGAAGCGGAAACCAAACGCGAAACGCGCGCGACGGTTCTGGGTCACATCCAGCGCGGTGGTGCACCGGTCGCCTATGACCGTATTCTGGCTTCACGTATGGGCGCTTATGCGATTGAACTGTTGCTACAGGGCTACGGCGGCCGCTGCGTGGGCATCCAGAATGAAAAGATGGTGCATCACGATATCATCGATGCCATTGAAAACATGAAGCGCCCTTTCAAACGCGACTGGCTGGAAACCGCAAAAAAACTTTATTAATTGTTTTCAGGGCGCTGCGCACGCAGTGCCCTGTTTCCCCCTTTTTATATTCCATAAAGTAATAACCTCCTATTTTTAATTCTTTAAAACGCCGTAAGCTTTATGTCACGCTTCCGTTAATAACTTCCGGGGGAGCGTACGATGAATAAGTGGAGTGTAGGGCTGGCCGTTTTACTGGCATCAACCAGCGTACTGGCAAAAAATATTGAACTGCTGAACGTATCTTACGATCCGACACGTGAGCTGTATGAGCAATATAACAAAGCGTTCAGCGCGCACTACAAGCAGGAAACCGGCGATAATATCGTGATCCGCCAGTCGCATGGCGGCTCCGGCAAGCAGGCAACGTCGGTAATCAACGGTATTCGCGCCGATGTGGTAACGCTGGCGCTGGCTTCCGATATTGATGCCATTGCCGCGCGCGGCCGAATTAATAAAGAGTGGATAAAACGGCTCCCGGATAATTCTGCGCCTTACACCTCCACCATCGTTTTTCTGGTGCGTAAAGGCAATCCAAAGCAGATCCACGACTGGCCAGATTTGCTGAAGCCTGGCGTTGCGGTTATTACTCCTAATCCTAAAACCTCTGGCGGCGCACGCTGGAACTATCTTGCCGCCTGGGGCTACGCGCTGGACCAGAACAATGGCAACCAGGATAAGGCGCTGGAGTTTGTTAAAGCGCTGTATAAAAACGTCGAGGTACAGGATTCCGGCGCTCGCGGGGCAACGAATACGTTTGTTGAGCGCGGCATTGGCGATGTGCTGATTGCCTGGGAGAACGAAGCTTATCTGGCGGTAAATAAGCTGGGTAAAGACCAGTTTGAGATTGTTACGCCCAGTGAGTCTATCCTTGCCGAGCCGACGGTATCCGTTGTCGATCGCGTGGTTGACGATCGTGATACGCGCAAAGTAGCCAATGACTATCTGAATTATCTCTACTCACCGGAGGGGCAGGCCATTGCCGCGCAAAACTTCTACCGTCCTCGTGATGCCGGGGTGGCAAAGAAATATGCCAGCACCTTTACGCCGCTGAAGCTGTTCACCATTGATAACAAATTCGGCGGCTGGACGCAGGCACAGAAAACGCACTTTGCGGAAGGTGGCACCTACGACCAGGTAATGAAACGCTAGCGCGTTCTCCTCTGATGATTTAGCGTGACAATTCTCGTTAAGCCAACGAGGGTTGTCAGCGTTCATCAGGAGGAGTCGCTATGTCAGTCCCTGCACGCGTTCTGAAAATCGTTACGGTTGTTATCGCCTTTCTTGTTATCGCGCTGGCCTTCGCGGCATGGCGTTTCCATCATAACGGCAACGCGCTGTGGCAAATTATTAGCCAGCAGTGCGTGCCGGGCCAGCTACAAAAAAACGATCCCAGCC
Organism: Pantoea sp. FN0305; assembly: GCF_050113845.1. NCBI lineage: Bacteria > Pseudomonadati > Pseudomonadota > Gammaproteobacteria > Enterobacterales > Erwiniaceae > Pantoea > Pantoea sp. FN0305. Next base: position 42,312 of record NZ_JBNJSN010000010.1, on the reverse strand, counting down.
CCTGCCAGAGCGTTGATATCAAGGCAGGTTACGTCACGCTGAAAGATCGTAACGGCTCTCTGCAATATTTATTAATGCCTGTGGCCCGCATCAGCGGTATCGAAAGCCCGGCGCTGCGGGATCCCGCTACGCCTGATTTCTTTGCGCTGGCCTGGCAACAGCGTCATCTGCTGACGATGCGTCACGGCTCTGCCGTTCCCGATAGCGCCATCTCATTAGCCATTAATTCCGAGTATGGCCGTACCCAGAACCAGCTGCATATTCATATCTCCTGCCTGGATCCTGAGGTACGTCAACAGCTGGACAGGCTAACGCCGCAGCTGAATTCACAGTGGCAGCCGGAAACATTGCATCAGCATCGCTGGCTGGTTCGCGCATTGACGCCAGCCGAGCTGGCGCAGCAGAGCAGTTTTATGCGTTTAATGCAGGAAGTGCCGCAGGCGCAGCAGGAGATGGGGAAATATGGCCTGGCGCTGGCTAGCTTATCCGATGGCAGGCTGGCATTAATGGCAATAAAGCGTGACTGGCTGAAGTTGAATCGGGCTTCGGCGGAAGAGTTGCAGGAACATCGCTGTACGATTCTGCATTAAGGCACAACAGAAAACGGGCGGCAATGCCGCCCGTTAAACATCAGGCTTTTGCTGCGGCAGCGGCCTTGACGATGACGGCAAAGGCGTCAGCTTTCAGTGAAGCACCGCCAACCAGCGCGCCATCGATATCCGGCTGAGCAAACAGCTCTGCGGCATTTTTATCGTTAACGGAGCCGCCGTACTGGATAATAACCTGCTCGGCTACTTTCGCATCTTTCTTTGCGATATGTTCACGAATGAACTTATGCACCGCCTGCGCCTGCGCCGGAGTGGCTGATTTGCCGGTACCAATCGCCCAGATCGGCTCATAGGCAATCACTGCGCCGTTAAAGGCAGCAGCACCCTGGCTTTCCAGCACCGCATCAATTTGACGCGCACATACTTCTTCGGTTTTACCCGCTTCGTTTTCTGCTTCGGTCTCACCGATGCAGAGTACCGGAGTCAGACCTGCTTCTTTCAGCACGGCGAATTTTTTCGCAATAAACTCATCGCTTTCTTTGTGATAAGTACGGCGTTCTGAATGGCCGATAATGATATAGCGAGCGCCAATATCCTTCAGCATTTCGGCAGAGACTTCACCGGTAAAGGCACCAGACAGGTTAACATCAACGTTCTGGGCACCCAGTACGATCTGGCTGTCGGCCAGCGCCTGCTGCGCCTGATCCAGATACATCACTGGCGGGGCGATGGCAACGCCACAGCCCTGAACGGCGTTCAGTTCTTTACGCAGGCCGTCGATCAGATCGCTGACCATTTTTTTGTTGCCGTTCAGTTTCCAGTTACCCATAACTAATGGATGTCGCATCATATCCTCCACGTGTAACGCAATACCAGTAAAGTACACTGCCCGACGGGCAGCGATGTCTGCCAGACAGTATAGAGATGTTAACCCTGAATGGCTTTGCTTTTCGTCATTTTTGGCACAACCCTTAGGGCACAGTGAGCGAGAGCTTGATTGGCTCTACAGCAAAGGTGAGCCCCTTTTCGCCGTTGTCTGCGACTACAAAGCGTAGCGCGCCTTCGGTCTGCGAATAATAGCGTGCGCCTTTCCCTTTGCTCAGCAGCTCATTCAGCCTTTTGCGGCTATCTTCTGGCGAACGTGTTGGCGAGAAAAAGCGCATCAGCGCCGTCATATATGCCTGTGCTTTTTCCTGTGCTGCTTTTTCATCAGGGCCGGGAATTGGCAGCCAGGTGATCTGGAGCGTTTTTATTTTTCCGGTGCCCGGCTCCAGCGCCGTAGAGGCGTAGAGCGTTTCGCTGATCTTGCTGGCCGCACGCGTTAATGGACTTTTATCCAGTCGGCTGTCGATCGCCCGATATTCGCTGAGCGGTAAATCAGGATTTGCCGTATTATACTTTTCCCGAAACTGCGCAATACTCATATCAAATGTTGGCGCACCTGGCAGCAGGTAAGGCGCAGTGGGCAAGTCATTACTACGCGACGATACATCATCGGCATGCGCGGCGGTGCCCGTCAATAGTGCCAACAGTATCGGGATGGGCGTCAGCAAAGAGCCTGGCGCTTTCTTCATTTTTTTTGCCCTGTCCAGTAAACTCAGCCCAGATTAGAACGGTTTTTACCCGCCAAAGTCAAAAGCTGCGGCAACCCTTTTTAGTTTTCCTCGGGACGAAAGCATGACGCTACAGCAATGGTGTTTTTCTTATCGTGGTCGCCTGGGACGGCGTGACTTCTGGATTTGGCAGATAGTCTGGCTGTTGACCATGACCGCGCTTTTCACGCTGGCGGGAAACGATCTGCTGGATACCCAGACGGCAGCATTCTGCGTGGTCTGCTTGCTATGGCCTGCCAGCGCGGTGCTGGTGAAACGCCTGCACGATCGTAACAAACGCGGCTACTGGGCGCTGTTGCTGGTGGTTGCCTGGATCCTGCTGGCGGGTAACTGGGGCGTTTTAGGCGCTGGCTGGCACAGCGGTCTGGGACGTTTTGTGCCTGCGCTAATTCTTGTCGGCATGTTATGCGAATTAGGGCTACTGAGCGGTTCGGCAGGCGAAAACCGTTATGGTCGTGCCGCGCAGCCGGTTAACTATTTTCGCTGGCGCGGCGTGGAAAAAAGTCCTCACCAGTAATGCTCGCTGGTGATATGACCGGGTTTACGCCGCAGATGTTTATTCATTGCGCGCGTCTCTTTTAACAGTTGTTGGGTATCGCGCACCATTTGCGGATTACCGCACAGCATAACGTGGCTGCTGTCAGCCTCCATTGGCAGCCCTACCGCACGCTCCAGCTCACCGCTGGCGATCAGCGCCGGGACGCGCCCCGTTAACGAGCCCGGGCTCTCTTCGCGGCTGACGACCGTCTGGATCCGCAGCGTGCCGTTATAGCGCTGCTCTAACTGCTGCATGAGCGGCAGATAACTTAAATCGGCGGCGTAGCGCGCGGCATGAACCAGTACCAGATTCTGGAACCGCTCCAGGCCTTCGCCCTGTTGCAAAATCGAAAGGTAAGGGCCGATAGCGGTGCCGGTTGCCAGCATCCACAGGGTTTGGCATTCGGGGATCTCTTCCAGCACAAAAAAACCGGCGGCTTCTTTCGTCACCATTACCCGATCGCCCGGCTGTAAGGCATGTAGCCTTGGGCTTAATTTCCCTTCCGGCACATTGACCAGGTAAAATTCTAAAGCGGGATCGGCAGGAGCATTCACATAAGAGTAGGCGCGCTGCACCCGCTCGCCTTCAATCTCCAGCGCCAGCTTGGCAAACTGACCAGCGGTAAAGGGCGTGACGGGAGCATTAACCTTGATGCTGAATAAACTATCCGTCCAGTGTGTAACTTCCGTAACGCTGCCGTTAACCCATTCAGCCATGACTTTTCCTCTCTCCAGTTAGCTCTTTGCCTATCTTCGTCACTCAACGCCGTTTTTTCCAGCCTGCCTGCGCCAGAAAAGCTCTGCGCGACAAAAGGAGGTATCAGTTTGTGCGGCCGTATAGTTAGTTTTACAAAGAAGGGCAATTTCTGCTGACAGAATGATAAAAAAACTTGTCGCTGCGTCATTCCCTTCTGTAAGCAAACTGCTATTTTTGCCGCCATCAAATCTGAAATCCCCACTGATTTGCTACATAACAGTCAAACAGTGGGCTTTTATTCTGTAACTTTCTTCTAAGTGGCTATGAAAAAGATAGAAAACGGACATCTGTTACTGATGCTGATTGTATTGGTGGCGGTAGGACAAATGGCACAAACCATCTATGTCCCGGCAATGGCCGACATTGCTGCATCTTTTAACATACGCGATGGCGTAATGCAGCGCGTAATGGCCGCCTACCTGATGACCTATGGTAGTTCACAGCTGATTTACGGGCCTCTCTCCGATAGCGTGGGACGTAAACCGGTAATACTGGCGGGCATGGCTATTTTTATGCTGGGCGCGCTGGGGGCATTGCTTGCGCCTTCTATTGACTGGCTGATAGCGGCCAGCGCCCTGCAGGGATTAGGCACCGGCGTCGCAGGCGTGATGGCGCGGACCATGCCGCGTGATTTATATGCCGGCAGCGCGCTGCGTCAGGCAAACAGCCTGTTAAATATGGGGATTCTTGTCAGCCCACTTGCAGCGCCAATGATCGGCGCGATGCTAACGCATCTGTTTGGCTGGCACGCCTGCTTTGCTTTCCTGCTGCTGCTGTGTTTGCTGGTCACCGGCGCAATGGCGCGCTGGCTCCCGGAAACCCGTCCTCTGGCGAGCGAAACCCGGCCACTGTTTTCGCGTTATCGGCCATTACTGAGCGATCGCATTTTTGTTCGCTATCTGATTATGCTTATTGGCGCGCTGGCGGGGATTGCCGTCTATGAGGCAAGCTGCGGCATTTTGATGGGCGGCGTGCTGGGGCTGGATGCAATGACCATCAGTATTCTGTTTATTCTGCCGATCCCGGCAGCCTTTTTCGGCGCCTGGTTTGCCGGACGTGACGAGAAAAGCTTTCATACGCTGATGTGGTATGCGGTAAACAGCTGCCTGCTGGCTGGCGTTCTGATGTGGCTGCCCGCCTGGTTTGGCATCATGAATATCTGGACGCTGCTGGTACCGGCATCCCTGTTTTTCTTTGGCGCCGGGATGATGTTTCCGCTGGCAACATCTGGCGCGATGGAGCCTTACGCCTGGCTGGCGGGGACGGCTGGCGCACTGATTGGCGGGCTACAGAACCTGGGTTCCGGGCTGGTTGCCTGGCTGTCGGCGATGCTGCCGCAGAACAGCCAGTTTAGCTTGGGCATGCTGATGTGCGCGACCGCAGTGTTAATGCTGCTGTGCTGGTGGCCGCTATCAAAAGGCCCCGAACCGCAGGCCATTTGATGCTTACAGGATCCACGGATGCAGCGCCGTATCCTTGCGATCGAGATAGTGAATCGACTGAATACGGCGGATAGTCCTTGATTTACCCCGGATCAGCAGCGTTTCACTGGTTGCGATATTTCCCTGGCGCGTAATGCCTTTCAGCAGGTCGCCACTGGTAATGCCGGTGGCGGAGAAAATCACATTGTCGTTACGCGCCATCATATCTAACGTCAGCACCTGATGGGCGTTGATCCCCATTTCATGGCAACGCGCCAGTTCCTGCTCGCCCAGGCGCCGGTTTTCTTCGCTTTCCCCTTTCACCTCATGACGAGGCAGCAGACGCCCCTGCATGTCGCCATCCAGCGCGCGGATCACCGCTGCTGATACCACGCCTTCCGGCGCACCGCCGATGCCGTACAGCACATCGACTTCACTATCGGGCATACAGGTCAGGATAGAGGCGGCGACATCGCCGTCGGGGATCGCGAAAATGCGCACGCCCAGCTGCTGCATCTGCCTGATCACGTCATCATGGCGCGGCTTCGCCAGAATGGTTACCGTCAGTTCATCAAGCGTTTTGCCTGATGCCGCTGCGATATTTTTCAGGTTAGTTTCCAGCGGCAGGTTGAGATCGATATGGCCTTTAGCGGCGGGGCCGACAATCAGCTTTTCCATATACATATCGGGCGCATTCAGGAACGTGCCCCGGTCGCCAACTGCCAGCACGGCCAGCGCATTCGCCTGACCCATGGCGGTCATGCGGGTGCCTTCAATCGGATCGACGGCGATATCAACGGCATCGCCGTTGCCGGTGCCGACTTTCTCACCGATATAGAGCATCGGCGCTTCATCGATTTCACCTTCGCCGATAACAATCTGACCGTCGATATCAACTTTGTTGAGCATAATGCGCATGGCATTCACTGCTGCGCCATCAGCCTGATTTTTGTCGCCGCGACCCAACCATTTATAGCCTGCCAGAGCGGCAGCTTCGGTAACGCGGGAGAATTCAATGGCGAGTTCTCGTTTCATGACCAGCCTCTGAAAAAACAAATGAGGCGAAAGTGTATCACAGCGGGGAAAGGGGAGAGAAAAGCCCGCGCCGCCTGGCGACGCGGGCCTGAAGCATTACTCGTCGTGCTCTTCCCATGCCTGGGCACGGGCCACAGCTTTACGCCAGCCGGCGTAGCGATAGTTTCGCTCGGTGGTTTCAATGCTCGGGCGGAATTCGCGCTCAATAACCGCTTTCGCACGTACTTCATCCAGATCTTTCCAGAAGCCCACTGCCAGACCGGCAAGATAGGCCGCACCCAGCGCGGTAACTTCACGTACTTCCGGCCGCTCTACGCGGGTACCGAGAATATCGGACTGGAACTGCATCAGGAAGTTATTTGCGACCGCGCCGCCGTCAACGCGCAGGGATTGCAGACGCGTATTGGCATCATTCTGCATCGCTTCCAGCACGTCGCGCGTCTGATAGGCGATAGATTCCAGCGTTGCACGAATAATATGATTGGCATTTGCGCCGCGCGTCAGACCAAACAGCGCACCACGCGCATAGGGATCCCAGTAAGGCGCGCCCAGACCGGTAAAGGCAGGAACCATATAGACGCCGTTTGAGTCTTTTACTTTCATGGCGAAATATTCTGAGTCGGCAGAATCGCTGATCAGTTTCATCTCATCGCGCAGCCACTGAATTGCGGCACCACCGATAAACACGGCACCTTCCAGCGCATAGTTAACTTCACCGCGCGGGCCGCAGGCGATAGTGGTTAACAGGCCGTGCGTAGAGGTGACCGCCTCGGTGCCGGTGTTCATCAGCATAAAGCAGCCGGTACCGTAAGTATTTTTCGCCATACCCGGCAATACACAGAGCTGGCCATACAGTGCCGCCTGCTGATCGCCAGCGATACCGGCGATAGGAATACGCGTTCCGCCTTTACCGCCGATATTGGTTTGCCCATACACTTCAGATGAAGATTTCACTTCCGGCAGCATTTCACGCGGAATGTCGAGGATGTCCAGCATCCGCTGATCCCATTCCAGCTTATGAATGTTGTACATCATGGTACGCGATGCGTTGGTGTGGTCGGTAATATGTACCCGGCCCTGGGTCATTTTCCAGATAAGCCAGGTATCCACGGTTCCGAACAGCAGCTCGCCACGTTTGGCGCGCTCGCGTGCGCCTTCCACATGATCGAGGATCCATTTCACTTTGGTGCCAGAGAAATAGGGGTTAATCACCAGACCCGTGGTGTGCTGAATGTACTCTTCCAGCCCCTCTTTTTTCAGCTTTTCGCAGTAGTCAGCCGTGCGTGGATCCTGCCAGACAATTGCGTTATAGATCGGTTTGCCAGATTCTTTATCCCAGACAATCGCCGTTTCGCGCTGGTTAGTAATACCGATAGCAGCAATCTGGTCAGAGCGAATATCCGCATGCGCCAGCACTTCAACCAGCGTAGAGCTTTGGGAAGCCCAGATATCCATCGGATCGTGTTCAACCCAGCCCGCTTTCGGATAGATTTGTGTAAATTCGCGTTGGGAAACGGCCACGATGTTGGCGTCATGGTCAAGAACCACAGCACGAGAGCTGGTAGTGCCCTGATCGAGCGCGACAATATATTTTTTATCTGTAGACATAATCAATTCCTGATGTGCAAAGATTAAACACTGTTACGCTTTATGCTGCTCAGCGCGCGCGACCGGCTTTCCCGCTTTGGTATCCTGCGTGATATTAAGGTTGCAGGGCAGATGACGGCAGATCAGTGAGCGATAACCCCAGGCTCCCAGACAGGCACCAACCAGCGGGCCAAAAATCGGCACGAGGAAATAGGGAATATCACGGCCACCGGTAAAGGCGACGTTACCCCAGCCTGCCAGCCAGGCGAAAATTTTTGGACCAAAATCACGTGCCGGGTTCAGTGCGAATCCGGTCAGCGGCCCCATTGCACCACCGATAATCGCAACCAGCAAACCAATAAGCAGCGGTGCTAATGGCCCACGAGGTACGCCATTGCCATCATCGGTAAGCGCCATAATCACAGCCATCAATACTGCCGTAATCACCATCTCCACCAGAAACGCCTGCCCTACACTAATATGCGGGTTAGGGTAGGTTGAAAATATGCCGGCCAGATCGAGGCTTTCTGCGCTGCCGCGTAGCATCTGATGGCTGCTTTCATAGTCAATAAATAAGCTGTAATAAAGTCCATAAACCAGTGCGGCGGCGCAGAATGCTCCGGCGACCTGAGCCACAATATAAGGGGCAACTTTACGTCCTTCAAAATTGGCGAACAGGCAAAGTGCGACGGTAACGGCTGGGTTCAGGTGTGCGCCTGAAACCCCTGCCGTCATATAGACGGCCATGGCCACGGCCAGGCCCCAGACAATGCAAATTTCCCATTGACCGAAAGCGGCGCCAGTCAGCTTCATTGCGGCGACACAGCCAGCGCCGAAGAAGATGATCATGCCGGTTCCAATAAATTCGGCAATGCACTGACCTTTGAGTGTGCTAGTTGCTGTCTGACTCATAATGAAATTCCTGAAGGCGAGGTTAAATTTTATCAATCGTTGTTTTCATTCCATTGAGCTACCCAAACAAATGTAGGGCTGTTGTGAATTTATCGTTAACGCGCATAAACGAGAAATAGCGAACGCTAAAACTGTGTAGTCCATCAAAAAAATGCTCGCTTTCGCGTCTTTTGCTGTTCTTTAAACATCATTTTTGTCACCTCTCGCTGCACGTTGCGTTCGTTTTGTTAACAAACGGGCCATTATCAACGATTAGGCTGCCGTACCGCTTTCGGTATATGCTGAAAAGTGTTACATACTGCGCTTCACAACGGTTCGCCGCTGGACTTGGGCTGTGCGGCTACTTACAATCGGAGTGTTAGATTTTTTTACGAAGTTTTGTGATGTCTCGTCGTCTGCGGCTGGCATCATCAACGCCTTGCGATTAGGAGAAGTCATAGAATGTCATTTGAAGTATTCGAGAAACTGGAAGCGAAAGTACAGCAGGCGATTGATACCATCACGCTGCTGCAGATGGAAATCGAAGAGCTGAAAGAGCAGAACAACAGTCTGAAACATGAAGTTCAACAGGCCTCGGGAAACAGCGAAGCGCTGGTGCGTGAAAACCAGCACCTGAAAGAAGAACAGGTTCAGTGGCAGGAGCGCCTGCGGGCTTTGTTAGGTAAGATGGAAGAAGTTTAATCCGCACGGATGCTGCTTTCATCGAACATAAAAAACGGGTGCCCAGGCACCCGTTTTTGCTGTCCGCGATCTGCCCTGGCGACAAGCTCAGGCGCAGTAACCGCATCCGCTATTCAATATCCAGCGGATCTTCCGACAGGATAATACCGGTATTGTCCGCGTACAGATGATCGCCGGAAAAGAAGGTAACACCGCCAAAGTTAACGCGAATATCGCTTTCGCCAATGCCTTCGCCCGCCGCGCCAACCGGAATAGCGGCAATAGCCTGGATACCAATATCCAGCTCTTCCAGATCGTCAACCTGGCGGACCGAGCCGTAGACCACAATGCCTTCCCATTCGTTTTGCACCGCCAGCTGAGCCAGCGCCGCATCAACCAGCGCGCGCCGCACTGAGCCGCCGCCATCTACCAGCAGCACACGACCCCGGCCATTTTCTTCCAGCAGGTCGTATAACAGGCCGTTGTCCTCGAAACATTTCACCGTCGTGATTTGGCCGCCAAACGAGGTGCGACCTCCAAAATTGGAGAAAAGGGGCTCTACCACGTTTACGTCTTCGTGATAGATGTCGCAGAGTTCGGAAGTATCGTATTTCATAGGATTTTCGTCTGTTTGCCACAGGAGCGGTAAGTATATCGCTTTATTTAAGTTGTTGGCAAAATCATCAATGGTGCAAAGGTTGCGATATATCAATCAAAGCAGCATCCCTATAGAAAACAGCACGTTCGCCAGCAGCGCTGCTTTCACCGTTTTTTCCAGCATGGGACGCATAGCAAGGGGCGATCTTTCACGCAGAATATAGAGACCTTGTTGCCAGAACAGCGGCGCAGAGAGCAGAAAGAGCCAGCTTCCCCAGCCTGGGCGCGCGAAACAGGCAAAGGCGGCATAGCAGAGCAGCGCGCCGCCCAGCAGCAGCAGGTGATAGCGGCGAGCGTGAGCAGCGCCCAGCCGTACTGCCAGCGTCATCTTGCCGCATTGACGATCGGTTTCAATATCGCGCAGATTATTGATATTAAGCACCGCCGCCGCCAGCAGGCCGCTGGCCGTTGCAGGCAACAGCACCAGTGGTTTGATAAGGTGGCTCTGCAGGTAAAAGCTGCCGCTGACGGCCAGCCAGCCGAAAAATATCAACACCGATAAATCGCCCAGGCCCAGGTAGCCATAGGGCTTTTTTCCTACGGTGTAGGCAATGGCCGCGATAATCGCCAGCGCCCCCAGCAGCAGAAAACTCAACATATCGCTCAGGCTGTGACAGGCATAGCTAATCAGTAAAATGCCGCAGACCAGCGCCATTGCGGTAGCAATAACTATCGACGTTCGCAGCTGCGCTAAGGTAATCGCGCCTTTTTGAATGCCGCGCAAAGGCCCCAGACGCTCGCTACCGTCACTGCCTTTTACCGCATCACCATAATCGTTAGCCAGATTAGATAGCACCTGCAGCAGACCACTGGTCAGGAAGCAGAGCAGGGCGATGGTCAGGCTGAAAGCGCCCTGCCACCAGGCCAGAGCAGAACCCGTCAGAATAGAGGCGAATGCCAGCGGCAAAGTGCGCAAGCGCAGGCTTTCCATCCAGGCGCGGAAGTGAAAGAACGTTGCCGGTTGAATATGTTCCATAAGTGAGACCGCCGCCGTTTTTAATCCAAAAGAGGTAGATCGAGTCTACGGCGGTATACACGCAGCCACCTTAACCTCCGTCAAATTGACGTGGTTCAGGCGCAGAAGGAAGCAATAAAAAAGGAGGCCGTAGCCTCCTTACTGATGCTAAATACCGCTTACAGAATGAAGCGGCTGAGATCTTCGTCAGCAACCAGCTGATCCAGATGCTGCGAAACATACGCGGCATCAATGGTAATGCTGTCACCGCTGCGATCGCTGGCATCATAGGAAATATCTTCCATCAGACGCTCCAGCACCGTATGCAGACGACGCGCACCGATGTTTTCAGTGGTTTCGTTAACCTGCCATGCCGCTTCAGCGATACGGCGAATGCCATCTTCGGTAAAGCTGATATTAACGCCTTCGGTTCCCATCAGCGCTTTATACTGCACGGTAACGGAAGCGCTTGGCTCGGTCAGGATACGTTGGAAATCGTTTACGGTCAGCGGCTGCAGCTCAACGCGAATCGGCAGACGACCCTGCAGTTCCGGAATCAGATCTGACGGGCTGGCTACCTGGAATGCGCCGGAAGCGATAAACAGGATATGGTCGGTTTTAACCATGCCGTGCTTGGTAGAGACGGTGCAGCCTTCTACCAGAGGCAGCAAGTCACGCTGCACGCCTTCGCGAGAAACATCCGGGCCTGAGGTTTCGCCACGCTTACAGATTTTATCGATCTCGTCGATAAACACGATACCGTGTTGCTCAACCGCTTCAATCGCTTCTTCTTTCAGCTCTTCTGGATTGACCAGCTTGGCCGCTTCCTCTTCCACCAGCAGCTTCATTGCATCTTTGATCTTCAGCTTGCGCGGCTTCTGCTTTTGTCCGCCCAGATTCTGGAACATTGACTGCAGCTGGCTGGTCATCTCTTCCATGCCCGGAGGCGCCATGATTTCTACGCCCATCGGCGCGGCGGCCAGGTTGATCTCAATCTCTTTGTCGTCCAGCTGGCCTTCGCGCAGTTTTTTACGGAAGGACTGGCGCGCAGCAGACGGCTCGGCATTTTGCTCTGGCTGGCCCCAGTTATTTTTAGCCGGAGGGATCAGCGCATCAAGAATGCGTTCTTCAGCCATCTCTTCTGCGCGGTAGCGATTGCGTTCAATCGCCTGCATGCGCACCATTTTCATCGCCGCATCCGTCAAATCGCGGATAATAGAATCCACTTCTTTACCGACGTAGCCGACTTCGGTGAATTTGGTGGCTTCAACCTTGATAAAAGGCGCGTTAGCCAGCTTAGCCAGGCGACGGGCGATTTCCGTTTTACCTACGCCGGTCGGGCCAATCATCAGAATGTTTTTCGGCGTAACTTCATGGCGTAGATCTTCATCCAGCTGCATACGACGCCAGCGGTTGCGCAGGGCGATCGCCACAGCACGTTTGGCGCCATCCTGGCCGATGATAAATCTGTTCAGTTCGCTGACAATCTCGCGCGGAGTCATTTCAGACATAGTTTCGATCCTTACGCTTTGGACGCTAATTCTTCAATAGTCAGATTGTGGTTGGTGTAGATGCAGATATCACCTGCAATACCCAACGCTTTTTCGGTAATGTCGCGAGCGCTTAGCTCGGTATTTTCCAGCATGGCGCGTGCCGCCGCCTGGGCGTACGGGCCGCCGGAGCCAATCGCGATCAGATCGTTTTCAGGTTGGATAACATCACCATTGCCGGTAATAATCAGCGAGGCGTTTTCATCCGCCACCGCCAGCAGCGCTTCAAGTTTGCGCAGCATGCGGTCGGTTCGCCAGTCTTTAGCAAGTTCCACCGCGGCTTTAACCAAATGGCCCTGATGCATTTCCAGCTTACGCTCGAAAAGCTCGAACAGCGTAAAGGCATCGGCTGTACCGCCAGCAAAACCCGCAATCACCTTATCATTGTAGAGACGACGCACTTTTTTGACGTTGCCTTTCATTACGGTATTACCGAGCGTAGCCTGGCCATCACCGCCAATTACTACGTGGCCGTTGCGTCGTACACTTACTATCGTTGTCACGGGCAGACCCCTTGTTACAGTGGAAAAAGAGCTTCGCGCTGTGTGGCGCGAAGCATAATGCAACAAGATATGGGGCAGGATTGAAGGGTTTCAACCCCCAACCGCGAGAGGAATACAGCCTGAATGACCGGAACTGCGCAGGCGTTTCAGGGTGCTGTCGGCGCTGGCGCGGCTGTTATAGGGCCCGATAACCACTCGGTTCCAGCCGCCGCCGTTAGTGATACGGCTTTCAAAACCTTCAAAGGCCAGCTGGGCGCGGATCGATTCCGCCTGCTCACTGCCTTTAAACGAGCCGCACTGCACCATCCAGCGCTGCGACTTCTCTTTTTCCACCGCTTTGGCTTTGGCGGTTTCCTGCGGTTTAACGCGGCTGTTTTCCTGGGGTTTCGGCGCATTTACCGGCTGCTGAGCGCCATTTTGCGGCAGCATATGCGTTTGCTGCGTGGTTTGCTGTTGAGCACGCTGCTGCTGCAGACGTTGCTGCTGTTCAAGACGCTGTTGCTGCTGAATTTGCTGCTGTTGAACGCGTTGCTGTTGCTCAATGCGCTGCTGCTGCTGCTGCTGCAGCTGCTGGCGCTGTAGCGTCTGCTGACGTTGTATCGGCGTTTGTTCATTCCACGGGACTTCGTTTAGCTGAGTGGGTGCCTGGCGCATATCGGCCTGCATTTGCTCCAGCAATTGGCGCTGCTCATCGGTCAGTTGAGTTTGCGACTGCACTTCGCCGCCGGCGGAAGGCTCTTTTGGCGTGGGCACGCTAAGCTGACGGTTTTCCAGCTCTTTAATATATTTCCAGCGCTCTTCCGGCTTGGGCGGTAACCCGTTTCCACTGACTTTGTGATCCGGGATAATCGGCGTCTCTTCTTTTTTATGATGAGCGATAAACCATAGCCCGCCCGCGAATGTCACCAGCACCGCTACCGCCAGCCCGATCATAATTTTTGAAACGCCGGAGCTGCCGTTGCGTTTCTTGCTGCGGCTATTACTTTTCTTGCGACGCGTCCCCGTCGAACGCCCGCGGCCTACATAATCTTTTTGTGCCACTAATCGTTCCGCTAATTCAAAGAAGAAAATGCATGCCGGATAAAGCGCGCTAAGTTAGCGCAACGCCTTAACTATCCGGCTATTAGCCCGCCATGTTACTCAAGGGCTGGAAGTTTGACCAGCAGCGAGTCGATTAAGAATCTGCTGAAACTGCCGGATTAACGGCATTTGGACGCTTAGCTGGCGTGCATTGTGCTTCCGCGCAGCTTGAGTTCAAACTCCAGCAGGCGCGAGCCGTTGTTCACGGTACGGCCCTGTAATTGCTCCAGCAAGAGCAGCATCGCTTCCCGGCCCAGAGCGAAGCGCGGTTGCGCAATGGTAGTTAGCGGAGGATCGCTGTAACGTGAAAGCTCAATATCATCAAAGCCGACCAGAGAGATGTCCTGCGGAATGCGCAGGCCCATGCTTTTCGCCTGCGACATCGCGCCCAGGGCCATAATATCGTTATGGCAAAAGAGCGCCTGCGGAGGCTGTGGCAAAGCCATCAGCCGCTTAAACGCCGCAGCGCCGGCTTCAAAGGTAAAGTCGCCACGTACAATATAGCGTGATTCGATTGCCTGCCCATGGCGGCGTAGCGCCTGAATATAGCCCTGCAAACGGTAATGGCTGAGCGGCATCTCTTCCGGGCCGGCAATGCAGGCGATGCGGCGATGGCCCAGCTGCCATAAATGATTAACCGCTTCGAAGGCTGCGGTCAGGTTATCAATATGCACCGTGGGAAGCTCCAGATCGGGCGCAAATTCATTCGCCATCACCATCGGCGGTAAACTGCGCTGTTCTTCCACCCCGGTATCGAAAGGCACCTGGGAACCCAGCAGTACCATGCCGTCGATCTGACGCGTCAGCATCAGGCTCAGAAAAGTCTTTTCCTGCTGATTCTGATGGGCGCAGTCGCCAATCAGTACCAGATAGCCTTCAGCGGCTGCCGTAACTTCAACGCCGCGAATGATTTCGCTGAAAAAGGGATCGCAGATGTCGGGAACAATAACCAGAATAGTGCGTGATTCGCTGCGTTTGGCATTCCGCGCCAGAGCGTGAGGAGAGTAGCCCACTTCGATCACCGCCTGTTCAACCTTTTGGCGGGTTATCGCTGAGACCTTTTCAGGGTTCATCAGTGCGCGGGACACGGTGGCGGTTGAAACCCCCGCACGCTCAGCCACGTCTTTCATGGTGGCTGCCGTTGACTCCTGGTTCTGCTCCAACGCTTTTCTCCTTACACCGGCCTGAATAGTAAGACGTCATGTGTCGTCTGCTGCGCTTGTTGCGGTCAAAGCTGACGGCCATCACATTTTTAACAGATTGTATAAGGGGCCGTTACCTTAATTGCATAAAAACTGTGACTTATTCGAGGTTTTTCGATCCAGCTCGCAAACCTTGTGCGTAAGCATCGATCAGCTTTCCGTGGGGTCGATATCCAGTGTCCATTTCACCTTACGCGACAGCGGCAGGGTGGAGATTAACGGCAGGCTGGTTTTGAGCAGCTGCTGTAGCCGAAGCCGGGAAGGATGCTGTAGCAACAGTTGCCAGCGATAGCGCCCGCCACGCTTAGCCTGCAGAGCAGGTACCGGGCCCATAATCCACAACGACTCATCGCGCAGCGGACTGGCCTCCAGCAGGTTGCGCAGCTGATGTAAAAAGGCTGCCGCCTGCTGATTATCATGATCGTCAGCACGAAACAGCGCATGGCTGGTGAATGGCGGAAGCTGCACGCTGCGGCGCTCGCTTAAGGTCTGGCTGGCAAACGCATCGTAGCCCTGATGCAATAAGATCTGTAGCAGCGGATGTTCAGGATGATGGGTTTGCAGCAGTACTTCGCCCTGCTTACCGGCCCGGCCAGCGCGCCCGGCAACCTGAATATAGAGCTGGGCAAAGCGTTCAGCGGCGCGAAAATCCGCCGAAAAGAGCGCGCCATCCACATCCAGCAACGATACCAGCGTTACATCAGGGAAGTGATGCCCTTTCGCCAACATCTGTGTACCAATCAGGATACGGGCGCCGCCGCGAAACACATCGGCCAGATGCTGCTCCAACGCCCCTTTGCGGCTGGTGGTGTCACGGTCAATACGCGAGAGCGGAATGCCCGGAAATACACTCTGGAGATTATGCTCCAGCTGCTCGGTGCCGAGGCCCACCGGCACCAGATGCGTCGAGCCGCACTGCGGGCACTGACGCGGCACCGGGCGCTGGCTGTCGCAATGGTGGCAGCGTAGCTGGCGCTGCTGCTGATGGAGCGTGTAATAGTGATCGCAACGCTGACATTCAGCAATCCAGCCGCAGTCGTGGCATAACAGCGCCGGCGAGAAGCCGCGGCGGTTAAGAAACAGCAACACCTGATTATCCGCCTGTAAGTGCAGACGCATACGCTGGATCAGCGCGGGCGACAGGCCGCCCTGCAGCTGGACGCCTTTTAAATCGATCAGCTGCTGCGTCGCCTGACGCGCATTACCGGCGCGCTTGCTCAGGTTAAGCTGACGGTACTTCCCGCTCTGCACGTTATGCAGCGTTTCCAGTGCTGGCGTCGCCGAGCCCATCACGATCGGGATGTTCTCTTCACGCGCCCGGAATACCGCCAGGTCGCGGGCATGATAACGCCAGCCTTCCTGCTGTTTATAAGAGCTGTCATGTTCTTCATCAATAATGATGACGCCCGGACGGGCAAAGGGCGTAAACAGCGCGGAGCGGGTGCCGATCACAATGGCATTGTCACCCTGACGCGCGCGCAGCCAGACGGCCATGCGTTCGCTGTCGTTCAGACCGGAGTGCAGGACATCAATCGGGGCGTTAAAGCGTGCCCGAAAGCGGGCGATGGTTTGCGGCGTCAGGCCGATTTCCGGTACCAGCACCAGCGCCTGACGTCCGCGACTCAGCACGTTTTCCAGGACGCTAAGGTAGACTTCCGTTTTGCCTGAGCCAGTAATCCCTGCCAGCAGCCAGGGGGCAAATTTTTCATCTTCGCTGCGGATCGCGCCAACCGCCAACGCCTGCTCCGTATTTAGCCGCAGCCGCTCGCCGTTAACCGCAAAACTATCACGCCAGTCCTGGCGGGCGGGCAGATGCTCACGCAGATCGCAAAGACCCTTAGCGCGGAGCGCCTGGAGCGCCGCGTCTGCCAGTTCATGTTGAATGATCTCATGGCGATAAAGCGGTTGCTGACGCAATGCGGCCAGCGCCTGCTGCTGCTTTGGCGCGCGCTTCAGGCTTTCCGGCGCGGTTTCCCGTCCCAGCTCGGTAATAAACCACTGCCAGAGCGGCGTTTCCTGCGCCGGTTTACCCTGGCGCAGCAGCACCGGCAGCGCATGGAAAAGCACCTCGCCCAGCGGATAGTGATAGTACTCGGCGGCCCAGTGCAAAATGCGCCATAGCGAAGCAGGAAACAGCGTTTCGCTGTCGAGCGTTTCCAGCACGCTTTTCAACTGTCCGGTGGGCAGATCGCTTTGTTCACTGAAGCCAACCACGATACCGATTGCCGTGCGGTTACCAAAGGGCACGCGAACGCGCCCGCCAGGCACCGGGTGAAGATGCGCGGGAAGCAGGTAATCAAACTGGCGTGCGAGCGGAACGGGCAGCGCGACCTGAGCAACGGGCATGACGTTATCCGTAAAAAGAGTTGAACGGCGTAGTGTACACTGTGTAGCCATAAATGTGCGGATTCGATTGCATTGGGCGGTTATTTTCTGTATAGTTCGCCGCCTTTGATGCGGAATAAGGCATCAAAAATCACCAGAATGTTCAATCCGCGTGTGGTGCCGGCGCAGGTTTTTCCTGGCGCGGGAGAGCGACACGGCCTTTACTGAGGTTACCCCATGAAAGAAGGTATTCATCCTAAGTATGTTGAAATTACTGCAACTTGTTCTTGCGGTAATGTGATCAAAACTCGCTCTACAGTGGGTCACGATCTGAACCTGGACGTGTGCGGTAAATGCCACCCGTTCTACACCGGCAAACAGCGTGTTGTTGATACCGGTGGTCGTGTTGAGCGCTTCAACAAACGCTTCAGCATTCCGGGCAGCAAATAAGTTTCCCGGCAGACGCTACGTTATTTTCGATGGAGCGGATGCAAGAAAAAACCCAGCTTCGGCTGGGTTTTTTTATGCGCAAAAACAGCGTATCAGTATTCCCATGTGTCGGGATCTTTACCCAGTTCACGCATAATCTTTTTCGCCTCTTCCGGGATCTCATCGCTGCGCTCTTTGCGCAGATCGACATCGTCCGGTAGCGGCTGACCGGTAAACGCATGCAGAAATGCTTCGCATAACAGCTCGCTGTTAGTGGCATGACGCAGATTGTTTACCTGACGGCGCGTACGTTCATCTGTCAGGATTTTTAACACTTTCAGCGGAATAGACACGGTAATTTTTTTGACCTGCTCGCTCTTCTTACCATGCTCAGCATAAGGGCTGATATATTCGCCATTCCATTCAG
Organism: Pantoea sp. FN0305; assembly: GCF_050113845.1. Lineage (NCBI taxonomy): Bacteria > Pseudomonadati > Pseudomonadota > Gammaproteobacteria > Enterobacterales > Erwiniaceae > Pantoea > Pantoea sp. FN0305. The sequence continues at coordinate 24,114 of NZ_JBNJSN010000010.1, read as the reverse complement.
CCATGAGTTACCTTAATTATTAAAAGTTAAATTGTCGAAATTCAGCCAATTATGCCCGATATTTTCACGCCTCACTAATCAAAGTCAGCATTTAATACGTAACTTTGCTGCTTTTACCTGGGTTGCGCTGCAGTAGGAGGCAATTCACTGCAATTTTAGCGGTTATTGCGCATTTGCTCAATCTATACGCAAAGACATTTAGATGTCCAGATGTATTGACGTCCAGTGGCGTGATGTTATCCTGTTAGCCTTCTTTCAGGGTCTTTCAGGAACAGTAAGCACTATGACGCGTAAACAGGCAACCATCGCAGTGCGCAGCGGTTTGAATGATGATGAGCAGTATGGCTGCGTTGTCCCTCCGATTCACCTTTCCAGCACCTATAACTTCACTGATTTCAATCAGCCACGCGCTCATGACTACTCGCGTCGCGGTAATCCTACGCGTGATGTCGTACAGCGTGCGCTGGCCGAACTGGAGGGGGGTGCCGGGGCTGTAATGACCAATACCGGTATGTCCGCGATTCATCTGGTCTGTACGCTGTTCCTGAAACCTGGCGATTTATTGGTTGCGCCGCATGACTGCTATGGCGGCAGTTATCGTCTGTTTGACAGCCAAAGCAAGCGCGGCGCCTGGCGCGTTAAATTTGTCGATCAGGGCGATGCCGAAGCCCTGCAGGCGGCGCTGGCTGAACAGCCGAAACTGGTACTGGTGGAAAGTCCCAGCAATCCGCTGCTGCGCGTAGTGGATATCGCCGCGATTTGTCAGGCCGCGCGCGCCGCTGGCGCGATAAGCGTCGTGGATAACACTTTTTTAAGCCCCGCTCTGCAAAATCCGTTGGCGCTGGGTGCCGATCTGGTGGTGCACTCCTGTACCAAATACCTCAATGGTCACTCGGATGTGGTGGCTGGCGCAGTGATCGCGAAAGATGCGGCGGTGGCAACCGAACTTGCCTGGTGGGCGAATAATATCGGCGTGACCGGCTCTGCCTTTGACAGCTATTTGCTGCTGCGTGGAATGCGTACCCTTGGCCCGCGTATGGCGGCAGCGCAGCGTAACGCACTGGAGATTGTAGCGTATTTGCAGCAGCAGCCGCTGGTGAAAAAACTGTATCATCCCTCTTTGCCACAGAACCCGGGCCATCAGCATGCGGTGCGTCAACAGCGCGGCTTTGGCGCAATGTTAAGTTTTGAACTTGATGGCGACGAACAGCGTCTGCGCCGTTTTCTGAAGGCGCTGGAATTATTTACCCTGGCTGAGTCGCTGGGGGGAGTGGAAAGTTTGATTTCCCATACCGCAACCATGACCCACGCGGGGATGTCGGCAGAAGCGCGTGCGGCGGCAGGGATTTCTGATACCTTACTGCGCGTGTCGGTTGGGATAGAAGATCATGAAGATTTAATCGCCGATCTGGATAATGCATTCCGGGTGGCAGCCGAGGATTAAGAAATGAGTATTTCAGCCGCAGCGGGAGCGCCGCAGAGCAGGCAGCTGCATAAATTTGGCGGTAGCAGCCTTGCCGATGTCAGCTGTTATCAGCGCGTCGCGGGTATCATGGCCGATTACAGTCAGCCGGGCGATTTAATGGTGGTCTCTGCCGCTGGCAGCACCACTAACCAGCTGATTAGCTGGCTGAAGCTCAGCCAGACCGATCGCTTATCGGCTCATCAGGTGCAGCAGAGCCTGCGTCGTTATCAGTCCGATCTGATCAACGGCCTGCTCGCGCCGGAGTTAGCTCAGCCGTTGCTGAGCCGCTTTATTCAGGATCTGGAGCACCTGGCCGGGTTACTGGATGGAAAAATTACCGACGCCGTTTATGCCGAGGTGGTCGGGCACGGTGAGATCTGGTCGGCGCGGCTGATGGCGGCAGTGCTGCAGCAGCGCGATCTGGAAGCGTGCTGGCTGGACGCCCGCGAGTTTTTACGCGCCGAGCGGGCGGCGCAGCCGCAGGTTGACGAAGGAAAGTCCTGGCCGCTGCTGCAGCAGCTGATCGCGCAGCATGCGCATCAGCGTCTGGTGGTTACCGGCTTTATCTGTCGCAATGAGGCAGGTGAAACGGTGCTGTTGGGGCGTAACGGCTCTGACTATTCAGCAACGCAAATCGGTGCGCTGGCGGGCGTCAGTCGTGTCACCATCTGGAGCGATGTCGCCGGAGTCTACAGCGCCGATCCGCGCAAAGTAAAAGACGCTTGTCTGCTGCCGCTGCTGCGACTGGATGAAGCCAGCGAGCTGGCGCGTCTGGCAGCGCCGGTACTGCATGCCCGCACGCTGCAGCCGGTTTCCAACAGCGATATCGATTTACAGCTGCGCTGCAGCTATCAGCCTGAGCAGGGATCGACGCGCATTGAGCGTGTGCTGGCTTCCGGCACCGGCGCGCGTATTGTGACCAGTCATGACGATGTTTGCCTGATCGATATTGAAGTGTCGGCGCAACACGATTTCAATGCGCTGCATAAAGAAGTCGATCATCTGCTGAAACGGGCGCAGATTCGTCCGCTGGCCATAGGCGTACATAGCGATCGCAACCTGCTTCAGCTCTGCTATACCTCCGAAGTGGTGAGCAGCGTGTTTGAACTGCTGCAGGATGCCGGGTTGCCAGGCCATCTGCAGCTGCGCGAAGGGCTGGCGCTGGTGGCGCTGGTTGGCGCGGGCGTCAGCCGCAACCCGCTGCATACTCATCGTTTCTGGCAGCAGATTAACGATCAACCGGTAGAGTTTATCTGGCAGTCGGAAGATAAAATCAGCCTGGTGGCGGTGCTGCGTGTTGGCCCGACGGAACATCTGGTTCAGGGGCTGCATCAGTCGCTGTTCCGCGCGGAAAAACGTATTGGCCTGATGCTGTTTGGCAAAGGAAATATCGGTTCGCGCTGGCTGGAGCTGTTTGCCCGGGAACAGAAAAATCTCTCGGCGCGCACCGGTTTTGAATTTGTGCTGGCGGGAGTGGTGGACAGCCGTCGCAGTCTGCTGAGCTATGAAGGGCTGGATGCCAGCCGCGCGCTGGCTTTCTTTGAAGATGAAGCGATTGCACAGGATGAAGAGTCTCTGTTCCTGTGGATGCGGGCGCATCCTTATGATGATCTGGTGGTGCTGGATGTGACCGCCAGCGAAGCGCTGGCTGAACAATATCTTGATTTCGCCAGCCACGGTTTTCATGTGATTAGCGCCAACAAGGTGGCCGGCGCGTCAGGCAGCTATCAGTGGCGGCAGATCCGGGACGCATTTGCGAAAACCGGACGTCACTGGCTGTATAACGCCACGGTGGGCGCAGGGCTGCCGGTCAACCATACGGTGCGCGATCTGCGGGAAAGCGGCGACAGTATTCTGTCGATCAGCGGCATCTTCTCCGGCACGCTCTCCTGGCTGTTCCTGCAGTTTGACGGTACGGTGCCGTTCAGCGAGCTGGTCGATCAGGCGTGGCAGCAGGGGTTAACCGAGCCGGACCCCCGCGTTGATCTCTCTGGTCAGGATGTAATGCGTAAGCTGGTTATCCTGGCGCGTGAGGCGGGCTACGATATTGAACCGGATCAGGTACGCGTTGAGTCGCTGGTGCCAGCGGGCTGTGAAAAAGGCTCTGTCGATCACTTTTTCGAAAACAGCGATGCGCTAAACGAACAGATGCTGCAGCGTCTGGAAGCGGCACAGGAGATGGGGCTGGTATTGCGCTACGTCGCGCGTTTTGATGCTAACGGCAAAGCGCGTGTGGGTATCGAGGCGGTGCGTCCGGAACATCCGCTGGCGGCGCTGCTGCCGTGTGATAACGTCTTTGCCATTGAAAGCCGCTGGTATCGCGATAATCCACTGGTGATCCGCGGGCCGGGTGCAGGACGTGATGTAACGGCGGGTGCGATTCAGTCTGATATTAATCGGCTGGCGCAGCTGGTGTAACAACAAAACGGGTGGCCTGAGCCACCCGTTGTTTTAGGCCAGCACGAACTGGCTTTCATGCACCTGATCAAGCGTCAGGCCCACCAGTGAAATGCTGCTGTCTCCACAGGTAAACAGCAGACCATCATCATATACGCTCAAATAATCCAGATAGTTGCCGTTGGCGTTAATTTCTTTGTTGCCCAGGATCACCAGCTTATCGTCCTGGTCGAACCGATAGATGACGTTATCGCCGACGCTGTCGCCAGCAAACATAACGGTATCATCGCCGCCGTTGGCATACATGATGTCATTACCGCTGCCGGACTGATCGCCATGCACCGCGTCAGCATAATCAAGGGCGTGCTTGCCATCCAGCGCCAGCCCGTTGCTGGTGACGGAATAGGTGAGGTCTTTATACTCGAACCAGTTCCAGTAGGTTTCCTTAATCGCTTCCACGCCATATAGCACGCTGACGCCGCCATCGGCCCCTTTGCTGTAGGTTAAATACGATAAATTACGTTTCATGGAAGTAAATCGGTTACATAACGGTAATAGCCTCTTTTTTAGGAGGTTTTTAATAAAGAAAATTCCTGGTTTTCTCGCTTCTGCACGTATCTGAAGGATGTTGCTTTTTTTTCATGTGCACCTGAAAGGAATTCAGCGCCACTGCACTGCTTTTTGATTGACAAATAGCCAGGCTGATAGCATCTTATGGAGTTATAGACGTCTAAACGTATAGATGTTTAGCGTGATGCTCACGCATCATCCACTAAGCGATTGATAAGGTAAGCGGATATGAGTTTCTTTCACGCCAACCAGCGCGAAGCGCTGAACCAGAGCCTGGCAGAACTGAACGGGCGGATTAATGTTTCATTTGAATTTTTTCCGCCGCGCACCAGTGAAATGGAAGAGACGCTGTGGAGTTCTATTGATCGGCTCAGCAGCCTGAAGCCAAAGTTCGTCTCCGTTACCTACGGTGCGAATTCAGGAGAACGCGATCGCACCCACTCTATCATCAAGGGCATCAAAGAGCGCACCGGACTGGAAGCGGCACCGCATCTGACCTGTGTTGACGCCACCCGGGATGAGCTACGTACCATTGCCCGGGATTACTGGGAAAATGGCATTCGCCATATTGTCGCGCTACGCGGAGATCTGCCGCCAGGCGGAGGCAAACCAGAGCTGTATGCGACCGATCTGGTGGCGCTGCTCAAAGAGGTCGGTGACTTTGATATCTCCGTCGCTGCCTATCCTGAAGTGCATCCGGAGGCGAAAAGCGCTCAGGCGGATCTGATTAACCTGAAACGTAAAATCGATGCGGGCGCCAACCGCGCCATTACGCAGTTTTTCTTTGATGTGGAAAGCTATCTGCGTTTTCGCGACCGCTGCGTAGCGACCGGCATTGATGTAGAGATCGTACCTGGCATTCTGCCGGTTTCTAACTTTAAACAGCTGCAGCGCTTTGCCGCCATGACCAACGTTCGCGTACCGGGCTGGATGAACAGCATGTTTGCCGGACTGGACGACGATCCGGAAACGCGCAAAATGGTGGGCGCCAATGTGGCGATGGACATGGTAAAAATCCTCAGCCGTGAAGGCGTTAAGGATTTCCACTTCTATACGCTGAACCGCGCTGAAATGAGCTACGCCATTTGCCATACGCTGGGCGTGCGCCCGTCAGCGCAGCTGGTTGCCTGATTAACTGAGTAATCGAAAAAGAATGCCTGATGAGGCGCATCGCCAGATGGCGATGCGCCTTTTGTCGTGGCAATTAACCGGTGTTACGCATACCTGCTGCCACACCAGCGATAGTGACCATCAGCGCCTGCTCAACGCACGGATCCGGCTCTTCTCCTTTGGCTTCCTGCGCACGCGATCGGTGCAGCAGTTCAGCCTGTAGAACGTTGAGCGGATCGGTATAGACGTTACGCAAAGCAATCGATTCTGCAATCCATGGTTCATCAGCCATCAGATGCGAATCATTAGCGATAGTCAGCACTGCTTTAATATCCGCAGCGAGGCGATCGCGCAGCTGCTTGCCCAGCGGCCACAGAGATGGATCTACCAGACGTTGATCGTAGTATTCCGCCAGCCACAGGTCGGCCTTCGAGAAAACCATTTCCAGCATGCCGAGACGGGTAGAGAAAAAAGGCCAGTGGTGGCACATCGCCTCCAGCTGATCCTGATGACCTTCATCCATCGCTTGCTGTAGCGCCGCCCCTGCGCCCAGCCAGGCGGGCAGCATCAGACGGTTTTGTGTCCAGGCGAAAATCCACGGAATGGCGCGCAGTGACTCAACGCCGCCGGTAGGGCGACGTTTGGCCGGGCGCGATCCCAGCGGCAGTTTGCCTAATTCCAGTTCCGGAGTAGCAGAGCGGAAATAGGGCACAAAATCAGGGTTTTCACGCACATAACCACGATAGACGGCGCAGGAAGTCTTAGAGAGCTGATTCATAATGTCGCACCATTCACTTTTAGGCTCTGGCGGCGGCAGCAGATTAGCCTCGAGGATAGCGCTGGTATAAAGCGACAGGCTGGCCACCGCTACTTCCGGCAGACCATACTTAAAGCGGATCATTTCGCCCTGTTCGGTGACGCGCAGGCCGCCTTTCAGGCTACCCGGCGGCTGGGAGAGCAGAGCCGCCTGCGCCGGTGCGCCGCCGCGACCAATGGTGCCGCCGCGACCATGAAACAGCGTCAGGGCGATACCGGCTTTTTCACAGGTTTTAATCAACGCGTCCTGCGCCTGATATTGCGCCCAGGATGCGGCCATCACGCCAGCATCTTTGGCTGAATCGGAATAACCGATCATGACCATCTGCTTGCCCTGAATAAAGCCGCGATACCAGTCGATGCTCAGCAGCTGCGACATGACATCGTTAGCGTTATTCAGGTCATCCAACGTTTCAAACAGCGGTGCGACCGGCAGGGCGAAAGGTATACCGGCTTCTTTCAGCAGCAGATGAACCGCAAGCACGTCGGAAGGCGTTTTCGCCATGGAAATAACATAGGCGGCAATCGATCCGCGTGGCGCTTCCGCCGCTACGCGGCAGGTTTCCAGTACTTCACGCGTCTCTTCGCCTGGTTCCCACTGACGCGGCAGCAAAGGACGTTTTGAGTTCAGCTCACGGATCAAAAATGCCTGTTTATCCGCTTCAGACCAGCTCTCGTAATCACCAAGGCCGAGGTAACGCGTGACTTCTGCCAGCGCTTCGGTGTGACGCGTGCTTTCCTGACGTAGATCGATACGTACCAGTGGAACGCCGAAACATTTAATCCGACGCAGCGTATCAAGCAGCTGTCCGTTGGCGATGATGCCCATGCCGCACGCCTGCAATGACTGATAACAGGCATAAAGCGGATCCCATAGCTGATCGTTGGAAATCAGCAGCCCTTCCGGACGCGGCAGGCGCTCGCCTTTCAGACGCCGCTCCAGATAAGCCTGGGTCGTCATCAACTGGGTCCGCAGGCGTTTTAAAACTTCGCGGTAGGGCTCCTGCGCGTGCGGATCGCCGCACAGCTCGCGCAGCTCTTCGGTGCATTCCGACATCGACAGCTCGGAGACCAGCACGCCGATATCCCGCAGGAAAAGATCGGTGGCTTTCCAGCGGCTCAATTGCAGAACATGACGGGTAATACTGGCGGTAACGTTGGGATTGCCATCGCGGTCGCCGCCCATCCATGAAGTAAACTGCACCGGTACAAAGTCTACCGGCAGCGTATAGCCAAAGGCCTCTTCGACCTGTTCGTTCAGTTCACGAAGAAAATTCGGCACACCTTCCCACAGGCTGTTTTCCACTACCGCAAATCCCCATTTGGCTTCATCAACCGGAGAAGGGCGATATTTACGGATTTCATCGGTATGCCACGCCTGGGCTACCAGCTGACGCAGGCGGCGCATAATCTGGTTGCGCTCATAGTCAGAGATATCATTATGATCGAGCTGTTTTAAACAGGTATTTACCTCAACCAACTTATGAATCAGCGTGCGGCGTGTAATTTCGGTAGGATGTGCGGTAAGAACCAGCTCCAGAGAAAGCGATTCAATCGCCTCACGGATATCCGCTTCGTTCAGGTCAGGCTGTTGCTTCAGCCGCTCGAACGCCTTTTTCATCAATTCAGCATGACTGGCGCCTTCACCGTTGGGTGAAATGGTCTGATATTGTTCAGCCACATTCGTGAGATTAAGGAACTGGCTGAAAGCGCGTGCTACCGGCAGTAGTTCGTCATTGGAGAGGTTCTGCAGGGTAGTTAACAGTTCCTGCCGATGAGCGTCATTTCCCGCACGGGATGACTTGGAGAGTTTGCGGATGGTTTCCACCCGATCAAGGATGTTTTCTCCCAGCGCATCCTTAATCGTATCCCCGAGCAGTTTGCCGAGCATACTGACATTACTTCGCATTGCGGAATATTGTTCGTTCATATGACCCCTGACACCCTTCTTGTCTTTTAGTTTTTACCCTTGCGGGTATAACGCCGCCTTTTATCTAGCCATGTAACTTACCGTTCGTCAATTGCGTAAAACGTGCCGCGTAATGCAGGTAAATGCTGGTAATTTAAGAAATTTAACGCTGACGGAGTGGGATAAGTTATTCTTATCGGCAAAGTTGAAACTTTTCAGGAGCAATTTACCGTTTTAGCAGTGAATTGCCCCAAATGATGCAAATCAGTGACAAAAATGGTTAACCATTTGACCGATCAGCTCACGTGTCGGCTTGATAAATGCCATATCAATAAATTCATCTGGCTGATGCGCCTGATTAATCGATCCCGGTCCTAACACCAGCGTAGGACACAACTGCTGAATAAAAGGCGCTTCGGTACAGTAGTTCACGACTTCCGTTGGCGTACCAAGCAGCTTTTCCACTACCTGAACCAGCTGATGCTCACGCGGGCACTCGTAGCCCGGAATCGGCGGATGAAGTTCGGCCACTGTCAAACGGCCCGGCCAGCGCACGCTAACCGGCGCCAGCGCCTCATTCAACAGCTCGTCAAGATCGGTCAGCGTCAGTCCGGGCAGAGGACGAATATCCATATGTAATTCGCAGCAGGCACAAATACGGTTCGCTGCATCGCCGCCGTGAATATGACCAAAATTCATCGTGGGATAAGGAATGGCGAAGCCATCATGGTGATAACGCTCTTTGAGCGTATTACGCAATTGCATCAGATGACCGATTGACTCATGCATCAGCTCAATCGCGTTAACGCCGCGAGCAGGATCGCTGGAATGGCCCGATTGCCCCTCTATGCGAATCACATTGGATAGGTGGCCTTTGTGCGCCCGCACCGGTTTCAACGAGGTCGGTTCGCCGATAATCGCGCAATCGGGGCGTAGCCTGGTGGATTCAGAAAAGTATTTAGCACCGGCCATTGTGGTTTCTTCATCCGCCGTAGCGAGAATATAGAGCGGCTTCTGAAACGTGCTGATATCGGCGTCACGAAGCGTATCAAGAATAAAGGCGAAGAAACCTTTCATATCTGCCGTGCCGAGGCCGTACAGCTTGTTGTCATGCTCTGTCAGCGTAAAAGGATCGCGCGTCCAGCGCCCATCATCGAAGGGAACCGTATCGGTATGGCCAGCCAGTAACAGGCCGCCTGTGCCTTCACCGCTTCTGGCCAGCATATTGAATTTATGCCGCGTGCCCGGCACCGGCTGGACTTCTACGCTGAAGCCTAAATCACGAAACCAGCCGGCCAGCAGAGTGATTAAACTTTCATTACTCTGATCAAGCGCGCTATCGGTAGCGCTGATCGACGGTGTGGCTATCAGCTGGCGGTAAAGTTCGATAAAAGGCGGTAATTTTGTCTTCACTGTTGACGGTCCTTGAGTTAGGATGTATCAATATTCATGCATTAATAGTGAATAAAAATACAATAACGTTCGCGGGATGGGAAATGAATTTACCCGCTGACTGACGTTAAACTTCATGGGCGCGCGGCGACACGGCTGCACACCGGATCTGAATGACTGTAAAAGGTATACAGCCTGATGTTGAATACGCTGATTGTAGGTGCCAGTGGCTATGCTGGTGTTGAGCTGGCGACCTTCCTGAATCGCCATCCCCATATGAACATAACCGCTTTAGCGGTTTCAGCGCAAAGCCCGGATGCCGGAAAGCGTCTTTCTGACCTGCACCCGCAGCTAAAAGGGATCCTTGATCTGCCGCTGGAGCCGTTGAGCGATGTGTCAGTGTGGGCCGACAAGGTGGATGTGGTGTTCCTCGCCACCGCCCATGAAGTTAGTCACGATCTGGCTCCGCAATTTCTGGCGGCAGGCTGTGTGGTGTTTGACCTCTCCGGTGCCTTCCGCGTAAACGATGGTGACTTTTATACACGCTATTACGGCTTTACTCATCAGCACGCAGCGTGGCTGGAGAAAGCGGTCTATGGCCTGGCTGAATGGCAGCATGACGCGATTAAAGAAGCGCAGCTGATTGCCGTGCCTGGCTGCTATCCCACTGCGTCGCAGCTGGCGCTTAAGCCATTAATTGAAGCAGGATTGCTGAATAATGCGCAGTGGCCGGTAATTAATGCCACCAGCGGCGTAAGCGGCGCTGGACGTAAAGCCAGCCTCAATAACAGCTTTTGTGAGGTCAGTCTGCAACCTTACGGCATCTTTAATCATCGGCATCATCCTGAAATCGTCGCGCACCTTGGCGTGCCGGTTATTTTTACGCCGCATCTCGGCAATTTCCCTCGCGGCATTCTTGCCACTATTACCTGTCGCCTGAAGCCGGGCGTCAGTCGCGAGGATATTGCCGAAGCTTTCCATAACGCCTATCAGGATAAACCGCTGGTGCGTATCTATGAGCAGGGCGTGCCGGCATTGAAATCCGTGGTGGGCCTGCCGTTCTGTGATATCGGCTTTGCCGTACAGGATGAGCATCTGATTGTGGTGGCGGCGGAAGATAACCTGCTGAAGGGCGCAGCCTCGCAGGCGGTGCAGTGTCTCAATATTCGTTTCGGTTTCCCGGAAACCCAGTCACTTATTTAAGCGGATAAATACTATGACCACTCCATTAATTATCAAACTGGGCGGCGTGCTGCTGGATAGCGAAGAAGCGCTGGCGCGTCTGTTTACGGCGCTGGTGACTTATCGGGAGGCACATCAGCGTCCTCTGCTGATCGTTCACGGCGGCGGATGTCTGGTTGATGAACTGATGAAAAAGCTGGCGCTGCCGGTGCAAAAGAAAAATGGCCTGCGCGTTACGCCCGCCGATCAGATCGACATTATCACCGGCGCGCTGGCGGGAACCGCTAATAAAACCCTACTGGCCTGGGCAAAGAAACATCATATTCAGGCGGTTGGACTTTGCCTGGGCGATGGCGGCATGGCGAATGTAGCTCAATTCGATGATGAGCTGGGCCATGTCGGTAACGCTTTGCCAGGCTCGCCGGCGTTGCTGAACACGCTGTTGCAGGCAGGGTATATGCCGGTTATCAGCTCAATCGGCATCACGGAAGAGGGTCAGTTGATGAACGTTAACGCCGATCAGGCGGCAACAGCGTTAGCGGCGACACTTGGCGCGGATCTGGTTTTGCTTTCAGATGTCAGCGGTATTCTGGATGGCAAAGGTCAGCGCATTCCTGAAATGACGGCGATGCAAGCGGAGCAGCTGATCGCTCAGGGCATTATTACCGACGGTATGATTGTGAAAGTCCATGCGGCTCTGGATGCGGCACGTACGCTGGGGCGTCCGGTCGATATCGCCAGCTGGCGTCATGCTGAGCAATTGCCCTCTCTGTTTAACGGTGTGTCTATCGGCACCCGGATCCACGCATAAAGTAAAAATATTCAAGGACTAAGACATGCAAAATCAAGGCATCAAGAAAATCGTTTTAGCTTACTCCGGTGGCCTGGATACCTCTGCCATTATTCCGTGGCTGAAAGAGAATTACGGCTGTGAAGTGGTCGCTTTTGTCGCGGACATTGGTCAGGATCGCGAAGATTTAGTCGGCGTAGAGAAGAAAGCGCTGCAGTCAGGTGCGTCAGAATGCCATATTGCCGATCTGCGTGAAGAGTTTATCCGTGATTACGTTTACCCGGTGCTGCAAACCGGCGCGCTGTATGAAGGCAGCTATCTGCTGGGCACCTCTATGGCGCGTCCGATCATTGCCAAAGCGCAGGTTGAGCTGGCGTTAAAAGTGGGTGCTGATGCTTTATGTCACGGCGCAACCGGTAAAGGTAACGATCAGGTGCGTTTTGAAACCACCTACACCGCGCTGGCTCCGCAGCTGAAAGTGGTGGCACCGTGGCGTGAGTGGAACCTGCGCTCGCGTGAAGCGCTGCTGGATTACCTGAAAGAGCGCAATATCCCGACCACCGCCTCGCTGGAAAAAATCTACAGCCGTGATGAAAACGCCTGGCATATTTCTACCGAAGGCGGCGTGCTGGAAAGCCCGTGGAACGCGCCGAATAAAGATTGCTGGGTCTGGACAGTGGATCCTCAGGAAGCGCCGGATCAGCCAGAGCAGGTAACGGTAACGGTAGAAAAAGGCCGCGTTGTGGCAGTTAACGGCGAGCAGCTGAGCCCGTTCCAGTGCCTTGATAAACTCAACGCGCTGGGCGCGAAGCACGGCGTGGGACGTATCGATATCGTGGAAAACCGTCTGGTAGGCATCAAATCCCGCGGCTGCTATGAAACGCCTGGCGGCACCATTATGGTCAATGCGCTGCGTGCCGTAGAGCAGCTGGTACTGGATCGCGATAGCTTTAAATGGCGCGAGCAGTTGGGCCTGGAGATGTCATATGTGGTTTATGACGGGCGCTGGTTCGCTCCGCTGCGTAAATCCTTACAGGCTGCCGCTGAGTCACTGGCTACCGAAGTCAACGGCGAAGTTGTGTTGCAGCTCTATAAAGGTCAGGTAACGGCGATTCAGAAAAAATCGGCAAACAGCCTCTATTCTGAAGAGTTCGCAACCTTTGGCGAAGATGAAGTTTACGATCACAGCCATGCGGGCGGCTTTATCCGTCTGTTCTCTCTCTCTTCACGCATTCGGGCGCTGAACGAGAAGAAATAACCGGGACGGCAACGGGCGGCAGGCGTTGAAGCCGCCCTGATAACAAGCCAGGCTGAGCCTTGCGCGCAACAGATTTCAGGAGCATTCAAGATGGCACTATGGGGTGGACGGTTTACACAGGCGGCGGATGGACGGTTTAAGCAGTTCAATGATTCGTTGCGCTTTGATTATCGACTGGCAGAACAGGATATTATCGGTTCTGTCGCCTGGTCAAAAGCCTTGGTGACCGTTAGCGTATTAACTCAGGATGAGCAGCAGCAACTGGAAGTTGCGCTGAATACGCTGCTGGAAGAAGTTCGTGCTAATCCACAGCAGATTCTGCAAAGCGACGCTGAGGATATCCATAGCTGGGTTGAAGGCCGTCTGATTGAAAAAGTGGGCGCGTTGGGCAAAAAGCTGCATACCGGGCGTAGCCGTAACGATCAGGTTGCGACCGATTTAAAGCTCTGGTGCAAAGAGCAGGTTTTGCTGCTGCTGAGCGCGGTGCGCGAACTGCAACGGGCATTAGTGGATACCGCAGAAGCCAATCAGGATGCAGTTATGCCAGGCTATACCCACCTGCAGCGCGCGCAGCCGGTGACTTTCGCGCACTGGTGTCTGGCCTATGTTGAAATGCTGGCGCGTGATGAGAGCCGCCTGCAGGATACGCTGAAACGCCTGGATGTCAGCCCGCTGGGTAGCGGTGCGTTGGCTGGAACCGCATATGAAATCGATCGCGAGCAGTTGGCCGAATGGCTGGGCTTTGCCTGTGCCACACGTAATAGCCTGGACAGCGTTTCCGATCGTGATCATGCGCTGGAACTGCTTTCCGATGCGGCGATCGGCATGGTGCATCTGTCGCGCTTTGCCGAAGATCTGATCTTTTTTAATACCGGTGAAGCCAACTTTGTTGAGTTATCCGATCGCGTGACATCCGGCTCTTCACTGATGCCGCAAAAGAAAAATCCTGATGCGCTGGAGCTGATCCGGGGCAAGTGTGGTCGGGTGCAGGGTGCGCTGACCGGCATGATGATGACGCTGAAAGGGTTGCCGCTGGCCTACAACAAAGATATGCAGGAAGACAAAGAAGGGCTGTTTGACGCGCTTGATACCTGGCTTGATTGTCTGCATATGTCGGTGCTGGTGCTGGATGGCATTCAGGTAAAACGTCCACGCTGCCAGGAAGCGGCAGAGCAGGGCTATGCTAATGCGACCGAACTGGCGGACTATCTGGTGGCGAAAGGCATCCCGTTCCGCGAAGCGCATCATATTGTGGGTGAAGCGGTGGTGGTGGCAATCGGCCAGGGCGTGGCGCTGGAAGCGTTAACGCTGGCACAGCTTCAGCAGTTTAGTCCGCAAATCGAACAGGATGTTTACCCAATTCTTTCGCTTCAGTCCTGCCTGGATAAGCGTAATGCCAAAGGTGGCGTGGCACCACAACAGGTTGCCAACGCGATAGCTGAGGCAAAGGCAAGACTCAGCGATCGGTAATTTACCGGTAACCGAACAATAAACTGATCGGAATAATGTGTTTTGATAAAAGATTCAGCCACAAAACAACGCCTGTTTTGTGGCTGATAAAATGTAAAAGCGCGCTGTTGATTTAACAACCAATGTTGACCACTCCTCTTCCGTGCCTCGCTATATCACTCCTTCATTTCCTTTTTTAACCCTCCGCATAAACATCCTTCGCCAGCATATTGTGTCATGCGGCTAAATTTATATGCCGGATAAGTCATACGGTATTAGGCGCTATGGCGGGAGCGGTTGCAGGACCTTTCGTTGGCTATCAGCCAGGCCTGATCGTGGCGGAAGACATTATTGATAATCTGATGGAAGGCAAATCGGGTAGTCTGAAAATATTAATCTACTTTAAATGAAATATTCGTCCGGTTACTGATGTATCAAAAAAAGGCGGGCATACTAGCCCGCCAACCTCTGACTTCAGATACTTTTTTGTTATGGGCACATCTGAAAACCGACCAGGGTAACGGAGCCGGTTTCCGGATTCTCAGTCTCAGGCAAAGTGGAAAAATTTCTCCAGGTCATCGCTGCCGCCGATATGACGTCCACCGATAAAGACCTGTGGTACCGTTGCACGACCGGTCATCGCACGCAGGCTAACGGTGGTAGCATCTTGTCCAAGAACGATTTCTTCATATTGAATGCCACGATCGAGCAGCATCTGCTTCGCTTTGGTACAGAACGGGCAGCCGGGTTTGGTAAACAACGAGACAGACTCCTGCACTTTGAATTCTGGCGCCAGGTAACGCAGCATGGTATCAGCGTCGGAAACTTCAAACGGGTCACCCGGTTTATTCGGCTCCACAAACATTTTAGCCACTACGCCGTCACGAACCAGCATTGAGTAACGCCATGAGCGCGGACCGAAACCTAAGTCAGCTTTCTCAACCAGCATCTCCATGCCACGCGTAAATTCGCCGTTGCCGTCCGGAATAAAGGTAATGTTTTCGGCATGCTGATCGGCTTTCCAGGCGTTCATCACAAAGGTGTCATTAACTGAAACGCACAAAATGCTGTCAACGCCATGCTGAGCGAAGACGCCTGCCAGTTCATTGTAACGCGGTAAATGGCTGGAAGAGCAGGTTGGCGTAAACGCGCCCGGCAGTGAAAATACGATTACGGTTTTGCCCTTAAACAGCTCGTCAGTTGTAACATCGACCCAGCTATCGCCCTGACGCGTATGAAAAGTTACCTGTGGGACGCGTTTACCTTCCTGACTTGCAAACATAAGAATCAATACCTCTTAATTAGCGTTGCGCTTGATGTGTTTAGCTTCTGGTGTGCATTATTCCCATCTACCCTTGATAGGGCTAATCGTTCATTGCTATTCTATTCATTGCCACGGGCTATCGTGGCTCGGAGGATAAAATGAATATTCGTGATCTTGAATACCTTGTCTCTTTGGCTGAACACCGCCACTTTCGTCGCGCTGCCGACGCCTGCCACGTTAGTCAGCCTACCTTAAGCGGTCAGATCCGTAAGCTGGAAGATGAGCTTGGTGTCATGCTGCTGGAGCGCACCAGTCGTAAGGTGCTGTTTACCCAGGCGGGTCTGCTGCTGGTGGATCAGGCGCGCACCGTTTTGCGTGAAGTCAAAGTGCTGAAAGAGATGGCCAGCCAGCAGGGCGAAGCGATGTCCGGTCCGCTGCATATTGGCTTAATCCCAACGGTGGGGCCTTATCTGCTGCCGCATATTATTCCTCAGCTGCATCAAAGTTTTCCCAAGCTGGAAATGTATTTGCACGAAGCGCAAACGCAGCAGCTGTTAAGCCAGCTGGATAGCGGGAAGCTCGACTGCGCAATCATCGCGCTGGTAAAAGAGAGCGAAGCCTTTATCGAAGTGCCGCTGTTTGATGAGCCAATGAAACTGGCGATCTGGCAGGATCATCCGTGGAAAGATCGCGATCGTGTGCCGATGTCCGATCTTGCTGGTGAGAAACTGCTGATGCTCGAAGATGGTCACTGCTTGCGCGATCAGGCGATGGGTTTCTGCTTCCAGGCGGGCGCTGATGAAGATACGCACTTCCGTGCTACCAGTCTTGAAACGCTGCGCAATATGGTTGCGGCAGGAAGCGGCATTACTCTGCTGCCTGCGCTGGCGGTTCCTCAGGATCGCACCCGCGACGGCATAACCTACGTTTCCTGCTATAAGCCGGTGCCGCAGCGTACTATCGCTCTGGTTTACCGCCCGGGATCGCCTCTGCGCAGCCGCTATGAGCAACTGGCCGAGGCTATCCGTAGCCAAATGCAGAACTATATGGAAACCACGTTAAAACAGGCGGTTTAAGCCGTTTAGCGCGGCAACGCGGTATGCTTCCGCCATCGTAGGGTAGTTAAAGGTGGTATTCACGAAGTATTCAATCGTGTTGCCACCATTTTTTTGCTCCATGATCGCCTGGCCAATATGAATAATCTCGGCCGCACGTTCGCCAAAGCAATGAATACCCAGGATCTCTTTGGTATCACGGTGGAACAGGATTTTCAGGCTGCCAACGTTCATCCCGACAATCTGCGCGCGCGCCAGGTGCTTAAACTGTGCCCGGCCCACTTCATACGGCACCTTCATCGCCGTCAGCTGCTGTTCGGTTTTCCCTACTGAGCTGATTTCCGGGATGGTATAGATGCCAGTCGGAATATCTTCAATCAGATGCGCCGTCGCTTCACCTTTTATCACGGCCTGAGCGGCAATCCGTCCCTGATCGTACGCGGCGGAAGCCAGGCTTGGATAGCCAATGACATCGCCTACCGCATAGATATGCGGCTGTGCCGTCTGGTACATGCTGTTAACTTTTAGCAGACCACGTCCATCCGCTTCCAGCCCAACGTTTTCCAGCGACAAAGAGTCTGTATTGCCCGTGCGTCCGTTCGCATAGAGCAGGCAGTCTGCTTTGACTTTTTTACCTGACTTCAGGTGAATTACCACGCCATCGTTAACGCCTTCGATCTTCTCGAACTCTTCGTTATGACGAATAACCACGCCGCTGTTCCAGAAATGGTAAGAAAGCGCATCGGACATCTCCTGATCCAGGAAAGCCAACAGGCGGTCGCGCGTATTGATCAGATCCACTTTCACATTCAGGCCACGGAAAATAGAAGCGTATTCGCAGCCAATCACACCTGCGCCATAGATAATGACATGGCCCGGTTCATGATTAAGGTTAAGGATGGAGTCGGAGTCATAAATGCGCGGGTGGGTAAAATCAACGTCAATCGGATGATAAGGGCGTGAACCGCAGGCAATGACGAACTTCTCTGCTGTCAGCCGCTCAACGGAACCATCAGGTCGGGTTAACGCAATGGTATTCATGTCAATGAAACGGGCGTCGCCCTGATGAAGCTCACAGCGGTTACGCTCATAGAAGCCCTGACGCATACGGGTCTGCTGGCTAATGACGTTTTCTGTATGATTCAGAATATCGGCGAATGAAGAGCGAAGATGACGGGAGTGATCGCTGTATAAAGGGTTTTGGTTAAACTCGATGGTACGGCTTACTGCATGTCGTAATGCTTTAGACGGTATCGTCCCCCAATGTGTGCAGCCGCCGCCTATATTGTGATAGCGCTCAATTACCGCGATATGGGCCCCTTGTTTCACCAGGCCCATTGCGGCGCCTTCACCGCCCGGACCGGAGCCAATCACAATAACATCGTAATCGTAAGCATGTTGCATACCGGCACTTCCTTTATTTTATATACATTTTAGCAACGAGATTCTAACATCCCGGCGCGTACATCCCAATTCCCTGAATGATTTTAGCCTCAATTAGCTAAATAAAGAGGTTAACAGTCGGTCACAAACTTTGACGGACTGTATGCTGAGTAATTTGTTATAGTGGGCTTCCGGCAGGCTAACAGGCAGAAAAATGGGCGTTAGAGCACAGCAAAAAGAACGTACACGACGTTCGCTAATTGAAGCGGCATTCAGTCAATTAAGTGCCGAGCGTAGTTTTGCCAGCCTGAGTCTGCGGGAAGTTGCTCGTGAAGCCGGAATTGCCCCAACCTCCTTTTACCGCCATTTTCGCGATGTCGATGAGCTGGGATTGACCATGGTTGATGAAAGCGGACTGATGTTAAGACAGTTAATGCGTCAGGCGCGCCAGCGTATTGCCAAAGGCGGCAGCGTGATCAAAACCTCCGTCGCCACCTTTATGGAATTTATCGACAGTAATCCCAATGCGTTTCGTCTGCTGCTGCGGGAACGCTCCGGCACTTCTGCCGCCTTTCGTGCCGCCGTTGCACGTGAAATTCAGCACTTTATTGCCGAACTGGCGGATTACCTTGAATTAGAAAATCGTATGCCGCGTAGCTTTACCGAAGCGCAGGCGGAAGCGATGGTCATTATCGTTTTTAACGCGGGCGCCGAGGCGCTGGATGTTGATGTTGAACAACGACGCAAGCTGGAAGAGCGGCTGGTTTTACAATTGCGCATGATTTCTAAAGGCGCCTACTACTGGTATCGTCGGGAACAAGAGCGCATGGCCGTTACGCTTGATAACCATAACTAAATATAAAAAGGAGAGGACATGACAGATAAAAATCCACGCGATAAAGGAACCTTGCTGTTGGCGTTTATTACTGGCCTGACGATCAATGGCTCTTTTTCAGTGCTTTTTAATTCTTTCGTGCCGTTTTCGATTTTTCCGCTTATCGCGCTGGGTCTTGCAGCCTGGTGCCTGCATCAACGCTATCTTAATCGCGCCATGCCGGAAGGGATGCCTTCGCTTGCCGCGGCCTTTTTCCTGCTGGGTATTCTGCTGTATAGCGCGACTGTACGTGCCGACTACCCGGAAATCGGCTCTAATTTTCTGCCCGTCGTATTAATGGTGGCGCTGATTTTCTGGATTGGCACCAGGCTGCGCCGCCGACGTTAAGATGCCTGGCGCAGTCAGGGCGACTGCGCCAAATCCATAAAGTTTACAAGGAGGTAGTGCATGAATAAACATGGCTTTTCAGCCGCCCTAATGCTGGTACTTTGCGTCAGCTGCAGCGATTATCAGGGCAGCAGCTGGACACCGGGCGAGGCTATTTACCCGGCTTCATCCCAGGGACGCATCCATGGCGATGAACGCAGCCCGTCACAGAGATACAACGACTGCCTTTCCGCCAGCAAGAAAGCGGACAGCAAAGCCGAGCGCAGCCGTTGTACCGAACGTTCGCAGCATCCTGATCCTGATTATGTGGGCGTTACTGTCCCGCTGCATTTTTAACGTTGCGTGAGCAGTACGCCGCATTCCATATGATGGGTATAGGGGAACTGATCGAACAGCGCCAGACGCGTAATATCGTGCGTCTGCGATAGCGTTTCCAGGTTGGCGCACAGTGTTTGCGGGTTGCAGGAAATATAGAGAATCTGTGGATAGCCCTGCACCAGTTTTACCGTCTCCTCATCCAGGCCGCTGCGCGGCGGATCCACAAAAATGGTTTCGCACTGATACGCCTGAAGGTCAATGCCCTGCAGACGGTTAAAGGTGCGAACGCCATTCATCGCCTGAGTAAATTCCTCTGCCGACATGCGAATAATCTGCACATTATCGATCTGGTTCGCCGCGATATTATATTGAGCGGCCGCTACGGAAGGTTTGGCGATTTCCGTTGCCAGTACGCGACGGAAATTACGGGCCAGCGCCAGAGAAAAGTTGCCGTTGCCGCAATAGAGTTCCAGCAGATCGCCGGTAGCGCCTTTTGTCACATCCAGCGCCCATTCCAGCATTTGAATATTCATTGCTGCGTTAGGCTGAGTAAAACTGTTCTCAATCTGACGGTAAATCATTTCGCGGCCGGCTACCGGCAAGCGCTCATCGACATAATCGCGGTCAAGAGAGATTTTGGTTTTTGTCGCCCGGCCAATAAGCTGTAAGTCAAAGCCCTGGGCCCGCAGATCATCGCGCAGCGCTTCTGCCGCCTGCTGCCAAATATCATCCAGCTTGCGGTGGTAAAGCAGTGATACCACCACCTGACCGCTCATGGTCGAAAGGTAATCGATCTGGAAAAGCTTACGGCGTAGCGCATCGTTACGGCGGATCGCGGCGATCATCAACGGCATAAGTTGATTAATCAGTTCACTTGCGGCCGGGAATTGATCGACACGAATACGATCGCGCGTCTGCTGATCAAACATGATGTGGTAAAGGTCGTCGCCCTCGTGCCAGATACGAAATTCGGCGCGCATACGATAGTGGCTGACCGGCGAGCGGTAGACCTCAACGGCAGGCGCAGAAAACGGTGCCATCATGTTTTGCAGGCGCGTCGTTTTCTCCGCGAGCTGGGTTTCATACTGGTCGACAGGCAGTTTTTCGGGCGTCATGGCTTTTCCTGATTGAATGGCAAACTTGCCGGGCGATTGTAGGGATTCGCCAGGTGATGTCCAGTGCTGTGATCGTCTCTGTTATGGCGGGCCAGAAGTCTGGACTTCCATAAGCCTCAATTGTAGACTGCGCGAGCCGGCCTCCTGCTGAGTTAATAGGGAATCCAGTGAAATTCTGGAGCTGACGCGCAGCGGTAAGGAATGTCGTGGCGATTGCTAACGCAGACACTGTCTTTTGATGGGAAGTCTTCGCCATTTAATCGATTCCAAGCCCGAAGACCTGCCGGCAACACGTCGCACTTTACGGCTATCGCGTACTATTGGCCGTATGCATGCGGCATCCTGCTGTGTTTTTTGGATGCTTGAAACCGATGATTATAATGAAAAAAACGCCGTTGGCACTGGCTGTCGCGGCGGTTTCCCTCTGGGCGCAATCCGGCATTGCCGCAAACAGTGATGAGGCTATGACAGTGACGGCAAATCGTTACGCTCAGCCTGTCTCTTCCGTGCTGGCTCCAACGACCGTTGTCACTCGCGAAGATATCGATCGCTGGCAGGCGAAAAGCCTGGTCGATGTTATGCGGCGTTTGCCCGGCGTCGATACTGCGGTAAGCGGCGGCATGGGACAACTCAGCTCGCTGTTTATTCGTGGCTCCGAGTCCAGGCATGTACTGATTCTGATTGACGGCGTGCGGCTGAATCAGGCAGGTATCAGCGGCTCATCCGATTTAAGTCAAATTCCGCTTTCGCTGGTGCAAAGGATAGAATATATCCGTGGTGCGCGGTCTGCTGTATATGGTTCTGATGCTATCGGCGGCGTTCTCAATATCATTACCGGACGCGCGCAGCCGGGTACGACCTTAACCGCTGGCATGGGATCTAACGGTTACCAATCCTATGATGGCACAACGCAACAGATGCTGGGCGAGGCCACTAAATTAACCCTGGCGGGCGATTACACTTATACCAAAGGATATGATGTTAAAGCGGGATTCCCAAGCGCCAGTGGTCCGGCGCAGCCAGACCGCGATGGTTTTATGAGTAAAACGCTTTATGGCTCGTTAGAACATCAGTTTGACGAGCGGTTTAGTGGTTTTGTACGCGGTTATGGTTTCGATAACCGTACTGATATTGATGCCTCATATACCTACGACAACAACTTTCAGTTTGTTCCCGGCGTATTGCTGGATACGCGTCAGCTCTATAGTCGAACCTGGGATGGTGGCCTGCGTTTTCACGACGGCATCTATTCTACTCAACTGATCGCAAGCTACAGTCATAGCAAAGATTATTATTATGACCGGCGTATTGGCCGTTATAGCGCTCACGACACGCTGGATGATCTTGAACAATATAACCTGCAGTGGGGCAATACTTTCCAGGTAGGTAATGGTGCAATAAGCACGGGCATCGACTGGCAAAAAGAGACTACCGAACCCGGCACTAACTATTTAAATGAGGGATACGAACAGCGCAACACCGGTATCTATATTACCGGCCAGCAGCAGATGGGAAGCGTGACGCTGGAAGGCGCGTTGCGCGGCGATGATAACAACCAGTTTGGCTGGCATAGCACCTGGCAAACTGCCGCCGGCTGGGAGTTCGTGGAAGGATATCGCCTTTTCGCTTCTTACGGTACAGCGTTTAAAGCCCCGGGTCTGTCGCAGGTTTACAGCCCTAATTATGGCAATCGTGAGCTTAATCCAGAAGAAAGTAAGCAGTGGGAAGGGGGCGTAGAAGGATTAACCGGGCCGGTAAACTGGCGTCTGTCCGCCTGGCGCAACGATGTTGATAATTTGATTAGCAGCGATCCTGCGACTTCTCGTTACTACAATATTGGCAAAGCGCGTATTAAAGGCGTCGAAGCGACCGCGCAATTTGATACCGGGCTATTCAGTCATCAGGTATCGTATGATTATGTTGATCCGCGCAACAGCGAAACCGATCAGATACTGCTACGCCGCGCCAAACAGCAGGTCAAATACCAGCTGGACTTGACGCTGCATCAGTTTGACTGGTCTTTAACCTGGCACTATTTAGGCCAACGCTACGATCAGGACTTTAATAGCCATCCCTCTCGTCGGATAAAAATGGGCGGTGTCAGCCTTTGGGATGTTGCCGTCTCTTATCCGCTCACCTCTCGCCTGACGGTTCGTGGTAGAATTGCCAACCTGTTCGATAAAGATTATGAGACAGTGTATGGCTATCCAACTGCAGGACGAGAGTACTACCTCAGCGGAATCTACAGCTTCTAATCTGCGGCCTACCGTGCTGGTGTTTGATTCCGGCGTCGGTGGGCTTTCTGTCTATGATGAGGTCCGGCAACTGCTGCCGGATCTGCATTACCTTTACGCTTTTGATAATGTCGCTTTTCCGTATGGTGAGAAATCGGAAGAGTTTATCGTCGATCGCGTAGTGGCTATCGTGGAAGCAGTAACGCGACGCTATCCATTATCTATGGTGATTGTGGCCTGCAATACTGCCAGCACCGTTTCACTGCCTGCATTACGTGCGCATTTCGCCTTTCCGGTTGTCGGCGTCGTACCTGCCATCAAGCCTGCCGCCCGGCTAACCCGAAACGGTATTGTTGGGCTGTTGGCTACGCGTGCAACAGTACGCCGTTCTTATACGCGCGAGCTGGTTGCGCAGTTTGCCAGCGAGTGTAAAACCGAGATGCTGGGTTCAGCGGAGCTGGTGGAACTGGCAGAGATGAAACTCCACGGGCGAACCATCCCTCTTGAAACTATTCGTCGGATTTTACAGCCCTGGCTGCGTATGTCTGAACCGCCCGATACCGTTGTGCTGGGATGTACCCACTTTCCTTTGTTAGCGGAAGAGCTTCAGGCGGTATTACCTGAAGGCACTCGACTGATTGATTCAGGGGCGGCTATTGCACGGCGTACCGTATGGCTGCTTGAGCATGAAGCGCCAAACGCCTGCTCTTCAGATGCCAATCTGGCTTTTTGCATGGAAATGAAGCCGGAAACAGTACAATTAACACCCGTTTTACAGCGTTATGGCTTCGAAAAGCTTGAAAAACTCGCACTTTGATGAAAAAAACAACATCTGAATTTATTTTTGAAATTAGTACTTGTCAGGCAAAAAGAACTCCCTATAATGCGCCTCCACTGACACGGAACAACGACTTCTTAGTCGGCCTTGTCAGGAAGGGAAAAGAAAATAAACTCTTGACTCTTCAGCGGGAAAGCGTAGTATACGCAGCCCGCGCCACTGAAGAATGTGGCGCCGCTCTTTAACAATTTATCAGACAATCTGTGTGGGCACTCACGGACGGGATATCGCAAAAACTATTGCAGTATCAAGTCTCAGAGTGAACACGTAATTCATTACGACGTTTTTCTTTGAGCATCAGACTTTTAAATTGAAGAGTTTGATCATGGCTCAGATTGAACGCTGGC